>CAUTMR010000020.1:0-4808 GCA_963539975.1 uncultured Porphyromonas sp. | reverse complement strand
GATTCCAGGAACAAGCGCATTCTTAACACAAAGCAGGAAGCAGGGGATTCCAGCTAGAAACGAACAAAGGGAGATTTTCGCCCAAAGTTTTTCTTTTTCCACCTGAAAAGAGGTCTCCATTCTGGCTGATTTTTTGGAAAATTCTGCCCTAGAAATTTTTCGTTATAGGGCAAGAGCGAAAAAAATTTCACCCTCAGATGCAACAAATCCTATCTCAGTTCGTCTTATGGATAGAGGGCTCTAAGCGAGAGCCCAAACAGAGAAGAAGGAAAGACGAAAAAGCGCAACGCGTAGTGCCCCCTCTCTCAAAGGACTCACATGACAAAGAAATAAAAGATGATTCGACACCTTCTGGTTTCCCTCTTGGGGTTTGCCGGTTGCCTAAGTGCAATGGCTCAGTCTACCACTACTTCTATTGCGAATCTATTCGAGCAATGTGCTCGCATAGAGGGAGTGGAGTGTAGCTATTTTGGAGCTGAAGCCTTGGCTCAGCTGTTTAGTGGCGCTACCCCCGTGATAGATGGGGACTTCCTAGATGCTTTGGCAACATCAAGTTTCAAGAGTGATAGCGGTACTTTACCTCTTACTCTCAAAGAAGCGGAAGAGCAAAGTCTTTTCATACTCTCTATACCTCGTTCGCTAGCACTCACCCAAGAAGAACAGAAGGTTGTCGCATCTCTTTTCTCTCCCCTCCAGTTTGAGGATTGTGAATTGATCACTCTTGCCAGTGAGGGTAGTGACAAAGTACGTATCTTTGGCATACACAATCCCCAAGCTCCTACCTTTACGGGTATGTATATCCTGTACACAAACGAGAAGCGGCAACAAGTGATCCGCCTACTAGGTCACTTTAGGCTCAATAGTTCTATTCACTTAGCCCCTGCTCAAACGGAGAATAAATAGCCTGATAGGCACCATCCCTTCTACTCTCTATCTGTATGAATAAGGCTACATTCAACCAAACTTACCTCCCCCTCAGGCAGGTGATATTTATGGTGTGCGTGGCCCTACTTACAGACCAAGAGGTAGCCAACGATATCACACAAGATGTTTACCTCCGCCTATGGGAGCAGAGAGATGAGCTAGACAACGTGCAATCGCCACAAGCCTATGCCGTACGTATTGCACGCAACCGATGCCTAGACCACCTCAAGAGTGCCGGCGAGAGGCTGCGCACGAGTGGCAAAGAGGCAGAGACAGCTCTAGCTCTACAGATAGACAATAGTGCCGACCCCCATAGTACGCTTGTGGCAAAGAGCGGAGAAGAACGCCTTGCACATTGGGTAGAGCAACTACGCGAACCCCAAAAAAGTATATTCTCACTAAGGCACTACGAGATGCTATCCAACCAAGAGACAGCAGAGCGACTCGGCCTACAAGAGACAACAGTACGAAGCACCCTATCTCGCCTTCGCAAAGAAGTGCGAGCCCTATTTGAAAAAGATTGATCACCCCTAGAGCGATAAAAAGAATGACTACTCCACGCCACCTTGAGGAGCTACTCCGGAAGTACTACGATGGCTCAACCTCTCCCGAAGAGGAAGTGTCCCTCTATATCTCTCTGCTCGAAGAGCCCGAAGACAGCCCCTATCGCCCGGACTTAATCGCCATGGAGCATATGATGATGGCGGCCGCCCAGCTCTCTTTGCAGGGGCAGAAGGAGCAAGCAACTCAAGAAGTGAAGGTACAGAAGCGTTGGCGCATTATCCCAAAACATATTTGGGCTGCCGCTGCTGCCTTGGCTCTCCTTATCGCTATCGGCACCTCTATCTGGCAACCCTCCACCGAGCCCAACGGCTCTTGGCGTAACACTCGCCCCATAGATCAAGAGGAAGTGGATCGTGAGATGGCGCGCGCCTTTGGATTACTCGACGATTGCCTCTCAGCCGGCAACGAACATTATACCAAAGCCCACTCTACCCTAGAAGAAGTATCCAACTTCTTAGATGCCTCTTACCAACAATTAGAGCCAATGAGCTCCTCCACACCCTTTGCCACCCCCTTTGATATCGCCTATTAGTCTCTCTAGATATACCCTTCTACGATATGAAACTCCTACCCATCGTCACCGCCTTATTTGCACTGCTACCTCTTACCTTCCGCCCTGTGCAGGCGCAAAACAACACTACACTGGAGCGTCTAATGTCTACGGACGGCATCACGGTAGTTTACCTATCCTCCTCTATGCTTTCGGAGTCTTCCCTTCGTTTTTCGGGAGGGAACGGACACTCAGCCTCTCTGCACGGATTGGTACAAGCGGTCAACTCCGTATACATCTTCTCGGCAGCAGACCGTAAGAACATCCAGCTCATGCGCTCCATCTTCACCCCTATGATCAAGATGGACTCACCCACCTACGAGCAACTTTTCTTTGTAAAGGAGGACCAAAGAACCATGCACCTTGTGGGTAGGAAAAAGGGCAACGAAATACACGACCTCTACCTTCTGGTCGACTCTCCGGAGGAGTACGTAGCGATTTCGTTCATCGGCAAATTCACTCGTAAACAAATAGAGGAAGCGGTACAATCTCCGGAGCAACCCTCCCGAAAGGGTCCCCTTCGCAATCGGTAAGACTGCGCCTCTACCCAACAATAAGAGAGACTAAAACAACATTTACCTTTTCATATTCTTCTATTAAACTCGGGGCTTCCAGAAATGCGGGAGCACGTTAGGAAGCCCCAACCCATTTCCCTCTAAGGACAACTAATTTGAATCTGTTTTATATAGAGCACCTCGCGCGAAACATCATCTTCTCGCGAGGTGCTCACTTTTTTCCGGGGGAGGGCAAAAAGAAAAATCCCCACTAGAAAACTCTAGTGGGGACAATAGAATATAGGGGAGAGTCTGCCCTAGAGAGCTAGAAGCTTTTGAAGAGATTCCTTAGCGTCTCCCGTGAGCAGAGCAACTCCCTCCTGACGTGTATAGAGGGGATTTTCCACCCCTGCATACCCCGATTTGAGGTCGTAGTTGCAGATAATCACATGAGGCGCTTGATCCACATTCAAGACAGGCATGCCGTAGATGGGCGTGCCTTCGGCATTGCGAGCCGCGGGATTCAAAACGTCGTTAGCCCCTATTACAACCACCAAATCGGTAGAAGCGAAATCATTGTTGATGGCCTCCATCTCAAAAAGGTCTTCGTAGGGCACATTCGCCTCGGCGAGGAGCACGTTCATATGACCCGGCATACGACCTGCCACAGGATGGATAGCAAAACGAACTTCTGCCCCCTGCTTCGCAAGTTTATCGGCAAGTTGCTTCACTTCGTGCTGGGCTTGAGCGAGTGCCATACCATAACCGGGTACGATAATCACCTTATGCGCCTCTTTCATCCACTGGGTATAGGATGAGGTCCCGGGGGAAGACTCTTTTGCCCCCTCCGCCTCGGGAGCAACAGTCTGATCCATCTCTTCCATGAGACGAGCCAGGCTCTCTTTGGCGTCCCCCGTAAGGAGAGCTACGCCCTCTTCTCTCGTGTAGAGCGGATTTTCTACCCCGGCATAACCCGGTTTGAGGTCGTAGTTGCAGATAACCACGTAGGGAGCTTGGTCTACATTCAGTACCGGCATGCCGTAGATGGGCGTACCCTCGGCATTGCGAGCTGCGGGGTTCAAGACGTCGTTAGCCCCAATCACGATAGCGGCATCTACTTTGGCAAAATCGTCGTTGATAGCTTCCATCTCAAAGAGATCTTCATAGGGCACATTGGCCTCAGCGAGGAGCACGTTCATGTGCCCCGGCATACGACCGGCCACAGGGTGGATGGCAAAACGAACTTCTGCGCCCTTCGAACGAAGTTTATCAGCAAGCTGCTTCACTTCGTGCTGAGCTTGAGCGAGTGCCATACCATAGCCGGGAACGATAATTACGCGCTTGGCGGTAGAGAGGATAGCCCCTGCCGTGGGCTTATCGCTAGCTCCTGCTTTAGGAGCTACTGCGCCATTTCCAGCCAACGCTTTTTGGTAATCGACAAGAAGAGCCGAGACAGTTTCTTTAGCATCCCCCGTAAGGAGTGCAACGCCCTCTTCTCTCGTGTAGAGAGGATTCTCCACGCCGGCATAACCCGGTTTGAGGTCGTAGTTGCAGATAACCACGTAGGGAGCTTGGTCTACATTCAGTACCGGCATGCCGTAGATGGGCGTACCCTCGGCATTGCGAGCAGCAGGGTTCAGTACGTCGTTAGCCCCGATTACGATAGCGGCATCTACCTTGGCAAAGTCGTCGTTGATAGCCTCCATCTCAAAGAGATCATCGTAGGGAACATTCGCCTCGGCAAGGAGTACGTTCATATGCCCCGGCATACGACCGGCCACGGGGTGGATGGCAAAGCGAACCTCTGCGCCCCCTTTGCGAAGAGCATCGGCAAGATGTTTCACTTCGTGCTGAGCCTGAGCAAGTGCCATACCATAGCCCGGTACGATAATCACTCGCTTGGCGGTGGAAAGGATAGCCCCTGCCGTAGGCTTATCGTTAGCTTCAGTTTTAGGAGCTACTACGCCATTACCTGCCAATGCTTTTTGGTAATCAGCAAGAAGAGCTGAAACAGTTTCTTTAGCATCTCCCGTAAGGAGTGCAACGCCCTCTTCCCTCGTGTAGAGCGGATTCTCTACGCCGGCATAACCCGGTTTGAGGTCGTAGTTGCAGATAACCACGTAGGGAGCTTGGTCTACATTCAGTACCGGCATGCCGTAGATGGGCGTACCCTCGGCATTGCGAGCAGCAGGGTTCAGTACGTCGTTAGCCCCGATTACGATAGCGGCATCTACCTTGGCAAAGTCGTCGTTGATAGCCTCCATCTCAAAGAGATC
>CAUTMR010000019.1:0-8073 GCA_963539975.1 uncultured Porphyromonas sp. | reverse complement strand
CTTAAAGGCTAATGCCTTTGTGTTATTTATTCAGAGGCAAATGTACTCTTTTTTCAAAAGAAAAACAAGAGAAAAAGAAGATTTGATTTAGGCTTAGAGAAAAAGGAACGAGGATTTGAGCCCACAAAAAAAGCCGTGCATCAAGGAACAAAGACCCTTGACACACGGCTCAATTTTTAATTGAGAGAATGAGAGCTACCCCTCGATCTTGAGAGGTAGCTCTCAGTATTACTTAGGAAGATTGCTTGCCCAGTCGTCGTTTTGCTGCGTCATAAAACCAGCATTGATTTCACTAGCAGGGATGGGGAATACTGAGTTGTAAGGCTTAAAGTTTGCCTTACCTGCAATCGTTGCAGTAGCCTCGGTACGACGGAGATCATAGAGACGATTTCCCTCTGTGAATAGCTCGCGTATGCGCTCTTCTGCAATGAACTTGAGAAGGTCTTCTTTAGTAGAAGGGAGGTCAGCCACTGCCGTGATGGCAGGGTTACGCTTCGCTGTATAAAGGAGAGCTGCCTGGGCGTCTGCCACATTACCAAGCTGGGCAGCCGCCTCAGCCTTGATGAGATACACCTCAGATAGGCGGATAACATGGATGTTGCTCACAGCCTGAGCAGAAGGAGTCCCTTCGTATTTGAGGGTTCTTGATTTCGCTGCATCAAACAACTTAGCGCGGTAGTCTCCCGCTGCAAACAGAGGTTCTATAAAAGTGAGATCTATTGTTCCCTTATAACTACCATAGAGCGTATTGAGAGCATTGGCACTGAGGTTGTCATTATCACTCTTTACAATGGTAAAGACATCTTCGGGGACCGCAGCTACAGTCTGCCACATGGCAAGATAATCTTTCTCTTCCAAATCCACCTTCTTATAAGTTTCACTAGTAACTACCGCATCGGCTGCGGCCAAAGCCCCGGCATAGTCTCTCATATAGAGACGTACCTTTGCCTCGATGGCCTTGAGGTTGATCGGATTGATAAAGAAGGGGCTAGTCTCCTTATTATCGTAGGTATATGCCTTATTGATAAGCTCTAGAATGTACTTATATGTATCCTCTAGGGTAGAACGCTCCACCTTTTGCTCCGGCTTTATAATCTCATCTTTTACAAGGACAAGACCCAAACCGGGAGCATGCTCAGCACTATAAGCCTTGCAGAAGATATTGGAAAGGTAGAAGTAGGTGGCAGCTTTGAGCCCGTAAAATTGCTGGAGGCAATTGGTAAGAGTCTGCTTTTCTTCATCAGAAGAGACCTTAGCCATCACATGATTGGCACCTTCTATCCCTCGAGTACAAGCTACAATAATCACATATCCGGATTGCCACATTACCTCAAGCTCCCCTGAGTTTTCGTCAAATGTCCACCCGGACATATTAAGGAAGTGCCCTGTGGAAGCACTTGCATTGGCAATATCGCCGCAGAAGTCTCCTGTGGCTACATAGTTACGCCCCATAAAGCGATACCCACCAAACTGCTCCATAGCTCCATGGAGTGCATTGGTTACATCTTGCACTGTTTCCATGGGTTTATCACCATCGGTATTGTGCGTGAGGGGTACATCCATATTGCAAGCTGTAAACAAGAGTGCTGCGATAACCCCCATAAATGAAACAAATATCTTTTTCATAACGATCTGTCTATTATATTATGAATACTCCATTAGAACCCAAGAGAAACACCGGCTGTAAAGCGAGCAGGTACGGGATAATTCCACCAAGCAATGCCATTGGCAGCTACACTTGCGGGGTCGAAACCACGGTAGTTCTTAGCCGTGAGTGTAAATAGGTTTTCACCACTTACGAATACACGCACCGAGCTAAGACCGATTGTCTTGAAAGACTTGCCACGGAAAGTATAACCAAGCATAATATTTTGGAGCTTGAGGTAGCTACCATCCATCAAGAAGCGAGTAGAGCTCTTATTCCAAGAGATCTTAGGATCGTCCACCATCATAGGAACTAAAGCATTGTCCCCGGGCTTCTTCCAACGATTGTCGGCCACATATTGGATATAGTTGTTACCGAAACCATTCCCAACCTGTTCGTCATAACGAAGGTGATTACCATAGATCTTTCCACCCAAAGAACAACCAAGCTGGAATGAAACATCGAAGTTCTTGTAACGGAAGTCGGTCTTGAAACCGCCTTGGAAGTCGGGGCTTGCCTTTCCTACTTCACGCTCTTTTGCTTCGTTGTAATCAGTTGTGACCTCTTTACCTTCTTTGCCCTTGTACCAAGTGCCAACCCCTGTTTGAGGATCAACCCCTGCCCATTCTTTGAGGTAGAAAGTATAGATATCATTGCCAACTTTACGGATCTGAGAACCTTCGATGATAGGATTATCATTGCTCAATTTGGTGAGGGTATTCTTGTTGTGCGACCCATTGAGTGTAAAGGTGAGTTGTGTATCTTTTGTTTTGATAGCATCAACAGCCACAGTAAACTCAATCCCCTTATTGTTGAGAGATCCAATGTTTTTGTAATAAGCAACTCCTGAATAGTAGGTGGGTAGCCCTACAGTCCCTGAGATAGGCACCTCGAAGACCATGTCTTTGGTATCGTGGTTATAGAAGTCGAAACCAATACTCAAGAGATCAAATAGACGGGTATCAAACCCTACGTTAAACTTCCCTGTTTGCTCCCATTTGAGGTCTGGATTGGCAAACTGAAGGAAAAGGCTACCGGGACGATTGTTGTAAGAGTAGCCAAAGTCGTAGAGCGAACGTCCTGCATACCACCCTGAGCCAACAGCCTGGTTACCCGATGTACCGTAACTAATACGGAGGGTTAGATCGTTGAGCCAATCTTCGGTATCTGCCATAAATGCCTCGTTGCTCATGCGCCACTTAGCACCGAGAGCCCAGAAAGGAGCCCAACGATTCTTTTTGTGGAAGCGAGAGGAAGCATCATAGCGGAAGCTAGCCGAGAGATAGTAACGGCTCGCATAGTTGTACTCCGCATTGGAAAGGAAACTGAGCAGACGAAGCTCATCAGAATACTGACTTGCATCTGAGGGAACAGAGGCAAGAACAATATCAGTAAGTGTTTCCGAAGAATAGTTCTTTGCTGCAAGATACGAACTCTTATTATAAGTGCGCTGCCCCTCTTGACCAATTAGGGCGTTGAGGTGATGCTCACCCCAGCTCTTATTGATATTGAACGTATTGGTGATAGTGGTATAGAAATTGAGGTAGTGCCCATTTTCTCCCGTACCTCCCATATCACGACCTTGAGGTTGCAAGAAAGACCAGTAACCGAAGTCGTCTAGATAGTAAGCATCGAGACCAAAACGAGAGGTAAAGCTGAGCCAATCGTTGAACTTAAGCGTAGCATAGGGAGAGAAAAGCACACGATATTGTGTCCCCATATTCTTATCCCCATATTTACTACGTTGAGCAACCGGGTTGTATCCATTGACGGTATTGAAATTCCAATTACCCTTCTCGTCTTTGACAGGGCTCATCGGGCTTTGCATAAAAGCCTGTGTGATGGGATCTGAGAAATAACCTCCACCGGCACCCATATTGGTGGTTGTCTTTGAGAAAGAGGTGTTCATTCCATATGCAAAGAACTCAAAAGGAGCTTGGTCCAAGTTGAGACGAAGGGCATAACGCTCAAGGTCTTTTCCTCGTACAATACCCTTATCATTCATATAATCAAACGAAACGAAGTAACGAGGAGAGCGAGGTGTATCACCGCCACCACTTAGGTCGAGATTATAACTCTGCTGGAATCCCGAGCGAGTTACCTCTTTAACCCAGTCGGTACCTGCACCGGCTATATTAGGGATATCCGTATACCACTCGAGGAATTTGGCAGCTCCTTCAGCATCCGGAGAGAGTCCGAGAGAAAATTTATTGTTGTAAATATCAAAGACAGAATTGAGCCCTAGAGAGCTATACTTATGGGTATTAAGAATCCCCTCTGTCACAAGTTCTTTGTAAGTAGCCGCATCCACAGGTCGATAACCATTGATCGTACGGGGCATCATACTAGAACCCATGCGAACCGAGAAGTTCATCTTGAATCCGGCACGACCGCGTTTGGTTGTAATTACAATCACACCATTAGCAGCACGAGCTCCATAAATAGAAGTAGCCGTAGCATCCTTTAGCACGGTGATAGACTGGATATCGTCTGAATTCAAGGTAGAAAGAGGAGAAACCTGCACTCCTTCTCTAGTACGGGTACCCATCACACCCGTCTCTAGAGGTACCCCGTCAATTACGTACAGCGGCTGCGTACCCGAATTAAGAGAGTTACGCCCACGAACGAAGATCGTGGTAGGAGCTCCGGGCTGACCGCTGGCTTGGCTCATCTGGAGACCGGGCACATTACCATTAAGAGCGTTAATCGGATTGGCATCAAACTTAGCCTTTACCGTTTCAGCACCCACAGAACTTGCAGCTCCGGTGAACGCCTTCTTGCTCGTGGTAGTATACCCCGTAACAACAACTTCTTCCATTACCTTGGAGTCTGAGGCAAGTACAATTTTGAGATCACCTCCTGTAATGGTCACTTCTTCTGTCTTCATCCCCATAAAACTAACCAAGAGAGTTTTTGCAGACGAAGGCACTTCTAAGCGGAATTTCCCATCGAAGTCGGTAGTAGTACCCTTGGTCATGTCCGTTTTAAGCACAACGGCAGCCCCAATCACGGGCGAGCCATCTTCAGCAGACGTGACCGTACCTTTGACGACTCTTGTCTGAGCCATCGCTAAACCCACTGAAACAAGCAGTGTAGTCAGCAGCAATACAAATTTTTTCATACTCTTACTATTTAAGTTAGATTCTATCTATTACCTTCTTAGTGGGGGAGAATACTAAAGGGCGCTTCCCTCTAGTTGTGTTCTTTTACAAGTTGCAAAACCAACTCCATATTGCCTCTTTGAAAGATTTTAGGAGAAAAACAAGCCACAATGCCGCTCCACACCTTCATTAAAATCATTTCGCAATACAAATATACACTATTCGATGATATGCGCAATACGTAAGAGCATTATTTTTTTAATGAAGAGCATTAAATTGCAAAGCTCATTTTACAATTTATGCCAAAACTAAGGGAAGACCAAATAATTGAAAAGACAAATTGGAATGAAGATTGAGTAAAGCAAAAATATAAAGAGAGAAATAATAGACAAAAAGGAAAACGGAAACAAGGGTATAAAACAGCTAAATATGCAAACTAAAAACAATCTAAGATAAGAAGAAGACGATACAAACATTTATCGTTCCTTGCTGAAAAGCAATATTACGACAAGATGGAAGGAGAGATATTATGAATAACAAAATAAATACACAGGAGGAAAAGGTAAGAGGGAGTCCACAATCAGGAGAAAGAGAAAACGAAGGAAATCTTTTAGAGAAAGAGTAGGTAGAGATATAAAGACTTCGAAGAAAAGGGGAAACATTTCAGGTGAAAGGGTTCCTCAAGGAGCTATCTTAAACAGAAGGAGAGACTATTCTTTTTGAGAGGAGGGTAAGGGGGACAAAAGTTTCTCCTGAGCTACTCCCCTTACACACTTTTTCAGGCACTACTAAAAAACTCCCCATAAGAACACCGAAGCTATATAGAAAAACTTCTCTCATCCACACTCGCATGCTCTATGAGCATACTTACTCTAGGTCTACGTAGAAACAAGAGGCCTTTCTCTTTCTAATATTAGGTTCGTGTAAAAAAACCTCCCCCCCTCAACTCTTTCCTCCCTTTAGCCAAGAAAAGAATTATAACCACCCTATAGTCTTTTCCAAACCAACCAATACTCGACACAAATCCAGGCAAGGAAGCATCCGAAACCACCCAAATGCCACAGCAGAACCACCCTCTCTCAACACTATCGCAAGTAGAGAAACGGGCAAAACCTTCCAACTTCCACACCCCTATCACCCTAGGCTCGAAACAATACCAAGCAAAAGAAAGGGGTTGCAACCACCCTGTGGCTACAACCCCTATATGAATTAAACCTTGATCTTGTAGAGCGTTATTCTCTACAAAGAATGGTTATCAAAGAGACTTTTCTAGCTTATCAAGTTCTGCAATATTCTGCTCAGCAGACTTGCATCCTTGCTTCAATGCTTTTTCGAAATGGGCACGAGCCTTCTTATAGTCTCCCATCTGCGAGTAAGCAATCCCGAGGTTATTGTTTGCTTCGGGAGTATCACCAGCCTTACGAAGATGACTAATAGCTTTTTCGTATTGCCCACTTTCAAGAAGAGCTGACCCTGTATTAAGATTTGCAACAGGATCATTGGGGAAGAGAGCTACAGCGGTCTCAAACACATCAATAAACTCTTTGCTACCCTTCTCATAGGTGTTAGCCACGTGGAAGAGTTCCTCAAGACTGAGCTGTCCGGGCTTGGTGCGATACACCTTGAGAGCCTCTTCAAGCGTAAAGCCCTTAACTACATAGCTCACACTATATACGTTACGGCGGAGTGGCGGATAGAGTTCTCTGAGCAGTTTAGCAAGGGTAGCCCCACCATCGAGAGCAGAGATAGCTGCTTCGCGCTTAACATCGGTATCGTACTTTTCGATGATATCAACAATCTGTTTCTTGTTAGTAAGAGAGCTTGCTTCTACAGCTTTGCGAAGACCATCCCAGTCCTCACCATGCCAATTAATCTTCATACGATTGGAGGCGATGTTATAGGTAGCCTTCAGATAATTGGCAAAAGAGTAAGCACGATTCTTAGAGAGAGTGATATTGCTTTGGAAGTTACCTTCTGGCGAAGCATAACCATCAATGGCAAAGTCACTTACACTAAGATTCTTATCATAAAGAAATGATTTAATAAAGTCATCTACACGTTTAAACTCAGCAGCATTATTGCCAAAATCTCTGAGAAGTTCATAACGCCCCTGCTTATAGTTGAAGCGAGCTTCTTGTTTATCAGCACGATGCTTGACAGCTTCTACAGCAGGCTTTACGTAAAGATTTTGGTATTGTGGGTTATAAGGATCTTCATAAATACGAGAGAAGACGTAGGGTGCTACACCTACATTAGGACAGCTAGCACAGCCCAAAATCTGTTCAGAAATCCCGAAGCTAGCGTTACGCATCCATTCTTCGAAAGGGATCTCTTGAGAGTAGTGTACAAAGGTCTGCCCCTTGAGGTCTTTGAGTCTATAAAGATGAGCAGGGGGCATAAAAAGTTTGCTAGTATTACCTAGGGTAATCTTACGACGCGTTGTAAGATACTTATTGTTGCCTGCAAGCATAAGCCCGGGAAGAAGCATCGGCTCCTCCTTATTAGCACCGAGAAGCTGAGGTGAAACAAAGAGCATTTCCGTAGATTTGAGGTCTACGAGGGTATTAATATCAAAGTCAAAATCAATCTTTACAGTCTTTGTTTTCCCTAGATAATCCTTCACGCGAACAATCTTGAGGTTCTGATAGCGATGAGAAAGATTATCTTGAGCACGCCCCACTTGTATACCGAGGAACAAGAGAGGAAGGATGAGAAATAGTCTATTTAGTTTCATTATCGTTACTTTATCTATAGGGTTATAGTAAATAAATAAGGACTTCCCACAAGGAGAATTTAGTCGAAAAGATACACTAGTGAGAGAGTTGCTTTCGTAATCCCAAGGTAATTGGTTTGTCCTTCACCGCACTTTGGTCCACACTTTTCTTTACTAAACTTCTCATACCACAAGTGATTGTAACCACCACCAATACTGGCCTCCAAGTTCCAACGATTACCCAAAATCCATTGATAGCCAACACTAACCCCTCCTCCAAGGAACCAGCCCTGATAGCGGAAATCGGGGAGGTTTGCCATCACATTTTCTTTCCACGTATAAGCGAGAGGAGGGAGCTTAAGACCTCCGACATTAAATTGCCCCCCCATGGCGTGCAGTCCAAAGAAAAGCCCATCAAACTTCTCGCAAGTCCAAAAGCGCAACTCTGGTTGAGCCAACCAATGATGCCATTTGGTATTGTCTTTCGTAAGATCAAAGTTGTTGAAAGCTCCGTACAAATCTAAGGTTGTACGACTACCGAGTCCAATCTCGAGAGCAAGGTTGGGGGTAACTGTTGCGAGATGCGGCAAGTTGGTTTTTAGGGCAACCTTCTG
>CAUTMR010000018.1:0-8821 GCA_963539975.1 uncultured Porphyromonas sp. | reverse complement strand
ATCTGTCGAATTCTATCCTATTTCTTTTTTCTTTAACTTTGTAGGGGTAAGTTGATCTCGTTCGTAGAGAATTTTTTGGAGAGCGACATTGTCGGACATCTACCGGGGAACTCCACCCCAAAAAAGATATGGAGCAACGGAATATTCACATAAAAACGGAAGAAAATGAGACGACATTTACTCATTGTTTTCTCGCTGTTGTTGGCCTTGTCTTGGCAGGCCTCGGCGCAGAAAGAAGAACTCAAGTTTAATGTAAACGGAGGCTCTACCCAACTAAAGATGCTCTATCGTCTAGCGAATGTGGGCGATAAAGCAGAGGTTACTCTAGGTAATGGGCAGACGCTGACGCTAGAGCAAAAGAAAGAGGGAAAAGAGCTGGAGACTTGTGTGCTAGAGCTCACTCCTAAGGCGGAAGACTACGATCTGACCATAGAAGCCGACAAACTGGTGACCCTACGCATTACTGCGAGTAAATGTGTGAATGGGGTAAAAAGTTTGCAATCGAAGTCGCTCGTTCGCCTGAATCTGGACGAAACGAAACTAACAGAAACTCCCAAATTGGACTTTTCCAACTGCCCCAATATCGAGGAAATTACCCTTGGCGGAGCAGGTGTTACGGACGTAATTCTTCCTAATAATCCTAAGCTAAAAACCTTTATTGCCAGCCCGGCTTATTTTGGAGACAAGGCTCTACGACGCTTGGATTTGAGTGGGTGCACTCAACTCGAAACACTTGATTTGAAGGGAGTAGCTTTGCCCATTATTGATGTGCGTGCATGTCGTAAAACACTCAAGCATTTGACGATCGAAGGGGCGAATGAAAGAGAATTCCCAGAACGCCTTCTCGGAGGGAAAAGGCTTAAAAAGCTATCCTCAGTCAATATATCCTATTGCTCTATTGGTATGGATGAGTTGCCTGATCTAAATAAAACGCCCCTTGATAACTTCAAAATTGGTGGAATGTATTGGCACTATGTTGGAGCTGGACGTGCCAGTGGGCTATCAGTAAATTTCAAAAACATCAAAAGAGTGAAAGGGATCTCTGCAATTCCTGTGGAAACTAAATTTACTTGGTACCAAAAAGTAAATGACAATTGGGAAGAACTCCCTCTAGACAATACCAAGGTGACAGAGAAGGATGGGGTATTTACATTTGCCCCCTCTATTCTCAGGAATGGTACAGCCCTCGTACGCTGTAAAATTGAAAGTGCTGCTTATCCTGATCTTGCTGGAGATGAGGAGATGGGGCTTTTCACCTACAATATGGTTCTCTCAAATCTTATTATCAAACTTGAACATCCCCAACTCCTTGCCGAGCTAACTGTTACTGAAGAGTCAATTGGCAAAGATGAAAACAACGAAGAGTTGACAGACTTCAACATGATGATGCAGATTAAAGGAACCCTTAATAGCAATATTGGGATTGACTGGGACAATGGAAGCCTAGAAGAACTCACCATAACCTCCACAGAGACGCAGCGGGTGAGTTCTACAGTTGCACTGGGGAGTGTGGTGCGTATCTACGTCTATGGGAGTGGAGCTATTACCCTTCTAGATGCTTCGAATTCTCATCTTGTGGAGGCAAATTTAGGGGTAAGGGCACAGAATCTTAAAACGTTACGTCTAGCCCAGAATAAGATTGAGTCCATTAATCTGGAGAAAGCTTCGAACTCTAGAGAAGTGCTTCTTAACAATAATCTCCTTTCCTCCATTGGATTGGGAGGTACAGAAGCCCACAATCTACATGCTCTAGATTTGAGTAAAAATAAACTTGATGCTTGTGCTATCAATGATTGTTTAATGCTACTGCCTACAGCTCTAACAGAAGAGAATCCTGGCCCCAATAATGTTGTAAAGTTGGCAGGTAATCCCGGCTCTACTACGTACGATAAGGTTCTTCTCCCTGTGGCAAATGGGGATGGAGGTCTTACTTGGAAGACGGACGTAGAGGGCGATGGCACAGGGTGTGCTACCGCCAAAGTGTTCGATCTCTCCAATAGAGAAAATGGTGCAGCCAAGCTCTTCGTCTCGGGTAGTGAAGTGGCATTTGAGACCCCTATTGCCAAGAATAGCCCTCTAGTGGCTGTGCTTACTCCCAAGCAAGGATACAAGGTGGCGAGTCTCCGTTTTAATGGAAAAGAGGAGAGTGCAAGTAGTAGCAATCCGAATGAGTTCTCCCTCAAACTTGAGCATAATAGTCGCCTCTTCTACACCTTCGCAGAGGATACGGCTCTTGATGAAGTTTTTGCGAACCCCTTCTCAGTGGCTCGTGTAGCGGAAGGGTATCAATTGGGCAATTTACCTACGGGTGCTACCTACTCGCTCTACTCGGTAGAGGGAGCTTTGTTGGCACAGGGTACTATCACCAATGGTACACTTATACTCTCACTTGATAGAGGCAACTACCTTCTCTCAATCAATGGCTCTACGCTAAAGCTTGCCTTCTAGTCCGGCAACGGATTTTGACAAATAGGGCAGTACTTTGTTTTACAGCCCACAGTATCCACCTCACTTCTCCCTAAGAAGTGGGGTGGTTTTATTTGAGTAAATGGGGGCGATCTCCCCTATAATCTATACCTTTGCAGAGGTGCGATAGCAACAGCAAAATAAGTAACTAAATAGAGAGCATTTATGTCCCCCATTGTATCCCCTTCGCTACTGAGTGCAGACTTCTTGCACCTTGAGGAATCTGTGAAGATGATTAACCAAAGTAATGCCGATTGGCTGCATATAGACGTGATGGATGGGGTCTTTGTTCCTAATCTTTCGTTTGGGTTCCCTATCCTTGAGGCTATTAGTCCGATATGTCGGAAGCCGCTGGATGTCCACCTTATGATTGTGGATCCTTTAAAATTCATTGAGCCGCTTGCCAAAGTGGGGACGCATATCATGAATATTCACTACGAGGTGAGTCCACACCTCCATCGTTCCCTCACGGCCATTCGTGCCGCCGGAATGAAGTCGGGTGTTACCCTTAACCCCCATACTCCTGTAGAGCTACTGGAGGATGTGCTTGAGGAGTGCGACCTTGTGCTCCTTATGAGTGTGAATCCCGGTTTTGGCGGACAAAAATTCATCCATCGCACGTTGGAGAAGACGCGCCGCCTACGTCGCATGATCGACGAGAGGGGCCTCGAGACCATCCTTGAGGTGGATGGGGGCGTAAACGCTACTACGGCACCGCTCCTTGTGGAGGCTGGGGCTGATGCCCTCGTTGCCGGGAGTTATGTTTTTGGTCATGCCAATCCCTTTGAAGCGATAGATGGACTAAAAGCCCTATGCCGCTGAGGGAAGAAATCCCCCAACGGATTATCTTTAGGCGTCATCCTGCCCTATTGCAAGCGGTTCTCCTTGTGATAGGGCTTTTGTGTGGCTATTGTTATCCTACATTCTATTCTCCTGTTTTCATTCTCTTAGGGGCTGTCTCGCTTTTTCTTCTGACCTATCTTTCCGCTCTCGCCTTTTGGAGGATTACCCCGCTACTAAGGCATATTGCGCTGGGTAGCACTATATTCGCTCTTGGCTTTATCCTTGCGCAAGTCGATTATAATCGCTTGGATGGAGCCCCTACGCCTGGGGAAAATGTGTGTGCTATTGCCCATGGAAGCCCCCGACGAACCGACCGAGGCTACTGGCGTGTGGAGGTCTCTCCTCTCCATGAGGGGGCGGGGAGGAATCTGCTCGTCTACCTCCCTCCCTCGGAGGTTACCCCTATTATCTCTTACGGGGATACCCTCTATCTCTATCCTACCGAGGGGCGCATTTTGTCGTCTACTCCCCTCGGTGCCATCGAAAACCCATCGTACCGACATTTTCTTGTAGCGCGTGGCGCCTCTGCGGCTCTCTATCCTCGTAGCTATCGAGTGGTGCCACGCTCTCGGCACACCGACCTAAGAGAGTGGGCAGAAGACCTACGTATAACCCTTGTACAAACCTTTGAGCAGCTCCATCTCTCGCCCGAAGAGGCGGATTTGATACGCACTATTAGCCTGGGGATGCGAGATGGGTCGAGTAGAGTAGATGCCTCTTTTCGTCACGCAGGAGCCGCGCATTTGCTTTCGGTAAGTGGCTTTCATCTGGTAGTGGTGGTGGGTGTGTTTGCGTTCCTTATCCCACCAACTCGCCATCGGAGGGGGCGTATTGTTCGGGGGCTCTTCCTTATCATGATAGCATGGCTTTTTGCTTTTCTTACGGGACTCTCAGCCCCCACGGTGCGAGCCGCTACCATGTACACGCTCTATAGTGTGGGTGTTTTGCTTCTTCTCCCTCAAAACAAACTCAATACATTAGCCCTTAGTGCCATCCTGTTATTGCTCTATCATCCGGGGTATATTTTTGATATTGGCTTTCAGCTCAGTTACGCAGCACTCCTCTCTATCCTCCTCTATGAACCTTTCTTTGCGCTCTATGCTCGGCGGCTTTCGCATCCACTGGCTCGCTATATTTACCTCTCGTTGTCGGTTTGCCTTTCGGCACAGATACTCACGCTCCCCCTTGTTCTCTATCATTTTGGGAGCTCGTCTACACTTTTCCTTTGGAGCAATCTTCCTCTCATGTTGCTGGCCACCTTGCTTATCCCGCTGGCTCTTTTGTACGCCATTCTGACGAGTTTGGGCATTGTCTTTCCGCTCCTTTCTCAGGGGGTTGAGGCGCTTACGCATGGGCTCTGTCAGGCAGCCTCGCTTTTCGACTCCGTGGAGGGTGGGGTCGTCTCTCTGCGGTTGAGTGGAGCCGGTGCCCTAGGTCTTACCGCCTTTCTGCTGGGGATGTACGGCATCCTTACCTACATTGTGGCTCGCTACAAGAGTGTGCGCCTAGCGGCAGGATACACCGGTACAGATCCTTTTGAGGAGGCAAAAAGGAAGGCAAAAGGCTCCATGAATGGATAAAAACAGGTTGGTTCTGGATATAGTTGTAAGTCCCTTATTAGCAATGGTATAGCTCCTAAACTAGTCGCCTCCTCTTTCCCTTAAATGAATATTTAGGCAGCTTATTTGTAAAACAAATGGGTGCTGTAAATAATTTACATAGCCAATTTGCTAGCGTTGTTGCTATAAATCTATACTTTTGACATTAGAATGATGAAAGAGGGGTCTAAGTGATTTGATTTCTCTTCTCAGTTGGTAAGTAATAACATTATAATAGAGTAGTACTATGCAGATCAGTAAAAACGCACAACATTACATCGATCTAGAGCACCAGTTCGGGGCGCATAATTACCATCCTCTGGAGGTGGTATTGTCACGTGGTGAAGGCCCGTTTGTTTGGGACGTAGATGGTAAAAAGTACTTTGACTTTCTCTCTTCGTACAGTGCCGTCAATCAGGGGCATTGTCACCCTAAGATAGTAAAGGCGCTTACTGATCAAGCGGCAAAAATATGCCTCACTTCGCGCGCTTTCTACAACGATTGCCTTGGAGAGTATGAGGAGTTTATGCACCATTATTTTGGTTATGACAAGGTTCTGCCCATGAATACGGGTGCAGAGGCCGTAGAGACCGCCCTCAAGTTAGCACGCCGCTGGGGTTATCGGGTAAAGGGAGTGCCCGAAGACGAATCTATTGTAGTGGTTTGTAATGGCAACTTCCACGGACGCACCATTAGTATTATATCTATGAGTAGCGACCCCTCCAGCTATACCGACTATGGCCCTTTTACGCCCGGGTTTGCTAAGATAGAGTACAATAATATAGAGCAGCTGAGGGAGGTTTTGGAGTGCGAGGGGCACCGTGTTGCTGCTTTCTTGCTCGAGCCGATACAGGGCGAGGCCGGTGTAATGGTGCCGGATGAGGGTTATCTGAAGGCTTGTTGCGACCTCTGCCACAAGCATCGTGTACTCTTTGTGGCCGATGAAGTGCAGACGGGTATTGCCCGTACGGGTCGCCTCTTGGCTTGTGATCATGAGGGCGTGCGTCCCGATATTCTCGTCTTGGGGAAAGCCATCTCGGGGGGTGTATTGCCCGTGAGTGCTGTGCTTGCCGATGATGAGGTAATGCTTACGATTGGCCCGGGTGAGCACGGCTCTACCTTTGGCGGTTTCCCCCTAGCTTGCAAGGTCGCTATAGCGGCTCTCGAGGTGGTGAGAGACGAGCATCTTGCAGAGCATGCCGAGGAGTTGGGGCAGCTTTTCCGTTCAGAACTTGCCAAGATTGATAGTCCGTTTATCGAATTGATTCGAGGGAAGGGATTGCTCAATGCCATCGTGATTAAACCTCGAAATGGGATAGAAGCATGGAATGTATGCGAGCAGTTTGCCCAAAATGGACTCCTTGCCAAGCCTACCCATCGTCATATCATCCGTTTGGCTCCGCCGCTCCCCATTACTCGAGAGCAGCTCATGGAGGCCGTTGCCATTATCCGTCGTTCTCTCGAAGAGCTTGCCTAGAGAGAAGCCTGAAGAAATAGATAATCCTCCAATGAAAATAGCACTATGGAGAGACGGCAAGCAACGAACAAAGTACTGATGGTGCGCCCTGCGTCTTTTGGGTTTAATAGCGAGACTGCGGCAAATAATTACTTCCAAAAGGCTGAGGCTCAGAGTAATGACACCGCCGTGCGTGCCCGACGCGAATTTGATGACTATGTAGATCTTTTGCGGCGCAATGGGGTGGATGTGTGGGTAATACAGGATACGCCCCAACCCTATACCCCCGATTCGATCTTCCCCAATAATTGGTTTAGTACCCATATTACGGGCGAGCTTATTCTCTACCCCATGTTTGCTCCCAACAGGCAGAAGGAGAGAAAACTATCCGCTCTTGCCACGGTGGGGATGCTGGAGGGGGTGACCAAAATTGTGAATCTCTCCGGTTTCGAAAAGGAACATCTCTACCTCGAGGGTACTGGGAGCATGTGTCTTGACCGCGTTCACAAGAAGGTTTACTACTGTGCCAGTGAGCGATCGAGCGAAAAGGTGGTAGAGGAGTACTGTAGCGAATTGGACTATACAAGCCTTTTCTTTCACTCCTACGATAGCCAAGGGCAGCCCATCTATCATACCAATGTGATGATGACGATTGCCACGGAGTACGCCGTGGTTTGTCTCGAAAGCATCCGAGACGAAGAGGAGCGGCGGCGTGTGGTGGAGAGCCTGGAGGCGAGTGGGCACGAGATTGTGCCCATCACGCTGGAGCAAGTGTACCACTTTGCCGGCAATATGCTGGAGGTGCTCGACGACAAGGGGCAGTCCCTATTGCTGATGTCTGCCGCTGCCAAAGCCTCCCTCAGCTCCGATCAACTACGCACATTACAACGCTATAGCCGCATCTTAGCGCCCGACCTCACCACTATAGAAACAATAGGAGGGGGGAGTGCTCGCTGCATGGTGGCCGAAATATTCATCTAGTAAAATCCCAAGAATACATATGAACAACTCTGTTTATCTTTTCGAGAAACCCAAAAACGAACCCGTATATAGTTATGCCCCCGGTACGCCTGAGCGAGAAGCCCTTAAAGCTGCATTGGATCGCCAAGCTACCCAAGAGGTAGAAATCCCTATCATCATAGGAGGGAAAGAATATCGCACAGGAGATCTTGGCAACGTGGTAATGCCCCACGACCACAAGCACCGCCTCGGTACCTATCATAAGGCAACGGAGAAAGAGGTGCAACTCGCCATCGATACCGCCCTCAAGGCACGGCACGACTGGAGTCGCCTGCCCTGGACGGAGAGAGCCTCCATTATGATGCGTATTGCGCGCCTTATTGCCACAAAGTATCGCTACGAACTCAATGCTTCTCTCATGCTGGGGCAGAGTAAAAACCCCATGCAGGCGGAGATTGATGCCCCTTGTGAGCTTATCGACTTCCTTACCTTTAGTGCCTACTATGCAGGGCAAATCTATAGTGAGCAGCCCTTGAGCGATGCTACTATGCTCAACCGAATGGAGTATAGAGGGTTGGAAGGGTTTGTCTTTGCTGTAACGCCATTCAACTTCACAAGTATTGCCTCCAATCTCAACCTGGCCCCTGCTATGATGGGGAATACAACGGTGTGGAAGCCCTCTTCTACCTCGCTCTACAGCAATTACCTCCTTATGAAGATATTTAAGGAGGCCGGGCTACCCGATGGGGTTGTGAACTTTGTGCCCGGTCAAGGGAGCACCATCGGCAAGGTGGTAACTGCGAGTGAGTCGCTTGCCGGATTCCACTTCACGGGCTCTACGGCTACATTCAATTCTATTTGGAAGAGCATTGCTTCGGGTATAGACCGCTACCGCACTTATCCACGTATTGTGGGTGAGACCGGAGGGAAAAACTTCGTTATGGTACACCCTTCTGCCGATGCTCAAGAGGTGGCTGTGGCTCTATTGCGCGGAGCCTTTGAGTACCAAGGGCAGAAGTGCTCAGCAGCAAGTAGAGCGTATATCCCTCGGAGCATGTGGGAGGATGTGAAGAGTCGCCTCGGCGATATGCTTGCGACGGTAAAAATGGGCGATGTGCGCGAGTTTGACAACTTTGTCAATGCGGTAATTGACGAGGCCTCCTTCGACAACTTGGCTGCCTACATCCAGAGAGCAAAGCAGAGCAACGACGCTGAGGTTATCTTCGGAGGTACTTGCGATAAGAGCGTGGGTTACTATGTACAACCCACTGTAATACTTGCCAAAACGCCCAATTACGAAACTATGTGTGACGAGCTTTTTGGTCCCGTTCTTACCATCTATGTTTACCCCGATGGGGAGTATGCCGAGACGTTGCAGCTAGTAGATCGCACGGCTAAGTACGGCCTTACCGGCTCTATCTTCTCCTACGACCGATACGCCACGGAGCTAGCTCTGCAAACTCTGGAGCATGCTGCCGGCAACTTCTACATCAACGAC
>CAUTMR010000017.1:0-17905 GCA_963539975.1 uncultured Porphyromonas sp. | reverse complement strand
GGAGATAAAGGCAACCGAAGGAGAAGACGGCGTAGTATTCTACAATCGCATCGACCAAATTAGCCGTTGAGCACGTTGTCCTCCTTTTTCTCAGAAGTTTCTCTGAGAAAAAGAGCGTGAAATTCGTTTCAGAACAGGGCAAAAACTCAGAGAAAACAGGGCAAGAATCCTCGAGAAATCACGCAAAACAAGGAGGCATTTTCAGCGACATTTCTTTCTCTTATCACCCAGTACTCCGAGCAGCTCCCATGAGTGCTCGATAAACTCCGGAAGGGATAATAAAAAAAGCTGGCTCCAACGATGGGAGTCAGCCCTTCTTTTATTTCTCTAGACTCTCGAAGCCCATTCTCGACAGGGGGCTCAATGCCACTGCTTCTCAGGCAACAATCCTAAAGAATTAGCCCAAAGAATCAGAAAGACTCGCCCCTCAATTTCCCCTTAGAGGAGGAAGAAGGAGGCGAATAGAAGCGAAAAGGAGAGGTATATAAGAGAGGGGGTGGCGATACTAGTCGAGGAGCGTCAGCTTGACCAGCTCGATACGTGTAGAGCTAGAGCGCAATATGGTAAAGCGTAGCTTGCCGATCTCTACAATCTCACGAGTCTTGGGGATGTCTCCATGATGGGCAAGAATAAGCCCTGCCAGCGTGTTATATTCGTCGCTCTCGGGCAGATTGAGGTGGTACTCCTCGTTGATAAGGTCAATTTCGCAACGTGCCGAAAAGATATAGTTACTATCATCTATTTGGCGGATGACTAACTGTTTCTTGTCGTGCTCATCCTCTATATCCCCAAAGATCTCTTCCACGAGGTCTTCCATCGTTACGATACCCGCCATTCCGCCCAGCTCATCTACCACAATGGCTACGGACTGCTTCCGCTGCATCAATTGCTTCATCAACTTATGCCCAAAGACGCTCTCCGGCACAAAAAGAGCCTGCTTCATGCGCTGCTGCCAATCATCCCCACGAAACATCTCCGAGGAGTGAATATAGCCAACTACGTTGTCTATACTGCCATCGTAGACAATTATTTTGGACAGCCCCGTAGAGACAAAGATCCCCCTTAAGGTCTCTAGCGGCGTCGCAATATCGCAGGCCACCACCTCACTACGCGGTACCATACAGTCTCGTGCTCGCACATCGGAGAAGCCAATTGCATTCTGAATAATCTTGACCTCTGTATTAAGCGTTCCCTGATCATCGTCGTGCAGAAGGGTGTCACTCAGGTAGTGATCTAGGTCGATAGTCGTTAGGTGACGATGCACTACAGCTTGATTCCCTCGCACTCCCATAAGGCGGAGAAAGCCTCTCGACAATACCGAACAAAAGAGCGTAATAGGCAGAAGGAGGAAATAAAAAAAGGCAGAAAGCAACGAAAAATGCCGCATCGCACTATTGGGATTCCTCTTAAATTGAGACTTAGGGAGATACTCCCCAAACACAATGATAACGAGAGTAGATATGAGAGAATCCACTAGGACCAGAAGCCACCCGGAATGAATGAATTGCTCTAAATAGGGGTCCAAGATGAACGACATCAAGAGACCATACATTACGAGCACAATGTTATTGCCCACGAGTACGGTCGTAACATAGCGGTCGGGATTACGGAAGAGCATTTTGAGTGCCTTCGAGACTACCCCGCCTTTTGAGAGGTCTACCTCTACCCTAAGGCGGTCACTCGTGAGGTAGGCAATCTCCATCCCCGAAAAAAAGGCAGAGAGGATAAGCAGGGCAATCACCCCCAACACAGAGAGCAACGAGAAAGGGGGTAAAGAGGTGGTAAGGAGTATCATTCTTCCGAATTTTCTTCTGTTACATCCATCTGACCGACGTTGTTGTAGAACGTATACTGCTGAAAGTTTTGTGATGCCTCAAAGTGGCTCCCCATCAGCGAACGCCCCAGCCCCTCAATCCTCACGGTATCTTGCGAAAAGACCTTTCCCTGATTCTTATCCCAATAGAGGTGGCGAGTGGTAAAACGCTCGCCCGAGAGATTGACCACCAAGACGTGTCCGATAAAATCCCACAGCTCTTCGTTCATATAGTAGTAGGCTGTATCGCATTTTACTTGGGCTAGCTTGTTTTTCTTATCGTCGAACTTCTCGGCATAAAAACCCTTCGGGAAAACCCAACAGGGTCGCTCCCGCTTCTCATAGATATACCACTCCAAGGCCACCATGCGGTACTGAGTTTTCCCCGAGTCTGAGATAAGTACATCTACGCTATCGGTGTACATACTGTAGATAGAGTCGAGACTAAACTCGTGCTTTACCACCTGCGTAGTACCATCGCCTCCACAGCCATAGAGCAGGGGAAGAAACAAAAAAGCCAAGACGCTCAGCACCCAAAGAAGAGAACGCTTGACCTGTAGATGAGGGGCGGTTGGCACGACTCTAAGGGAAACGACGTCAAAAAAAAGAACGATCCATGCCTGGGGGAGCTTCTTCTCACTCCCCCATAGGCATGAATGATAATAGTTAGCGGATGGTTGTGCTTTCGCCAATCCAACCCCCTACGTAGAAGCTCTTACCCTTGTCTAGCTCGGGGTGCATGAAGATATCCGACGAGCTGGGGAGGTGACGGCGATACTGAGCGATAAGCGAAGAGGCTTCGCCGGCTACGCGTGAGTCTATAGAGCGAGCACGCTCTAGTTTATCCAATACAAGATAGAATACGCAGCGTTGCTTGAGGGCATCTCCGGGGAAGATGCTGCTCGCCGTTGCCGCATACATCTTGGCAATAAGGATAAGAGGGCTACCCATGGAGGGGTTCTCGGCCATTGCTTTTTGGCAATAAGCACGGCTCTGTGAGTACTGACGTGCATTCATGCTCATCACAGCCAATGTATAGTAGCAGCTCGCCTTGATGTTCTTATCACTTGTAAGCGAAATAGCTTTGTTGAGATATTCGGTAGCTTCGGCGTTCTTATTCGCACTCATAGCCTCCTTAGCCAACCCAAGCGCAGAGGCAGCTGTTGGTTTGATAGCAAAAAGATACTTACTCGCTTTGAAGTAAAGAGGATCTTTTTCGCAATCGGCATTGCGGAACATATCAAGCATTGCTTGCAAGAAAGCGATGTTTTCTTTGTTGGCTTCTAGGTCTTTACCATAGATCTTTACCAGCATATCGCACTTGGCAAGTCCACTCTGTACAAAGAGCATATCAAGCTGACCTTTGAGGCTTCGTACGTACTCAATGCGCACGGTATCACCCGTTGCTTCGGCAGCTTCTACGGCTTTTTCCATGATATCATTACCACTCATGTAGTCATTGATATACTGCTGGTGCCAAGACTCGTTGCCAATAGCCTTGTTGAGCGAAGAGTAGACATTGAAGTACACGACCTTGGCATCCGTCTCCCCACCAATCTTCTCTATAACGGGCTTTGTCCAACCATAGATTTTGTCGTAGTCCACTTTTTCTTTGGGAACAATCTGGAGGTAATCCGTAACCTTGCTAGCGGTGATCCAATCCAAGCCATAGCGAGGATCGTCGCCAAAGTACTTTGCTCTATCGTCGTAGAGCTTCATCAACTCTTCGAGCTTTGCAGCGCGCTTTGCAGGGTCTGTCTCTTGTTGTATTTGCCAATTGAGAATCTTTACTCCGGAGATGTATATATTCTTTGAAGAGCCGGGGCACTCTGCATAGGCTTTCTTCCAAAATTCATACGCATCCGTATAGCTCTCACTCTTTACATAGGTAGAGAAAAGGCTGATATTTTCGCGGCAGCGGATACTATCTTGCCCCGAGCCATATGGAGTACCGGAGGCTATCCCGGTTTGTGCCAAAGCTACAAGCGAAGAGGCAAGTAGCGTAGCCGAAAAGATAATACACTTTAGTCCTTTCATAGTGTTGCTTGTTTACTATTTATTTCGTCTTGTAAAATGGATTGGTAGATATAGTTGTAGAGTTTTTAGTCGAGACGTATTTTGCGGAACCAACCTTCATTGAAACGCAATCCCAAAGTAATGCGGAAATAGTTTTCGTGTACCCAACTTGTTTGTTGGGGGAAGAGATGATTATAATCGAAGGTCAAGTCTATCCAAGAGCGTCTGTCCACCATCGGGATACCCAAACCAAATGAAATTCCCCCCTTCATATAGCCCTTGTAGGCTAGATCACTCGGCAAGGTGATGTAGCTATTCTCGGCAGAGAGACCGAATCGATACTCCATTCTCTGCCAAATAGAACGTGCTATCTCACTGGGGGTATAGGTTGCGCCCAATCCTATTTGCCACTGGTCACGAGCCCGATAATTCGGGTGCCCCGTGAGGGCTTTTTGCCACATATTGTATTGGACATCGGCAGCAAGCAATAGTTTACTGCTCCACTGGTAAGCGAGCCCTAGCCCAAAAGCATTGGGCGTATGGTAAGCGTTCTTGGCAGTGATAGTATCCGACTCATAAGGTGTAGATGAGGTGCCGGAAGAAAGTAGCTTGCGATGTACAAAACTACTAGCAAGGGGCAACGAAGGCGAATAGGTAAGACCAAGCGTTAGCGAGTGCTCTTTAGAGAGAGCAAACCCGTACTGCACCCCGGCATCTAGCTTAAAGCCGTGCAACGAAAGTATCTCGATATTTGTAGGATTGTAGGCTGTGGAAGAATTAAAATCTACGGTACGTCGATTCGTAAGCGAACCAAAGAGATACGAACCATTTAAGCCAAAAGAAAAGTTCTTAGTAGGATCGAAAGCGATCCCCAAATAGGCCTCCGAAATATTACCGTTCCCCTGATAGAGCGTTGTATACTGTCTATTGG
Source organism: uncultured Porphyromonas sp. (assembly GCA_963539975.1). Taxonomy (GTDB): domain Bacteria; phylum Bacteroidota; class Bacteroidia; order Bacteroidales; family Porphyromonadaceae; genus Porphyromonas. The sequence continues at coordinate 13,145 of CAUTMR010000017.1, read as the reverse complement.
TTGCCCCATCGATTGATTGGGAGGCTCCAAAGCGATACCCAACGGTAGAAAAGGGCATAATCCCTGCACTTACAGACATCCAGGGAGCGACAGGGAAAAGCAAGGTTGCATACTCGAAGTTGCCCAATAGGCGAGCATCTTTGTTATTCCCCTCGACGAACCACGAAGTACCTGCACTGGCACTGAAGTCGAAGATAAAAGTCTGACTATCCACCGCTGCATAGGAGGCCGGATTCTTAGGATTGACAAAGCGATCGGAGCGTAAGGCAATACCAACATTACCCATACCTCGCGATACTCCGGCTGTCTTTTGAGACAACTCTCCGATGCCAAAGCGAGAATAGGGAGACTCCGTGCTATTGCTCTGTGCCCTCAACCCATGAGGAAGGGCGAAAGTGAGAGCCAGCACTAAGAAGGCTGACATCCAACGGGAGGTGTTACTTATGGTTCTGTGCATTGTACTCTAATAATCTATCAAGCCCCCTCAAAACAAGGTCGGGCACTACAAAGGTCACATTTTTTACTTTATCGGCAAAATATGTAGCGTATCCACCCGTCAAAATTACCTTTAGACGAGGTTTTTTGGACTGAAGATGGCGAATGTATCCCTCAATTTCGTAGACAATCCCCCAAGCGATTCCTCCCAAAATAGCATCATGCGTATTGCTTCCCATCTCGGGAGCATCGGACGTAAGCTCCACCTCGGGTAGGAGAGCCGTTGCCATATGTAGCGCACGACTCCGAGTGCGAGGGCCAGGAGAGATATTGCCTCCGAGGTACTCTCCAGTACTAGAGACCCATTCGTAGGTAATAGCTGTGCCAATATCTATAACGAGCACGTCTGTATCCTTCTCGGTAAAAGCCAAGGCACCAACGGCCAGAGCAAGACGATCGGCCCCCAGTTGCGCTCTTTCGTAACGAAGAGCACGGAGAGGAGACTCTGTCTCGGCGTTGATTTGCAAGAAATAGTATGACTGCTCTTGCAGATAGGCAGGAGCAAATAGTTGAGGTTCCCCCACGGATGAATAGACGGTAAATAGTCGCCCTCCGGGGGCCACTCGGCACAAAGGAGCTAAAGTTTCGGGGGTAAGTTGCTCCACAAATGCCACCTCAGGAGAAAAAACGCCATCGTCTACCACAGCCACTTTTGCGTAGCTGTTGCCTTTGTCTATGAGCAGATGCCGCTCGTGAGGTAGGGATGCCATAATTCTCTTATCTGCCTAAGGGAGGGAAAGTATCAGTGTTCGTGCAGGGTATCCGTGGGCGAAGTGCGATTGACTTGCTCCTCAGCGTGGTACGAAGAGCGCACCAAGGGGCCACTAACCACATGAGTAAATCCCTTTTGGAGAGCGACCTCTCGGAGGTGGTCGAACTGCGCCGGCTCAATATAGGCCTCCACGGGAATATTTTTACGACTCGGGCGCAAATACTGCCCTATGGTGAGGATGCTAACGCCCACACTAAGGGCATCGTCCATCGTCTCCAAGATCTCTTCTTCGGTCTCCCCCAGCCCTAGCATAATGCCCGTTTTTGCGGGGATACCCTGCTTGGCAATATGCCCCAGTACGGACAAACTGCGCTCGTAGGTAGCCACACTGCGCACCGAGGGAGTAAGACGCCTTACCGTCTCTAGATTATGCGAAATGATGTTGGGGCGGGCAGCAATCACAAGATCAACCATGGATAGATCCCCTCGAAAATCGGGGATAAGTACCTCACAAGTTACATTCGGATTGAGCTCTCGTATTGCAAGTATCGTCTCTTGCCAATGATGCGCTCCGCCATCGGGGAGGTCGTCTCTGTCTACACTTGTAATTACGGCATGCTTCAACCCCATGGCACGCACACTCTCTGCCACAGCACGAGGTTCGTTAGGATCGAGAGGGAGAGGGCGTCCCGATAGGGTATTGCAAAAGCGACAACTGCGCGTACAAATGTTCCCGCCAATCATAAAGGTTGCCGTACCTCGGCTCCAGCACTCCCCTTGATTGGGACACCGACCGCTACTGCAAATGGTATGCAGGCAATGCCCTTCGATCACCTTACGTGTCTCCCCGTACGTAATGGAGCCTCCCAGCTTGATGCGGAGCCACTCAGGCTTCTTGACAAAGTTGCTAGACATAGTTTGCGAACGAGTTGTGCCTTTACGATTAAGCCTCTTCCTTACAAGTTCTTCTTGAGGTAGTTAATGATCCGAGAGAAAAGATGGTAGCGAGTATTACCGCCATAGATACCATGATCTCGATCCGTGTACACAGCCATCTCAAAAGGCACGTCGCTCTGCACCAGTTTCTCGGTAAAATCCATCGTATTTTGGAGGTGTACATTATCATCTGCACTACCATGGATAATGAGTAGATTACCCTTTAAACGATCCGCCAAAGCGAGAGGAGCTCCCTTGCGATAGCCTTCGGGATTCTCTTGTGGGGTACGCAGGTAACGCTCCGTATATATCGAATCGTAGAAACGCCAGTCCGTTACCGGAGCAATAGATACCCCGGCCTTAAAGGTGCCCTCACCACGGCAGAGAGAAAGAAGGGTCATATACCCACCAAAACTCCAGCCCCAAATGCCAATGCGCGAAGCATCTATATAACTATATTTGCCGAAAGCCTTAGCAGCGGCTATCTGGTCGTCGCTCTCTAGGATACCCAAATTCATATAGGTACACTTGCGCCATTCTCGCCCTCTAGCCCCGGTTCCTCTACCATCCACACAGGCCACGATGTAGCCCTCTTGCGCAAGAGCGAACTCCCAGTCGATCTCGAACTTATCGAGCACTTCTTGCGAATCGGGACCGCTATACTGCACCATGAGGAGAGGATACTTCTTATTGGGATCGAAATCCACAGGCTTCTGCATCCAACCATTCAGGGTAATTCCCTTTCCAATCTCAAGTTGGATAAATTCCTTGGGTAGGTATTTATATTTCGCAAGTCGGTCAGTCAGCTCTTTATTATCCTCGAGCGTGCGCTGTATCTTGCCGTCTTTACTAGAACGAATCGTGTACTGAGGCGCTACAGAGCTGCTGCTATATACATTGAAGAAGTAGGAGAAGTCTTGACTAAAAGTAGCTTGGTTAATACCGGCTTCGCCCGCAAGGACCTTGGTCTCACCCGCAGGCGAAACTTTGAGGATACGGCGACGAATAGGGGTCTCATCAGCTGCTTGATAGTAGGCATTTCCCTCCTCATCCACACCGTAAAGGGTGATAATATCCCATTTGCCCTTTGTCAATTGGCGAACTCGCTCGCCTGTGGTGCTATAGCGATAGAGGTGCGCATAACCATCCGCCTCGCTCACCATCGTAAAGCCCTTGGCGTCAATCGCAAGGCTATTGACCCACTCGATTTTCACATACGCCTCATCGGTGTCTCGCAAGGTCTGCTTGGCAATAAGTGTTGCAGGGTCTACCAAGAAAAGTCGGAAGTCATTTTGATGGCGATTGAGGGTGCACACAGCCAAGGCATTATTTATGGGAGTGAACTCGATACGAGGGATATAGCTCTCCTTGTCAATGGGGATAGACACGGGGCGCACTACCTTCTGATCCACATTGTAGACATGCAGCGATATGGCCGAATTTTTCTCTCCGGCCTTGGGGTATTTGTAGGTGTACTCTCCCGGATAAAGGCCATTTCCATAGATAGGCATGCTGTAAGCCGGCACCTCCGACTCATCGAAGCGAACGAATGCCAGATAGCCGCCATCTTGGCTCCACGAGAGCAATTTGGTGCAATAGAGTTCCTCTTCGTAGACCCAATCGGTAGCTCCGTTGATTACCTCATTGCGCTTACCATCGGTCGTTACCTGCACCTCGCTGTTGTAGTCAAACTTATGAATGAAGATGTTATTATCTCGTACAAAAGCCACCATACGCCCATCGGGACTGAAGGTGGGGATCATCAACTTGCCGGAGCTAAGAGGCTCAAATTGCTTACGACGCACGTCGTAGTGGTACGTGGTAGAGCGAGACGAACGGCGATAAATCCGCTCCCTATCCGTCATAATCAAGATATGATGACCGCAAGGAGATATCTGATAATCATCAATTTTCTCGGGCGTCTTAAAGTCACCATTCTTGCTAATGGTACGCGACGTTAGCTGCGAAAGATCGAAAAGAGTGGCTACCTCACGCCCCGTAGCAAACTCATACTGCACAATGGCGGTGTGGGCATCGTTGAGTGTCGTATAGTAGCGTCCATCCACCATCGAGCGAAAAGACCCTCCGGCTCCTCTAGGAGAAAAATGCCAATTTGTAATCTCCTTGAGGGAGAAAAGACGCCTACCCTGCTGAGCCTGTGCCCCCACAGAAGAGAGCATAAGCAGAGCCATCGCAACCCAAAAAGGACGTACGGAAAAACGGATATTCATTGCCTTTGTACTTTTATCTACCCTTACTAAAACCTACTTCTCGGCTTGACGTTGCAATACCACAATCAACTTTCCTGCGGCATCGTACAGCTCCGCCTTATCGCCTTTGACCTTTATCTTGGCAGACTTCTCCAGCGTTCTAAAGAGACTTGTCTCTAAAGCCATCCCCTCACAGCCAACGCGTGTAGATATAATATTGGAGACCGTAAAAGCACCTTCGGGTGTTATCAGGAAGTCCCCCCCATAGCTATTGCAAATCCCCATGCCTCCAAGGCGCATTGATTTGGTATCAAACGAGAGGGTCATCTCCTTTTTCCCTTCGGAGTGTTCTATAGGATTATCATTAAGAACCTGCACAAACCACAACCCATCGAGGGTCGCTTTGCTCGCTTTCTTAGCGCAGCACGAAAGAGAAAGTGCGGCAATTGCAACAAAAGAGATAATGGTAAAAACGATTTTTCTTTTCATAGGGAAGGATCTATCTAGTATGTTTCTTTTTCTATTTATACTCCGGAGGCTAATCGATTGTAGCCTGCTCAGCTTGTACTTTTTCTTCGAGGAAAACGGAGGCCTTCTCCGCAAACTTATCGGCTTGCTCCGTTGTCAGATAACGGATGGAGCCGGATTTGGATAGACGAGCATCCATCTCTGTGTGTCGCCCAAGGTAATCTTGCAGCGAAGATGCCACGTACTCCCCTTGGGATACTACGGTGATGCTAGGAGTAATAAGTCTTTTAATTTTCTGACGCAACAGGGGATAGTGGGTACATGCCAAGACAATTGTATCGATTGCCTTATCCTTGCTGAGTAGCGCGTCGAGGTGCTTACGTACGTAATAATCGGCTCCAGGACTATCGGCTTCGCCGTTTTCCACCAAAGGAACCCACATGGGGCAAGCCTCCTCGCTCACGATAATGTGAGGGAAAAGCTTCGCAATCTCCATCTGATAGCTATGGCTACTGACGGTCCCTTCCGTTGCCAAGATACCCACATGCTTACTCGAGGTGATCGTATCAACAGCCTCCACCGTGGGGCGAATAATCCCCAAGACCCGACGAGAGGGGTCGCTCATCTGGGGTAAATCTTGCTGTTGAATGGTACGCAACGCCTTGGCAGACGCGGTATTACACGCCAAGATAACCAAAGGACACCCCATCTCAAACAGACGCTCTACAGCCTGCAATGTAAACTTATAGACGATTTCAAAAGAGCGACTACCATACGGAGAGCGAGCATTATCTCCTAGATATAAATAGTCGTACTGAGGCATTAACTTACGAATCTCTCGCAAAATGGTAAGCCCACCATAACCGGAATCAAAAATACCAATTGGGGCAATCTGTTCGTTCATTCTATTCTCTCAATCGCTCTTTCTTATGGGACAGGTCTTCGCTGTTCGGAGTGTAAAGATACCAAATCTTCGCACAATAGCCTAAAGAATCCCATCGCAGAAATAGCAAAAGCATGAACAAAGGTGGGGCAAAAGGGAGAGGGGGAAGCCAGCTCTTCTTTTATTCCAAACTAAAGGGTTTATAGGGAGTCGGGCAGAAAGCCTTCCGCCGAGAGCATTTTAGTGATAGAAGGCATCATATATCGGTTCGCAAACGAAAGGACATACTTGCGTCCATTCTCTTTTTCGGGAGTCAGCAGCCCAAGCTCAACTAGGGCGCGAACTTTGCGAGAGAGGTAGCCTTCGGAAAGGTTAGAATAGACGGATCTCAAATCCCCACTCATAACGACCTGCTTCTCTGCAACAAGAGCTAGCACACGGGCGTTTTCTTGCGAAAGACGTCCATTGTTCCATGCATCATCAATAGCTGGCAATAGTATCGATTTGCGTAGGTACTCGTAGTCGGTTAATTGATTTACTTTCTTTATTTCCTCCAACAATCCCGACAGCACATAGGTACACCAATGCTCCATCCCTTCATCAGTCCCCGTATCTGCCTCTCCCAAAAACTGGTAGTATCCATCTCGATTAGAACAAAATATCGCTGTAGGATTTACGATACGCCCTGCCACATCTACCCTAAACCCTGCTCGTATAAGCATAGCATAAGTAAATAATCGTACCGTTCGTCCGTTGCCATTGCCAAAGGGATGTATCCACACAAACCGATGATGCGCTTGAGCCATCTTAATCAGATCAAACTGGGATTCATCAGAGCGACTGATAAATTCAAGAAGTTCCTGCATAAGGTCGGGTACGAGAAGAGCATCAGGCGGTATATGTGATGATCCAGTTATAGTTACGGCTCCTTTTCGATAACTACCTGCATTACGATCTCCTCCCCCTCCGGGGCCAGTGAAAAGATCTTTCACTACAATGGTATGCAATTCTCGCAAAAACATTTCATCAATGGGGCGATCTGTACCACAATCTTCTATATACCGAAGAGCTTCTTCGATATTCTGTATTTCTTTATAATCCTCATTTATCGGAGACGAACTTTTATCCTCATCCTGCATCTCTAGATACTCTGCCAATGTAGTATTATTCCCCTCAATACGTGCAGAACCCACACTTTCTAATATGTGGAATAATCGTTTGAGCTGGAGAAAGACCTTGGGGTGCGTTGTAGATGCAATGCGCAACTTGCGTAAGTGCTCTAAATCTAAGATATAGGTTACCAACTTACTGCCAAAAGCAGGATTGAAGAGTTTGATAGGTTCTGTTTTCATTGTACTTATCATTTGACTTACACTTATAGAAGATTTGCCTTACACTTGTAGAACATTTGCCTTACGCAAAGATACTCACTTGACATCACACAAACAAACACCTCTGAAAATAAGCAAGATAGAAACAAAACAGCGAAATCAACATTTGACATTTTCTTCCACTAACATTTGACATTTATGCGCCTCTCACTTGCACCTTAGGAGGATAAAAACAAACAAGCTGCCCCTCTAGAGAGAGAGGCAGCTTGCCGCAAAAGATAGATACTCCCCAACGAGAAAGGGAGAGAAAACTCAAAAACTATAACGAGCCTTGAACCAAAACTCCGAATTATCCTTGTAGTTAGCAAAGAGACTGTCGTGCCCTTCCGAAGCTCCCAACCAATCGTAACCAACGATAAGACGGACTTGATCGCTGAGAGCATAGCCTGCCGTAAAGCGACTAAACCAGCCCTTACCCGTCAGGTCGATATAGGTAAAGTCCGAAAGCTCAAGTGTAGCTCCCAATAGTTTTTTCGAGAGCTGAAAAGTCAAGAGAGAGGTATTGCGCTTTTGGGCAATAAGATCGCTATACCGAAAGATATTCTCCATAGAAAACTGCGCCGAAGCGAGCCAATCATTAGGGCCGTACCAATCAACACCCGTTAGCCAATTGAGTGTATTAAAGCCACGCTGCTCCCCTACTCCTTTGTATGTAAAGTGCTTATTGATATTGAATGCGGCTTCTCCACGCAGGACAAATTGCCCAAGAGGCACAGCCACATCGCCTCCCACAAAGCCCATACGATAGTAACGCGGCACCACCTGCACCTCCGTAGGGGATAGGAATTGCCGCGTGATAACGGGCATTTTATTCCATGTATGTAGGGCTGCAACCGAGAAGTCTATCCCCGGCAACGTTGCACTCAAGCGCAGACCATACTCCATATTGGCAAGTTTAAGTGCAGGTGTACTCCCCTTGTCGTTCCACACAATATTAAGGTTAGGATGTTCCTTAGTTTGAGCAAAAATATTCCACGGATTGGAGCGATCTGTGGGGAGTTTATACCCCTCGAAAGTAGGAACGAGAACGCCCTCTGCCTTAAATGTCTCATTGAAAAGCGATAGACGTAGGGCGTTTACCGGCATACGCACATCGTCATAATCTTGTGCTAAGAACTCCGTCAGATCCAATGGAGAGACGAGGTCGGTAATGCGCACGCCATCTGCTGCCCCCCAAATAACGAACTGTCGTCCGGCGCGTATCCCCCAGTGCTCCCCCCGATGCTCGAAGAAAGCCTCTCGCAAACGAATCCCCGTCTCAGCAGGGCGAACAGCGTTATAAGTAGCATTGATAGAGACCCCCACAAGCGACTGCCCAAAGTGTTTCTCAAACTCTCCTCGCACACGAGTGCGCGAACTCATAAATTGGAAAGGCGAGTGACTGCGTACAGCGTGGTATGTATCAACAAACCCTTTGAGGTCAAAGGGGGTAGAAGTACTCTCTTCATTTTGCCCCATGAGAGGCAAGGAAGTTAGCAACGCTGCCCCCATGAGAAGGAGACAGCGCACTCTGGTAAATTGTATCATAGTGATCCTTTCTCTAGCGAAGTCACACTAAACTTAGCTTCGGCTAGGGGGGTGTTAAACTTACTATTCTTAAACTCTAGGATAGTCTTGTGCTCCGTCTGCACGTTGGTCATCTGCATCTTTTGAGCCGTCCAGAAGCCATCTATTTTGTGGATATCGGAGATCTCAAGTTTACGATGGAGCCTTCCTGTTCGATCGTAGTACTCCACAACTACGGGGATATTGCAATCTTGGCGAATCCAAGCGACCTTCTTACTGAAGGCATCTCGACTATCTTTGGAGGTGGACTCCAGCTTCCAGCACTTGTGCCCATCGACTGTTTCCTCGCCTAGATATTTGTGCGTATCCTCATCTACATTGCGGCTCCCCATATCGTCGTAGGTAAAGTCGCTACCCATGAAATAGTCTTTTTTGGCAGAAGATCCACTGATGCGTCGGGTTTTCTTCATGGCAGGGAGGTAGAGCCACTTGTCGTCGTCTTTCCCTATTTCGTCGTAATCCCAAGTAAGGAACCCCGTCCCTTTTACATCTCCCGGGTAAAGGAAGAACATCATCGTTTTACGGTCTTTCTTCCCCTTTCCTACGTCAATGGAGTAGGAGATAAGTTTGCGTTCTCTCACACTACCACGCTTATTGATCAGCTTCATGGTCATCTCCGACTGACGTGTATCTCCATCGGGTCTATCTTTCACCTTTTGGGCTATCTCACGCCCGGTTTGTGCCAAGGCACTACTTACGGCAAGCATCGCGGCAATGCCTAGTATTGCTATTCTTTTCATACTATATCGGTATAATACTTTTACTATCGAATATGTTTCTTCTCCATTACTGAGCCTCTTTCTCCTCCTCTTTGCCAAAGATTTTGAAGCGGCGGAAAAGGAGCGGCGTAATACACAAGTCCGCAAGAAGAGCTGTTAGCATCCCGGCAACCGACAAGATCCCCATATGCACGAACATCATACCTTCGGAGATACAGTAGGCAGCAAAGTTACTAGAAATAATCACGCTCGTAAGAACGATAGGAGTACCTACAATGCGAAAAGTTTTGAGTATCGAAGATCGGTAATTGCGCTGGCGGTCAAACTCCAAATGCCCATGATTGATAAAATGGATGGTATCGTCTACGGCAAGCCCTAATATCATCGGCATAATGGTTGCAGTCATCATATCAAGGGGATAATCGAGGAATCCCATCAAGCCCCCCACCACAATAGCCGGCATTATATTGGGGATCAAGCCAATAAGGCCGACACGCACGCTACCAAATACCACCATCATCAGCACGCCAATGATAAGTAGCGAGAGCAAGAAAGAGACGATCTGTCCACGTACTACATACTGCATCATCACTGAGAATTGCGGCATCGTACCCACAGGAGTTACCTTGGCGTTGGGCAGCAAATTGCCTGCCACAGAGACCAATTCCGCCATTTCACGCTCAATCTCTGCCGAATTATAGTTTGCCATCTCCACACGCAAGCGCAAGAATCGGTACTCATAGTCTATCCAACTCTCGGCTTCGCTCCCTCCCGCATTCTCATAGAGCAGCAGTTGTTGAGCGATCTCGTCTGACGTATCAGGCAAACGATAATAGGCAGGATTATCTGCATGGAGCGTCTGATTGAGGTCTTTGAGAATATTGAGAATCGAAGTAGTACGCTTCGTGAGGACATAACTATCCGCAAGGCGTGCAAGAGAGTCGAGAGCTTGCAGTGCCTGTGGCATCTTGGCCTGCCCCTCTTCCGGGAACTCAATCATTATATCATATGAATAAATAGACCCTAGCTCGCTCTCTGCCACTTCGAGAATATCCCGAACGTACTGGATGCGTCGTCCCTGAGTGCGCTCCACATCAAAGGCCGGTTCTATTTTGGTAAAACCATATATCATACCTGCGGTAAAGACAAAGAAGATAATCCAAACTACCCTCTCGTGCCGCAATACACCGCTACCAAAGTGCTCCAACTTACGATCTAACCAGTGCTTCCCCTCTTGGCAAGCCCCCTCCTTGGGTTGTTTATCTTTACCAAAACTCAAGAGCGTTGGCATCACCATTAGTGTAACAAAGAAAGCGAAGAAAACACTTGACGCCGTGGCAATACCCACAAAGTGCATGGGCACCATAGGGATGGCAAGAAATGAAAGAAGAGCCACAAGGGTGGTAAGCGCACTAAAGAGGGTAGGCCACCCGGTCTCGCTGATGGTCTCAATAGCCGCTTGCTTGCGTTTGCCATGAATACGCATCTGCCTTCGGAAGTAGGAGTGTATATGTATATTGTACGCCACCGAGACGGCAAAAGCCAAAAGCATCGGCACAAGCATCATACCACTGTCGATACTCAAACGTAGATAGCCCGTAAGACCATACGCCATAATAATGGCAGAGAAAGCCGTTATCACCGGTACAACCACCCCTCGAAGTGAACGAGTAGCCAACGCCAAAACAAAGATGGCAAAGAGGATTGCAATCCCCATCACTAGGGGCAGTTCGTGATTCACCCACTCCACTTTTCGTTCGGAAAGGTAGGGCATTCCGGTACCCTTTAGATGAAGTGCAGCATACTCAGGCTTGGTTATGATATGATGTAACTCTTTGCCCGTAAGCATCTCTGCTCCCCCCGTCTCTGGGAATGGGCTCAGTTTCAGCAAAATCCACGAGAGGCGACCATCCTTTGACACAAGACGATTGGCAATGTTGGGTTTGAGGAATGCTCTACGCCGTATCTCCGCCAACCCGGCAGGATCACTAGGGATCTCCTCGGGCACAATCTGCTCAATCGTCATTCCCTCTTCGTTCCCCTCCATAAACTCAATGTCTGTAAGAGAGGTGATCTTATCGGCATAGGTCATACTATCCATCATCTCATTAGAGAGCCGGCGGATAAGTTCTAACTTTTCTTTGGTGAATATATTGTCACACTCAAGGAGTACCGCAGCGTAATTATCATTACCAAACACCTCCTTAAACTCCTTTGTCTGTAGGAGCATCGGGTCATCTTCCAGGAAATAATCCTCCCACGAAGTTTTGATATTGAGCATTCGCATCCCATTGGCTCCCACTGCCAGCAACAGCACAAAGGCGCCTAATACCCACCAGCGATGGCGGATAATCCGGTCTCCCACACGGAAGAACCATCGATTGATTCGTTCTACGTTTATCATCTTATTTGCGTTCTATTTATATCCCCATCAGGCTTTTCCAACCAGCTGTACCAAAGCACACATACTCACTCAAAGCCTGCCCTATATCCTCCTTTGTCAGACTTTCATTGGCGACCAACTCCAGCATGAAAATGAGCCACCAATGCGAACAAATGCGAATGAAAAGAGGAGAAATAGCTCTATTAGCTTTGGGGTACTTTATCCTGAGCTTGTGTATATACTCTACCCCAACCTCTGATTGCTGTTGGATAACCTCTTCTTTGAAGCCCTCTAACGACGAACCTCCCGAACCAAGGAGAAGCAGTTTCAACTCAGTGCGGAAACGAAGCATTAGGGCGAGAAATTCCTTTATCATCGCCCGTTGGAATTCCTCCGTTTGCTCTACATACAGCTCCATACTCTTCTCGCTATTATGCTCTCGAAGCATCTCAGTAAAAGATTCCAATAGGGGTGTAGTACTGCTCTAAAAAGGTCGTCTTTACTTTTGTAATGGTTGTAGATATTGCTCACGGAAATGCTCGTTTTCACAGCGATTCGCCGCAGAGAGGCATCCCTAAATCCATACTCTAGAAACTCAGCACGCGCTACTTGTAAGATTTTCTCTCGCATGCGATCTCCGGCTCGTTGCTTTTCACTCCTCTTCTTGGGTTCCATCGCTTGTAGGGGTTCCTCCCTCTCGCCTTTCTCCTCTTTCATCACTACTCCAAAATGATTTCCTTAACCTCTTCTTTAATCAAAGGCAAAGGTAAAACAGATGAACACCGTTCACAATCCCTAACAATGGGGATTTTTCACCTCCCTCTCCCCACATAAGAGTAGCACGCCCTCCTATCTGTCAAGTGCTTATGACAAACTAAAGCAAAAGAATTCGTAAATAACGAAGATTACTTATGCTGTCCATTGATCTCCTTGCGGAGCGACTAAGGTTGCGGGACCCACGAGAAGAAGCCTTCTATATCATAGCGGGGAAAGTATTATATCCCCAAGCGGATAGAGACACCAACGCAGAAGGGATGATTCCTAAAATGTAAAGCCTTGAGCTGTACAAAGACAACTCAAGGGGCACGAAGAGGGGTAGCTTGACTTTACTCGCTCATAGTGCCTGTTTTCCCCCGTAGTTGGATGGAGAGGTCCCAAGGCTAGGGATAACTTCCTGTTCCAAAGGGGCTGAGGGAGGCGCGAGGAAGGGCACAAAAACGCGAAAGGCTCCCCCAGCTCTTCGCTCGACAATCCCCTCTCTACACCTCTCTCTCTGACTTCAGAGACACTCCTTTGGAAACTCCTTCCAACAAAAAAAGAGAACCCTCAAGCATACTTGCTCAAGGGTTCTCCCTTCGAAAACGGCGGCTACCTACTCTCCC
>CAUTMR010000016.1:0-26415 GCA_963539975.1 uncultured Porphyromonas sp. | reverse complement strand
TGGTACGTGGCAAAAATGGGGTACCTTTGTACTCGTATAGAAAATATGAACGCATAGAAAGTACGAAAAACTATGAGACAGAATGTATTCCGTTTGCTCTTCGCTATCGCGCTTATGATAGCAGGGGTAGGAGTGTCCTTTGCCCAGGTTGTGGTGACCGGTCAGGTATTGGATGCTGAGAATAATGCTCCCATTATTGGAGCATCGGTAACTACGGGACAAGGATCTACCCTCAGGGGGGTGACCACCGACCTCAATGGTAAGTTCCGTATGGATGTACCTCATCGTGCCAAGATTACGATTCGTAGCATTGGTTACAATCAAATCATTTTGGATAAAGTAGGCACCGGAGCTAAGACTGTAGAGCTTGGGAAAATCTTGTTGACTCCCGATGCTGTGAGCCTTGGTCAGGTAGAAGTGATTGCTTCTGTGGTGCCTAAGGATCGCAAAGTGCCCGTGCCGGTGAGCAATATTTCCCTCAAACAAATCGAATCCAAGGCCTTTAACACAGAGTTCCCGGAGCTTCTTAAGTCCACTCCTTCTGTGTACGTTACTCGTTCCGGAGGTGGTTTTGGGGATTCTCGTATCATGATGCGTGGTTTCGATACCGACAACCTCGGGGTGCTTATCAATGGGGTCCCTGTAAATGATATGGAGGGTGGTAAGGTGTATTGGAGCAACTGGGCTGGACTTTCGGACGTATCTTCGATGGTGCAAGTACAGCGCGGTCTTGGAGCTTCTCGCCTTGGCATCTCTTCTGTAGGGGGGACTATCAATATTGTAACCAAGAACACCGATGCTAGGAAAGGCGGCAACGTCTTCATGGGGGTTGGTAACGATGGTTATGTAAAGTACGGCTTCAACCTCTCTACCGGTCTGATGGAGAATGGTTGGGCTATCACGGCTTCTGCCAATACTTCTTATGGTAATGGTTACGTAAAGGCAACAGACTTCCGTGGGTATAGCTACTTCCTCAATATCTCTAAGAAGATCAATGAGGCACACACCCTTTCGTTTACCGCTTTTGGTGCTCCTCAGTGGCACAATCAGCGTTCTTCTCGCCATCTCCAATCTCAATACGATAATCACCCTGATGGTGCACGCATGAACCTTGAGTATGGTTACCTTGATGGTAAGGTGCTTACTCCCCGCTACAACTTCTACCATAAGCCCCAGCTCTCTTTGAACCACTACTGGACAATTAATGACAAGTCCTCTCTCAGCACGGCTCTTTATGCCTCTATAGCTTCGGGTGGCGGTCGTCGTGTAGATGGACTTAAGGATAAGAATGGCTACTATAGCAACTGGATTGAAACCTACAAGGGGCAGCGTTCTTACAAAGTGATCAAGGATAATGCAGGTAATGTTATAGGTCCTAACCCCACGAACTTTAAGGCTACTCCCGATGGATTGATCGACTGGGAAGCTGTGTATGCTGCCAATGCTGCTAATGGAGACAAGGGGTCTCAGGTAATCCTTGGTAACAGCGTGAACAATCATAAGTGGTTCGGATTGCTTTCTTCTTATCGCAATCGTTTGGATGAAAATTTCACCTTGACCACCGGTTTTGATGGTCGCTACTATCGCGGAGACCACTATAAAGAAGTTTATAGCTTGCTTGGTGGTCAAAACTTCCAGAGCCTTCTCTTCCAATCTCAAGTAGATGGCGGGAAGACAGCGCTCAATAAGGGAGATAAGTATGATTACCACAACATCGGAGAAGTTGTTTGGGCTGGTCTATTTGCTCAGGGAGAGTTCACGAGCGAAATGTTCGACGCTTTCTTGTCAGGTTCTTTGACCTACGAAGGGTATCGCTACCTCGTGCCCGAAGGTTATAGTGTGACGAATCATGCTAACTTCCTCAAGAACCCCCTCTACGGAGCCGACTTCGTAAAGCGCACGGCAAGTGACCGAGTAAATCTCATGCCTTGGAGCATCAAGGCAGGGGCTTCGTATAAGTTCCTCGATTATAACAATGTTTTCTTCAACGCAGGGTACTTCACTCGTGCTCCTAAGTTTGCCGGAGCGTTCCTCAACTATTCGACTCAAGTGAACAAGCACCTCACCAACGAAAAGATCATGACGGTAGAGCTCGGCTACGGCTTCCAGAACGAAGTCTTCCGCGCCAACCTCAATGGTTACTTCACAAAGTGGGATGATCGCTTCCTCCGTCGTAGCAGTGTACTAGAGAAGAACCAGTATTGGAACTTCCGTAACCTCTCGGCTCTCCACAAAGGTATCGAGCTTGATTTGGAATACCGTCCTGCTAAGGAACTCCGTCTTACCGGTATGTTCTCTCTTGGTGATTGGCGCTGGGGTGGTATCTCTAAGTACGATATCTACAACGAGTCTCAGGAGCTCTTGGGTGAAGGTCAGATCGATCTTAACGGCGTACACGTAGGTAACTCAGCACAGATAACCGCTGCTGTAGGTTTTGATTGGGAAGTATTCCCCCGCCTACATCTACGTGGTAACTACAACTACTATGGCAAGAACTATGCAGCCTTTGAGCCTACAAACCGTCTCACTAAGAAGGGTGCTGAGGTAGAAGTCTTCAAGGGCGATTCTTGGAAGATGCCTAACTACTCTCTCGTAGACCTCTCTGCTAGCTACAACTTCGAGCTTTACAAGGGTATGAATGCAACAATCTTTGGTGGTGTGAATAACCTCCTCAATACCAAGTATATTGCAGATGCTACCGATGGAAGCAAGGTTGATGCAACTACAGGCCTTCGCACGGGTGAAGACGCTCTTGTATGGTACGGCTTCGGACGCACCTGGCAAATGGGTATGCGTGTGAACTTCTAATAAGTCCAAAGAGTGGGAAGAAAGGTTAGCCTTTGCCTCCCCTTCAATAAAAAAATGATAGATCTACCCTCATCTATCTACAAGCCCTCCCTTTGTTGCAAAACTAAGGGGAGGGCTTCCCTTTTTCATTCGCGTTCTCCAAAGGGGGGAGGAGCTGTCGAAAAGCTTTATACTATTATTATGTGCTTCTCTTCTGCAAAGGGAAGTTTCTTGATGAGGAAAAGACCATGATACATACGAACCGACGGCGGATTCGCGTATGTGTGCTTTGTTTACTACTACTGATGGCTAGACCCATAAAAAAGGCGCGAGGAGAACGGATTAAGGTAATGACCTTTAACGTAGAAAACCTCTTCGATACGATGCACGATGAGGGGAAGAATGACTATGAATATCTCCCCGAAGGAGCTAACGGGTGGACCCGTGAACGCTATCTACGCAAGCTGCGCAATGTGGGCGAGGTAATTAGTGATGTGGGAGGAGTCGGATGGCCCCTATTGGTCGGTTTGGTAGAGGTGGAAAATGAAGTGGTTATGGACGACCTCTTGCACAGCACTCCGCTCGGGGCAAGAGGATATGAATATGTCATTACCCATAGCCCGGATGAGCGGGGCATTGACGTTGCCCTACTCTATATCAAAGACCTATTTTGCCCCGATAAGGTAGAGGAGTTTCAGGTAAAATTTCCCCATAGCCCCCATACACTCTCTCGCAATATCTTATACGTGCATGGTCATCTTTTCAATGGCGTGCCACTGCACGTTATGGTTGTACACTTGCCTTCGAGACGAGAGGGGAAAAGGGCTTCGGATCGTAAGCGAAAGGATGTAGTCTCTCTGTTGCAAGCTAAGTGCGATAGTATATTGAATAGAGAACCGGGAGCTTCCATCCTAGTGATGGGAGACTTCAACACCACGCCCCGTGACCCTATCACGCATGTTTGGGCACATCCCCTAGCCTCAAGGCGAACGGCTTATCGTGCTGATTTGATGTACGACCTCACCTCTCTTGTCCCCTCCGGAGTCATCCCCGGGAGCTATCGCTACCGAGGAGTGTGGCAGCAAATCGACCGCATTGTGGTAAGCGGCAGCATGCTTTTGGCAGACAATCCCATTACCTACCTTTGGGAAAGTGCGCGTTCCGTGATGATGCGTCGCTGGATGCAGCAGGATGCCGATGGAGAGCTCTCTCCAAAGCGCACCTATGGAGGCCATTTCTATATGGGAGGCGTCAGCGACCATCTGCCTGTAGTGGCTCAGTTTGTTCTCGCTCGTAAAGAAGAGTCGTAAGTAGACACCCTAGCTCCCTTGGCCGTAGAGATGAGAAGCCGAGGGCAAGGAGACTAAACCCCAAAGCTCAGAGAGGTTTTTACTTCTCTTCTCCAATCTTTTTAACCACTGAGAGACACATACGAAATACTAGGCTGAAAAGTGCTCAAAACCTTGCCCTAAATATTTCCCGTTCTAGGCCTAAAACGAAAAATTTCCTGCTTGGTTTTTATTTATTTTTCAGGCAGTAATGCCCCCCTTTTCTAGGCAAGAAAAAATCCTCAAAGGAGCGTTATCTTTTTCTGCTCAACCTATTCTTCTTTTGCTTTTCCTCTCCAATTTTCCCCTTACAATGGGGAGTAGTAGCGATAAATAGCGACTCAATAGTTCGAATTGCTTAGTGCAGATGGCATTTTCTCACAAGAAGACACTGTGGAAATTTTAATTGAGCAACCTTTCTATTTTATTGTATTTTTACTATATCATAATATCTAATTTTCACAAAACACCAAATAATCACAGAAAATTCTTATCATCCTATTGGAAGGGGCACAATCTAGCAACATTCTTTATCGCATTAAGTAGGTATGTATCGGATTTTAGTTGTATCTTTGGAGAGCGGATGAGAGTGTATGAAAAAGGGCCTCCTCGGCATAGCTTCTCAGCTAGCGGATCGGCTCCCTTTCTTGTCCCCCTCTCTCAGAGTGAGAGTCGTATGCGTAAGAAAGGACGTAAAGGAAGAACAGAAAGAGAACATATAATTCTAATAGACAGATAGATAATAATGGCGAAAGTTAGAGGAGCTGTTGTAGTCAATCAACAGCGTTGTAAAGGTTGCAATCTCTGCGTCGTGGCTTGCCCTACGCAGGCGATTAGCTTGCATCCCGATCACATGAATGACAAGGGATATCACTATTGTTACATGAGCAATCCTGAGGCTTGCATTGGCTGCACTAGTTGCGGTATGGTATGCCCCGATGGTTGCATCTCCGTGTATAAAGTAACTCAGAAATAAGCTAAGGACTACAAAGAGATATGGCAGCAGAAATTAAACTGATGAAGGGCAATGAGGCACTAGCTCATGCCGCTATTCGTGCAGGTATGGATGGTTATTTTGGCTATCCTATTACTCCTCAATCCGAAGTACTTGAGACTCTCACTGCAGAAAATCCTGAAGATGTTACCGGTATGGTGGTGCTACAGGCCGAGAGTGAAGTCTCTTCTATCAATATGGTCTATGGCGGTGCCGGTGCCGGTAAGAAGGTGATGACCTCTTCTTCTAGCCCTGGTGTTAGCCTTATGGCAGAGGGCCTTAGCTACCTCGCCGGAGCAGAACTTCCCTGTCTTGTTGTAAACGTTATGCGTGGGGGTCCGGGGCTTGGTACCATCCAACCCAGCCAGGCAGACTACTTCCAAGCAACTAAGGGCGGTGGCCATGGCGACTATCACCTCATCGTACTCGCCCCCAACTCGGTACAAGAAATGGTAGACTTTGTAGACCAAGGTATCGAACTTGCATTCAAGTACCGCAACCCCGTGATGATGCTTTCTGATGGTATCATCGGGCAAATGATGGAAAAAGTAGAGCTCCCCGACTTCAAGCCTCGCCGTACCGATGCTGAAATCAAAGAGCAATGCCCCTGGGCTACTACCGGTGCTACAGGTGGTAAGCGTCGCATCATTACGTCACTAGAGCTCGACTCTGCCGTAATGGAGCAGAACAACGAACGCTTCCAAGCCAAGTATGCCGAGATTGCTAAGAACGAAGTTCGCTACGAAGAATATATGACAGATGATGCCGACTACGTGCTCGTAGCCTTCGGGTCGTCCGCTCGTATTTGCCAAAAGGTGGTACAGATTGCTCGTGAGAGCGGTATCAAGGTCGGTCTTCTCCGTCCTATTACTCTTTGGCCTTTTGCTTATGACGAAATTGCTCGCCTCAGCAAGCAGGTAAAGGGCTTCCTCTCTGTTGAGCTCAATGCCGGTCAGATGGTAGAAGATGTACGCCTTGCAGCCGAAGGTCGCGTGCCTGTAGCTCACTACGGACGTATGGGAGGGATGCTCTTCTCTCCGGACGAAGTACTTGATGCCCTCAAAGAACGTATCATTAACCGTAAGTAAAGAGAGTAACGAGAGATTCCTTGGCATGTAGCACTCTCCCTTCTCTTAGGGAACGGCAATAGAGAGATACCTATAGTATCAATCCACTCCCCAGAATGGAGTAAGGCACTGTAAGAAAGAGAGAGAGCAAGTCAAAAAAACTACTCCGGAGAGCGAGCGAGAAAATGAAAGAAAAGGACCTCAAACGATGGATTACCATCTGCGACATTGCATTCTTTGCCCTGGTCGTACTGATGATCGCCCTCTTCCTTTTCTTCCGCACCGATGAGGGGAATAGACTAGCCTTCCTCTGGGCTGCGATCCCTGCGGTGGTAGTACGTGTTGCTAGCTATGTGCTAAGACATATAAACCGATAAACAAGATATTACAATGAATACGACAGACGAAAAGGTTCTCTCTTTTGAAGACATCGTAAAGCCGGAGAACTTGGTGTATGAGAAGCCTCGTCTTCTCAACGATAATACGATGCACTACTGCCCAGGTTGTAGCCACGGGGTTGTGCACAAATTGGTTGCTGAGGTAATCGACGAAATGGGGCTCGCAGAAGAAAGCGTGGGTATTGCTCCCGTAGGTTGCTCTGTGTTTGCCTACAACTACATAGATATTGACTGGCAAGAAGCTGCTCACGGTCGTGCTCCCGCTCTTGCAACAGCTATCAAGAGATTGTATCCCAGCAAATTGGTTTTCACCTATCAAGGTGACGGTGACCTCTCTGCTATTGGTACGGCTGAGACGATCCATGCCGCCAACCGTGGTGAAAACATCGTGATTATCTTTATCAACAACGGTATTTATGGTATGACCGGAGGTCAGATGTCTCCCTCTACCCTCGTAGGTATGAAGACGGCTACTTGCCCCTATGGTCGTGACGTAAAGCGCAATGGTTACCCCATCTCTATGTCTAACCTCTTGGCCGAGTTGGATGGTACTTGCTACGTAACTCGCCAGACGGTACACACTATGCCTGCTGTACGCAAAGCAAAGAAAGCTCTCATTAAGGCTTTCGAAAACTCAATGGCCGGCAAGGGTTGCTCTGTAGTAGAGATCGTTGCTACCTGTAACACAGGTTGGAAGATGTCGCCTGCTAAAGCTAACGACTGGATGATGGAAAATATGGCTCCTAAGTACACGTTGGGAGACCTTAAAGATGTAGATAACCAATAATCCCACGAGATAAGTAAGATGACACACGAAATAGTAATTGCAGGCTTTGGTGGTCAAGGCGTGCTCTCATTGGGTAAGATCCTAGCCTATTCCGGACTAATGGAGAACAAGGAAGTTAGCTGGATGCCTTCGTATGGTCCCGAGCAACGCGGTGGTACGTCTAACGTTACCGTTATCGTAAGTGACGAGAAGGTTAGCTCTCCGGTTGTGAACCAATACGACATCGTTATTGCGCTCAATCAACCCTCACTCGATAAGTTTGCTCCCCGCGTAAAGAAGGGTGGTATCCTTATCTACGAACCCAATGGTATCCATACTAAGACTACGCGCGATGATATCCGCATCTTCTCGGTAGACGCTACTGCAGAAGCTCTTAAGTTGGGTAACGACAAGGCTTTCAACATGATTATCCTCGGCGGTCTTCTCAAGATCGTACCTGTGGTAAAACTTGATAGTGTGGTGGCTGGTCTCAAGAAGTCTCTTCCCGAGCGCCATCATAAGCTCATTCCCATGAATGAGGAAGCAATCAAGATTGGTATGACTGCTATCAAGCAGGAGAACTAATCGAAGATCTTTCTCTCCTATTTTGAGTATCGGCACTCCTTGCCTCCCTCTTTCTTGGGGGAGCAGGGAGTGCTTCTTTATCTTCTCTTTTCCCTATTGTAGCCATACTATTTAGCCTCTCTCGGGCGTTATTCTATCATGAAGAAGGTATCCTATTTTTTGCTCCTTCTCTATTTCTCTTTTGGGTTGTCGCCCCATCTTTGGTCGCAACTTAAGGTAGAGGGAGCTCGCTATACGGAGGCGAAAGCACCCGAGGGGCAGCGCATGAAAGTGCTGCTGCTCAACGAGGTCTCGTCCGCAACTACGCTGTACTTTACGGCCAATAGCGGAGAGCAACTCATGACCTATACCGAAAGTCTGAGGGATGCTAAGCCGGTTATAACGGCGCAGCACAATGGTACGGCGTGGCAGTTGATCAATCCTCCCTTGGGATGTGGTTATTTCGTACAACCCTCACAGGGTTTGCCCGATGTGTACTACTGGCTTATTGACTATGCAAAGCAACCCTTCCCTAAAGCTCCTTTTGTGGCAGAGGTCGATAGCGACAGTCCTTGTGAGCGAGTGATTCTAAAGGCAGAAGGAGGATTTGCGGATCTCTCTTGCTACACGCCTCAAGGCTCTTTGACGCCTATCGTTCGCTCGTATAAAGTGCAGTATCAAGACCAAGAGTACGATGCCGCTAATACTATCTTTGTGGAGAAAAAAAGGGTGCAAATGCTACAGCCTCAGCAGGGAGTATTGCGTCTACTAGCCCCTCTTACAGATACCGAATTCACCCTCTTGGGCGATGATTTTTCCGAAGAGTTAGAATACAATTTTGAGCCCCTTCACACCCAAAAGCTATTGGGGCAGCGAGTGGAAGTACATGGGGACTTACGTTTAGTTGGCTCTACTTCTAAGGCCGACTCTTTGCCAAAAGGCTCTCTACCTCGCTCTCTTTCGGCTCCGGCACAGATCGAAATGCATGCCATTGGCAACGCTCCGGTGGCAACGCTCTTTCAGTGGCGTATCGTGCGAGGGGAGGCAGCGAATGCAGAAAACTCGTCTGTGGTATTTCAGTATTCCGGAGCAGATTGTAGTTACACTTTTACGGAGGCCGGTGCCTATACAATCGAGCTTTCGGCTACGGCTCGCAACGGAGTTTGCAGTGCTTCCACAGACAAAGTCACCACCTCGGTACAGACCTCTCGTCTAGAGGTTCCCAATGCTTTTAGTCCCACTTCTTCCCCCGGGATCAACGATGTGTTCCGTGTAGTGCATACCTCGCTTGTGGAGTTTGATGGGCGTATCTACAACGAGTGGGGCAACGAATTATTCCATTGGACGGATCCCAATGGCGGATGGGACGGCACCTATCGAGGTCAATCGGTCTCGGGAGGCGTCTATTACTATGTCATTTACGCCCGAGGAGCGGATGGTAAGGTGTACAATGAACGGGGGCATATCAACGTCTTAGATGGGGATCTGCAAAGCACCCATCCAAATTCTTTCTAACGACTTTCCCAAACACCTTCCCAGCAATTCCCCCTTTTTCTCCTCGTATCCATGCTCGATAACGAGGGCAAGAGGCGGTGCTTTAGCTCTAATTTGAGTACCTTCGCCCCCACATTGGCATAGTATGATATATGAGAAAACTCAAGATAGAGGAGATGCAACGGCTCGATTTAGAGCAGTTTCGCAGCGAAGAGAAGGTTCCCCTTACGTTGGTGTTGGATAATGTCCGTAGCCTAAACAACGTAGGGAGTCTATTCCGTACCGCAGATGCCTTTCGTCTGGAGGGCTTGATCCTTTGCGGTATTACGGGATTACCTCCCAACCCCATGATTCACAAGACGGCACTTGGAGCCGAACTTAGTGTAGCGTGGGAGCATGCAGAGTCTACCCTGGAGGCAGTAGAACGGCTCCGTGGCCAGGGGTATAAGATTTGGGCTCTAGAGCAGGCAACGGATAGTTTATGTCCCGAAGAATCTCCGCTCACACCGCCCGAGCGAGTTGCCTTGGTGGTTGGAAACGAAGTGCACGGTGTAGCAGACGAAGTTATTGCTTGTGTTGATCGTTGCATCGAGATCCCTCAATATGGCACCAAACACTCCCTTAATGTGAGTGTGAGTGCAGGGATTGCCATCTATTCCATTGTGGCAAACTATTTGCGCTCTTTACCTTCCTTCTAATCCACAATACGTATCTGTTTGGGGTATTTCTCCGGAGAGGAGAATCTATTTCTCAGTTGTAAATACAATGCTTTGGTAAACAAAAACCGCCATGGGGTTGCCCCTCGGTCATTGAACTTAAAAGTTAAAACAACTACTTAATCAAAGAGCTAATGTATACAATTAATCGGCTTCTCAAACAACGAATAGACCTTATCATCGGAGTTCATCAACGAGAAACCACTCTTAGCCTGACCGAGAGAAAGATAGGTTATTCTATCATTCAAATATTGCCTAATGGAAAACTACTTTTGTCATCCCATTGCATTTGACACTGGCATCTGCACCCTGTCTGCATCTTCCGATATAGGTATTCAATTCAAATTTTATTCGTACATTCACGGGCGAAGGGATATTAAAAATGCGTATAAAAGCCAAGAAGTGCAATGAAAAAGGTTAGTATACTTATATTTTCGCTCGCGATCTTGCTGGGAGCATGTGCTAAGGAGAAGAGGGACGCAGAGTGGCATAAATATGCGATTGAGACGTGCTGTATTCCCGAAGGTATTAGTTTGAAAAAGGTATTTGGAGAGGATGAATCTAAGCTTACTTGGTATCTTCAGTTCCATAGTTTGAGTAGATCTACCATAACAAAGGCTACAAATGAGGAGCTACTAGATCAGATCGCCAAAGAGCATGGAGAGGATGGATCGGGATTTTACGCCATCTCTCCGACCCTTCCGTGTGTGTACGGGGTGCAAAAAATAGAAGTAGTGGGTTGTAATGGAGGACGTGAAGCATCCTTATCCCATCTTGTAACCTTATCGAGTCTTAGTATTGAGCCCTTTATCCGAAGAGGCTACAAGAATGCTGATTCTGGGATGTGGACTCCTTTTGACCTACCGTTGGATCGTATAACCAACTATGACTATATGCCCTTCCCTAATGTGGGGTATGAGTTTACTATTACCTGCAATCGTAGTGATGTGGAGGGGAAGTTTGATCGGCTGGAAATACGCGTTATACTCAAAGATGGCAAGGTACTCCATCGTGATATGCTTCTGAAATAATTAGAGGGGATAGACTCCTTATCAAGCGAATGTATGGAAGTCAATAGGCTGGATACATTCGCTTTTGTCGTATATTTGTGGAGCAAAAACAAGCAAAAGCATTAGTAAGATGAAGATTCGCACTTTCTTTGCGACCCTCACCGTCGCAGCAATTGCCACGCTATTAGCCCCACAAGCCGATGCTTGTACCGGGTTGCTCGTTGGCAAAGGGGCCTCAAAAGATGGCTCTGTAATGATCTCTTATGCCGCAGACTCGCATACTCTCTACGGCGAGCTTTACCATTGGCCTGCTGCCGATTGGGCAAAGGGTTCTATGCGTCAGATTATCGAGTGGGATACGAATACCCCCATTGGATTTATTCCACAGGTGGCTCATACCTACAATGTAATTGGTAATATGAATGAGCATCAGCTCGCCATTACCGAGTCTACATGGGGTGGTCGCTCCGAACTCGTCAATCCCGATGGTTTGATGGACTATGGTAGCCTTATCTATGTAACTCTACAACGCGCAAAAACAGCACGCGAAGCCATTAAGGTAATGACCAGCCTCGTCGAAGAGTATGGCTACCGCAGCTCAGGCGAAAGCTTCAGTATTGCTGATAAAAACGAGGCGTGGGTAATGGAGTTGATCGGCAAGGGACCCGGTAAGAAGGGGGCTGTTTGGGTGGCTATGCGCATTCCCGACAATGCCATTTCTGCCCATGCCAATCAGGCTCGTATCCAGCAAATCAAGTTCAATGACCCTGATAATTGTATCTATGCTAAGGATGTAATTTCTTTGGCTCGTGAGAAAGGCTACTTCAAGGGTCAGGACAAAGACTTCAGCTTCCAGAAAGCATACAACCCCTGGACGTCCGATGGTCTCCGTGGTTGCGAGGCTCGTGTATGGAGCTTTTTCAATCGCTTTGCCGATGGTATGAAGAAGTACGAAGCTCTTGCTATGGGCGATGTAAACCAAGAGCCTATGCCTCTTTATGTCATCCCCAATCGCAAGCTATCGGTGGCCGATGTACGCAACATGATGCGCGACCACTACGAAGGTACCCCTATGGATATGACTCAAGATATCGGAGCCGGTCCTTATAGTGTACCCTACCGCTGGCGTCCTATGTCGTGGGAATATAACGGCAAAACCTATTTCAATGAGCGTGCTATTGCAACGCAGCAAACCGGTTTTGTACTCGTAGCTCAGCTCCGCCCCAACCTCCCCGATGAGGTAGGTGGTATCCTTTGGTTTGGTGTAGACGATGCCAATACCGCCGTATTTACGCCTATGTATGCTTCCATACAACGTACGCCCGAGTGCTATCGCGTGGGCAATGGTGACATGATGCACTTCTCTTGGACAAGTGCTTTTTGGATCCACAACTGGGTAGCTAATATGGCGTATGCACGCTATGCTCCCATGATTCAAGACATCCGTCCCGTTCAGTATGAGTTGGAAGATGGCTTCGACAATGCCCTTGCACAGATCGATGCTAAGGCTGTTGCTCTACTCAAAGAGTCGCCTGCTAAGGCACGTGCTTTCCTTACCAACTATAGCTGCACCGTGGCAGATGCCGCTACGGCTCGCTGGAAGTCCCTCGGCGAATATCTACTTGTAAAGTACATGGATGGTAACATGAAGAAGGAAGAAAACGGCAGCTTCAAAGATAATGGTCACGGCTTGAGTGCTATGCCCGAATTCCCCGGTTACGATACACGCTACTACAAGCAGATTGTAGACGAAACGGGCAATAAGTTCCTCTCTGCGGGGGGAGGTCACTAATTGACTTTTCCTTATCACTAACGGCAACAACTGCGGGTCGCTCCTCTGCGGCTTGCGGTTGTTGTATCTTTTCTCTAGTCAGTATCAGCAAAATGAAGGGTATAGTATTAGCAGGAGGCTCGGGCACGCGTCTCTATCCAATCACTAAGGGGGTGAGTAAACAATTGCTCCCTATTTTTGACAAACCCATGGTTTACTATCCGATCAGTGTACTGATGCTGGCAGGTATTCGAGATATTCTTCTGATCTCCACGCCGCAAGATCTCCCTGCTTTTGAGCGCCTTTTGGGAGATGGTAGCGACTTGGGGATTCGTTTGCAGTACGCCCCTCAGCCCTCCCCCGATGGCTTGGCACAGGCCTTTATCATAGGACGAGAGTTCGTAGGCGATGATGCTGTTTGCCTTATTTTAGGGGATAATATTTTTTATGGAGCCGGCTTCCCCGAGATGCTTACGAGGGCGGTAGCCCGGGCAGAGCAAGAGGGTAAGGCGACGATCTTTGGCTATCGGGTTAGTGACCCCGAGCGTTATGGCGTAGCGGAGATTGATGCCGAAGGTCAGGTCTTATCTATCGAAGAAAAACCCAAACAACCCCGCAGTCCATATGCCGTAACGGGGCTTTATTTCTATCCCAATAAGGTCTTGGATATTGCACAAGCAGTGCGTCCTTCCGCACGAGGGGAGCTGGAAATCACTTCCGTGAATCAAGCTTTTTTATCCTTAGAATCCCTCTTTTTAGAGCAACTCGGACAGGGTTTTGCTTGGCTCGATACCGGTACGCACGACTCCCTTAGTGAGGCCTCTACCTTTATAGAAGTTATCGAGAAGAGGCAGGGCATCAAGATTGCTTGCCTCGAGGGAATCGCCTACCAACAGGGTTGGATCGGGGCAGATACCCTCCGCAAGGTAGCCACCCCGATGGCAAAGAATGCCTATGGCCAATACCTTCTCTCCCTACTCGTCCCCTCCATTTGACATTTACTCCTATGAATTTACTAATTACGGGAGCAGCCGGTTTCATTGGATCCCATGTAGCACGGCACTTTGTTCGGCAGTATCCTGAGTACCGAATCATTCTCTTAGATGCCCTCACTTATGCAGGAAATGTGGCGAATCTCGAAGACCTGCTAGAGCTACCCCGAGTGCGCTTTGTGGTGGGGGATATTACGGACTTACCCTTGCTTCAGTCACTTTTTGCCCAAGAGGGCATTGACGGAGTGGTGCATTTGGCAGCCGAGAGTCATGTTGATCGTTCCATATCCGACCCTCTTCTCTTTGCCCGAACCAACGTATTGGGCACCCTCTCTTTACTAGAGACGGCTCGCGCTGCGTGGCAAGAGAAGTCAATAAAAGGGCGTTTTTATCACGTCTCTACAGACGAAGTGTACGGAGCTCTCCCCCTAGAGGGCAGACTCTTTACCGAGAAGACGCCTTATGCTCCTCACAGCCCCTACTCAGCCTCAAAGGCGTCGAGCGATCATTTCGTTCGCGCCTATCATGATACCTACGGACTGGATGTTGTACTTAGCAACTGCTCCAACAATTATGGTCCCTACCAATTCCCCGAAAAACTGATCCCGCTTTTCATCAACAATATCCGCCAAAAACTACCTCTGCCTGTCTATGGCGAGGGGCTTAATGTGCGCGATTGGCTCTATGTAGAAGACCACGCTCGTGCCATTGATCTCATCTTCCATAAGGGACGCTCCGGCGAAACCTACAATGTGGGTGGCAGTAACGAGTGGAGCAATATAGAGCTAATCAAAAAACTTATTGAGACGGTAGATCGGGTTTTAGGACGCCCCAAGGGGGATTCTCTCTCCCTCATTACATATGTACAAGACCGCGCCGGGCACGACCTCCGCTACGCTATTGATGCTAGCAAACTGCATACGGAATTGGGCTGGACGCCCTCCACCTCTTTCGACGAAGGGCTGGAGCAAACAGTGCGCTGGTATATAGAGAATGCCGCCTGGCTCGATGCGATTACCTCTCAAGCTTACTTAACCCAAAACGAAAAGGCTCGTAAAGCCTCCATATAATAGCCCCTACTATAATTCACATGACCCCGGATTACTCACTTCGCTCTGCTATAGATACGCCTCTTTTCCGCTTAATTAGTGAAGCTGCCGACGAACTCGGCGTGGAGGCTTATGTGGTGGGAGGTTATGTGCGAGACCTCCTGTTGCACCGCACCACGGGAGATATTGATGTGGTTTCTGTGGGGCGAGGCATCGACCTTGCGCGTGCTTTTGCCAAGAAATGGGGGCGAGGAGCACATCTCTCCGTCTTTGCCAATTTTGGCACCGCCCAAGTAAAAAAAGGGGGGATAGAGGTAGAGTTCGTAGGAGCTAGGCGCGAGAGTTACCGACGCGATAGCCGTAAACCCATTGTAGAAGATGGCACACTCGAAGAGGATCAAGAGCGGCGAGACTTTACCATCAATGCCATGGCTTTGTGCCTCAACAAAGAGCGATTTGGCGAGCTGGTAGACCCTTTTTACGGCCTAGAAGACCTCGAAGACTGTCTATTGCGTACGCCCTTAGATCCCGATGTAACCTTCTCAGACGACCCCTTGAGAATGCTTCGGGGGATTCGCTTTGCAAGCCAATTGGGCTTCTTTCTTGACGAAGAGACTTTTGAGGCCATTGAGCGCAATGCCGAGCGTATTCAGATTGTCTCTGCCGAACGCATCATCGTGGAGCTGAACAAAATAATGCTCTCGCCCAAACCCTCCATAGGACTGGAGCTATTAGAAAAGACAGGCTTAATGGCACTCATATTGCCCGAGGTATTAGCTCTCAAAGGCGCCGAGACCCGAGATGGCATTGGCCATAAAGATAATCTTACACACACCTATAAGGTGGTAGACAACCTCGCTGCAAAGAGCGATAATCTCTACCTCCGCTGGGCAGCCCTTTTGCACGATGTGGCAAAGCCGCAAACGAAGCGTTTCGATCGAGCGTTGGGCTGGACCTTCCACAACCACAACTATATTGGAGCCAAAATGGTGCCCAAGATGTTCAGGCGACTCAAGTTGCCCCTCGATGCCTCTATGAAGTATGTTGCCAAGATGGTAGAGCTGCATATGCGCCCTGCGGCACTCGTAGATGAGGGGGTAACAGACTCCGCCGTGCGTCGCCTGCTCTTCGAAGCCGGAGACGACATAGACGACCTCATGCTCCTTGTGGAGGCGGACATTACGAGCAAGAATCCCCAAAAGGTGCGCCGCTACCTCGATAACTATGTAGTGGTTCGCCGCAAACTCCACGAAATAGAGGAAAAGGATAGAATACGTAACTTCCAGCCTCCCATCTCGGGAGAGGAGATCATGGAGCTGTTTGGCCTCCCCCCCTCTCGCCCCGTAGGTACACTCAAAGAGGCGATTAAGAATGCGATACTTGATGGGGTTATTCCTAATGAGTACGATGCGGCATACGACTATCTGCTCAAAAAGGCAGACACTATGGGGCTAAAACCCCTTCACTAATCCCCTTTTTTTGTTGTGCGCTGCTTTTTCTCTTTTTCTTGCCCTGTAACAAAAAATATATTAGGCAAATATGCCTCCCATAACTGCCCAAGAATTTTATTTTTCTTAGGCAGCATTTGACCAGAAAATCAGCCAGATAAATCCTTCTCCGCGTCTTAGGGCAATGGAAGGTCAGAGTATTCTTTTTTGCTAATTACGTTTTTCATCTTGCCGGCTATAGTACGAATATGTACCTTTGCAGGCAAGAAAGAGATGGAATATAATTAAACCTTGCCCTATTATCCCCCTCCAATAGAGAGTATGCAATGTGCTAGCGCTACTCTAGAAGAGAGGAGAAGAGGCATGTTGAGCGGAGATGAACCATTCCTTATTCAGTTGCTCTACGATGGAGTTTGTAGGGAGATTGGCTGGATTTCCTCTCCGGAAAGAAATAGAATAATACGATATTAGAGATAGAGTTTATGAAGCATCGAACTGTGATCAAAGCCTCTCTTGCCCTGCTTTTGATGGGAGGAGCAACGTGGAGGCTGTGTGCTATAGAGGACTATCGGCCCTCAGTTACCGACACCCTTACGAGTCCTACCCCACTGCCTGCATCCATCACTATTGATGACGCGGTGCGCATCGCACTCACAGAGAGCACTAGTGTGCTGGTGGGTGATATGGCGGTGCAAAAGGAGCGATACACCTACAAGAGTGCGATAGCTCAGTTGTACCCGAGTATTAATTTGCAGGGTTCTTATGGATATACCATTAAGAAGCAGGTTATGTACCTTGATGGGTTTCCCGGAGCACCTTCCATGCCCGGGGCTTCTGCGGGGATTGAAATTGGTCGTACGCACAACATTCAAGGGGGGCTTAGTTTGGCTCTTCCTGTAGTGAATGCTTCTTTATGGAAAAGCGTAAGTATCAGCAAAGAGAATCTTCAACTCGCTCTAGAGAAATCTCAAACCTCTCGACTAAATAAAGTAGCTGAGGTGCGCAAGGCTTTCTTGCAGGCCCTTTTGGCTGAGGATAGCTATGGAGTGCTCAAGAAAAGCTACGCCAATGCTCAGAGAAACTATCAGTTGGTGGAGAATAATTTCAAGCAGGGACTTGTAGCTCAGTATGATCTCCTGAGAAGTGAGGTGCAGATGAAAAATCTCGAGCCCAACGTGTTGCAAGCCGACGATGCTCGCCGCATGGCTCGCCGTTCGCTTCTTATTTTGATGGGATTATCTCCCGAAACCGAAATTTCACTCCGTGGCTCTCTCACCGATTTTGCTCCGGAGGTGCTCCAGCAGTACGTGGAAGCGGAGCAGAATCCCCTTGAGGGCAATGCAACGCTACGCGAGCTAGCGATTCAGCGCAACTTGGTAAACCATGCTACGGAGCTTAAAAAACTTGCTTTTTTACCTACCCTCAATCTCTCCGGATCTTATACTTACTCTTTTGCTAGCAACGATCTAAAGTTGAATAATAACAAACTTTGGACACCCCATTCCATGGTCTCTCTTTCGCTTTCGTTCCCTGTATTTACGGGGGGACGACGCATTTACGACCTCAAGGGGCAGAAGATTGCCCTGATGCAGTTTGACCTCAATGCTCGTGATGCTGAGCGTCAAGTCTCCACCGCCTACGAAGAGGCGAAAGATCGTTTGCGTAGGGCAGCTCGTACTTATAGCGTAAGCGAAGGGGCGGTCTCTACGGCAGAGAGAGGGTACACCATCGCCGAGAAGCGTTTTGAAACAGGCGAAGGTACCTTGCTAGAGGTAAATGATGCCGATTTGTCTTTGTTGCAAGCTCGGCTTAACTACCACCAGAGTATCTACAACTTCTTGGTGGCACGCTGCGACCTCGACCTCCTAACGGGCAAAGGGGTACCCGAAGAAACTCCTACTCAACAAAAGTAATAAGACGAACCTTTTTTCGATATAACTAGTATGAATCCGATCTCTTCTTTCCGTGCGAAGTGCGCACTTCTCTCTTTGGGAGCTATGCTTTTGGTTGCTCCCTCTTGTTCCAAAAACTCAAAGTCCAAAAAGGACAATCAAGATAGCACACAAGTAGCTGTAGAAACAGCCGTTGTACAACAAGGAACTATAGAAAACATTGGTAGTTTTACGGCTTCTGTGCAGGCTAAGGCAACGAACGAGATTGTCCCCCAAACGGGAGGACGTATCCGCCAAATCAAAGCCGAAGTGGGGCAGCAGGTAAGTCGTGGCCAGGTTTTGGCTGTGATGGACAATAGTCAGCTTTCGCAGGCAGAGGTACAACTTGCCGATGCTAAGCTAGCCTACACCCGTACCGATGAGCTATACAAGGTAGGAGGCGTGAGCAAGGCTCAGTGGGATGCCCGTAAGAGTGCCCTCGCTGTAGCCGAGACTGCACACCGCAATTTGCAGGAGAATACCTATCTACGGAGCCCGATCCCCGGAGTGGTTACAAAGCGTAATTACGATACCGGAGACATGTGTTCTCCCTCTCTTCCTATATTTGTTGTGGAGCAGATCTCCCCGGTAAAACTCCTAATCAACGTCTCCGAGCGATATTATACCCAGGTAAAGAAAGGGATGCCGGCACGAGTGCACGTAGATGCATTGGGTGCAGACGAAGTTTTTGAAGGCAAGATCGCCCTCATCCATCCTACGCTCAATGCTCAGACGCATACCTTCGACGTTGAGGTGGAAATACCCAATAAGGATCAGAAGTTGCGTCCTGGAATGTATGCCAATGTAGAGATAGATTTTGGGCAAGTTACCGCTGTAATGGTATCGGATAGAGCTGTTGTGAAAACGCCCGGTAGTGGGGAATATTACGTCTACATGTTGGAGAATGGAAAGGCAGTGCGTACTATAGTAAAGGTCGGCCGTCAGGTAGAAGATCAATATGAGATTATTTCCGGTTTGACTCCCGGCACTACGGTGATTACCGAGGGGGCGCAAATAGTGCGCAATGGCGAGCAGGTAAAAGTGGTGAAGAAAGCTTCATCCAAATAACATCCTCTTATTAAACCCAAATAGAGTAGCTATGAGTATATATAGTGCTGCCGTAAAGAAGCCGATCACCACGATACTTGTGTTCGTGGCATTGGCTATCTTAGGTATATTCTCTTTGCAGAAGTTGCCTATCGACCTCTATCCAAAGATCGAGACCAACAACATTATTGTCTTGACCTCCTACCCTGGCGCAGGACCACAAGATGTGGAGGCAAACGTTACCGAACCTATCGAAAATGTCCTCAATGGTATTGCCAATCAGAAGCATATTACGAGTGAGAGTCGTGAGAATGTTTCTATGATAACCGTTGAGTTTAATGAGGGTACGGACATGGAGAGTGCCACCAACGACATTCGCGATAAACTCGGTCTTTTGAGCGAAACTTTGCCCGATGGAGCGCACGATCCTATGCTCTTTAAGTTCGGAGTGGACGATATCCCCGTACAGATCTTGGTGGCCACAGCTCGGGAGAGTACTCCGGGGCTGGACAAGATCCTAGAGGACAAGGTACTGAACGTGCTTGGGCGTATTGATGGTGTAGGGAGTGTTTCTTCCTCGGGTACCGTAAAACGTCAGATACAAGTTTACTGCGACCCCTCCGCCTTGGAGGCTTATGGGCTTACTATCCAGCAGATCAGTGCTATTATTCGTGCCGAAAATAGCAATGTACCTGCAGGGCAAATCAGTATAGGGAATGCGACCAACTCAATCCGCGTACAGGGCGAATTTGCAGAGCCGCGCGACCTCGAGAATATTGTCGTACTAAGCCGTATGGGGCAGAATGTCTACCTGCGAGATGTGGCTCGTGTAGAGGACACCGTTGCCGAGCAGATGCAGGAGGCTTACCTCAATGGAGAGCGAAGTGCAGCCATTATTGTAAACAAACAGAGTGGGGCTAACTCCGTAGAAATCTCTCGTAAAGTGGCAGAAGCATTGCCTAAGATCCAAGAGACGCTCCCGAGCGACGTTGAGATATTCTCGGTGGTTAATACCTCTCGATCGATTGTCAATACCATCTCAAGTTTGGGAGAGACTATCCTTATCACCTTTGCGGTGGTTATGCTGGTTGTCTTCCTCTTCTTAGGGCGTTGGCGTGCCACTGTTATCATTGTTCTTACCATCCCTATCTCCCTGGTAGGTTCGTTTATCTACCTTATGCTTACGGGGAATACGCTCAATATTATCTCAATGAGTTCGCTCTCCATTGCTATTGGTATGGTGGTGGACGACGCCATCGTGGTATTGGAGAATATTACAACCCATATAGAGAGAGGGAGTTACCCCAAACAGGCAGCCGTGCATGCTACCAACGAGGTGGCGATATCCGTGTTTGCCTCTACCCTCACCATGCTTGCCGTCTTCTTGCCCCTTACTATGGTAGGCGGGGTGACAGGGATCATGTTCCGCCAATTGGGTTGGATTGTAAGTATTATTATGATCGTCTCCACCATTTGTGCGGTATTACTTACGCCTACGCTCTGTGCCCATTGGCTCCGTAGACGAGATACCAGCAAGCAGAAACCCAACGCCTTGGTTGTATGGATGGAGAAACTACTAGGGAAGATAGAAGACCACTATGTGAGGTTGCTCCGTCTCACTCTAGCTCATCGCACCCTCACCGTACTCGTTGCAATAGCTATTTTTGTAGGTAGTATTGCTCTTGGTTCCTTCATCAATACCGACTTTATGCCCAAGAGTGATAGTAATGCTGCTACGGTACGTATAGACCTTCCTGTGGGGACAAATGTCAATATCGCTCGTGAGGTGGGGCTTGATATCTCCCGGATTTGGAAAGAAAAGTATCCCGAAATGGTCAGTTGTAACTTTACCGTAGGGCAAGCTGATGCTAGCAATATTTTTGCTACGTTCATGGGGAGTGGAAATAATATCATCCGTTACAACATTGGCTTTTTGGACGCAGGAGATCGTAAGCGTTCTATCTACGAACTTGCCGATATGATGCGTGCTGACCTTGATAATTATCCCGGTCTTAAATCTTATGTGGTCACTCCGGGAGGAGGCGGAGGTAACTTTGGGGGACAAACGGCCGTCGCGGTAGAATTGTATGGGTACGACTTTGAGAAGTCTAATAAGGCAGCACAACAAGTCACCGAAGCCCTTCTCAAAAAATCCTCTTGTTCCGAAGTTAATAGTGACCGTAACGAGGATATGCCCGAGTACTATATGGAGTTCGACCGCAGAAAATTAGCCGAGCACGGACTTACCATGGCTACGGCTGCCAGTTATATATCGAGCAGTGTAACGGGTAGTCTTGCGTCCCACTTTAGAGAAGACGGGAATGAATATGAGATACGAGTTCGCCTAGCTCCCGAGCACAGGCGCTCTCTCGAAGACCTCAAGAATATACTCGTAGCCACACCCTCCGGGCAGTCCGTACGTTTGGGCGATTTGGGTACGTTCCGCGAGTATTATACACCGCCTACGATTAAACGTAAAGACCGAGAACGTGTGATCACACTCTCTACGGTAGCTGCAAGTGGTGTTGCACTCTCCGAGTTGGTAAAGGATGCCAATGAGGTAATGAGTAGCATAGATCTCCCTCAGGGTATAACCTACAAGCTTGCCGGGAGCTACGAGCAACAACAAGAGTCGTTTACGGATCTTACGGTATTGCTTGTGCTGATTCTCATCCTAGTGTACATCGTAATGGCAGCTCAGTTTGAGAGCCTTCTCGATCCCTTTGTTATTATGTTCTCTGTGCCTTTTGCCTTTACAGGAGTCATCCTTGGCTTAGTACTCACAGGGGTATCCCTTAGCTTGATTGCCTTTATCGGTGCAATTATGTTGGTGGGTATCGTAGTGAAAAACGGGATTGTGCTTATCGACTACACCCGCCTTGGTAGAGAGCGTGGGCACAGCGTGCGCCGGTCTATTTTGATTGCAGGTCGCTCTCGTTTGCGTCCCGTGCTGATGACAACGCTCACCACCGTACTTGGTATGGTACCGATGGCTATTGGTATTGGCGAAGGTAGTGAGATGTGGCAACCCATGGGGGTAACGGTAGCTTTCGGGCTTACCATCTCTACCTTTGTAACCCTTGTACTTATCCCCACTATATACGCTTCATTTACAGGACGAGAAATAAAAAGAGAGCGTCGTCGCTTATACAAAGAACTAAAGAACAAAGCTAACTCGTGAGCCTATGAACCCCGATAAAATTATTTTCATCAGCTTCAACCAAGCTCTGCATGGGCTTGTCATACGACTTCTGGAGCGACACAATCTTCGAGGCTATACCCAATGGGACGAAATCCGAGGAGTTGGCTCTCGTGGGGGAGAACCTCACCAAGGTTCTCATGCTTGGCCTACGCTCAATGGAGCCTTGTTGGTAGCTTGTCCGGGTGCGGTTGTACCCACCATTCTGGAAGAACTACACGCCCTCGACGAAAGCCAACCGCTACAAGGGCTGCGAGCTTTCGTCTGGAATGTAGAGGCTTCCATCTAAACCACCCTCTAAGGAGAGAGCTCCTAACTCCTCCGGTATACTCTGCATGTCCCCTCCTTTGGAGAGAGCATGCAGATTTTTTGTTGCCTCTCTCCTCGCATACCTAGATCCATAATCCCTTGTCGAAGAAGGATTTTTCTTATTTTTGCAAGCTAAAGAATAGCTTTTTTACTTATGCAATCATTGTCAGAATCATTGATTCTCCTCAATGGAGAGCCCAAGACCTCACAGATTGATTCTATAGTGAGATATAATGCTCAGGTTTATCGGGTCTATTTTAAGAACAATCCTAAGTTCTATTATACCTATACTCTAGAAAAAGTTATTTGGTTTTCTAATCCCAGGAGATTGGTTCCTGAGTTGCATAAGGTTTACTATAAAGATGTTTTGCAAAGTGATATCGCCGAGATACTTCGTTTCGAGATGCTCGGAATAGTATATTGGCGTATTAAGTACAAGAGAGGCCATGAAATAGAAAGTCCGGATGGAGTGGTAAAAGTCTTCGCTTCTTGCCTGCATGACAACGTTTGTAAAACTATTTTTGGCTACGTACAGAGTATTGCTGCTATAAATCCTCTTGGGAAAGAGAAAGGTCAAGGCATTCTTTCCGCAAAGTATGAAACAATCAGTTTCCTAGATGATAGGACTGCTACTGCGTGCTACCTCAATCCTAAAAAATACCCTGTAAAAGGGCTACGGCACAAAGATTTGATCTATCCCTTTGGCCTCAACCAAAGCCAAAAGAGGGCCGTAGAGAGAGCTTTTGAGCATCAAATCAGCGTGATACAAGGGCCTCCGGGAACAGGGAAAACACAGACCATCCTCAATATCATAGCAAATATTGTAAAGATGGGGAAAACGGTAATGGTCGTGTCTAATAATAATTCCGCTATAGCCAATGTCTGGGAGAAACTAAAGAAGTACGAGCTCTCTTTTATAGTCGCAAGTCTTGGTAGCAATGAAAACAAAGCAGAGTTTTTTCATAATCAGCCATCCATTCCTGCAAATCTAGACGGTTGGCTATACTCATCGGCCGACTGTATGGCTCAAGCAAAGGAACTACATTTTATCTTGGAGAGGCTCAATAAGGTGTTTTCTTTGCAAAATGAGCAGGCTGAGCTGAAGCAACAAAGAGAGGCTATATCTCTTGAATGGAAGCATTTCTGTCAGAGACATAAACTCGAGGAAGATGCCCCATTACAGAAGGTGGTAAACTCTTCTCGTCTTATGCGCTTATGGCTCCAATGTCAACTGGAAACCAAAGGGGATTCATTGGTTACTGACAATTCTTTGGCGACATTCAAACATCAAATAAAGAGGTTCTGGTTGTATGTTGTTTGTAAGTATGTATTGCGACTTCGGCATAAGTTTAGGAAGGATAGCCTCATCTCCCTCGAGACTGAACTTCAAAAACTCTACTATCAGAACTATCATAAAGAAATAGAGTATCGTCTGAAAGAAATAAGCCAGGAGTTGGAGTCTTATGATACCAAAGAGCTAATGAAAAAGGTATCTGAAGACTCTATGAACCTCTTCAGAGCCTCACTTTATGATAAGTATAAAAGTAAAAAGTCAGCAAGGGGACTATTCTCCTTAGAGACTATAGAGTCTTGTGGAGCCTCTTTTTTGGAGCAATACCCCGTAGTCCTCAGTACGACTTTCTCCGCTCATAGTTGTCTCTTTGGCAATGAATTGTATGACTATGTGATAATGGACGAGGCTTCACAAGTATCTATAGATACAGCAGTTTTGGCATTGTCTTGTGCCCAGAATGCTGTAATTGTAGGGGATACTTTACAGCTCCCTAATGTAATAACAGCTGAAGATAAGGTGAAAATGGAGGTCGTTATGAGGGAATACAAAGTACCCAATGGCTATGATTGCGCTAAGAATAGCTTCTTACAGTCTATTTGCTCCGTAATAGAAAATATCCCTCAAACGCTTCTTCGGGAGCATTATCGTTGTCATCCCCGGATAATTAATTTCTGCAATCAGAAGTTTTATGGAGAGAAATTGCTCATAATGACTCAAGATAATGGAGAGGCGGATGCTCTCTGTGCTTTTAAGACTTCCCCTGGCAACCACGCTTTTGATCATTATAATCAAAGAGAAATAGATGTGGTAAAACAGGAAGTCTTACCCATACTTGAAGGTACTAATGATATTGGAATTATCTCTCCTTACAATCATCAGATTAGCAGATTCCAGGAAGCCCTCCCTGATATCGAAGCAGCCACAATTCATAAATATCAAGGGAGAGAAAAAGACATAATTATCTTGAGTGTAGTAGACAATAAGATTAGCACATTTGCAGATGACCCTAATCTTCTTAATGTTGCCATCTCTCGTGCTAAAAAGAAATTTTGTCTTGTCGTTACGGGAAATGAACAACCGACACAAGGGAATATCTCCGATCTACTAGACTATATTAGTTACAACAAATGCTCCGTTACGGAGAGTAAAGTTGCATCGATATTTGATAATCTCTACGAGCAATATACCAAACAGCGGATGGATCTCCTTAAAGGCTATCCAAAGGTATCAGAGTATGTATCAGAAAACCTTACGTATTCTGCCATTTGTAGAGTTCTGGACTCAAGAGACCTCTTCTCGTGCCTCAAAGTCCTTTGCCATATCCCTCTACGGCAAATTATAAAAGACACCTCATTGATGACGCCCGAAGAACTCCAATATGCAGGGAATTACAATACACATGTAGATTTCCTTTTGGTAAATAGAGCTAGTAAGAAGCCCGTCTTGGCAATAGAAACAGATGGATACTCTTATCACCATGATGGCACTTCTCAGCATAAAAGGGATGAATTGAAAGATCATATTTTTCAATCTTATGCAATACCTCTCTTGAGGTTATCTACAAAGGGAAGTTGCGAAGAAGAGCGGATAAAAGCAAGCTTAATGGAGATATTAGGATAATCTATCGCTAGTAGAGATGTTGTATTTTCCAGTTGTAAGTGCAACGCTTAGATAAACAAAAACCACCCTGGGGCTAGCTCCAGGGTGGTTGAACTCAAAAAGTTTATATTTGCGTTGAATATGAAAAGATGCGACACGATGTCGAACAAATTATCCGGCAGCAACAATGGTCGCCCGAGCAAATTGTAGGACGCTTTCGCTTGGAGGGAATTCCCATTGTGGGCAAAACCACCCTATACACCTTTCTTCATAAGGACAAAGAGAGCGGTGGGGATCTCTATCGCCATACGAGGCACCATCTAAAATACCGCCACAAGCCTTTAGCTTCTCCCCAAAAAAGGAAATGGGGACGGCGTAAAAGTATAGACGAGAGACCGGACTGCATCGACCGTAAAGAGCGTTTTGGAGATTTCGAAATGGATCTTATCATCGGGGCTCAGCAACGAGAAGCCATCCTTACCCTGACCGAGAGAAAAACGGGGTATGCCATCATTGAAAAGCTGCCTAATGGAAAGAATGCCAAGTCGTTGGCTCGGGTCGTTAATCGGAGTTTGGCTTACTTCAAGAGGATGGGCTTGTTGCATTCCATAACGACGGACAACGGATCGGAATTTATGGCTTTTAGATCCAT
>CAUTMR010000015.1:0-30444 GCA_963539975.1 uncultured Porphyromonas sp. | reverse complement strand
CGCTTTGCCAGTGGTTGCTCTCTATCGGTAAGTCGCTCTGTAATCCAAGAAATATACGGCAATCTCGACTTCTTCAAAGACAAGTTGTTGCTCCGCCCCGTAGAGTATTCTAATAATCCCGAGATCGTGCGCCGATTAGGGGTTATCACCATCAATACAGCCCTCGAAGCCGATATCTTTGGGAACATCAACTCTACCCATGTAAATGGGACCCGCATGATGAACGGGATTGGTGGCTCGGGCGACTTTACGCGTAATGCCTACCTTTCTATCTTCACCACGCCCTCCACAGCAAAAGATGGCAAGATCAGTGCCTTTGTGCCCATGGTGTCGCACCTCGACCATAGTGAGCACTCTGTGAAGGTAATCATAACGGAATACGGGATTGCCGACCTACGAGGTTTGTCGCCTCGCAAGCGTGCTCGTTGTATCATAGACAATTGTGTACACCCCGATTATCGACCCCTACTTAACGAATACCTAGAACGTACGAAAAACGGACAGACCCCACACGACCTCAAGGCTTGCTTCGCCTTCCACCATGCTATTGCTGAAAAGGGCGATATGCACCTGGCTGACTTTGACAAATAAAACAATTCTTAATTTATAAAAATCAGACTATGAGTAAAATAGATCTTAGCAAGTACAATATTCTCGATCCCGTAGAAGTATTGTATAACCCCTCCTACGACACGCTTTTTGCCGAGGAGATGAAACCTGAGCTTACGGGCTATGAAAAGGGGCAACTTACCGAGTTAGGAGCTGTTAATGTGATGACCGGTGTCTACACAGGGCGCTCCCCCAAGGACAAATTCTTTGTGCTGGATGATACAACCCGCGATACTATTTGGTGGACGAGTGACGAGTACAAGAATGATAATAAACCCATCTCTCCTGCGACTTGGACGGAGCTCAAAAAGATTGCTACCAACGAGCTTTCCAATAAACGCCTCTTTGTCGTAGATGCTTTCTGCGGTGCTAATGAGAATACACGCCTCAAACTCCGTTTCATTATGGAGGTGGCTTGGCAAGCTCACTTTGTGACGAATATGTTCATTCGCCCCACAGCTGAGGAGCTAGCTAACTTTGGCGAACCCGACTTTGTGATCTTGACCGCCTCCAAAGCTAAGGTGGATAATTACAAAGAACTCGGTTTGAATAGCGAAACGGCAGTGGTGTTTAACCTCACCGAAAAGATGCAGATTATCCTTAATACTTGGTATGGGGGTGAAATGAAGAAGGGTATGTTCAGCTACATGAATTACCTCAATCCGCTAAGTGGACGCGCTTCTATGCACTGCTCCGCCAATACAAGTCAAGATGGCAAAGAGACGGCTATCTTCTTCGGTCTCTCGGGCACGGGTAAGACAACGCTCTCTACAGATCCCAAGCGCAAGCTCATTGGCGACGACGAACACGGCTGGGACGATGATGGCGTTTTCAACTACGAAGGTGGTTGCTATGCCAAGGTAATTAACTTGAGCAAGGAGAGCGAACCCGATATTTACAATGCGATTCGTCGTGATGCTTTGCTCGAGAACGTAACCGTAGATGCCAACGGAAAGATCGACTTTAGCGATAAGAGCGTAACGGAGAATACTCGTGTTTCTTACCCGATCTACCATATTGAGAATATCGTTAAGCCTGTTTCGAAGGCTGGGCACGCGACCAAGGTAATTTTCCTCTCGGCTGATGCATTTGGGGTATTGCCTCCGGTTTCGATCCTTACTCCCGAGCAGACGCAATACTATTTCCTCTCCGGATTTACGGCAAAGCTCGCTGGTACAGAGCGTGGAGTAACGGAGCCTACGCCTACTTTCTCCGCCTGCTTTGGAGCCGCTTTCCTCTCCCTCCATCCTACAAAGTACGGACAGGAGCTTGTAAAGCGTATGAACGCTGTTGGGGCTAAAGCGTATCTCGTAAATACGGGCTGGAACGGAACCGGCAAGCGTATCTCCATAAAGGATACTCGTGGTATCATAGATGCGATTCTCGATGGCTCTATAGACAAGGTTCCCACCAAGGAGATCCCCTACTTCCGTTTCGCTGTTCCCACGGAGCTACCCGGAGTAGATTCTAAAATCCTCGACCCCCACGATACATATGCGGATGCCTCCGAGTGGGATGCTAAGGCACGCGACTTGAGCGAACGTTTCATCAAGAACTTTACCAAGTTTACCGGTAATGAAGCCGGCAAGGCGCTCGTAGAAGCCGGTCCAAAGCTCGACTAAAGTTTTCTCTTATATCCTCTTAGGATTATCCCCAATTACCCTTCTTGCTAAGGGTGGTTGGGGATTTCTATTTTCTTTCTTGAGGGGTAAGTGCCCCTCGAAGAGGGAGTTACGTACCTTACTAGGATGGTGGATGGGACTATTCTACCTTATTTTCTTTACCTTTGTGGCAGTTTTACTGATAAAAACAAGAATAAAATGATGAAGAAATTATCTGTTTTAGGAGTAAGCGCAGTGGCTTTGTTGCTCTCTGCTTGTAATGCAATCTCTAGTATTGTAGGTGTTCCTACGGATACAAAAGAGACATGGGAAAAGGTGCAAGGAATCATCGAAGAAAAGGTGGATGCTAGCAAATTTAAGCTTGTTAGTCTAGATCTCGGTAGAGATTCTCGTCCGGGCAAGGAGTTGGACAATGATCTTCACTCTTGTGCGGTAGTGATGGTGGATAAGGATGGCGGTGCATGGCATCAAGTTTTCTTTGTAGATGGATCTGCAAGCAATCTTTCTACATATACAACATATGGAGATGAACCCAATTTTTCTGAGATCCCCGCACTTGATGTAAAGAGCATCTCTCCGGAAACGTATGCAAAGCAGATCGAGGATGCCAAAAAAATAATTGAAGCAGAAGGCCTCAAGTTCCACTGTGTAGACTCTTATTCGATTGATAATGTAACGGAAATGAGTAGATGTCGCTTCGTTTTGCATGTTACTGAGAAAGAAGCGAAGACCGTAAGTAATGCCGGACGCACATCCATTGAATACTACGAAATTCCTTTCCTCGTTTCAGAACAGGGAGAGGTTTCAATTGATGAGGATAGGGTATTGATCTAAATCTTAGATTAAGAATTAGATTTTCTTCTCCCCCTCCTCGTCCTATAACGAGAGGGGATAAAGGGAGTCTTTCCGGAGACGTGCAAAGTGGTTCTTGTAGAGCTACGACTTTGCCGACGGAGAGGCTCCCTTTTTATTATCCCTAGGAGAGGGAGGATACATAGTTTTGGGGGCGAATAGATACGGGGGATCCTCATTGTGAGTCGCTGGCTGGAGGGAAATTATTTCTTGCCTAGAAAGTCTTTCCTTTTTTGCCCAAGAATAGAAAAGTTTTAGCCTGAGAAATCTGAGGATTTCAGCCTAAAACAACCCAACATTTAGGGCAGTAATTTTTTTATTTCTACCCAATGGAAAAAGCGCCCTTGGGGATGAAGAGCTCCTTCTCAGATGGTTTTTTACCCTTTTTCTTCCTCTTCTCTCGGAGAAAACACCTGAGAAACGAAAAGGATTGAATGGAATAAGCTAACTTTGTCCCATAAGAACGAGATTCGTATGGAAGATATAGAGCTTTACGGGAGGGTATTTGCACCTTATATTACTTACCGCGAGATTGATGCTGCCATCCAACGTATGGCAGAAGAGATACGGGTAGATATGGAAGGCAAAGATCCTCTCTACGTTGTGATCATGAATGGGGCCTTTATGTTTGCATCTGAGTTGCTGAGTTACATCGGCACAGAGCACGAGGTCGCGTTTGCTCGCTATTCGTCATATCAAGGGACGCAGTCTACCTTCAGCCTTAAGGAGGTAATGCCCGTTAGTGCCCCCCTCAAGGGGCGTCATGTTGTGATCTTGGAGGATCTTATCGACTCCGGTTACACGATGCAAAATGTAAAGGCTCTATACCTTGATGAGGGAGCCGTAGAGGTGCGTATTGCTGCCATGCTCACAAAGCCCAAGGCGCTAATGTGCGATATAAAAGCGGACTATGTAGGGCTTGAGATCGACAACGATTTTATTGTAGGGCACGGCCTAGACTACGATGACAGAGGGCGTATGCTCCGAGATATTTACAAACTCAAAGAGTGATGATAAACCTAATCTTATTTGGAGCCCCGGGGTCGGGCAAGGGTACTCAGAGTGCCAATTTGGTACAGCGTTATCAGTTAATGCATGTATCAACCGGAGATATTCTCCGTGCAGAGATTAAGGCAGAGACAGAACTGGGTCTGAAGGCTAAGACTTTGATAGAGGCCGGTCACTTAGTCCCCGACGAAGTTATCATTGGAATGATGGAAGACCTCGTAGCCTCGCATCCCGATGTAAAAGGTTTTGTCTTCGATGGCTTCCCTCGTACGGTGGCTCAAGCCCAAGCCCTCGATCTTTTGCTACAGCGTCACCAGACCAAGGTGAGTGCCATGCTAGAGCTTTCTGTGCCCGATGAGATGGTGATAGAGCGTTTGCTTCTCCGCAAAGAGAAGGAAGGGCGCAGCGACGACAACATCGAAACCATTAATCATAGGCTTAAGGTTTATCGTACGCAGACGGCTCCTGTCTCGGAGTATTATGCTCAGCAGGGCAATCTCCATTTGGTCGATGGTACAGGTAGAGTAGAGGAGATCTCCGATCGTCTCTACCAAATTATTGACAAACTCGCTTAGGCGACTGCTGAGGGTAGATGGCAGAAAGCAATTTTGTAGACTATGTGAAGATCTACTGCCGCTCGGGTAAGGGCGGTAGAGGTTCGGCACACTTCCGCCGCGAAAAATATATCCCCAAAGGAGGTCCCGATGGGGGAGATGGAGGTAATGGCGGGAGTATTTATATTCGTGCCAATCGCAACTATTGGACGCTTCTTCACTTGCGTTTCAATCGGCATATATATGCCCCGAGTGGCGAGAGTGGTGCGGGTGCTCTCAAAACCGGCTCTTCGGGTAGCGATGTGATAATAGAGGTACCTCTTGGCACCTCCGTATATGACGCCACAACGGGGGAGTTTATCCTTGATGTTACGCGCCACGAAGAGCAGAAACTTCTCCTCAAAGGGGGGCGTGGAGGAAAGGGAAATTCCTTCTTCAAAAATGCCACCAATCAGGCTCCCCGCTTCGCACAACCCGGCGAACCGGCACAGGAGCGTGAGATCATCTTGCAGCTTAAGACCCTTGCCGATGTGGGGCTGGTTGGCTTGCCCAATGCCGGTAAGTCTACGCTTTTGAGTGCCATAACAGCGGCTAAACCCAAGATTGCCGACTATCCCTTTACCACCCTTGTTCCTAATCTCGGTATTGTTAGTTATAGAGACAATCGCTC
Organism: uncultured Porphyromonas sp.; assembly: GCA_963539975.1. Lineage (GTDB taxonomy): Bacteria > Bacteroidota > Bacteroidia > Bacteroidales > Porphyromonadaceae > Porphyromonas. The sequence continues at coordinate 25,129 of CAUTMR010000015.1, read as the reverse complement.
CTTTGTAATGGCAGATATCCCCGGTATCATCGAGGGGGCTGCAGAGGGAAAAGGGTTGGGACTCCGCTTCCTCCGCCATATCGAACGCAACTCTATACTCCTCTTTATGATCCCTATTGATACAGAGCATATCTATCGGGAGTATGAAGTCTTGCTTGCCGAGTTGCTCAAGTACAATCCGGGGTTGGGTTCTAAGCGTCGTCTTCTGGCGATTACCAAATGCGACTTGGCCGACGACGAATTGATCGAGATGGTTCGTGAAGAAATTCCTCAAGAGCTACCTCATGTTTTCATCTCGGCAGTGGCACAACGTGGCCTTACAGAACTAAAAGACCTGCTCTGGCAAGAGCTCAATCGTGAGATGCCCTACGACAATACAGAGCTGGTACGCGAGGCTATGCAGGTAGAGACCCTCCACGACGACGATGCTCTTTACAATAAAGAGGGAGCTATTGAGTGGCTAGAAGACGACGAGGACGACGAAGACGAATTGCTTGATATTGAGTGGGATGATGAGGTGAAAGATGAGCTAGGACTCAACGATTAACCCGCTCTCCTCAAGTCTAAATCCTTACGAAAGTAGTACATATCCATAGCTGCAAACCTATTGAGGTAGCTATGATTTTACCTAGACTTTTATGCAGCACCATGTATCCATAGCCCCTGACTTTGCTCGGCTTTGTCCCCATTTTTCCATGGCAATAATTGAGGCAAAGGTCTCTAATATGCCTACAGACCACCTGCTCAAAATGGAGATGGATAGGCTCATGGCACAAGTGGTTCTCACCACGCAACTGGATAAGATAAAGGAGATGCCTGCCATCCATTATACGAGAGCAGCTTACAAACTCTGTGGCAAAGATCCCAATCGCTACCGACCGGCTGCCGAGCAGTTGCGTCGACGTATTGTCAAAGGTTTGGGGTTGTATTGGGTCAATCAGCTTGTCGATTTGGGAAATATCGTCTCCATAGCTACGGGGTATTCACTTGGCGTCTTTGATGCCGATACCCTGCAAGGGGGTATAACATTGCGTATTGGCTCTGCCGAAGATCACTTCGAGGGGATTGGTCGTGGCGTGCTTAACGTGCAAGGGTTGCCCATTTACGAAGATGCTTTAGGTACTTTTGCGACCCCTACAAGCGACTCAGAGCGCAGCAAAGTAGAACTATCTACTCGCAACGCTCTGATCTTTATCAATAATTATGTACCCCAAGAGGAGGGAGGAGATGCCCTTCTGCAAGAGGCAAAAGAGCAGACTATCGAATTACTTCGGCGGTTTGTAAAAGCAACAGATATCGACTCTACAATTGTTGTTTGCCGCTCGGTGTAGAGGAATAATTTGCCGGACTAGAGGCTGTAGGCAATCCTTATAGATAGTTCCGGAATAGATGCAGGGCTTAGTAGAGTGTAGTAGGTTATTCCCCAGTCTCCTCCTAAGGCTGGACGATCTCCTCCGTCACCAAAGGGAATGGCTAGCTTGATCCCGCAATCGGCACCCAGGTGCCAACGCTTGGTTTTCCCTATGGGGAGTAAAAATCCGAATCCTACTCCCCCGCCTGCATAATAGGGCGCATTGAATACTGTAGCACCGAAGAAGTAACCCGCCACAGCCTTTACTCGAGCGTAAATCCCCGCGCCTACAGTACCCGTGAAATAGTATTTTGCCATCGGGGAGATCGCTATGTTAGGCATTTCCAAAAGCCATAGGTGCGTTGTGAGATCGGCACCGAGAGAAAATTTGGGAGTGAGGGAGCGTTCGATACCAAGGTCAATTCCAAAAAGAAGGTGCTGAGGTGCGGTACTTACAAGGGTCTCGGGGGCACTGCTTTTTGTGTCACTTTTTTGTTGTGCAAGGCTAGGTGCGATAGAGGCTAAAAGGGTAGCTCCACAAAGGATCGTACGGTAGAACCAATGGCATTTCCTATTCATTATTACTTTGATAACTAGTGTGTTGTTGGTGTTATTTTATTGTAGAGCCAAGACCAGGCAAGGGCGTAGTATAGCAACGAATATCAGCTATGCAATGGCAGCTTATCGCTCGGTATTGAGAACTAAATTGCCGGACTAGAGACGGCAGGCAATCCTAATAGATAGTTCCGGAATGGATGCCGGGCTTAGTAGAGTATAGTAGGCCATCCCCCATTGTGGTCTTACGGCTGGCTGGTTTTTATCGACCCCAAAGGGAAGGGCTAGCTTGACCCCGCCATCGATGCCCAGGTGCCAACGCTTGGTTTTCCCTATGGGGAGTAAAAATCCGAAGCCTACTCCTAGGCCTGCATAATAGGGAGCGTCTAATGCTGTAGTGCCAAAGAAGTAGCCCGCCACAGCCTTTGCCCGAGCGTAAATCCCCGAGCCTACAGTGCCCGTGAAGTAGTATTTAGCCATGGGGGAGATGGCTATGTTAGGCATTTCCAAAAGCCATAGGTGTGTCGTGAGATCGGCACCGAGAGAAAATTTGGGAGAGAGGGAGCGTTCGATCCCTAGGTCAATTCCAAAAAGAAGGTGTTGAGGTGTCGTACTTACAAGGACTAGAGATCTCTCGCCTTTTGTGTCACTTTTTTCTTGTGCAAGGCTGGGAGCGATAGAGACCAAAAGGGCAGCTCCGCAAAGGATTGCGTGGTAGAACCAATGGTGTTTTCTGTTCATCATCGCCTTTTAATTGGGTTGTTGGTGGTGTTATTTATTGTAGAGTCAAGACTAAGCGAGGGCGTAGTAAAGCAACCATCCTGCACCTCCTGCAAGTAAGATGAGGAGGATCGGGTGTACCCATCGCCTAAGTGCGGCTACGAAGGTAACAGAAAAAAGCAAAAGACTACGCAGGTCTGGGAAATTGTCCCGCACTACAATCGCTTCTCCATTCCCATGGTTTATCCATTGCCAAACGCCCTCTGCGTGAATAGAGAGTAGCAGAGCTGCCGAAGCAATAAGCCCAACAGAGGCAGGGCGGATACCTACAAAAGCGGCTTCTACCCATCGGTTTTGTCGGAAGCGTGAGAAGGCCATAGAGATGAGCATCACCAAAATAAAGGAGGGGAGTGAGACAGCCAATGTGGCCACAATAGCCCCGAGGATAGAGCCGGTAGCCGTATAGCCAATATAGGTGGCACTATTGATGCCGATGGGGCCCGGTGTGACTTGGCTCAACGCCACTATATCCGTGAATTGCTGTTCCGTGATCCAGCCATGCTTTACTACCACTTCGTCTTGCACAAGAGAGAGCATGGCGTAGCCCCCTCCGAAGCCGAAGAGTCCAATTTTGGTATAAGTCCAAAAAAGCTGTAGGTAGAGAAGTGGGATAGTCATACTCTTTTGCTAGGCTCAACCTCGCTTCTGTTGCTTTAGTTTGTGCTTGAGCCCTTCCCGGTAAAGCACTCCCAACCCTCCCGATACTAGGATAATTAAGATAGGAGAAACCCCGAAAAACCAAACTAAAAGAGCCGAAAGAATAGGCACGATAAGCCACCTGTTGGATAGGCGCATGGTACGCCAAGTGGTATAAACCGGTACGGCAATAAGGGCGACAACCGCAGGGCGAATCCCTTGCATTATAGCCGCAATATGGGGATTGCTCTTAGCACTCTCGAAGGTAAAAGCAAGTAGTAGGATAATGATAAAAGAGGGAAGAATCGTCCCGAGAGCGGCAATGGTGCCACCTCGCTTCCCCGCAAGGCGATACCCCACAAAGATGGACATATTGACCGCAAATACCCCGGGGAGCGATTGGGCTACGGCAAATAGGTCGATGAACTCTTCGTGAGAGAGCCATTTGTGCCGCTCTACTACATCCCTCTCTATGAGGGGCAACATGGCATACCCTCCCCCAAAGGTGAAGCTACCTATACGCAAAAAGGTAGTGAAGAGGGAGAGGAGAAGAGAACGCATAGGGGGCGAGGCTAGAACCGACCTCGCGCACTCCGCTTGCTGCTGCTCGTTGCCTTAGCAGGTTTTGCAGCTTTGGTCGTTTTGGCTACTTTGGTTGTTTTCTCCTTATTTTTTTGGCGGCGAGCTCGTGCCGTATTATCTTGTACTGTAGTGGTTTGAGCGTTGTCTTTTGCCTCTGTTGTTACCTCTTCGGGAGCATCAGTTTGGGGCGTTTGCATCCAAAGACTTACCTCAAAACTTTTTAGTTCTTGTTCAATGCGTTGCTGCTCGCTGCGGAGAGAGTCCAGCGTGGGGCAGTATTGAGCGAGAGCCTTACCAAGCCTGTTTTGTGTCTTGTAGATACCTCCGTTGTATAGCCTCATGCGGAAGTAATTGTCGAGTGTAGAGGTGGTGGCGTTATTGATGTCGCTCAGCATTACAGGCTGCATGGCTAGGTAGGGGCGAATGCTTTCGTAGGTAACCCAAAAGAGGGGATACTTGAGAGGCTCCTCGGCGTCTCCTGTATCGTGCATTACAGGGCAGAGGGCAATTACTTTGGTATCAATGGTACTCCGGATAGGATCGAAGTAATATTCTTCTTTCAAGAAGTAGCTCTTTACAAGTTCGGAGGGTATATCGGCTTCGGCTACCACATAACGCGCATTCCCTTCTCGGCTGGCATCTTCTTCGAATAGGATGCCAAAGCGATCTAGAAAGTCGGAGAAGTTGAGTTTGTGTTTAGCATCGAAGGCTTCGTATCCGTCCGTATAATCGAAAACTTCGATAGCCCCTTTGTTGACCAATCTAAAGAGCGTAGAAAAGAGGTTCTGCTCAGTCTCGGTAGGACGAGGAGGGTAGTAGAGAGCAGCATTTTCGGCACTATCGAGGTTGACTTCCCGGTAGATGACCCGCTTCCAAGGGGCGTTGCTGCTATTCTTTTCTAGCCGTTGGTTTAGTTCAGATGCACGTGCACTCAGACCATCTTGCCGAGCCTCTTGTTTCTCTTGTTGGGCGCGACGAGAGGTGGTGCTTTTGCGCACAGGGGCGGCTTGTATGGAGTCGTTTTGAGCCCAACTATAGGTGAGGCTCAAAGAGAGAGCTAATAGAGCTGCGGAGAGGTGGCAGGCTATATGATTATAGAACTTCATGCTTATCTACTTAACTATTACTTCAATGGGAGGTATTTTGCGCTCTACACCGTCGGGACCACGGGCTATCACTTCGCTGATATAGAAGCGTTTGCCACGAGAGAGGGAGCGTATGCGTGAGAGTTGTCGCTCGGAGAATCGATCTCCTTGCCCCACCTCGGGCATGGCATTTCCCATCTGGTCGAAGAAAGTGAGCTGGAAACGAACTACTGAGTAGGAGACCTCCAATATATCGTCGTCAATGGCGGCTTTAATTCCGCCGGCCTCTAAGAGATCGCGTTTGGCGAGGCTCCCTCCACGGAAGCGTTTGGGTGCTCCGTTGGCATCCTTATACTCAATGTAGGGAAGAGGGTCGGGTAGAGAGCGAACTCTCAATCGCTGTTCGGCTACTTTCTTTACACTACCATCCATCCCTCGTGCCGATACACTTATGACGGCTTCTGTACCTACTTTGGCAGGGTGTGCTACCCACTGATTCCCTCGTTTGGTGAGACTACCATTGCTCATCGTTGCCGATATCGCTTCGCCGGCAACACCGGGCACGGCTATGTTGATGGGGTTGTCTATCCCTGCGTATAGTACGTTCATCAAAGTAGGAGCAATGGAAGCCATGGGAGCTGTAACCGTGTATTCGGAGTTAAACTCATGCTTCTCAAGCGTGCCATCTCCGCGCCGCATTTCGATGAATCCCTTGATGGGGAAAGTGCCCGAAGTGCCGGTTGGTACACTATATACCCCACGACTAGATGCAGGCAGTTCCTTACCATTGACTACGATACGGGGCTGCTGGGTAGAGTCTACACTGCTCAGTACAATTTGGGCGCGGTAGGTTCCCCCACTCATTACGATCTGACTTTCCGGCACTACTTGTGCCTCTATTTTATTGACACGGAAGTCGCCAATATCAATGCTTCGGATAAGTTCGCTCAAGACTTCGCCCTCCACGTTGCGTAGATCCGTCTGAATTTGTGTGAGAAGAGTTACTGCAGCAATGGTAGGCATCCCTTCGAAAAGCGAATTTTCCCAGGGCTGAATCCCTTTGGGGGCCGTGGAAAGGATATTTTCCATAGCGCGACGCTTACCGCTGTCGAGCATCATATCTCCAGCCATTTTGCGGAAATGCTCAATACGAGAGCGGAGCTGTGCTCCCTTGGGATCTAGCGGATTGAGCATAATAGCTGCGGAGGCATTCATATCATCCTTGCGGTCGATATTATTTACATCTCCATCCTTGCCGTCCGTTTTTACAACGATAAGTTGTTTGAGTTCGTCTATAAATTGGTAGAGCGAGTCGGCTGCACTTTGTATCTGTTTGCCCCGAGCAAAAGCCGTGGCTGCCTTGTCCGGATTGTGGTTGTAGGCCAGCTGTAGCTCCATACCGGTGCGATCGTTTCGCTCGGTAGTGGTAGCAAGCATCTGGGCGAGACCTTCTCCCACTTTGTCAAAGCCTGCCAGTACATCCGAAGACACATTGAGAGCTACCATGGCAATGAAGACGAGATACATTAGATTGATCATCTTCTGCCGGTTGCGATTGCCCGAAGATCCTCCCGAAGCCATATTGAACTAAGGATTTATTGTTGGGTTTGACGGTGGTTGGGGTACTGCTCCTCTCGTGAGGGCGGATAGGCATCATACGATGAGGGATAGCCCTGACGATAAGGGTCTGGATAGGCATTGCGAGACATCATGGAGCCTCCCATATTGATGGTCATAGCATCCAACAAGCGTGCATATATGCGGTTTAAGTCTTGCAATTGGCGAGCCATGTGGGCATTCTCCATACGGAATGCATTGCTGTCTCCGAGGCTCCCCTCATACATTTCGCGCATACGATCGAGACCGGCATTGATCCCTTCGATGGCTGCAATTTGCTGATTTACATCACGCAACTGCGCCTCGTAGGCGGCGTTGAGCCCCGTAATGTTCTTACCGAGGGCTGCTATCTGTTCGTTGTACTGTGCCGTATGTTCGTTGAGCGTTTGTAGGTTGATGCTCTGCCACTGCTGGGTCATCCCGCTGGTTACTTCCCCGAGTCGGGAGAGTTGGTCAATAGCTCCGCTTAGTCTCTGTATGCTGCCACGAAGGTGATCAAGCTCCTCTTGGGAGAGCACCCCGGCGAGTGAAACCTCGGGGGCTGTGGCTCCGAGGTGTGAAGGAGAGGAAGGCTCGAAGCTCTCTGCGCGCTGCCGTGCTGCTTCTGCTCTCTGGGAGAGATAGTCGCGCTGCTGCTCCATCTCTTGTGGGCTTCTTCCCTCTAGGCCTGCATTGAGTTCGGGGAATACTTGCTCCCATTTGTAGGTTTCTTCGGGTTGCTCGAAGCCTGAGATGAAGAATACGAGAAACTCTGTCATCATCCCAACAAAGAGCATTTGATCCCCAAAAGACCAGTGCAAGAGCTTAAAAAGAGCCCCTACAATTACTACGGCTGCCCCCCAACTATAGGCTACGTTGAGGATCTTTTTTCCACGGCGGCTCGCCAAGAAAAGACTGAGTTTGCCGACTTTTTTATCTGTTTTCATAGGTCTCTTTGAGTGTTATTTCTTCTTGCTTCTTTTTTGAGGAGTAAAGCTGATGGCTCTGCGCACACAGCGGAACCCGATGTATGAGCGAGCTTTGCCTTGTGATTCGTAGCTGCGGGTGGCGGATTGTATAAAGCGTACGACATCTTTCCACGAACCCCCACGCACCACTTTGCGGCGGAGTATCTCGGGGTCGCGTAGGTCGGCATGATAGTCTAGCTCCGGGTTGATGTCGTCTACATCTTTGTAGCTAGAGGCTGAGTAGGCGGACTCAGTCCACTCCGCTACATTGCCTGCCATGTCGAACAATCCAAAGTCGTTGGAAGAGAACGATCCCACTTGACTTGTGATAAGGTGCCCGTCTGCGGTGTAATCACCTTCCCCGGGTTTGAAGTTGCCTAGGTAGCAGCCCTTGTCGCTTTGTAGATCTTGAGCGCTCCAGGGGTAGCGTCGGTTGCTATCGCCCACTCGTGCGGCGTACTCCCACTCTGCCTCGGTGGGCAGACGGAAATCTTCGAGGATCATCCCTTCGGGGATATTGAGCCCTTGACGGAAAGAGGCTGAGCGCCAAGCGCAGAAGGCTTGAGCTTGCTCCCAAGATACCCCTACAACGGGATAATTATCGTAGCCCGGATGGTTGAAATAGAGGTGTGCATACTCGGCGTTGGTCGAGTTGGGGAAATCTCGTACCCAGCAGGCCTCGTCTGGGTAAATGGGCACTATATACGTATTAAGGAAGTCGTATTCGCTAGCAAGGCGGCGCGTAATGGTTTGGCGCATAACGCGGCCGTTATCGTCAATGTAGGCGGTGTCTTTGGCAATGGTAGGTAGCTGGAGAGCCTCGATCTCCGCAGGGGTGATGGAGGGATTGCGCAAGGCGAGCATCTGTGTACGATACAGGGCTGCGGCGTGATAGTCGTAGCGTTCGTAGCGATAGACCATTTGAGAAGGATCCAGCCCCCGTTCGTGGGTTACGGGATTGGTGTAATAAACACTATTGATGGCGTTGAGTTCTTCCTCTGTGGCACGCTTTTGATTGGGGATGGGGCGAGACCAATCAAGGTGCGGCTCAATGGGATTGTCGTACTTATCGGTAGTGATTTTGTAGTCGGGGTTCCCTCCATAGGCAGGATCGGCTAGGCGTTCCCTTATGATAGAGTCACGCACAAAATAGACAAACTGACGGTACTGCGCATTGGTAATTTCCGTCCGATCCATCCAAAAGGCATCTACCGATATTGCCTTGGATTCTGCGGGGAAGCCCCAAAGGCTATCCGCCTGAGTATGCCCAAGCACAATCGAACCGCGAGGGATAAGTACCATGCCATAGGGCGATGGCTCTTGCCACGAAGCAAGTGAAGCTCCTACCAATTCTCCACCTGATGTAGAGCGAGGGCGCGAGGCACAAGCTGCGAGGAGCACCAGAGTTACCAAACCAACAAAAGCCGGTGCAAGGAGGTGATATCTTTTTGTCATCTGCTATTCTTCTTATTCGCATTCTGTCTCAGCCCTTTTGGTGCGGGTAGCCTCCTTTGAGGGGAGAGACGTCCTGCTACCTTAACGCACAAAGTGTATGCTTTAGTATAGACTTTCTAATTTTCTGCCTACGCAATGCCGTAACCAAGGGCGCGGAATAGTTGCTTTTCTTCCAGAAGAACGCCCAGCAACTGATAGGCAGGAGCCTCACGGGGATAGTTGTAATGCACCCTGAGGAATTCGAATTGGTCGGGAGTTTGGCGTAGAGCCTGCTCTATTTGAGAGAGAGCTTTCATGGTATGTGCAAGCACCCACTCCGCGCGCAATGGGCCTATCAAGCTGAGGTCTATTGTGGCATTTTCAGGCGAGGGGAGGGTTATTTGGTCAAAGGGAATGAGAGAGGGATTGAGCCCGAAATGCTCCAGCGTAGTCTCTACTGCCATGCGCGTGCCTCGGGCTTTGCCATCGGCAGAAAAACCTGCGATATGAGGGGTCGCACGCTCTGCTCGCGCCAAAACATCGAGTCGGATATTGGGCTCTCCCTCCCAGCAATCGAGATAAAACCCCTCTATCTTCTCGGAGTTTAGGGCTTGGAGGAGAGCATCGCTATCGGCAATGGCTCCTCGGGCTGCATTCAGTATAAGAGGCTTTTTGCGGCACTGGCGGAGGAAGTCCTCTCCCAAAAGATGATAGGTGAGATGCTTTCCCTCTTTGGTGAGTGGGGTGTGAAAGGTTATGATGGTAGCTTCGTGGGCTGCTTCCTCTAGGGAAGAGAAGCCTTGCTGTCCCTCTTGTTCTGCCCTAGGGGGATCCACTAGAAGAGTTTTGACGCCTAGTGCCTCAGCCATTTGCTGTACATTGCCTCCCACATGACCTACCCCTATAATAGCGAGGGTTTCTTGCGCTAGAGGTCTTTTGAGGCGTAGGGCACGCTCGGCAAGTACCCCCATTACCCAGTGAGCTACGGATCGCGCATTGCAGCCCGGGGAGTTGCGCCACAGGATACCATGGGAAGAGCAGTAATCTCTATCAATATGGTCAAATCCGGCGGTGGCGGTCGCTATGGAGCGAACCATAGTGCCCTCAAGTAGACTTTGGTTGCAGTGCGTGACACTGCGGACAAGGAGCCCCTCGGTTTTTTCTTCGATAAGTCGCTCGCGGGTGATCTCTTGGGAGGGAAGGTCGGTAACGTCGGCCACGGCATCAAGTAATCCTGCGAGGTAGGGGAGGGATTGGTCCGCTACAAGACGAGGACGATAATCTGAGGGCATGAGGTAATTATAGTTTGTTTTTTATGCCCTCAAAGGTACAAATTCTCTCCCCGTTGCTCTCCCTCTTTTCCCTTCTAGGCTAATTGCGAAAAATTTCTTGCCCTGAAACAAAAGAAAAACCAGCCGGAAATGCATCCACTTTCTGCCCTAGAAATATTTCTTTTTAGGCAGGAACGAGAAAAGTTTTAGGCATGGATTTTTTGTGCCATGCTGACGCCCCTTGTCCCGGATAAAGAAAAAAGAGTCTCCTACCCGCGAGTAGAAGACTCTGTCCTTTATGCTATGATTTTATATAAGTGTCTATCAACGAATGATACCCTTACCTATCGCTCCATTGCACTCTACAATGAAAACTCCATGCAGATTCTCTAAACCATCGAAGAGAATAGAGTTGTCATTAGTGACTCCGGAGACGATGAGATTACCATTTTCATCGAAGATGTTGACCTTCTTCTGGTAGCCCTGAGGGAGGTTATTCACTTTAATACTATTCTTCTCAACACTGATGAGAAGTACTCCCTTAGGCTGCTTTTCTATCGTTTTTAATCCGGTGTCAATACCAGTATAGTCATAAAAATCGCCATAGGTATTGCGTGCTACTACCTCCCATTTCTTTTTCAATGCCATTCCTACAGCCTCTTTGGAAACTTTGTTGAGGTCTTCGGGAGTCTTCTCTAAGAATACGCCCCATACACCAATCTCCTCCGTGCCGAGTAGGTCGGAGAGGTTATTTGCGATTTCCTTGGTTGCATCAAATCCTAGTTTGTTACCGGCAATGATAAGGATTCTCATCTTAGGATTCTTAGAGATGTCGAGAGTCGTAAAAGATTGGCAATCTTCGATGGAGAGTTGGTTGAGCAGCGGATTTTTTGAGAGATCCAAGCTCTTGAGTGCACTCTTAGAGGCTGTTAGTATCTCAAGTGAAGGACAATTTGTAAGATCCAATTCTGAGATTTTCGTGGTATCTATGCTTAAGCTTACAAGTTCGGGACACTTGCTAACGTCCAAGGTTGTCATCTCTGTATTGCTACCAACAGCTAAAGATCGTAGTGCAGGCATCTCTTCTGTATGGATTGTTTTAATGGCATTCTTTGAGATGTCAAGAACCTGAATTTTGTCAGTTTTCCCAAACTTGAGATTCTTTACCTTGCTGTTTTTTATGGAGATATTCTCCAAAAGGTCGGTCTGAGATAGATCAAGATCTGGGAGATTACAGTCCCAAGCCTCGAAAACTACCAACTCTTTGTTGGCTTTTAGGTCCACACTTGAGATAAGGGGGTTGCTTGAGATATTGATGCGGTAGAGATTTGGATTTTTGCTGAAGTCAACAGACTTGATTTGGGGATTCTCGTCAATGTAGATCGTCTCCAGCCGTGGAAGACCCGATAGATCTACACTTGTCAATTCGTTAGAGGATAGGTATAGCTGTTTGAGCGTGGCGGGGAGCTTGCTGAAATCTAGGGATTGCATTCCGCAACTTATAAAGCTGACATTCTCGAGAGCTTTGTTGGCGGAGAGATCCAAGCCCTGGGGAAAGTCGTTGAGCATAAGAGAGAGTTGCTTGATGCATTGGTTCTCTGCAAATTCTATGTTTTTGACCCGATCCATAGGAGCTACAAACCCTTGGCAGGTACCGTAGATCTTAACAATGTTCCCCTTGAGAGGTATTTTGCCATCTTTGTTCACCTCATTGGCAGGTTTCTTGCCGTAGCCTGCGTCAATTAGGAGGCTCTTGAAGTCCTCTTCAGATCCTGAAAGGGAGAAAGAAATGGACCCCTCATAATTTTCAGCGTCTATAGTGGTCATGGTAATGAGGGGAGTTTGAGCATTTACACAAGTGACACCAGCAAATAATAGCAGTAGGGTGTAAATGAGGGGGAGGAAATGTCGTTTCATCTTTGATTTTTCAATTTAGTTATGCTTTTAGTTGTTTTGCTTCTGCGAAGATAACCAATGATTTTGATTTACTGTCTTGAGTTCGATATTTTCTTTCTATGCTTGTATGTTCCCTCGCTACAAAAGGCAGAGATGATGACAGAGATCGTTTGTCTTTCTTTTGTTGAATTTGGGATTTTCTCTCATTCTATTGTCGAAAACGCCCTCTTGCTCTGTTTAGTCCCTTTTGTCCTATTTGCATTATATCAGAAACTATTTGTATCTTTACTCCTAGAGAGGAGGGGTTCCCGAAAGAGTCGATATACCCCGCCCTTTGGTTTGTTAGCATAAAGTAAGTATCACCTTATTAATTGGAGTATTAGAGTTATGAAGAGTGAAGTAAAGTTTGGATTAGGTATTGCTATTGGTGTAGCCTTGGGTGCTGCAATAGCTTATTTCTCTGACAAAGAAAAGCGCAATAGCTTTGTCGATGATGTAATGACAACAGCAGACAAGGCTCGTGATAGTGTGGTAGAAGGGTATTACGAAGCAAAGGCAAAGTATAACCAGTACCGCAATAAACTGAAAAAAGAGATCCAAGAAGTAGAAGAGAATATCGACCTCTCTGCCGGAGATCTTGACTAATATGGAGCTATACCGGAGCACTCCCCTCTTAGGCATCTAGGTCTTGGGGGAAGTGCTTCTCTTATAGCTTAGCAGGGTTACTCGGGGTGCATTTTTGAGAATCGTTTTTGAAGGATGTTGCTTCGTGTGTGCTGTTTCTTTCTTTTCTTCTCTTGGAGGAGACGGAATGTCTCAAAGGGAGGGAACGGGGGAGGTATGGATGGCTTCTGCTTAATTTGATTGATGGAATCGACTTTTAGTTTACGCTCATTTGTTCGCCACTTGATGGTGTACGCAATGGCTCTCTTGCGAAAGTCCGTATTGGATAGTGCCGAGGGGGCTTCGCTGCTCGCTGCCAAGTTGGTAGCTCTACTTATTATATTGCTTATAGTACCTGTCTGTATGGTACTTGTAGCGTTCCTTATTGCCTATCTGATAAGCGACCTACTTGGGGGCAACATTACCCTAGGAGTATTACTTACCCTGTTGCTGTTGATCGGTATAATTGTAGTGGTAAAGGTGTGGTATAAGCCTCTTACTCGTCCTATACGAGACCGAATAAAAGCTCTTTTTATTGATGCAGCAAATCATTGTAAGTCCTCCAATTTTGAAGATGAGTTGGGGAAAGATTGGGATGAATTAGATCCCTTAGAAGATTCTTTTGATGGTGATGAAGAAGCGTAGTGTAGACGAAGAACTCAAGATGCTACAAGCTGAGGCGGCGCGCGACCTCTCCGTCTCTCGCGCTCGCGTGCAGAGTGAGTGGCGTTGGATCAGCAGCTCGGAAGGAAAAGATGCCATTTGGGAGAGTGTCCGTCGTGATGTGCTACCCCAAGGTTCGTTGGCTCAGTGGATTTTTAGGGTATTTTCCAAAGATAAGGGTCAGCGCGGTAGGCATGCAGCAGGTCATGGTCTAGTCTCCGCGAATATTTTCTCTAGTAGTCTTCTTGGTAAGATGTTACCTGCCTCGTGGGCAAAGTACACGCCTCTGGCAATAGAATTGTTTGAGCTTGCTCGCCCCATGCTCGTGACTTCGGCTCTCGCTTTAGGGCGCAGTGTGTTGAGAAAAAGCTTCTCTCGGTTGAATCCCTTCCGAAGAAAAAAGAAATCCAAATAGCTCTTTCCCTTTTTATATCATAAATAAAAACCCCCATCAAACTAGCTTGACGGGGGTTATTTGTATCCGTGGTAACGTGAGTTGCCTAGGTCAATCCCAAAACTCTCTATCAAGTGGGAGTGTGAGGAGTTATTGTTGTCTCTCTTGTTGCTGGGATAGGTACTTCTCGAGTAGTTCGTCCGCTAGGCTTACGGTGTCGTTGCAGGGGATGTGTAGCTCAGCCTTTAGGGAGTGGCATTGGGTGGCTCCGAGGCGCGATCTAAACTCTTCGAGTAGAGCTTTGGCTTCGGGGGAGTCCGCTCCGAGTATTTGTGTGGCACTATAGAGAGCACCGCATAGCCCTCCTTCGGCTTTTCCACCGCCCTTTGAGCGGAGAGTTGCCTCTATATCGTCGTCTGTTGCCCGAGTGATCCCTTGATAGGCTTTAGCAATGGTTTGGGCGCAATTCCAGTTATTGGGCTTGGCATGGAAAAACTCCAAAGCAGATTTGTTCTCTTCGTTTTTCTTCATTTCCTTTAGGTGTATTTGGTTGATCGTTTTCTCTAAACAAAGATAACGAATAAGTTCGATTATTGACCTGACTTATCCAGAAGTCGTTGGGAGCTTCCCTATCGTGAATGATGATTTTGTAGTTGTAGTAACTTTCGTCTGTATTCATGATATTACGCATCGTGATGATCGATTGTACCACTAATAGGGTAATGATGACCCAACGATCGCATTGGTTCCCTTTTTCGTAGAGGTTGGATATGAGTATCGGCAAGAAGAAAAAGGGAAAGTACATAAAGCGATCGGCAACCTGGAAAAACACAAAGGTATTTGTGATTATAGTAGCGAAGAAAAAGGTATTGATGTAGGGGAGAAGATTGCGATCTCGGTCGAGTAAATCTTTTTGTCTCCATAGTAAGTAGAAGGCTATCAGTGTATTGAAGTAGTACATGATACCCGACCCCAGTCCCTCTTGTGTGTCGTACATTTGCTCAATGTACATGGTATCGAATGGTAAATAGGGGATGGAGAATTGCAGTATAGCTTTGGTAATGATAGGTAGCAGGGTGAGTGAGAGTGCAAACAGAATGCCCATAAATATCCTATTGAAGCGGACAAAGAATAGAGGCACAAGCACGAACATTATTATGGCAGAGGAGTGGGTGAGGTAGGCGAGTAGCAGTACAATAAGCGTCTCTAGGTAGCGTCTATCTCTAAAAAGAGGGATCGAGAAGAGGCAGATAGCCTGAGCCATACATTGGCGTACGGTATTGAAGGATTCGAAATAGAGCTTCCAGACCAGTATAAATGTAAGTGCAGCTATGGCAAAGCGATAGCTCTGTTTTTTGTATCCCCAGAGAGAGAGGGGAATGAATAGTGCTGCCACGCCCAGGGTCCATACCGAGAAGTCGAGATGCAAGAAGCGAAGAACTTCGTTGTAAGTCTTCCAAATTCTGGACATATGCTGGGAGTGAGAAGAAAATACATTCTCAAAAGCATCTTTGTAGATGGGGTAGTCTCTCCCTACCTCAAAGCGCAGTCCTAAGAAAAGGATGAGCAATACCCCGAGGGCAACTATGGGTATTTGTGAGGCGTATTTGTCCCTATCAATCGTCCAAATCAAGAAGAATGCGAGCAGGAAGAATAGGGCAAAGAATAGGGCGGAATAGGGCGGCATAGCCTAGTATTATGAGTTTGATTCGGCAAGGAGAGATTGGTAGATCAGATGGTACTCTTCGCTCATGCGAGGGGCAGAGTAGTAGCGGATAAATCGTTGCAGGTCACTCTCGGTGTACTGCATTTTTGCGGCGTAGGCGATACTTTGGGCGCACCGTTCGACGCTGTTAGGGGGGAAGAGTGTTTTTTCGAGAGCCGGGAAAGTACGAGCAAATTCACGAAAAGAGGCAATATCCGAGAGTGCCATTGGGCATTGAGCCAGTGCGGCTTCTACCACGGTAAGCCCGAACCCCTCCGATTGAGAGGCTGACACGTAAATGGTTGCAGCCTGCATATAGGGGACAACGTCTGGCACATTACCCCAGAAGATAGCGTTAATGCCGAGCGATCGTGCCAATGTTTGGTAGCCTTTTTGCTCCTCCCCCTCTCCCAAAAATAGGACAGAGGCTTTTTGCCAGTACTCCTCTTTTGAGGCAAGTAGAGCTAGTGCGCGTAGCAGTAGTCCATGGTTTTTGAGGGGGGATTGTAGCCCAATGGCGAGGATTAAAGGGGCTTCCGGGGCTACCGGTAGAGCCAATTCTTTGCGGAGGGATGCCTTGTCTTCGCACTTTGCTAGCTCTCTGCCCTCTAGGTCAATGCCGTTGGCTATACTTGTTGCCAGCCTCGGGAGAGAAAGATTTTCGTTGTAATAGTCGGTAGTAGCGTTGGAGATCCCTATAAGATGATCGAAGTGAACGAGGGCACGCTTTAGCCTCCACCACATATAACCTCCGACTAGAGCGCCCTTATTAGAAGAGAAGTCTTCGTGGGCACGATTGTGTAGGGTACTTAGCTTGATGAACCTCTCGGGAAGCCGTGCTACCACCAAATCGGGGTGGTAAGTATGGCTGTGAACCAAACGAATTTGCTCTTTGTCGAGGAGATCTTGTAGCTCCTTTGCCACTCGGAAGGTACCCAATTCGAGACGCCAAAGACTCGCATGGAGGGAGACAACTTTACACCCCCACGATACAAATTTTTGGCGCAATTCATCCCCCTTTCTTGTGGGGGACTGAAGTTCGACTATGAGGGGGCGGTATACGTCTCTAGGCAGGTAATGCACTAGGGCTGCCACCACTTTAAGAGGACCTTTGTCTACAATAGAGCTAACAACAATGGCTAGAGGTGTAGGCATATTCTACTATCGGATAACTTTTTTTCCCCCTTCGCGCACCTTTAGTAGTAGCCACCCTAGGCGTCCCCAGGGGCTGGTACTTTGGAGTTTGTAGATACATTTATTTAGAGTACTCTGCGGAAGGCTAGAGAGGAGGCGGTCATACTCAGGGTGGATGCTACGTACTATGGGGTAGTCGCGCACGTGTATGCGGTTGAATAGCATCATCTTAATATTGATGTAGGCTCTACCTATATAGGGGGCAAAATCCTCCTCCTTCTGCTCCACCAGTAGGTAGTGGGATAGATATTCGAGTACAGCCTCCAAATCCCTCTTTTGTTTCATATTTATTTTATGGATGAGAGAATTTAGATTCTGCTGCACGTAATGCACGGTGGGGGTATGCAGGTAACCTATCCTATCTACATGGTAAAGAAAGGGGATAAGGGCACGATAATCTTCGAGAAGTGCCAACCCTTCTACAAAACCTCCATTCCACTCTTCCCATTCCTTGCGGCGGATGAGTTTATTCCAAAGGAAAGCGGGTTGTCTCCCCGATAGTATGGCTTGTATATACTCCTTCCCAGTCTTCAGCTCCACAGCCGTTTGCCGTATTTTTCGTTTAGGGTAGTCCACTATATGATCACTCACCACCATGGGGCTATCCGTTTGTAGGGCGGTGGCTACCCAATGGCTTACTACGGAGTCGTTATCCCAATAGTCATCACTATCAAGAAAAAGCAGGTATTCTCCTGTTGCTAGACTGAGTGCAGTGGCGCGCGTTGCAGCGATGCCTCTATTCTGCTCGTGGTGTGCGATCTGTATTTTATGTCGCTGAGGGTTCTCATGTGTAATAACCTCTTCTGCTAGGGCGATGCTGCGATCGGTAGAGCAGTCATTGACCAAAATAACCTCCATATTGGGGTAGTCCTGCCGGAGAACTGAGTGGAGACACTTTTCTATAAACGCCTCTACGTTGTAGACGGGGATGAGTACGGATACCGAAGGGGTCATGTGTGTTTGCGATGTATTTTAGAGATGAGCATAGAGAACCCTTGCCTAAAGTCGGGATGCAAAAGATAGAGCAGGATGCTGGAGATGAGGGCAAATAGACAAGTGCCCGAGAGTGCCGTCTTGAGCCATCCGAGCCAAGAGGGAGTAGATGCAAAGGAGGTGAGACTCGGCAAGAAATAGGAGAGAGCCCACCCTGCGCCCACTACGAGAAGAAGCTCCGCTCCTTGGCGTAGGTGATACCCCCAGACCGATTTTTTGAAGGCTCGGGAGTAGAGAAAGTAGGGTTTCCAGCCGTAAATCACGGCAATGAGGCTTATGTTGATGCCGAGTAGAATACCCGTAATCCCCCACATGGAGCCGAGGAGGATAGATAGCCCAAGATTGAGAATGGCCTCAATCATAGGGGCGTAAATATCCTGATACATACCATAGGCGTAGATGAATTGATCGGGAAGACGAGAGAGTTGCAGTAGCATATAAAGCACAAAGAGCAGCAAATCAATCTGCTGAAAGCTACGTCCCCCACCAATCCATAGCTCCATGAATCCTTCAGAATACCACAGCATCCCCCCTGCAATTACGAGAGCCATCCAGAGACGGAGGGCATAAAGTTTGCGGAAAACGACCTCTACGCGATTGTTGTCGCCCTCTGTGATGAGGTTCCCAACACTGGCCGTAAGTCCATTGAATATAGCGTAAATTACCCCGCTAATCCCTGCGTAGATAACGAGATAGTTCTGATAAATCGTAACGACGGCAAGCCCTTGGGCACTCGCAAATACGGCAAATATTATGATAGGGGTGCTCTGCTGCAGTACAAAGGTGGCTATCTTGTGGTAGAAAAGTTGCTTCGTACGGCGTATGATTTCGGGGTAATTACGCCGAACACGATTCCCCTGTTTGGCGTTGGCCTTGAGCCAGGGGTAATCCTTATGGATGAGCCATTCAATAAAAAGAGCTCCCACTACACCAAATAGGGACTCGATGCCGAGCCACCATATATAGGGGGCTGGGAGATAGAGAATCGCCAAGATTTGCAATACCTGTTTGAGTACTCTGGGAAGCTGTATGGCAAGCGTCATCTTGTACTCCTGCTGGTCGCTAGAGAAAATGATTTGCCGGAAATTGAAAAGGTATCCCCACAGCGCGTTGAAAAGCAGGACTACATACGTGGCGTAGGCATACCAAAGGGGGATGCCTTTATCCTTAAAAATAAGGGGGAAGAAGAGGAGTAAGATGCCCGATGCAACGAGTACAATGCGAGCGACCCAGCGGTAAAACCACGCTTGTATGGATATAATCTCGCTGACTTGTTGCCGGTCGTTTTGAGCCAGGGGCTGGTAGAGAGCAAAGGCTATCGCCGAAGATAATCCCAGTTCTGCGATATTGAGGAAGCCTAAAATACTCACCAAGGTGGAGTTTAACCCGAGAAGTTCATCCCCCAATACTTGAATAAAATAGCGACGGAAGAAGAAGGCGGCAACGAGTCCGACCATGTAAAACAAAGTGGCATAGCGGGCATTGCGCAGACTATTGGAGGCTCTATCGGTGGCAGACACGAGGTGATCGAAGATTCCTTTCTAGCTTAAACGTACCGCAAAGATACTCTATTGTGCGGTGTTGGCAAGGAAAGTACGGCATTCGCCCTCGGTGGCTACAACGCATTTTTCTATTGTAAAGCTTATGAGTAATTCGATGATTGCCAATTACGAATCCAGCGAAAGCTCATTAGCAATCACGCAAAAGTGTATTAAGATTTTCGGAAAAGTGTATTAAGAATCAGATGAAAGCTCATTACGAATCCGCCGATTAGTAATGAGTGGCTTGGTAATTGCTCATTAGTAATCTCATAAAAGTGTATTAAGAATCAGGTGAAAGCTCATTACAGATCCGCCGATTAGTAATGAGTAACTTGATAATTGCTCACTACCAATCTAGCGAAAGCTCATAAGCTTTCGCTGTAAAGAAGAATGATTTTGGGGTAGAAGGTCCCTTGTTTTCTCCCTAACTTCTCTCCATATTTAGCCCTTAGGAGAGAAGGCCCCGACCTCATGCCTCGCCAACATGATACCTCCCCCTTTGACTCGATGTGGTACAATATAGGGGGAGCATACCTGTGGTTTCGGATGTTTTTTGAGGTTACATATCGGGAATTTTTCTAGGGATCGCAAGCTTGGGATTCTTACGGAATGTCCAAGAAATTAGAAGCCAAGGGCGTAAACTTGCGCTCTCGTAGAATGTCTGTTGGTGGCTGGTATAAGAGCCCTGCTTTATGTCGGTTATGTCACTTTTCGTGCCCCAAAAGTAGGGAAGCCCGAGGGATAGATAGAGCCGATTGGTCGCCTGCCAAGCAATTTGTATATGGGCTTCTAGCGGATTTTTATAGGAGGTTTCGCTGATGGCTGTGTAGTTGCGATTGCGCCATGATAGAGAAGAATAGATGAAGAAGTCGCCAAAATCCCAACGAAAATACCCTTTTACTCCAAACGAACCTTTGGGAGATTGTCCATTAAAGACCTCTGATGTGTAGTAGGTTGTAGCGGAAATTTGGAAGTTTTCTCCCGAGTAGTTAGCTCCTATTCCTCCTTCTGTACTTGTATAGGTGCCGTTGTTGCGATACGATTTTATTTGATATTGCCCCTCTTGGCGTACATAGGGCTCTATCATTTTGTTGTAGCGATTGTGACCACCGAAGAGCCAAATACGAAAATCCTCAAAAGTGCGATCATATCCTAAATTGAACTGATGAATTTGCATCGGTACAAGGAACGGATTCCCCTCCTCCTTAAACCAAGGATTGGTTGATAGATTAAAGGAGACAAGATTGCGGCTTTGGGGAAGGACGTTGGTGAGGTAGTAACTCCCTCGTAGTGATTGATAGTGTGGCAATTTAAGGGTTAGACTTGCAGCAGCACGTGGTCTCCAATAGGAGTGATTCTTATCAGCTGCCTTCACAGCTAAGCCCTGTAGCCCGAGAGAGGCCATGTAGTATAATTTCCCCCACTGATTGCTATAGGTTGCGTGAGTGTAGTTGCTCCAAAGCCCTACGTGGGCTGTTAGAGCGGGCGATATGCCTTGGTTTGTTACCTTGTCTTGAGTGTATTCTAGGTTATTCCCAATAGCCAAGGATCCAAATGATTGCTCTCCCGACTCATAGTCGATAGAGAGAGCGTACTGATTGCGCAGCGTTGCAAGGTCTACAAGGTAGGAGGATTGGTCTTTGTCGTAGCTCTCTTGATAGTTTTGATATTGGTCATAGAATCCATAGTTGTAATTGAAAAATGTGGAGAGTGTACTCTGGTTCTGAAATGTATGCTCGTGGAAAAGAGAAGCTAGTATCCCCCCATCCAATACACTATTGTTGTCTGTAGTTTTGAGAGAAGAAGCTTTTCCCAATGTTGTATATGTACCCTCTTGCTTCCCCTCTGTGCGCTTTCTTGATGTTTTAGCCTTGATGAGTGCTGAGAAATAATCAGAAGGAGAGGGGACCCATTTGAGCAATAAATGCCCATCTATTCCTCTTGATTTTGCACTTGAGAAGCCCGATAGGCTTTTCTCTTCTTGCCCCATCTGCTCTTTACTTACGTAGTGAATACGATCGTTGGTAAGGTAGTCTACAAAAGCCCCTCCTGCTACAGCAAAGGTCTTCTTTCCAAGTTCAAAGTTGGCTCCTGCGAAGCCCTCTCTAGGAGGAATGTCGTGCCTTGTGCGAAGATCTACATACGAGTAAAAAGGAATATCCTTGCGGAGACGAATGTTCACAATTTTGGTAACACCCATCTGCAGGTAACGAGCACTTACCACTTCGGAGACCTCTACAGATTCGATATTCTCGGGATGTATCGGTTGTATCCCAGAGTTTACAAGATGACCGTCTACCAATATCAGAGGGGACTCGCCGGTGCGCATCTTGACACTCTGAGAGCTGATGTCAACTTGTAGTAAGGGTATTTCTGAGAGAGCTCTAAAGGGATCTCCCGATGCTTTTGCCTTTTTCGATAGTTTGAATATCTCTCCTGTGGCAGTTACTTTGGGACTTACTTTTCCCGTAACTACCACCTCTCCCAATGCTACCGCAGGTTTGTCCAAAAAGATGTTGAGGGTGCTGTCTGTAGAGAAGAACCGATCCACTTCGAATGTTTCGTAGCTAGAGCTTGCTAGTTGAACGCTATAAAGCCCGGCTTTGGGGAGTATGAGGTCGGTCGTTTGTGCCTTGATTATCGAAAAGTGTACCACAGAATCGCCTTCTTGTACAAGTAACTCGCCGCTCTCTAGTGGGTGATGATCCCAGGTTTTTATGTCAAGATGCAATTTGACTTGCCCGAAAAGAGCAGAGCTCCCGAACAGAGAAAGGAGAGTTAGAAGAATAATTTGCTTAAAATTCCCTGCAGTTGTCATAGGTCGAATAGGGTTAGAAGGGATGTCCTAATTCGGTTTGTTTGCTTTGTAGATGAGGATGATCCCCTTTATGGTGAGGAGGATTGGCACGAGGACTGTCACTAAAAGGAACCAGATTGGTATCCTCTCCATCGAAAATAGAGAAAACCCAATAATCAATAAGAAGAGGAGTAAAATGAATATCCTTAGCTCGTTGAGAAGGAGGAAGGTTGCTCGGAGGACACGCTCGCGATTCTCTTCTCGAATCTTGAATGGGTAATTGTAAAATCGAGGATTTATTTTACCCACAAAGTAGAGTATAAGCTGGAGTGAGACGAGAATGCCATAAATCTCCCACAGAAATACTTTGGGAGAGAAGGCATCCACTTTCCCATCCAAGCCGTAGTGGCTGGGCACCTCCGTGGGAATAGAGGGATAGTACCAGCCGAGGGCAACGGCAGCTAAAAGGAGGATTACTAGGATGGAGGAATCGGTTTTATTCCAAGCTCTCATGCCAAAATAACGTTCTATTCAGTTTGCTGATTTTGCAGTCCTCCTGCTCATCTCTTAATTGAGTTACAGCGCAAATATACTATAAATATCAATAACATTTAGGGAGAGGAGAGCCTGAAAAAAAGAAAATCGCAGCAAGCGAGGGGGCTTACTGCGATTTGTCGTGTGTGAGATGCCGAGAGCGGACTTACTTCACTTCTTCAAAGTCGGCATCGGTCACATCTTGAGCGTTGCTTCCATTGTCTTGCGAGGGGTTGCCTCCATCGGCACCGGCTTGTGGCCCTTCGGGGTTACCGCCGGTTGCACGGTACATTTCTTCGCTCGCTGCATGGAATGCCGTGTTGAGGGCTTCCATAGCCTTGTCGATAGCAGGGAGATCTTCGGCCTTGTGTGCCTTCTTGAGGTCTTCGAGGGCGGCTTCGATCGGAGCTTTCTTGTCGGCGGGGAGTTTATCTCCTAGCTCTTTTAGTTGCTTCTCGGTCGTGAAGATCATCGTATCGGCTTGATTTATCTTTTCGATACGCTCCTTATTCTGACGGTCGGCATCGGCATTGGCCTGAGCATCTGCCTTCATACGGTTGATTTCTTCTTCGCTAAGACCGCTAGAGGCTTCGATACGAATCTTCTGTTCCTTGCCCGTAGCCTTGTCTACTGCCGATACGTTGAGGATACCATTTGCGTCGATGTCGAATGTAACTTCGATCTGAGGTACCCCACGAGGAGCAGGCGTAATGCCATCGAGATTGAAGCGGCCAATGCTCTTGTTGTCCTTAGCCATGGAGCGTTCGCCCTGCAATACGTGGATCTCTACAGAGGGCTGATTGTCTGCGGCTGTGGAGAAAATTTGGCTCTTGCGAGTTGGAATGGTTGTATTGGCTTCGATAAGATGTGTCATTACACCGCCTAGGGTTTCGAGACCCAAAGAGAGGGGAGTAACGTCGAGGAGCAATACATCCTTTACTTCTCCGGTGAGCACACCACCTTGGATGGCAGCACCTACGGCTACTACTTCGTCCGGATTCACTCCCTTGGAAGGAGCCTTACCAAAGATCTTTTGTACCTTTTCTTGGATGGCCGGGATACGAGTAGAACCTCCTACAAGGATTACTTCGTCGATCTGCGAGGGGCTGAGGTTGGCATCTTTGAGCGCCTGCAAGCAGGGAGCTTCACATGCTTGGATCAGCTTGTCGCTGAGCTGCTCGAACTTAGCACGAGAGAGGGTACGAACAAGGTGCTTGGGGATACCATTTACGGGCATTATGTAAGGAAGGTTGATGTCCGTAGAGGTGCTTGACGAAAGTTCTATCTTCGCTTTTTCGGCGGCTTCTTTGAGGCGTTGGAGAGCCATAGGGTCTTGACGTAGGTCGATACCTTCGTCGGCCTTAAACTCCTCTGCGAGCCAGTCGATGATAACGTGGTCGAAGTCGTCTCCACCAAGGTGTGTATCCCCATTGGTAGACTTAACCTCAAATACTCCATCGCCTAGTTCGAGGATAGAAATATCGAATGTACCCCCACCCAAGTCGAAGACGGCAATCTTCATATCCTTGTTGGCTTTGTCGAGGCCGTAAGCAAGCGATGCTGCTGTAGGTTCGTTTACGATACGACGTACTTTGAGCCCGGCAATTTCCCCGGCTTCTTTGGTCGCTTGGCGTTGCGCATCGTTGAAGTAGGCAGGTACGGTGATCACCGCTTCGGTCACTTCTTGCCCGAGATAGTCCTCAGCTGTCTTCTTCATCTTCTGCAAGATCATAGCCGAGATTTCTTGAGGCGTATAGAGGCGGCCGTCGATGTCTACACGAGGCGTATTGTTGTCTCCCTTCACAACTTTGAAGGGGACGCGGTCAATTTCTTTTTGGGCTTGCTCAAAAGTCTCGCCCATAAAGCGCTTGATCGAATAGATTGTTTTGGTAGGGTTGGTGATAGCTTGACGCTTGGCAGGATCGCCCACTTTGCGCTCTCCACCATCTACAAAAGCAACGATAGAGGGAGTGGTGCGCTTGCCTTCGCTGTTGGCAATAACGACGGGTTCGTTCCCTTCGAGTACAGAGACGCACGAATTAGTGGTCCCAAGGTCAATTCCGATAATCTTAGACATAGTATATATCCTTTTCTTTTGTTTTCTCTTTCTTTGGTCGGCTCTCACATTGTGTGAAAGCGCACACCCCTATTCATACAACTACCGTGCCACTCCTTTTTTGCTCCCCTCTATTTCGGTTTATTTTTGGTCTGTTGCGTGTTCGGTTTGCCCTGAGATGGGACAAAATGTCTTCTGATTAGGAAAAGAGGACGGGCGAGTGCTGCTATGCCATCTCGCTATTGGATTTCTGCCCCTCGGGTGAGAGATCGAAATTTCCCTGCCCAAAACGGAAAAGTTTTTAGGGTAGAATATTTTTATTTTTCAGCCTATTATGGGGCGCATTTCTGGGTGATTTCGGAAATTTTTTCACCCGGAGCATCTGTCGAATTCTATCCTATTTCTTTTTTCTTTAACTTTGTAGGGGTAAGTTGA
>CAUTMR010000014.1:0-38055 GCA_963539975.1 uncultured Porphyromonas sp. | reverse complement strand
AGGATAACGGTTTGGTAACTGAAAGGTCTCAATATCCCATACTGTTTTGCCTATCCCTATCTGTCGCAGAACATAGAAAAACAACTAATTCACAACCAGTTACCATATTTCCACCTATGTTCCTCTTATGCTTGCTTAGGCTTGTATTTACCACCTTGCTCGTCACACCTTTGCTACAATGTCACTCAGCAAAGGCGTTCCGATGGAGAGCGTCTCAAAGATGCTGGGGCATACCAACATCAAGACCACGCAGATCTATGCCCGCATCACCTGCAAGAAGATCGAGCACGATATGGAGCAAGCGGGTAAGCTCGATAAGTTCAACGAAGCCATGGGCCTCTAAGCCTATTCTCTTCCCCAGCAACTATGCGATGATGGTCTGTATGAGACAAGCTAACTCGCCTTTTGAATATCAGACCGAGGGGATTTTACTACACGAGGTTCAGCGGAGATAGAGGGTTTTGCTCGGAGCGGAGATACATCAGATCGGGCTACATCCGTTTGGATGGAGAAGTAGAGGCACGCAATACTTGCCATCGCCATCGCCACCACCTCAGTCCTCAGGAGCGTCGATGTAGCCTAAGGACAGACTCCCAAGATGTCCCAGATGAGAGACAAATCATTATAGTCCCGAAGAAGGTAACTTACAAACTTTGCTGAGAGGACTATACGAATAAACCTCTGACATCGAATGCGTCTACCTCGGAGAACGTCCCTGTGATGACGTCTGAGGAGTCATTGGCGACACATCAAACACTATAGCTATGTTAGGAGCAATTATTGGAGACATCGTAGAAAGTATCTACGAGTTTGACAACATCAAGACGAAGGACTTTGAGTTCTTTCAGCCAGAGATGGAGTGTACAGACGACTCCATCCTGTGTATCGCGACCGCTGATTAGCTCTTGCATGGAGGTGCAGTGAGCCATTATTATAGTCGTTATGCCCAGGAATACCCCTATCCGATGGGAGGCTACGGCAATATGTTTAAGGTGTGGAGCATCAAGGTAGCACGCCAAGGTATCTAATGAGCCGTACAATAGCTGTGGCAATGGTAGTGCGATGCGCATCGCTCCCGTAGGCTGGGCGTTTGAGAGCGAGCAAGAGGTCTTAGCTACCGCCGAAGTCTCGGCGAGCTGTACGCCTAACCATCCAAAGGGGATCAAAAGGGCACAGGCTACGGCTCTTTGTGTCTTTTTGGCTAGACAGGGACATACGAGTTCGGCTATTCAAGCACAGATAGAGCGGATTTCAGTTACGTCCTCTCGATGTCTATCGAAGAACTGCAGCGGCGCTATTCGTGGCAAGGCACCGATGGGAAAGATGATAGTGATATTTGTCAAGATAGTGTGCCGCAAGCTATCATTTGCGCGCTCAAGGCTAAGGACTTTGAGGATGCGATTCGCAATGCTATCGGCATTGGTGGAGATAGTGACACCATTGGTTGCATCACCGAAGGTATTGCCGAAGCCCTCTACGGCATACCTACGCAAATCAAGGAACAAGCTTGGAAGTATATGGATGAGACCGAGCAACACCGTCAGGAGCTTTATCCGGAAATACGGCATCTAAGCAGGGAGATTCAACTAATCAAATAAAAATTAGAAAATAAAACGCTTGGTTCTATTCCCTAATTGCCATTTATATAAGGTTAATCCTTGAATATTTCATCAAGGGCATCTGCCAAGCTTTCTAACTCTTGCCTGATTAGTTGAGCAAGTTCATATGCTCCGTTTTCTTTGGAGATATAGGTCTTGAGGTCTGGATCCAGCCTAAGACGGTGAATATTCGCAGGAGTACCAAGATTCCTAAATGGAACATACTTTCTCTTATTCCAAGCCTCCCTCTGCTCCAAGCACGCTACAACTTCATCCTTGAAAGGGCAACTTTTGTTATAGTTGCTTCGATAGCTGATATTCAACGAGCAATCTTTCGTTTCTGCAATGCGCACTTGAAGGTAATCGTTGAGGTAAATCAGTTTTTTATCGTTAGATGACGCTAAAGCTATCTCCTCTTTGACTATACGCCCAACTTCCAGGAGAAAGATTTTTGCGCGACTTCCTTTCAGACGCTCCCAATAGGCTCGGAGCTCAAGAGAGAATTTAGACTCAATTGCCTCTGCAGTATGCTCAGCCTCAGAAGCATTGAATAGGAATGCTAAGACCTTACCTAAAAGATCTGTTTGCTCATTGGTATAGTAACTGCTCGTATGAGGTATGCCGTAGATAGGAGTAGAGCCGAGTTTTGTATACCACAGGACGCCTGGAATCAGAGCTTCTAAAGTAGTCTCATGCTTGGGGAAAAGCTGATAGAGGCAGTTCGCTCCACCGAGACATAATACCCTCTGAGGTTGGAGTTTTTGGATTAAAATCCGTGTCAGTTGCACCACCTCGGGGGCTTTCATGGGGTTGGTTAGTCCGCTTTCTTTTTTAGAATTAAAATGAAAGACATTGCTCCACACAAGAGATTCCTCATCTTGAAGCATATCCAGCATATTCCCTTGAGTAAACAGGCGACATAGTCTTTGCCACATCGGCCACGAGTCTTTTTCGTGGTATGCTGGATTCCCCAGGAGAAACTCTTCCGCAGTGTGTTCTTTCCCATCACCTCCTTCCGATCCTGGGTTAATTCCAAGTAATAGAAGCTCAGGAGAAGAATGGAGCAGACTTAGATTAGACTGTGTGTAATAGTTCACACCTTCTTTTTGAGCGATGGGATTGTACACACCGACTACACGTTCTGCCCACTTATAGAGTGAATTCTGTAGGTTGCTTTCTTCCTTCTGTTGCATAGTTTTCTTGCTGTGTATATGATATCGTAAATATAGGAATAATTCTCTATAGCCAAATGATGCTGGGTGCAAACTCTTGGGAATAAATAGAAGACTATCCTCCAAGATATTTAACCTGGGCCTCCACGTTCATCGTGTCCGAAGAGTAACGCCGTTTCTTTGGAGCCAATTGCTGATGGCCAGTCCTTGATTAGTGTTTTTTCAGCAGTTAGTAGGCTGTCTTCTTGGGCTGGATGACCATCTTTTCCATACCCCTAGCACGAGCTATAATCTGCTATATTCCAGACACTTATCAAAATATATTCGCCAGTAAATACCATCTTTTCTTAAAGACTTTGACAGCACAGAGTTCTATGGTAACACTGTGCGAAGATTCCTTTGTGTAGCTTTAGTATTCTATGCGAAGAGATTACCCAATCTTCATGGTTCGGAGGATGTTAGCCAAATAAATTTGGCTTGAGGGGTCATCCTCTCAATAGGTCACCGTATCGCAGGTTCGATTCCTGCCCTATTGTCTTCTCCTTCCTTATTTGATTAAAATCAGATCATCAAGGTTTTCTCTCTTATCACACCTCCTATCACGAGTCTGTTGCCCTCCGCGTATTTCTTCACATAGAAGGTGTGCTGAATACAAAATCATCCATTGATTTCCTTTTGCAGGTGTTGCAAAAACGATGTTTTGGTGTTTGGAGTCAAAGAATACTTTACCATTCTTATTGTGTCTACCAGCAAATCAAAGTCTTGAGGATATAGACGAGATGGCTTTGTTGATATCATTTCGTGCAAGACTCAATTCTCACTGACGTATATATTAACGCATCCGTCCGTCTCGGAAAGTATTCATCCCCTGTTGCGACAATACTCAATAACATTAGTGGCATAGGAGCTACTAGTACGGGTTGGTTTATTGTTCTTTTTTTATCCTCTCCACAAAGAGTATCCACAACCTTTTCTACTTCTTTGTGTCAATCTTGCCAGTTTTTCTATCGTCTTTGCTCTGCTCTTTTGGCATTAGATTACGGAGTATTTCGCACTCCTCGTCGGGATCAAGGTTGCCTGCTAGCTTGGTTGTACAATGGTCGTAGCCCTTTTTACCATAGTAGGGATGCTTCGGAGGGAGGAGCACAAGACCAGCTTCAGGAGCAGATAGCCAGTGCCAAGATTCCGTTATCACGTATGATAAGCCCTGTGCTTTATTGGGTGATGATTTCTCGCTCGACATCAATAACCCAACAGAAGCAATCATGTTGGTAGGAGACCTGAAGCAGTGGACAAGCGAGCAGAATATCCATATTCAGACCGAGCTCCACCTCAACAAAGGCGACGACAACGCGCGAGGGCACATCGGGACCGAACTCAACAACAAGGCAGAGACCGTTCTGCAAATCACGAAAGACAACACGCTGCCCGAGCGAAACATCGTTGCCCCTGCCATCATTCGCTCGAAGGCTTTTCTGCCATTCGCTTTCAGGTTATCAGAATACGAAGGCATTTGCTTACCGAAGCTGGACGTCGATTATAACGTTCAGTATGCGTAAACAGGCTTATCAAGAACTCACTGATGAAGTGCGTCACAAAGCCTTACAGGAGGCCTTCGGTCAGGATATGGCGATCTCCTTGCCAAGCTTAGCTCTGCCTACTCTGCTGCGACTGTCCGTACATACCGACAGATGAAGTGAAAGCCAATACCACGATGACTCGGCAGACCTCAAGCAACTCAAGGCTATTCGTCACTGCTTTACAGAGGCTGACCGCATCATCATAGCCATCAATGCAGGAAGAGAGGCTTTGCAGTACCTTCAGGAGACTGGCATCGAGGTCAAAGACATGAGCCGTCTCTATGCTCCGCACAAAGACTTAAAAGAGAGGCTCTCTGCCGAACGAAAGGAGCAAAAACAGGCTCTACCTCCACGTAAACGAGGGCTTCGCCGATAATGCAAAAGCACGCAATTCTAACCTAATATTCATCAGCTAATCCAAAGGAAGAAAATAGATGGTTCGGCTTTGTTTCTGGACTATGGCAGAGCTCACAGCTTGCAAGTTCTCAAAGGGAGAATTTAGAAACAAAGCCAGTAAGCATTCAACGAATGCTTAGAGACACAGAACTCAAGGCGCACAGGCGGAGCGGATATTTCGAGAAATGCCATAGCTCATTAGGGCATTTTCTTTATACTCCACTCCGATACTACTAAAAAACAAGGCGACACAAAGCGTATTCGCCAAGTAAGACCTTGCAGACGACTTTGAGGCAGCCGTAAAACTTTACGAAGACTTGGTACTCAACGTCAAACCGAAAACGAGGCTCTGGAAGCTCTCAAAACTCGCCTCACCCAATTGCGTACCGACGCCAAAGTCAACCGTGCTACCATTATGCAAGCACTGACTTACTACGCTCTGTATGGTGCAAAGAATAAATTCAACAACCGACTGTCTGATGCCGAAATAGAATCTGTTACTGCCAAAGAGTTGGTAGAAAAAAGTCAAAAAACCTGAACAATGTAGAGAAAAACATCATCTACTATGGTCTCTCTACACTTGCAGGGCTCACGGCTAAGCAGAAACTTCCGCATAAAGTGCCTGCAATATTTGCGAAAACAGCTCCTAAAAAAGAGCCGAATCAGGCAAAGCGGGCCAAAATCGGATCCTCCTTACCGATTACGAAATGGTACAAGCCGAAACTCCTGGAGCAACATGAATGCATACAACCCTGCCCAAAACACTCTTATAAGAGTATTTTATCCCAAGCTCACGTAGTTCTAATAAAAATTCATATCCTTGGTTGTCTAAAGCAATGTTCAGGTGGGTCCACAAACGAGCCTAGAAATTGAACGGTATGCAACAAATATAGTAGAGTATGTCCAATACTAATGAGAGATATAAGCTATACCGATCCTGCTCGTTCAAAACAAGCAAGACGATCACCCAAGAGTACAGCACCTCGTTCTACGCGGCTACAGATATGCTCCCTGAGGACATACGTGATGCGATCCACAGCCTCTATGGCTTCGTCCGTATTGCCGATGAGATCGTCGATTCGTTTCACGAACACGATCGGGAGAAGCTCCTAAGAGACTTCGAGCGAGACTATGACGAGGCCTACCGAATGGGCATCAGTACCAATCCGATCCTATACTCCTTCCAGTGGACGGTCAAGCAATACAACATCCCAGACGAATACATACGCTCCTTCTTGGCGAGCATGAAGTGTGACCTCGAGAAAAAGTCCTACGAGACAGAGGAGGAGATCGCCAGCTATATCTACGGCTCTGCCGATGTCGTGGGGCTGATGTGTCTGAAGGTATTCTGTCGAGCAGATGAAGCTCTATTCGAGCGACTCAAACAGCCTGCCATGCGCCTCGGATCGGCATTCCAAAAGGTTAATTTCTTGAGAGACCTCCGAGAGGACTATGTGCTACTCGGCAGGCTATACTTCCCTGGGGTCGGCCTAGAGAGTTTCAATGAGGAGGCCAAGAATAGTCTCATCCGAGAGATCAGCCAAGACTTCTGCGAGGCCTACGAGGGGATCCGACAGCTCCCTCGAGAATCTCGCCTCCCCGTCTACGTAGCCTATCGCTACTATCGGCAGTTGCTACACATCATCCAAAAGACACCTGCCCCGAGCCTGATCTCGAGACGGGTACGAGTAGAAGATGTCCAAAAGATGCTCATCTTGCTGACGGCAGTACTCAAAAACAAATTTAATCGACTATAACCCATGTACCCCAAAGAGAACATCGTCCTCCTGGTCGATGCAGACAATAACCCCATCGGAGAGATGGAGAAGATCGAGGCGCACCGCAGAGGTATCATGCACCGAGCTGTATCGGTACTCGTCTTCGACCCCGAGGGGCGGTGGCTTCTGCACCGAAGGGCCCTAGACAAATATCACGCAGGGGGCCTCTGGACCAATGCCTGTTGCACCCATCCCTTCGTAAACGAAGAGCCTCGAGAGGCTGCACGCCGACGGATGTTTGAGGAGATGGGTATGGACATTACCTTCGATGGACTCAGACATCTCTTCGATTTCACCTACAGAGCCGAGTTAGACAACAGACTTATCGAGCACGAGTACGACAGCGTATTCGTCTACACTACTCCCATAAAACCGGTCCCCAACCCAGAGGAGGTCATGGACTGGAGGTATATTGACATGAGGGCACTAGAGGAAGAGCTCGCAGCACAGCCCGAGAGCTACACCCCATGGTTTAGAATAATCTTCGAACAAGCGAAACAGCATCTTTACAAATATGAAGGAGTATCGGCTTAAATGGATAGACTGGGTAATTGTTGTCCTAGTGATGGTCTTCTACACCTATGGGGCATTCGGTCTTGCCCGAGAGGAGACGAGAGAGCTATACACCTCTCTAACCCCTCTGGTACTGCTATCTTCTCTAGTCATCCTCTCCGTCTATGACCGTAGCCCCAAGCAGATCAAGGCTCTGATCTACATGCTCTCGGTGGCCGTCGTAAGCTTCTGTGTCGAGGTCCTCGGAGTCGCCACTGGGGTCATCTTCGGAGAATACAGCTATGGCACAAGTTTAGGACCGAAAATTGGTGGAACACCGCTACTCATCGGCATCAACTGGATATTCCTAGTCTATGCAACAGCAGCGATACAGGCTCCTCTAGGTCGAGGTATAATCACGACGATTGTCATACCTACATTATTAATGCTGGGATATGATATCATCATGGAACAGGTCGCCCCGATGATGCAAATGTGGTCGTGGGAGGGGGGGAGTATTCCCTTGCAAAACTATGTTGTTTGGGGGGCTCTCGCTGCCCTATTCCATGCTGTGAGGTATTGGTTACGAATCGATTTCCGTAATAGAATAGCCCCTTTCATCTTCTTGATACAGATTTTATTCTTCTCCATCATACTTGCTCTATAGCCCGATGCTCACTGCCAATCACCATAGATTCATCTATCCATTTTTCCAAGACTATACGGAGTACCTGCTCAAAAGACGGTTTCACTCAGTACAGATCTTTGGAGACTTTGAGGATCGAGGTCTACCTGTCCTCCTGATAGCCAACCATATCGGCTGGTGGGATGGCTTTTGGGCAATGCATCTTATGCTGAAGGTATTGCATCGGAAGTTCTACTTCATGATGCAGGAGGACCAACTCCTCAAGTACCGATTCTTCAACCAAACAGGGGCTTTTTCTATACGCAAGAGTAGTCGCGAGGCCCTGCAAAGCCTCTCCTATGCCTCGAGCCTGCTAGAGGAACCCTCCAATATGGTCTTGATCTACCCCCAGGGACAGCTCCACTCGCTCTACAACTCAGACTTCCACTTCCAGCGAGGTCTTGGGCGACTCATTGGGGGCAGAGAGGGGAAGCTACACCTCATCCTCTCGGCGAATATGATCGACTACTGGGATCATCCTCGCCCTAGTCTAAGTACCTACATAGAGGAATATCAAGGCGCGATGAAGCTAGAGGCCCTAGAGGAGGGCTACAATGCCTTCTATCAGTCCTGCCTCTCAACTCAGATCAATAGGATGTAGCTATGATGATGACTACTCTGGCATACATTGTCGTAGGCTTCGGGATCTTGAGACTCGTGATAGCCACTCTAAATCTCCTTTTACAAGAGCGACTACCTCAGCCTAGGGGCAGAGAATCCCTGCCTAGCCTCTCTGTCCTGATCCCAGCTCGCAATGAGGCGAATAATATCGAGGCTCTACTCTCTGACCTGACTCACGTCAAGAGCGAGTGCCTCATAGAGATCATCGTTTGTGATGATGCCTCTGAAGACTCCACCGCCGAGCTAGTTGAGACTTGGATGCAACGTGATAGCCGCATCCGCCTCATCTACTCCTCTGGCCCACCCTCGGGTTGGTTGGGAAAGAACCATGCCTGCCATCTACTCTCTAGAGAAGCACGGGGAGAGTATCTGCTCTTCCTTGATGCCGATGTTAGACTTACCCCTGCATTCATAGAGCGCGCACTCAGCTATGCTACGACCCATCGGTTGGGCCTCCTCTCTCTTTTCCCGAGACAGAGGATGCAAACTTGGGCAGAGCGGGTCTCTGTACCCAATATGCACCTCATCCTACTCTCGCTCCTCCTACTCCCCTCGGTTAGGCGGGTTGGTTTCTCCTCTCTCTCGGCAGCCAATGGACAATGTATGCTCTTCAATGGAGCAGTCTATCGAGTCCTCCAGCCTCACGATCGGTTTAGGCACAGCAGGGCAGAGGATATAGCAATCGCCCGAGAGTTCAAGAGGAAGGGGTATAGGATCTCCTGCATGAGCTCGACCAAGCTAATCGAATGCAGGATGTACGACAGCCTAAGCGCAGCCATCGAGGGCTTCGCCAAAAACATTACCCTGATGCTTGGGGGATCCTATATCCTAGCCCTACTCTACTGGAGCCTGACCTCTATGGGCTGGTTAGCCGTTTGGCTCGGCAGATCTGAGCTACTACTCCCCTACCTCCTGACGGAACTTGCGATCAGGGTCTTCGTCTCGATCTGCTCTAACCAGAGCATCGTCCACAACATCGTACTCGCCCCAGCACAGCAAATCCTCCTCGGGCTATTCATCATCAAGTCTTGGGTGAATAGCCAGCGGAGGCAGGGCTTCACTTGGAAGGGGCAATCAATCAAAAATAATGCAACGATATGATTAAAATCAAACGAACAATCCTTTTAGTAAGCCTGCTCCTAACGGGCTTCTCGTCTTGGGCCATGTCCCCCAAGGAATTTATTTATAAGGCCTATATCAGTGCAGACATGCAACTTTGGCGTACGGTCATAGACAACCTACATGCCAAGGCCAATAAGACTCTAGAACAAGAGCTTGAGCTCCTCAACTACGAGTACGGCTACATCGGCTGGGGTCTTAGCCAGAAGAAGAAACAGGAGGCAAGAACGTACCTGGAGCGATACGATGCTCGACTCTCAAGGCTCACAAGCGAGCAGGCTCGAGGCATACGCTCGGCATACCGCTCAGCGTACTATGGCTTCGAAATCAGACTCAACAAGGTCAAAGCGCCGTTCCTTGGCCCCAAGAGCACTAGAGAGGCAGAGCAATCTGTCGAAGCGGACCCTAAAGGCTGGTTGGGCTATTTACAGCTGGGCAATATCGAGTTCTACAAGCCACCTATATTTGGAGGTTCAAAAGAAGAAGCCCTCAAGTACTACCTCAAGGCGGAGCAATTCTTGCTCAAAGATGGGATAGTCCGAGATTGGAATCTCCTATTGCTCTGGGCGCAGATCGGGCTAACCTATGAAGAACTCGATAACCCACAAAAGGCTGAGCTCTATTATCGAAAGGCCTTGAATGCCGAACCACAGTTCAAATGGGTAAGAGACGAACTATATACAAACCTCAAGAAAAAGGAGCTACGATGAAAAAGAAAGTAACGATCATCGGTACAGGCCTCGGAGGCCTAGCCAGTGGACTACTCCTCATCAAGAAGGGGTATGAAGTCGAGTTCATCGAAAAAAATGATCGACCAGGAGGGAGGCTCAATCAGATCAAAAAAGATGGCTTTACCTTCGATACAGGGCCTAGCTTTTTCAGCATGTCCTATGTCTTTGAGGAATTCATGCAACGCTGCGGCATCGAGCTACCATTCGAATTCGTCTCCCTCGACCCTCTCTACTCCGTAAACTTCAAGGGTAGCACCAAGACCTACCACCTGTATAAGGATCTCGGGCGTCTCGCCGAGCAATTTCGAGACTTAGAGCCTGACTTCGAACACAAGATGAAGGTGTATCTGGCCAAGTCCAAAAGACTCTTCGAGGATACCTT
Source organism: uncultured Porphyromonas sp. (assembly GCA_963539975.1). Classification (GTDB taxonomy): domain Bacteria; phylum Bacteroidota; class Bacteroidia; order Bacteroidales; family Porphyromonadaceae; genus Porphyromonas. The sequence goes on along the minus strand of CAUTMR010000014.1, from coordinate 27,501 downwards.
CGACATTGTGATTAGAAACAATTTCGACAACCTCTTTGACTATATCTCTGCACTTATTCGGGTCAATCCTAGGCATCTGCCCGTCCTCTTCAAAACCTTTTGGGAGCATGTGCATGGTTACTTCTCCTCCTCCGAGGTACGGCAGATCATCTCTCTAGTAGCCTTCTTCCTTGGTCGCACACCCTTCGATACGATGGCTGTGTATAGCCTGCTCTCGTACACAGAGTTCCAACACGATGGTTACTACAATGTAGCAGGAGGGATGTACACCATCGTAGAGAGTATCGTAGAGGAGCTTGTGCGATGTGGAGCAAAATTTCACTACAATGCCGAGATCGTAGACGTAGTGCGAGAGGGACAAAAAATCTCGGCAGTAATTGACCGACAAGGACGGAAATATGCAGGGGAGATCTTCCTCTCAAATGCCGATGCAGCACTATTCAGAGGACGCGTCCTGCGAAGGAAGAAGTACGATGAGGAGCATCTCAATCGCATGGAGAGGACCATGGGCTACCTCACCTGCTACATCGGGGTCGGCGAGAAGCTCCCTCAGCTGAACCTGCACAACTACTACCTAGGTACAAACTACGAGGAGTATGCCCTCAATGTACTCAAGAGCCCCGACACGCTACAGAAGCCCTACTACTACGTCAATGCCCTCTCCAAATGTAACCCCGGTTGCGCCCCCGAGGGATGCGAGAGCCTATTCTTCGTATGCCCCGTTCCAAACCTACAGTATAAAACCGACTGGAGTGATAGGGATGAGATCGTTGATAGTATCCTAGCCGACTTCTCCGAGCGTATTGGGGTAGATATACGCCCCAAGATACTCTCCCGAACCATATATACGCCACGGGAGTGGGAGGCACAGTTTAACCTCTACAAGGGGAGTGGACTGGGGCTATCACACAAGATGATGCAGATCGGAGGATTCAGACCGGCAAACTTCGACGAAAAATTAGAAAACCTCTTCTACGTAGGCGCTTCTACTATCCCAGGAGCAGGGCTTCCCATGGCGATTATCAGTGCAGAGCTAGCCGTAGAGCGCATTCTGGAGTCGTTCAAGGCCTAAACCGAGACTCTTCATAGCCCAAAGGCAAACCTAACCCCTGGGGTAGTATCCTGATTTCATACAACTATCTTATTCACAGACACTATCAAACGTTTGAAAAAAGACGAGTGATACCAACAACCCGAAAGAGAGAGAGACTATCTAGCTTATAGATAGTCTCTCTTTTAAACTAAATCAAAGACAACAAATACTTACTTCCTAGATTTTATGCCGGGTTTTATCCAATGCTGTCCTAAATAATATTGTGCCATTATACAAAGGGTTGCAGAAATTGCGTTTCGGAAAAAGTCAATCGGCATATAGAAGTAGAAAACTTCCAATCCTCTATTGGTGTGAGCTAAAATTTCTTCTTTAAGATCCATAGTTCTTCGAATAAGGTTTGACAATCATCTTTCGGTCATATTCTGCTCCACATAGTACTATAAAAAACACACCCCATTTGAGCCGAGCGCAAAGACACTCAATTGATTGACTTCTCAGAAGCAAGGTAAGTCCTATTCTTTCATCGCAGAAACTATTAGAATGGCGACTAGTACAAGCCTCTGGAGAGATTCGAAGAAATGTATTATACAGACAACTTGATTTGCTTTCGAAATCATGTCTACAAACGACTCCGCACAAAACAATCCTGGTCAATCTAGAATAACACCTCCCGTTTCTTTGTAGAAATAAACCAAGTATAAACAAATCTAATTCATGGGGCAAGTCTTAGCAATAAGTATTCTATTGCATATCTTTGTCGTAAGAAAGTAAGTTAGTTATATATGAAGAGATTATTTTTAATAGCTATAATGCTCCTGTCTGCAGTTGCAGGCTTTGCACAGAATAATACTAAAATAGACAAGCTAAAGGAACAGCAAAAGCTTCTCAAGCTTACAACAGAACTGAATAAGCTACAATTGGAGTACGAAAAGGAGAAAAGCACCAATATTGAACTTAAAAAGAAAGTATCTGATATCAACTCAGAAGCTGATGCTGCCACCGCTGAATTCAATACAGCGAACGCGTCAAACACAGTAAAGGATGCGGATAGTACGATCAAAAAATTGAAGAAGGTCAAGTCCATCAATAAGAAGTTAGAGAGTAGCCAAAAGACTTTAGCTAAGATGGAAAAGAAAATTGCCAAGCTACAAAAAAAGATCGACGAATCGAACAAAAAAATTGAATTCGTGGATAACCAATAGACTCCGTAATATAGCAAGGTGAGAACATGTATGATACATGTTCTTACCTATGTATTCGCGCACAAAAATTAAACTGGACTTCAGCCACGATGGCGAGTAGCAAACAAAGAGGATCTCATCATGTTTGCTACATTGGAACTGTTCTATGGAATTGAAAAGAGGGAACTCCCGAGACTCCCAATGCGTCCACTTCACGCCTTTAGCCGAAGCATCAAGCGTTTCCTATCAATAATCGTCAAGTACCACCTAAACGATTATAACGATAGGACTTATAACCACCGCTATCCGTCAAGCAAAACTCGACGGTTATTTTAAATCTGCACAATTTTGGGGAGTCGTTGATCCCCAATTGCAATATCACTCCAAAGATTGGCACAAATAGTGCTTATCGTCTCATTTATAATACGATTCTAATTGTACTCATTAGGAAGGCTTACCGCAACGTAGAAACAGGCATCAGCCTCTACTTTTTAATACCATTACACTTGATACTGTAATCTGCACAGTCAACTCGGAGGAATTTTAGTTGGAAATTAGATCACCAGTGCGTATTTTTGTTGCGCTAAGTGATGTGAACCTATTTGGAGGATAACCAAAGCGTAGGTCACCACTATATTGTAGGATTCAAAAATAATGGCTTATGTGCAACAAACGGTTCCATTCTTTTTCTTCCCGCATAAGCTCTCTGAAGCGGCGTTTGCTCCCCTCTTATGGCGCTCAAGTGGGGGCGGTGCTCTTGACCGGCATCATATTTGGGTTGGGAGCCTACCTCGTATATGTGTCTAAAGCCTACAGCTACCTTTCGGATGATCCTAAGGTTTGCGTCAATTGTCACGTGATGGGTCCCTACTATGCAACGTGGCAGCACTCGTCTCATAAGATGGTGGCGACGTGCAACGATTGCCATGTACCCCACAATAATATCCTGAACAAATACTTTTTCAAAGCCAAAGACGGCTTGAGGCACTCCTATATATTCACGATGAGAAAGGAGCCTCAGGCGATGCAGGCTATTACGGCAAGCCAAGAGGTGATATACGACAATTGTGTTCGCTGCCACTCCCAACTGAATCAGGAGTTTGTGAAGACAGGAAAAATGACACACAAGCAACTTACTCACGGAGAGGGACGAGCCTGCTGGGATTGTCATAGAGACGTGCCCCATGGTGGCAAGAATAGTCTATCGTCTACTCCCGGTGCTATTGTGCCGTATCCCAAGTCTCCCGTTCCGGATTGGCTTAGAGACCAGCTAAAGGCGGGGAAAGAAAAGAGATAATGATAGTATGGTTAGAATAAAAAAGAGACTCCTATGAAAGAAAAAAGAAAGCTGAAGAGATGGCAGGGCTGGGCGCTGTTTGTAGCTACTATGGTAGTAGTTTTTTGTCTAGGTCTTTTGGCCTCGTCTATTATGCAACGCCGTGCAGAGGTTGCCTCTATCTTTGCCAATAAAAAGGTAGAGATCGCTCCACAGGAGGCCCGAAACGCGATTTTTCAATCCAACTATCCCAAAGAATATGAGACCTGGCTACAGACAGCAGACACCTCTTTTTCTTCGGAGTTTAATGGCAATAAACCCGTTGATGTCTTGGCGCAACGCCCCGAGATGGTAATATTCTGGGCCGGATACGCCTTTTCGAAAGACTATAGTGCGCCTCGCGGTCATTACTATGCCATACAAGATATGCTGCACACGCTACGCACAGGCTCACCGGGTGTAGATGGGATGGATGATATACAACCTGCGACCTGTTGGGCTTGCAAAAGCCCGGATGTTCCCAGAATGATGCAGGCAATGGGAGTAGAAGCCTTCTACAACCAAAAGTGGAGTGCCATGGGTAGCGAGATTGTCAATCCCATCGGATGCGCAGACTGCCATGATACCGAAACAATGGATCTCCGTATCTCTCGCCCCGCTCTCATCGAGGCTTTTGGGAGAATGGGGAAAGACATTACCAAGGCAACTCATCAGGAGATGCGCTCTTTGGTCTGTGCGCAGTGCCACGTAGAATACTACTTCCGTAAAGAGAATAAATACCTCACATTCCCTTGGGATAAGGGCACTTCTATGGAAGATGTAGAGAAGTACTACGACGAAATGGACTACTACGACTACATCCATGCCATCAGCAAAACGCCTATCCTCAAGGCTCAGCATCCCGACTTTGAGATCGCACAACTCGGCATACATGCCCAGAGAGGTGTAGCTTGTGCCGATTGTCACATGCCTTATATGAGCCAGGGTGGCATGAAGTTTAGCGATCACCACATACAGAGTCCGCTCAACTATATTGATCGCACTTGCCAAGTTTGCCACCGAGAAAGCGAAGAGGTGCTCCGTAAGAATGTTTACGACCGCCAGCGTATGGCCAACGAGATTCGCAACAAACTTGAGAAAGAGCTTGCCGCAGCACACATAGAAGCTAAGTTCGCTTGGGATAAGGGTGCCACAGAAGCTGCCATGAAACCAGTCTTGAGCTACATACGTCAGGCACAGTGGCGTTGGGACTATGGCGTTGCCTCTCACGGAGCCTCCTTCCACGCACCCCAAGAGGTTACACGGATTCTCTCCAATGGTCTCGAGCGAGCCCTACAAGCAAGACTTGCCATCTCCAAAGTGCTTGCCAAGCTTGGCTTTACCGGCGATGTGCCCATGCCGGACATTTCCACTAAAGAGAAGGCTCAGCGTTATATCGGGCTTAATCCGGAAGAGCTTCAGGCCAATAAGAAGAAATTCCTCGATGTTGTAGTACCTAAGTGGGTAGAGCAAGCCAAACAGAAACAGCGCATCTAAAACTAACCATAGAGGTGGCCTCGTACTTCGGGTATGGGGCCACTCTTTTTGCTTATCAACGGAGCTTGTATGTGGGATAAGGCTTTCCGGCTCACTTATAAGCTCCGATTTTCGAAGAAAGACAGCTTACAGATATACAAATACAATGTGGAGAGACCCCTGGAGCTTCGTTGAAGCATTTGTCGTTGCATCGGCTATTCTGGTCGTTGGAATCCTACTGCACTTCACCCTCGGCCCCATTCCTTTTCATGGGTTTGCCTATCCTCTAAATATTATCGGAGGGGTTGGGATTCTACTCCTTTCTCTCCTACTCGCCATCCTTGCACGGCGAGGCAATAGGATAGCTACCTTTCTAGCCGGATACAAAATGTCTATCGCTGCTATGGCGATACTTATGGGCCTCTCCATCATCATGGGCCTTACCCGACAAATAGAACTCGCTGCACCCCATGTAGCCAATCTGCAAGAGGCGATACATGCCGTGGGCTTCAGTTATATGCTCTCTACGTGGTATTTCCTCACGAGTTATCTCCTTCTCCTTGTCGTGCTGGGCGGCACCACCTTTACCTTTATCCTAAGGGGGCGACGACGCAACATGCCTTGGAGTAGGTACATTGCCTTTCTTCTGAATCACTTAGGGCTCTACATTGCCCTCTTTGCGGGACTACTGGGGGCTCACGACTTGCAGAGATACCGCATGCAGGTAGATGCTAGCGAGAACCGTCCCGAGTGGCGAGCAACCAAAGATTTCTCTACCGAACTATATGAGCTCCCTCTCGCTATCGAATTGGAACGCTTCGAACTAGAAGAGTACCCGCCCAAGCTGATGATTATAGACAGCCGCAGTGGAGAAACCCTTCCCGCAGGGCATCCCTGGCAACTCTCTGTAGAGAAGACGCCCATTGCGGGCACCTACAAAGCATGGAAGATAGAGGTCTTACAACATTTGCCCCTGAGTGCTCCGGTAGTATCCCAGGATAGTATGCATTTTGTAGAGTTCGGCAGTACGGGAGCAGTACATGGCATCGAAGTGCGTGCAACCCACCAAGAGACGGGGCAAGTGGTGAGCGGCTGGGTAACCTCCGGTAGCTACCTTATCCCCTTCAGGGCACTATCCCTACCGGACAGCATAAGTATCGTCATGCCCGATCCAGAGCCAAAGCAATTCCGCTCGCTGGTCTCCATCTATAGCCCGAATGACAAGTTTGTAAAGGACGAGATCACGGTGAATAAGCCCATTAAGTTCGACGGCTGGCACATCTATCAGCTCAGCTACGATCAAAAGATGGGGAGGTGGAGCACCGTTTCTGTGTTTGAGATTGTGCGCGACCCTTGGTTACCTGCAGTCTATGTAGGTCTCCTCCTTATGTTACTTGGGGCCATATCTCTTTTTGTTTTGCCTCGCCCCGCTCGCATTCCATCCCCCACTGAAAAGAAAAAGCTATGACAACTTGGAACGATATGATCTATTATGCCGTCCCCACCATACTCCTCTCGGGATGTGGAGCGTGGATGGCTTTCCGAGATAAGCGGAGTATCGCTCTCGCCCTTTTCCTACTCGCATTTGTAGTATTCGGCACCTATATAGGGCTCATGTGGCACTCTCTCGAGCGTCCCCCGATGCGTACTATGGGCGAAACCCGATTGTGGTACTCTTTCTTCGCCTTGGTGGCCGGAGTTATTGTTTACTTACGCTGGCACTACAAGTGGATATTGGGCTTCTCCACTATCTTAGCCTCTGTCTTTATCATCATCAACCTTGTTCGCCCCGAGATTCACAATAAGAGTATGATGCCGGCTCTCGAGAGCCCCTTTTTCGTACCGCATGTAATCTCCTATATGTTTTCGTATGGGATGTTGGGAGCAGGGCTACTGATGGCTTTCTATGCCCTGTGGTTGCAAAAGAAAAAGGGAGATGAGGGTCAGGCCCTCCACCTTATGTCTATTTCGGACGGATTGGCTTACACGGGGCTTGCCTTCTTGATGATCGGACTTCTCTTGGGGGCCTTTTGGGCAAAACTCGCCTGGGGGCACTACTGGAGTTGGGACCCCAAAGAGACGTGGGCTGCGGTAACGATGCTTTCGTATCTACTCTATATCCACTACCGTCTGAGTAGACCTCGCAAGATATTGACCGCACTTTGGTTACTCTTTTTCTCGTTCTTGTGCCTCCAGATTTGCTGGTACGGAGTCAACTTCTTACCCTCAGCACAAGGCATAAGCGTCCATACCTACGGATGACGCAATGCCTCGTTGAGGAAGAAGGAGAGGATGAGAAAGAATTCTTATCCCTCTTAAGCTCGCTTTATCGGGAGTGATACGGTATTTCTTTTGAGCTTTCGGCTTGCTCTTGAGTGCATAAGCCTGCCCTATCCCTCTCTCAGTGCTTTGCTGATAGAATCCTCTAGAGAATCTACATCAGCAAGCAATTCTTGATTGCAACCCATAAATATAGGCGATCAAAAAGGCGTTCGTAATGAGCGCCTTTCTTTTTGACTTTTCTGCACATTATCCTAGTCTTCTTTCTCGTTCCTTATTTGTGGAGGCTCCACTCCCTAGCCCTACATCATAGGCAAACATGGTCAGGAACAAGACACTCCTTTGGGAGATTAAAGACTTCCCAAAGAGAGAATGAAAGAGACAACGCGGAGACCTAATAATACACTTAGATCTCCGTTTTACATTTGAAGAATCTGACTTATAGCTCTAAATTTCGAAACGAAGATTTATTCGATAATCTCATTTTAGGGTTACATGACCTACTAGAATGATAAAAGTATTTGGTAGGTAAGCCTACAAGAAAGCAACCTTCTTCGTTGCGGTGTAGACTCCTTCGTCCGTTGTAAGGGTTATAGTCACTGTCTGAACGCTATTGGACGGAGCTTTAGAGAATCGCATACGATAGAGGGTATTCTTGTCTCGCGGATTTTTCGGTTCTATCACCGCATTGCCTGGTTCTAAATAGACCATCGCAAGCTCCTCTTGTGATACTTTATCAAGAATCTTGCTAATTCGCTGCACGCCGTATCGAGGATCAGTGTAGCCTACATTTGGTTCGATTAGTCCGTCTAAATTTGTCGGGTCATAGTGACGCTTGATACTCGGATAGGCAGTTAGATATTCAATCTCTACAATGTCTGAGAGGGAAGAGGCTGCCGGATGAGTTGCATCAAAGTCATCAGCAGTAGTGATTGTCACATTCTTCACAAAGGCTGATAGGGCAAAGCCTTCATCTATGTCATCTGGGAAAGTCATTTTAGAAGCGTTGTCTCCAAACTTATTGGCACACTGTACAAATTTGCTCACTTCTGTTACCGGCTTTCTATAGCCATAGAAGTTCTTAGTAACAAACTCCACAGTCATAAGATAGTTTCCATGATTATCTTTTTTGAGAGCATCCTCTCGGATAGAGAGATCGCTAATCTTATAGTAGCGGTTTATCTGATGCCCTGAACAGATATATTCATCACAAGGTGGAGTGTTGGGGACTTCTGTATTCCCATTGTTCTCCCCTTCATTGTTTTTGGTTGAATCTTGTTGCTCTTTGTTAGCTTCTTTCTGACCACCCGTGGGAGCACTTTGACTACACGAGAAGAGCATAATCCCCAAGATTAAGATTGACAATATACGTTTCATATCTTTATTTTTTTAGCGTTTTATTAGTCAGGAGCAACTCACAAAGACGGGCGTACCCTTCGGAGCCTATCTCTCCCGACAGAAGAATACCAAGGAGAGATACACCACCTTTACCCAATGCACAACACTCACGCAATTGGTTGCGATTGACTTTCTGTCCGTAATGCTCAGCCACCATCGCTAAACATGATGGTCCACAGTCTATTGCATCGCGTTGTTGTTCGAAGTGCATCATCTAATCGAAAATATTTCACAAAATGGGTTTGTCAAGGGAGATTGTCGCCGCACTTTCGGTACGAGCTCTCTTGATTTGATCTCCCAGGGAGAATGCATAGGAGAGGGTGAGTTTCAGGCGAGTACGTGGGGATAGATTATAACGTACTAATTCTGCGTTCGGGTGTTGAATGGTAAGAGACTCCCTCCCATAAACTATATTACTAGCCAAAAGACTCACCTGCAATTTATCAGTAAGGAGGGAAAAATAGCAACCTGCATCAAGTGCAAAGGTTGCTCCTAAGTGATACCCTAGTTTCTGTTGCGCCGTCTGTCCCGAAAAAGCCACCGTTACGCCCCAATTATTAGATAGAGAGAATTGGTGTGTGGATGTCCCCCCGAGCAAAAAATTACGAACAGAGCGCTCGGGCATTTCTTCTTGATTGTGACGGAGGTAGAGAACGTTGTTAGTGTGCCAAAATGAGAACAATCTCTTGTTAAACGAGAATGAAAGATAATGATACAGAAGACTGCCTACATTCTCAGGTTGGGTGTAAAATAGATTGGGACGGCTCTCATCAAGATGTGTCATAATCTGCACAATATCCCTTCCATAACGCATTCGATAGGTTACATTCCAATCCCTATTGATGTAATAGGTTAGCTCTGCCTCATCAAAGGTTTCTTGCTTCAACTTTTGATTCCCAATACTATATAGATTTTCTGTCTGATAGGTAGCTATAGGGGAATAGTAGCCGTAGTTAGGCAAAGAAAAAAAGCGTCGATACGCAAGAGCAATACCTGAGCTACGTTCTGTGCTAATCATATATTGAAGTAGAATATTAGGGTAAAAACCTCGATTGGAAACCCTATAACTGCGGTCGGGTAATAGTAAATCTTGGTACTGCATTACGGTGTTTTGATAATGTAGCCCAGCCTGAAGAAAAAGCCTCTCGCCAAACATTTTACTATACTCCACAAAGGGCGCAAAATCGAAACCTGATATTGAAAATTGTCTCTTAGAGAGTGCTTTTAATTTCTCATTTTCAATTCCTCCCGTTCTATTTTGGTCTAAAGCATAAGCATAGTTAATGCCACTAGTAAAAGAATGTGCACCTGCAAATTGTACAGAGACTCTAGGGTTTATTTGTAGGTAATGTGTATTATTATCAGCTAGAGCAATATCTTCCTTATCCAAAATATAATGGTTCTCTGAGTTGTTTTGCATTCGACTATAACTCATTGTAGAAGATATATTCGCCCCTTCAAAAATGTTGATTCGGGCATTATAGCTCAAGCCTCCATTCAGATTCAACGATTGGTATTTGTTTCGTTGCTTCAATGTATTATCTTTTCCCACAACGTTGTCTTCCGTTGTGCTATTGGGGGTATCATAGCTCACGCCTCCGAAGAGACCTATGCGATGTTGGGCATTGATTTGGTATTGCACCCCGAAGTTATCGACGACAGCATAATCTTTCTGTTGAGTTTCTGTAATAGTTTGTATTGTGTGAGGCGAGGAGCCCATATACTTATCTTGCCGTTCATACTTTGTTGTATAGCGTCCAGCACCTCCTCGTAGCGTATTGTAAAAAGTCACACTACCTCTCTGATGCTGGAAAAACAGCGTCGGAATAACATCTACTAAGCCTAATCGGTCAAACTGGAGAGGTAAACTTATAGATCCTAGACTGCCCTCCTGTACGCGCAGTGTAACAAGAATTATTCCTCCTTTTATGTTACTCCCCATCGATACTCCGGGATTAGGAATAACATCAATATGATCAATCATAGAAGTGGGAATAGTATTCAGCTGTTGCAATGTAATAGTTTGCCCATTTAGTATAATCTGATTGTCCTCTTTCCCATTTATAAACAAGTTATTTCCATTTACTTCTACTCCTTGCACAAAGCGAAGCGCCTCTGCCATTGATTTCCCACGAGTAATAGGATTTCCCTTAAACTCAACTCGAATAGTACCATTGGGTTTCAATCTAGTATGTTTGGCTATTACTACAACCTCTGAAAGTTCCTCAACATTCTCCGACAGCACAAAATCATACTGGGTAAAGGGCTGGTCTATTATGAGACTTTGACGCAAAGTTTTGTAACCTATACAACGGATTTCTACGAAATAGGTTCCTGGAGTTGCCACTTCTAAGGCATAACTCCCGTCGGCCTGACTGATGGCTCCTGTAGAAGCACGCTCTGTAGTATCTCGCCGTAATGTAATAGTTGCCGCTGGTACAGCAATTTGATCTTTAGTAGAGATGGTGCCCTTCAATTCATAGCGTCCCTCTTGCGCTGACATTTGTATGGTAAAAAGGAATGCGAGAATAAGAATACAAAAATATTTCATCTCTTTTTTGATCTATACTTTGACACTTAAAAGTGATAAGCGACACTCTCAAGGGGCGCATCTTTTGCACAACGAAATTGCGGACAAAATCTATCATTCACCTCAATTCAGCAACAAAAATAGGAAGAATAAAAATAAAACACAACTCCTTGATAGATTCAAATTCTTTTCCAAACTATCCTATTGATGCATTCGGTTCTTCCTATTGGGGAAGGCTTTGAGGCGGGGGAGATTCTGCGGCGAGGGGCATGGAAAGAGAGCTCTCTGGAGGGAGGGCAAAATATGGTGCCTAAGATTTCGTAGGATTTAGGCCTAAATTCGAAAAAAAATCAGGCAGAATGTTCCCCCATTATCAGCCTAAAAATAAAAAAATTCCAGCCTCAAATCCAGGAGGAAATCAGCCAAGGGAAAGAAGAGAATAGGGTTTTGTCCCTTTTTGGGTTGGAATGCAAGGCTTGGGATAAGCTCTTGAATCATCGCATAAGCCCCTCCCGAAGCTAGCCACAACCATAACACCCATTTTGAACAAGAATCCCCACAGGCGCAACTGCTCTATGGATTGTTTATTAGCTGCAATCCCTTACATTTGCGTTAGATATAGTAAGGGCATACAAGAGCAATCATCTACCAACCTCAAAATAAAAGGATTATGAAAGCATTAGACCCACAACCTCAAGAAGTAAAAGAGAACCTTGAGGAGCTACTTAGGGACTTGGACGAAAAGGTTCCACCCAAACAACTCGACCGCAACCTACTCATCGCCACATGGAATATCCGAGGCTTTGGCGACCTAACACGTAGCTGGATGAGTAAAGAGGGCGACAGCCCTCGGCGTGACCTTCATTCGGTGCATTGTATTGCCGAGATTCTAAGACGATTCGACGTTATCGCTATACAAGAAGTCAAATCCAATATCAGAGCCTTGAGAGACACACTCAAGATACTAGGGGACGAATGGTCTATGATTCTAACTGACGTAAACCAAGGAAGTGCCGGCAATGGCGAACGCATGGCCTATCTATTCGATACGCGGCGAGTTAATCTCTCGGGGCTAGCAGGGGAGCTAGTCGTGCCGGACGAATGGCGCAGCGGAGCATCCAAGAACGTAATGCAGGAGCAATTCGTTCGCTCACCTTATGCCGTGAGCTTCTGATCTAAACATCAGACCTTTATTCTCGTCACACTTCACGTGCTCTACGGCAAGAAACCGAGCGACCGCGTCAAAGAACTCAAGGGGATTGCTCAATGGTTGTCGTCTTGGGCGAAAGACATCAACGCCTATCACCAAAATCTGATTATCCTTGGCGACTTCAACATTGAGGCACGAGGAGACCTACTGGCTGAGACCTTCCTCTCTGAGGGGCTATACATTCCTGAGGGTTTACAAAGCAAAGAAGTGAGTCGCTCCATCTTCAACGATACAAAGTTCTACGATCAGATTGCGTAGTTCAACGGCTTGAATGGCCAGCCCAAACTCTCCCTGGAATTTGTACGTGGAGGCAGCTACGACTTTGTTGCTACCGCACTCAAAAACAGAGGCCTGACAAAGCAAAAACTCTCCTTTATGCTATCCGACCACTATCCCCTATGGGCGGAGTTTAAGCTCTAACCCACCCTCTCAAAGAAAAAGAAAGGCAGTGCAGAGGTCTCCTCCACACTGCCTTTTTCGTGGGTGTTATATCGCGTTATTTCTTGGGGATCTGGGCACCATACCTGGGTACTGCGCCAAAGAGTTTGCGCGCTTTCTCCCAGGGGTATTTATTGGCAAACATGGTCACACGGGTAGTCTGCGTAGCCTGCTGATTTTGTCCGAGGTAGCGATTGACCTGATTCGCAGTAGAGTTGCGGTCGTAGTCCTCCGAAGATACAATCTTGAGACTCATGAACCCCTTAAGGTAGGCCGCATCAATGGCTCCGATAAATCGTTTATCAAGGGGCATCTCCTTATTGCCTTCGTACTTGGGTCCTATCTCTTCGGCTTCCTCAATACGAGAGGCGGGCACGTTAAGGGGGTTGGACTTGGTACAGATCTCTAGGTCATACTTATTGCCAATGAAATAATTATCATAGAGATTGCTTTGCTTTAGCTTCTCATACTCCTGCCTTGCCTCGTAGCGACAACGCTCTACACCACAGCGGGAATTGGAGCCGAATATATTCTTGTAGACATTGATGGTGCGGATACCATTCATGAAGCGGAAGCCCTGCCCCATCGACTCAAACTCCTTGGTGATGGGCCACGTGAATAGCACGGTATTGTGGTGGAAGTCCAACGAAATTTCGCCCTCACGCCCTGCGGATAGGGTACCCCAGACCTCACAAGCGGCATAGCGATTGGCCACGAATACATTGTTACTTACCTCCATATGGCCGGCACCCATGGCTGCTTGCAGCCCAAAGAAGCGACAATTGACAAAAACACAGTTGGAGACGCGCACTTTCCCCTCTACCGTTAGGTGCAGCGCACGCCAATCGGCTTTGGAGAAGCCGGAGGGCTGTATGGGGCTACCATCGGGGTGTACCAACATCCCCGTGAGCACTTCTGTATTAGGCGTACCCGTGCGGGGGTCTTTCACGTCCGCCTTGTTGTAGATGATAAGCTCCCCTCCATCGAAAGTAAAACCATCCACCACTACTTCACCGGCAGGGGTTTTATCCCCATAAGCACGGCGTGCCGTAATGTGGAAGAGAGCCGAACCGAGAACGCGAGGTGACTTCTCATTGGGCTGAATCTTGGTGATGTACTTAAGAGGGTTACGCTCTGAGAAGTCCGACGAGTAGCCTCCATAGAACTTGAGGAACTTGCCGTTGTCTGCGCCATTACCGAAGCGTCCACACTCGATATAGCCTCGGTCCATATTGCCCAAATAGTTCCCTTCTGCCACGAGGATGGTCGAGCCATCCTCTGCGAGATCAATAGCTTTTTGCAAATCCTTTAGGGGCGACTCTTTGCTCAAGCCATCGGCACGAGTCTTTCCGTTGGCGCTCACATAGTAGGTTTTAGCCGCAGAGGTAGGGTTGGCCGACGTTTTTCCCTCTTTGTCGGAGGTGTGCTCAGAGAGGTTTGTTGTCTCGTAAGCCATTCGGCTGAGGGCGTTTTCGGTGGAGCCATTAAGCTGTCGAGCCTGTGCCGGCAGCCATGCACTTAGCCCTAGCACAATGAAAAGATAATAGATGTCCTTCTTCATATTTGATTTCTTCAGTAGTTTGTATTATTACACGAATAGGCTCATGGGCAGGTGGTAAGAGCATTGCCACAGAGCCATTCTTCCTCTATCCAGCCCTGATGCTTTTTGTCAAGAGTCTGCACTTTCACCCACTCACCCCGCTTGTCTAGAGGGCGCAGAGTGGTCTCTTCGGAGAATGAATAGACAGCTCGAGCCTGTCCGGAGGGTTGCTCTCTAAGCTTGAGAGTCTGCCCCCCATAGTTACGTGTGCCTACGGCCACGACTGAGTAGTGTATCCAGCTCTCTCCGTCTTGACGAATAGGCAATTCGCCCTCGTAAACTTCGCCATAGGAAGCAACAAAATTGCCACAGATACGCCACCATCCATCCTTATTATTGCCGAGATTGAGCATATGCGAGCCATCCTTATCTAGCTTATGCACCACAGTACCCTTGGGTGCATTACGGATGTTGGTATCCCCTTTTGTCTCATCGTAAACATAAACAAAGAGAGTATTCTCAAAGTTATCGAGCAGGAGCTTGCGGGGCTTACCCTTGATCGTGAGAGAGAGCTCTAGCTGCTGAGGGTCCTTCTCAGAGCTAGCCGGGAGAGTGGCAAAGCTATCGGTCTGTTTACTCTTGAACTCATACCGAGCCCGTTGCTTGTCAAAAGTGGTACAGAATAATGTATCTGTGAAGTTTTCGGGATACTCCAGATGCACATCGAAAGGCTCACGATGCTCTGCGTCATAGTACAAGACAACATTGATTTCCCCAATCCTATAGACATAGCAAACTGCGGGTATGTCTTGTGCGAACCCGGTAGATGCACCGGCAAATAGGCACAATAGTGCCAATAAAATTCGGGTTAGTTTCATGGATTTTATTAATGCTTATTGTGTATCCAACTTATTGTATCGTCCTAGAGGTGTCTAGCCTAGTCCTCCCTAGGAATACGCTTGGCCTCTTTGACCCATTGCTCATTGACCCAACGAAAAACAACATACTTGGTATCAACAAGATCCCCTAGACCAAGATCGTCAAACATCGTATCGTACTCCGCATCCTGCTCTCTTGCACCGACATACATCTCTATTGAAGTGCCCTTTTGTGGCAATTTGAAAAGAAAGACAAGACGGTGTTTAAAGATATCGGTCAAAGTGGCTCGTTGCTTAGGAGAGAGCTGCGATAGGTCGTAGAAATCCTCAACCTTCACCTCAGATACCTTCGGAGCCAACGATCTATCCTCACGCAAGCGACCTCGGTCGTAGATGTAGAATTTGAGATCGCTATACCCAAATGCGTTATTGACACCGACCAACTTACGCCCATCTTTGAGGTTCCAATAGCAAACCTCTAGCGTAGGGTCCGGATAGGAAAGGTAAGCTCGCAGATAGCCATTGCGCTCGTCGCAGACCTCCACATAGGGCTCTATCCACTCCTGCCCTTCGGCGGGTACCCCAACATGTGTGAGAAGTTTTTTGCGCTCCTCTACGCTCCAGCGATTATCTACAGCCTTATCGGGGAGCATCAAGAAGATATCTCGTATATTGATCTTCTTGGCTCCTTGGTTATTTTTCTGCGCCTCTAGACTAAAAAGCGAGAGGGAACAGAGCATGATAAGAATAAGTCTTTTCATAGGATTGATGTACTTAAGCTATACTTTTGGGAGCTACTCAATGGGGCTCCATTTGTACTCGGAAAGTGGATTGACCAACCGATCATCGATCTTGACCTCTACCATCTGTAGAGCTCTCAAAGTGAAGCCGTCGAAAATGTACTCTTTGACCTTCTCTTGCATTTCCTTGAGCTGATTGTTGCGGAGGAAGTCGTAGACATCGTTCTGATCTACCCACACCCCTTTTCGCTCATTCCAACTCATCGTAGGGAACTCGGAGTCGTTGGTGTAGAAGAAAAATGAATTCTCGTCTACAACCTCAACCCCTAAGCTAGAATCGAAAGGCAGGTCAATAGGCATCACCTCTTTGCCCGTGGTCAAGTCGTGTAGATAGAGTGCCCCCACTACATCCGCACCTTCGCTCGTGAGCAATGTATGCCCCACTACTCCCTCGAAGTTGAGCACAGTCCCTTCGACCTTAAAGTTCTTGATATCCGAACGCTTGGGTTGTACCTCAATGATATTGTAGACTCCACCCTCTGTCTCGATGGTCTCGCCCTTGACAATACGCATGTCATCGTTTTCGAAAACCACCTCGTCCCCTTCTTTTAGCTCAGGCAGGGCGATAGCCCCCATTTGAGTACTATCGCTTGAGCCTGCTTGGTCGTTTTTCTGTCCTCCGCACGCTGTGCATAGGAGAGAGAATGCTAGGGCAATGCCTAGGCTTAGTGTCTTACATTTCATAGTCTCCCTAGTAGGCTATATCTATTCTACTCAATATAGCTCCATTTGTACTCTTGGAGTTGAGATACTTTACGCTCCTTAAGGTCGATCTTTACTTTCTGCAAAGCCATTAGTGTGAGGCCCTCAAAGAGATGCTCTTTGACCTCTTGCTGAGCGTCCTTTAGCTGATCATTGCGTAGGAAATCGGGTACTTCATTAGCATCCACCCATACCCCTTTTTTCTCATTCCACTGGATTCTGGGGAGATTATCCTCTTCGGAATAAAAGGAAACAGCATCCTCTCCTTGGATCTCTAGGGTGCCGGACAAGAATGCCATATCTACCGGTACTAGAACCTCCCCCGTAGTCATATCGTGTAACCAAAGAGTACTCACCACGCCCGTACCTTCACTAGTGATTAAAACGTTACCGGCTACCCCCTCAAAATCCAGCACACTACCCGAAATCTCGAAGCCTTCGATACCGGTGTGCTTAGGTTGGATCTCAAAGCTATTGCACATGGGGTTAGCGTCTGTAGAGATATCTCTCTCGACAATACGCACATCGTCATTCTCGAAAACCACTTCCTCCCCTTCTGCGAGTTCAGGAAGAGGAATAGCCTCCATTTGAGTACTATCACTTGAACCTGTTTGGTCGTTTTTCTGTCCTCCGCACGCCGTGCATAAGAGGGTAAATGCTAGGGCAACGCCTAGGCTTAGAGTCTTACATTTCATAATATGTACAGTAATCAATAGTAATCTTAATTATAGGGATGATGAAGCCAAGAGCAAGGGATGGTTTGAGGTCTTCTGCACTCTTTCCACCCGATCTCGAAGGGCATTTAGATTCCTATAGTCCTTTCGTTTTAGGAATTCCTTGATGAGCACAGTGGTTAGGCTATTGGGATACGCCTTCATAAACCGCTGCCACTCTTTCCTAAGCTCTGGAAGTAGAGAACCCGATCTGTCGGCAATACAGGTATTATCCGTCCCTGTCATATAAAACATCTGAAAAGATTGATAGTCATCTCCTAGTCTACCCAATAGACCTTTCTGATCGGGATATGCCTTAGCATAGGCCTCGTATCGCGCGATTAAATCCCCCAGTTCACGCCAAGTTAACACGAGGCAAGCATCCGGAGCAATGTTTTCACTATCCCTTAAAAGCTGCCAGTACTCTTGATAGTAGGTGGGTAGCTGACTGAGGTATTTGGCAAACAACGTGGGGGCTGGAGCTAGCAAAACAATCCCCTCTCCTACCTCATCAAACTGTAGTCCTCGCTGTATGTAGCCCTGTTCTTTCTGTTTAATAGAATCATGGGGCTCTATAGGATTGGCATCATCATCGTAACGATACTCGTAGTAATGCTCTAGATAGTCGCTCTCGCGCTGATTGAGCATACCCACCTCTTCTTCCACTAGAGTAGCGAACTCCTCAAATATTCGGCATCGCTCTTCCGGCGTTGCAGCTTCCATCGTGAGGTCTACGATCTGCCGTTTGAGGTCAATACGCTCTAGAGGATCGGTCGATTGGGCAAGGGCTTGCTCCAAGCTATCGATGTTAGGGGCTGCTCCTTCAGATCGTTTTGAGGATTGGCAGGCCGTCAATAGTACAACTCCTAACAGCAATAGAGAAAAGATTGGCTTCATAGAATTGAAGTATGAATTCATTTGTGTTATATGATTATGAAATCTTGATTACTTAGCAGGTTGCTTGATTTCGAAACGTCTAACTCTATCGAACATACGCGTGCGTTTATTGGTCGAGGCATCGATGGTGAATAGAGAAGTTCTACAGTCCCCATCGTTCTCAGAAGTAAGTTCATCATCCACATCAATGAAGAACAAGCGATTGCCAATCCAAAGTGGCAGCTGCTCATCTGAAACGCCGTCTTCAACAAGGATCTGTTGCTGTGAACCATCGGCATTGGCAATGCAGAGCGGGCCATGGGCAACGTCGCCAAGCATTAACATAGCTCCAAAAGCCACCTTACTACGGTCGGGACTAATGCTGTATTGCATATATTCGATTGATTCCTCTTCCTTCTGCTCTTCAAGATTGAGTTTATCGGTCACACACACGAGTTTACTGCCATTGCGGTAATACAATTGATCCGACTTTGTGCTAAAGAGGTGGGAGTTCCGTTCTTCCCCTAGCCCCATAAGAGAGACATACTTATCCCAATCTGCATCCTGGAGCTTACGACTTGCAATGGTATAGACACGGAAGGAGGTGAAACAGTAGGCCTCCCAACTGAAGCCATTAGGAATGACTAGCTTGCCATCCTTGTACATTAGGCGACTATGCTCCAGACTGGTTTCTGATATAGAGGACTCCTTGGGAATATTGAGATTGACCAAATCCTCAAGTTGGGGTTCCTCTCCTCCAAAGGTTGCTTGACGTAACCAAAGCATCCCATTACGCACCACGGTATAGTATAGGGTCTTGCCATCGGGATCGAAGACAAAATTGAAGATCTCATCAGGCTCCAAGAGATGGAATGGGATAGTCATATCCTCATCTACATTATAGAAGAAGAGGAGACTATCCTGATAAGCAATCACATTCGAGGAGGTGAAATTGGTATAATTATACGATGGTACTCCCACTTCAAGAGAATCCTTCTCCTGATTATTCTCTTTGTTCTTTCCCGAGCCACATGCAACAAGCATACTTAGTGCGACAACGGCGAATACACTAGCAAAAATTGTCTTCATAGTTTAATCTGCTTTCATGCTATTAACTGAGGGCGAAGTTAAGATAAAAAGTTTACATCACCCCCTAAATTTTTATTTCACATCGTATGTATATTCCCAATCAACGTCAGGAGTCCTATCCTTTTTCCTCGGCTGGAAAATAAGTTTTCCAAACGTGGAAAAACAATTTTCCATAGGAGGAAAAGCAACTTTCCACGTGTGGAAAGTATAGACTACTCATTCAAGAAGTTTGTGCGCTGCTCTACCTTCAACTCTCGGCGGCTTGACATAATGCTCTTCGAAGCCCTTGTATTGAGGTTTGACCCCTGGAGCCCATGCCTCAAAGATGCTAGCGATAGTGACTTGTTCCTTCGGACTAATAGCTTCATAACCACAGCGCATACGGACTATTGTGCTATATCCGAAATGGCTAATGAGAGCGGAATGAAGGTCCTCCAGTTGGGCAACAGTTAGCTCCCGATACGTCCAAATCAACCCCCGAGCGAATTGTCTGAGTTTGTACTCATAGTAGAGGGGGCAATGATCGTAGCCGCCGGCAGATTCTAGGATTTTAGGATTTATGACGCAGAGCAGATTCTCTCCGCGTTCTACGCATTCAAGGGCGTTGAGCCACAGAATGCAGGTCTCTCGCCGAGGGCAAAGAGGATTATAGCAATTATAGTAGTCCATTGTCTTATCCATATTATGTACCCCACCTTAGGGGGAGTCTTACGAGTGGAGGAGAGAGAGGATGGTGGGGGAGCTGAGTTCCCCGATAGGGGCATAATGCAATCGAAGGTAATCGAGAAGGTAGGTTAGGATTCGCTGTCTCTCTTCCCGACGAAAGCGGAAGAGGTGCATATTTTGATAGTTAATGCGGCGGAAGTAACGCAGAGCCTTTGTCTCATGAATCGGAATGACGTGACTACTACGCAGGGGATGCATCGTATAGCAGGCTTCTACTAGATCGAAGTAACCTTTAGGCTCCTGCTCCAACACATCAGGGGGGAGAACTCCCAGGGGTTCCAATAGTCCAAATAGGAAGGTGATGGGGAAGTTGGCACAGCTCTTCTCGCTCTCCTCTAGGGTCTCTATACTACGGCTTATGTAGCGATACACCTCGGGATCGGGGGGAGCACTGCGCAAAATATGATAGAGAGCCTCGGCTAAGAAGTACGCAATATTTACCTTAATTTGGTCATACAGCATGAGGTTCAAACTCAGCCGGTAGTACTCAGCGTCGTCTATCTGTTGCAGCCCTCTTTGGAGGCGATGATCTGCCACAATGGAGAGTTCGGAAAGCGGGTGTACCATCCGCTGCAGCCGAGCCGTATCCGAGGAGCGACGATTGGAGGGAGAGGGTTTGGGTATCTTATAAGCTACCATCCCCTCCTCTTCTGTGAGGAGGTGTGCGATGGCAAACTTATCGTTGTACGCCCTTGTGGTAAGTACGATAGCGCGGGTGGATATGAGCATGAAGGCGACTCACACCAGAAGGATTCCTTAGGCTTGTTGCTCCAGCCAGAGGGCAATAGCATCGACTAGCTGGTTGTTGCTCGCCTCGTCTAGTGAGGTGATACGAGCGTAGCTAGCGTCTAGCCCTGCAAAATTACTCGCATCCCGTATGAGCATATTGTGCTCCGTGGCAAGATACTCCTTGAGTGCAGCCGCTGTGCCTTTCTTCAGTCTAATGAGGAAAAACGTAGTAGTGCTGGGGAGTACATCAATCTCGTTAAAGGCACTGAGTTTAGTCATGAGCTCTTGGGCGGAGCGTTGCCACTTGCGGATGGGGAGCGTGAATTGCGCCGGATGAATGAGGATGTACTTGGCAGCCTCTATGGCAATGCTATTAACAGACCAGGGAACTACCAACCTGCGAATCGCCTCCGAGTACTGACTGGGAGCCACAATATAGCCAATACGCAGCCCCGGGATACCATAGGCATGACTGAAGCTCCAGAAGGAGATCAAGTTGGGGTGCGACTTACTATCGCTCGGTTTTATCTTGTTTACCGTCGTGTAATTGGCATAGCACTGGTCGAGTATAAAGGTGACCTTGGGGTACTTATCGATGATGAGCATAAGCTCGGCATGCGATATAATATGCCCATCAGGGTTATTGGGAGTGGCTATATAGCAGACGTCCACCTCATCCAAAGGCCATTCGGAGATAGGCGTATTGCCTGCAATCAGTCGCACCTCCGAGCGGTACAGACGAGCCGCATCCTCATACTCGGCAAAGGCCGGAGAGGGAATCAAGATACGCTTCTCGGCAAAGGCTTCTGCAAGCAAATAGATAGCTTGGGTGGGGCCGTTGGTTACGATGATAGATTCCTCGTTAAGCCCATGACGCCGAGCGATCATTTTACGCAGCGTAGCCGCATCCGACTCGGGATAGTGTTTCATACAATCTACCAGCGAGCGGGAGAGATGCTCGCCAAGCAGCGTATGATCCGCACCGTACCATACGGTGTTGCTAAAGTTGAGGAAGGGCTTTTTGCCGTCGTTTAGGCGTTCGTCTCCGTGTCCGTTGATCATCTTATTTCTTGATCTAAAAGGGGAAAATAGGTATCTACTATGCTATGTGGTAGGGATGCTTTGGGCATCGATGGCATTGATGGCAGCCTCTAGTAAACGAGGGCGTACCTTGAGCGAAATTAGTTTCTTATTGAGGCGAGTGGGATAGGTGCGGTTGGATAGGAATACACACACCATCTCTCGTTTGGGATCTATCCATACAGAGCAACCCGTAAAGCCGGTATGGCCGAAGGTGCCATCGGAGGCATTGGAGGGGATTTGTGCGTTATTTTTTGTATTGTGGTCGAAGCCAAGAGAACGTCTCCCCTGCCTCCCCAGAGTGGAAACAAACTGCTGTACCACTTTGTGAGGGAGTATCTCTTTACCCCGATAGGAGCCATTGCAGCGAATCATCTCTGCTACTTGAGCAAGGTCTGTGGCGGTGGCGAATACCCCGGCATTGCCTGCTATCCCACCTAATACAGCAGCTGACTCGTCGTCTACACTACCACGCACAACGCCTCTAAGAGGGCATTTGGCTTGTGTGGGAGCAATCTCTTGTATATCCACTCCATGCTCTAAAGGGATGTAAGTATAGTGCTCTAGGTGCATCGGCTTCGCTATCAATTGGGAAAGGTAACTATCAAGCGAAGAACCCGATACTCGCTCAGCAATGAGCCCTAGTAGGATAAAACTCACATCGGAGTAGCGATATACCCCAGGCGTCTTGAGGGGTGTTTGAGCGATTTTTTGCAGTACCGTATCGCGAAACGATTGGTGTATAAACTGCCGCCCAAAGCGCAAGGTAAATCCATTCCCCTTCTCATCACGTACAAGGTTATCACGCCATTTGGCGTTTGGGTCTACCCATATGTTTTCGTCAATCTGTACCCAATCCGGGCGGTAAGCGTAGGAAAAATAGGAACCCGTGGTGAGGCTACTTGGCTCAATGAGCTGGAGATAAAAGTTGATGGTAGGGATCAGCCCGGCTTGGTGGAGCAATAGATCTTTGATGGAAATGGAGCCGACACGAGAATCTGCCATCTCCGGAAGATGCTTTTCTACCCTATCTGTCAGCTTTATTTTTCCTTTGCCCACGAGATCCATAATCACCGGCGTAGTACCAAAAGCCTTGGTTACGGAGGCGATATCAAAGAGTGTATTCTCGGTAACGCGAGGGGAGCGTGCCGACCCATCTAGCGTACCAAAAGCGCGATTGTAGACGGTCTCTCCCTTATGAAGCACCACAACTTGGCAACCGGGGAAGGCTTTTCGCCTAAGAGCATCCTCTACAATACTATCGAGCGACGCAAAGGTGCGATTGGGTTTTACTACCTCCGCATTTGAAGCAGGTTGCACCTCTTTCTTGCCACGAGGTGGGCGGCAAATCTCCAAATCGTCGGGCTCTATATTATAGTACCGAGCCACTGCGGCGCGCAGAGCCTCGTCGTTCGACTCATAGGCTACGGCTACAACCTTCGCCTTTTTGAGCGCGTGGCCCCATTTGGGAAGCTGATAGGGAGAAGCAAAAAGAGTAAAAACGACGCGCGTCTTTGCGGAGAGTTGCTCCACGAGTTGAGCTAACGTGCTACTATGGTTTGCATAGCAATTAACATAGACCAAAGAGCATTTGGAGAGAGCCTCCAAGGCCTCAGAGTACGTTTTTCCGTTCTTATCTGCCAACGTATAGTGTGCCTTCGGGGTGATACCCATCTTGCGAAGCGCCGAGACAAATGCCGGTTTGGAGGATCCGTTAAGGTCCAATACTCCTACAGAAGTCTCGTCTTTACGACTCTGGGGAATTAGCCGCTCATCATCTCGCTCAATAGAGATAGATTGGTACCATAATTCATTGGCAAGGTGGAGGGCTTTTGGGGTATTGAGGGTGGCATAAAAGGCGTCTCGGGATAGCTTAGGCCACTGAGGCTGCTGTAGAGACTGCCCCATTAGCGCCCACTTATAAAGGAGCACTTTGCGGCAATGCTGCTCAATTTGCTTGCGGGAGAGCACTCCTTGCTGCACGGCTGCCAGTATTTCTGCATGAGCCTTTACGGGGTCTGTAGGCCCCAATAGGAGGTCATTGCCGGCAAGTAGGGCGCGTACACTAATTGGGGTTGCCCCTCGTTGCTGCATCCCCTGCATCTGCATTCCATCGGTAAAGATAAGCCCCGAGAAGCCCATCTCTTGCTGCAGGAGTTGGGTTGTAATGGCGTAGCTAAGGGAAGCCGGAGTACCCGACTTATCGAGGGCAGGGACATTGAGATGCCCCACCATTATTCCGCCCAAACCGGCACGAAAGTAAGCAGCAAAGGGAGCTAGCTCAGTCTTCTCAAGTTCCGAGCGAGAGCCCTTGATCGTGGGGAGCGTCTTATGGGAGTCGAGGGCCGTATTGCCGTGCCCCGGGAAATGCTTTGCCACGGAGAGTACCCTCCCCTCCTCCAACCCACGCGAATAGGCAAGGCTGTAGTCAATCACATCCTGAGTCTTCTCGCCAAAACTTCGAGTGCCAATGACAGGGTTCTTTGGGTTGTTATTGACATCCACCACAGGAGCAAAGTTTACGTGTATACCTACAGTTTTGCATTGCTCCGCCATACTCCGCCCCCACTCTGTGATGAGACCGAGATCTCGTACATTGGCAAGAGCGCGATTGCGTGGGTAGCGAATGGTATTGGATAGGCGCATGGCAAGCCCCCACTCAGCGTCTGCCGTGATGAGCAAAGGGAGCTTAGAGGTCTTATTGAGGTGCTGTGTCATCAGCCATTGGTCGTACACTTCGCCCCTTTGGAAGAGTATCCCCCCTGCATGGCATCGAGCCACAACGCGCGCAGCCTCCGCCATCTGTGAGGCGCCACTAGAGGGGTATATAATGGGGATAATAAGCTGCCCTATCTGCTCTTCTAGGCTCATGGTGCGCATTCTCTCCTCGACTTCCCGCTCTCCGCCCCCTTGTGCGACGTTGGACAATAGCGAAGGAGAATAGGCTAGACGCTGAGCAAGCGAGGCGCTCCTACCCACAATCAAGGCAAGAGCGAATGCCAAAATGGTAATGATTCGTTGCCAATTCATAAGTACAAAATTAGGCTGATTTTCCGACCTAGGCAAGAGCCTTTGCTCCACAGGCTACTCCTCTCCGGCTTATGCGTCACCCCCAACCACAACAAAAGCCACCGAAACCTTGATCAACCGGCATTTGGTTTTTCGGCTTCGATAGCTTTATGATACTTTTCTATCTGGGGGCTGATTACCTCTTCAGCACCCTCTCTCTATCCACAATGTATACACGATCAAGAGGGGTGAATGAATAAGATTGGCCTCCATCAATTAAAGGAATCTCCCCCCTCTCCACCCTGAGGCGGAGAGGGGGGAGGCGTATTTACTTCACAGGGTGGCGCTCTGGGTCGCTACTTACAACCATGACATACTTCTGCCCGTTAGCACTCTTTTGAAGGTAGCAGTGGGTGAGCATAGTCTTACCTCCAACCTTGGTAATAAGATCGGCTTTGATGACAAACTTGATGGTCTTGTAAGGCCATGCCTTTTCCTTTACTTCCTCCCATTTATTACTATGGTAGATTACCTTTACAAACTCATCACCACGGTGCGCTGCGAATTCTCGCCCGGCAGCATCGCCCCCATTCTTGATCTCTGCAGAGACGCTCACGCCCTTAGGCATAGACACTACCGGTACGTTGCCCATACGCACCGCACCCATAATCTTGCCCACCTCTCCATCTGCCGTCCAGCGCGTATAGAGCATAGTTGCCTTGCGTGCCTTAGGATCGGAGGCTTCCTTCTTATCCCAATCCTTGTGCTGAGTAAGGATCTGATCATAGAGCTCCGTACCCATCAGATAGTACTGGGCACGAAGAGCGGGATCTTTCTGACAGAAGGCATCGTTCTCCTCTACCTTGTTGAAGCAATCAATAACACGGTCGGCAATGAGATCGAAGTCCACCACATTGCAAGCCATGTTAAACATGATTCGCTCACGCTCGAAGCGCAGCTTTTCGTACTCCATTGCTGGGAGCACGATACCAAGCTTGGCATCAAGTATACCTTTATAGTCATCGCAAGTTTCGGGCTTTACCCCCACACTCGCCCTCATTATCGGACTTAAATAAGCTAGTAGTAGAGCAAGTTTATCCACGGCAATGTCGCTATTGGGATCTGCAAAGAAGGCTGCCGCAAAGGGATAGCGGAAAGCATCATCGCAGTAGATACCCATCTTCTCGCCCGCGGGAGTAAGGAGCTCGGCGTTCTCTTTCTCGTCATAAATAAAAGGCGAGAAATCGACGCTGGCCCCCGGTCTCTTGCTAAGAACCTTACGTATCATGTCAAGATTGACGTTATATCCAATGAGCACATCGTTGCCTAGCCCATACATCATCGGATATTTATAGTAGGGCTGCAACGGGAAGTACTTCGGGTCAAGATGCTCATAGGCAGCGTGTATCTGTGCAAAAGAGCGGGTAGAACGACGCCATACTTCATCATTCGAAGCGTCGGGGTCGGCGGCAAGAGCCTCTGCCGAAGGCTTGTAATTTTGTTTATAAAGCGTTTCAAGGCTACTACCTCCGCTATTGTTTGAAGGTTTAGACATGGAGATTCCCGTTTTTTCTTCCACCTTCTCCTCTGCCTTCTTTTTACCCTTTTCTTCAGCTTTTTCCATCGCATCATCGGCTGTGGACTCCACTTTTTTCTTCACTTTCTGCTCCACGTTCTTCTTAGCATTCTTAAGAATGCCTCCGATTTGTGCCTCAGCTGGCACGCCGAAAGCACATGCCAATGCAATGGATGCCGAAAGTGCAATGATTCTGTTTTTCTTCATCTTGTCATGGTACCTCTCCTTTAGTCCTAAATTAAGGGGAACGCCGTATCAGAGGCTCGGGCGTTTGAGTTATCAATTCAATGTCTCATACTCTATGCCTTCTTTCGTCCTCTCCCTGATCGACAAAAAAACGCACAAATACGCTCCCATAATGTGGGCTTTCGCAATAATTTGGGAGGCTGTATCTCGGGACGAAGGCAATCCCTCTGGCTCTGATCGCGGCGGTCGAATTCGGCATCTATCATCTCACGCACCATGTCAAGCAACTGCATACGATCTTCCATATGCTGCAAGCCCTCTTGTTGTCGCCGACTAAGGTTGTCATCCGATTGCTGCTTCATCTTTCTTTCGCCTTACTTACGCCAACCGACACTCTAAAGAAAAGGAGCTGCCGACCGACACGTGTTTTATCATCATATTTCTATCCGCAAAGTTACATAATAGAAGGGGACAGAACATTGCAAAATCAATCAAAAATCTTGCAATATCGTGCATTCTTCATGTAAGAGATCTTGCAAAATCGTGCATAATGTACACCTCAAATATCTGTATACAAAAGAGTTAGTAGTGACAGATTTACTCCTCTTGACAATCGTTCTTTTTCGAAAGTTTCATAGAATGATTTTCCTCTCGGTAGAAGAGAAGAAAGAGAACGAACCTCCTCCCTTTCGACTTAAAAAGCACAATCCTTTTC
>CAUTMR010000013.1:0-53849 GCA_963539975.1 uncultured Porphyromonas sp. | reverse complement strand
ATCCCACACATCCAAGAATTTGCCCTGTGTCACGACCGCATTTTCTTCATTGCGGGCAAGAAGAGCTCGAATGGGAAGGTGCTGTTTGAGAAGTGTCGCTCAACCAATCCTCAGACCTTTTTCCTTGATTCCCCCGAGGAACTAACTCCCGATATGCTACCATCCGGAGAAGACGAAAGCATCGGCATTTGTGGGGCAACCTCCACCCCTAGATGGCAAATGGAAGCCCTAGCCAAGCATCTGCAGCAGTTACTCCCTGATAGCCAAATCCGCTAAAAGCGGGTGGCTTCATCTTCCTATCTCTTTTCCCGAATCTAAACCGGAATTTTACAGATTTCTCCTTACTAGAATAACGATCCGTCTAGTAAGAGATTATAAATCTTTCGTCCCCACCAGAATTTTCGACACGTCGGAATTTACTTTTCAGCACGTCAAAAATCATCTTTCCACACTTGGAAATTTCCCTTTCCACATTTGGAAAACTATTTTTCCACGCCTGGAAAATCAGCTTTCCACGTCTGGGAAATTATGTTTCGACACCTAAGAAGCGGTATGGGATCCTGAAAAAGATTTACAGTCTCCACAAAGAGGGGGTATAAAACAAGTGAGGGCCGGACAAGTCCGACCCCCACAAAATTGAAATTCGTACTAAGCTCTAATATTAGATAACCTTGCTGACTACATGACCGATACGTACGATGTAGGCATCCTCTACAGGAAGTGCTACTTCTATTTCACGATCACCAAGATCATTTCTGTATACGATTTGTCCCATTACGTCATAGACATAAACGGCATCCCCATTAGGATTGGAAATGGAGAGGACTCCATTAGCCAAACGAGCTGTAGGCTCCGTAAGAACAAGTGGAGTATTTGCGGTAACATTGCGTACCAATCCCATCTTTGTGAAGTCGCTCGAGATAAGATCTCTATCAGTAGCCTTGATAGCCTTAACTCTATGATAGAGAGCATCACCTTGTACCTCTTCAGGTACATTCACATCGATAGTAGTGCCATCACAGAGAGGCTCTCCAAAGTATGGTGCAAGGTAAGACTCTCCCTTCTTAAAGTTTTGTGTTACCTTGAAGTTATCCACAAAAAGATACTCGGGCCCTTTGACTGCGAAGAGAGCAATGATAGAACGCTTGCTACCATTCTTAAGTTGTACTCGATAATCTTGCCAACGATTGATAATGGGCATCTCATTCTCCTCAGCGGGATATACAAGGTCTGCCTGCTCATAACGCTCTGTCTCTTCGTTGTAGTTGAAGAGGGCAAGAGCAGCTTGTGGGAATTGGTTACTTTGCTTGGCATAGGCACTATAGAGACTCATAGAGACATTCACCACGCCACCTCCATGTGAGAGATCTAACTCAGGAGACTGCATAGAAGCACTAACTCCATGGTTGATGTACTGCCAGCCATCAAAGCCGACATAGTCCGTACAGGGAGAGTAAGAGTACATCTCCCATCCCGGCATATGGAGGTCTTTCGGGAATGCTCTACTATAGCTACCCGAGGGATGATTGTCTACTGACCATCCGGTAGAATTGCCCTCAAGATCCTTAACACCGGTGAAGTCCTCATCAATAATTGTAATCTCGGCGTCTTGGTATACTCGTCTATCATGATAAGCCATATAAGTATAGCGACCTGCGGAGGGTACCCCAGACCAAGATGCAACATAGCGTCCTGCTGTGAGTTCAGACACATCCTTGAGTTCAGGTTTAGCGATACCATTTACAGCTTGATCAACAGAGCGGTAAGACTCCTTTGTTCCCTTTGCTGCGCGTACGTTATAGTAATAAGTGTACTGAGGCTCAACACCCGTTACCTTGTAGCTAGTGCCTTTCACCTCTTGTCCTACGATCACATCCTTACGTACCATAGGTTGCTGCCCCATAGGATTGGGAGGGTACATTGGATCGGGTTGCATACAGTAGACATCAATGAAATAGCGATCTGCCCCTTCAACGGCTTCCCAATTGGCAACAAAGCTATCTCCCGTGAAGCTGGTGTGAGGAGCAACCTTTGGAATAGGAAGATTAGGCTTCATTTTGAAAATCTCAACATCGTCGAAGAGGATATCAAAATGGAAATCTCCTGTCTCAGCAATTTCTTGACTCTTAGGCATTACCATAAAGCCCATGTTGACAATGGTGCTGTGTCCGGCGCCGGCAAAAGTCATTTCATACGTATTCCAGTCTTTCGATAGCGTAGTGATCTCAGGAGTAAGCTTACGTAGAACATCCCACGAACCTTTATAAGTTGGGAAGTCACTATCGCAATACCAAGAGGTCTCGGCTGCTTCTACAAATAGCCGTACAGCACAAAGCTCCGGATCAATCTCCTGCGTAACCTTGGCCTTAAAGCGTAGAACAATGATATTATCACTATTGGGCTCCTCCTCGTGGAGAATGACATTCTTAAGATCTAGAGGTGGCGTATTAAGTTTTGCTCCCTCCTTACTCCCTAGGTGGATGGTACCCCCGGCAGCGTGGGTATAACCCTTGCCCTTACACTCTTCAAAGGTAAGATCCTTGAAAGACCCACCCCAACCACGCCAATGGGTATACTTAGGGTCTATATTTTGCCATATGCGATACTTATAAGTCCCATCGGGAGCACAGATGGTACCGATAGTGTCCGGTTCGGCCTCTGTACCGGCAGTCATTAGGGAGAAGTCCTCTCGGTGGAAGAGGGTTAACTTGCCCATAGATTCCGAGGGATGAGAGCCTTCCCGAAGAACCGATGGTTCATTTACGACTCTAATCTCCACCCCCGCATCACGAGGGTTGATATTAGCTTTTCGGCTCTGAAGTTTCTGAGCCGAGAGCGACGCTACTGTTGTCATCGATAGGACAACAGACATGAGTGTAATCGTTCTTTTCATAGATCCTTACTAACATTAAGTGAATATGAGATAGTAAGACCGACTACAAGAAGAGAAGCTTTTTCCCAAACATTGTAATCGGCCCTTATGAATTAGAGGTCTAATAGAGGATAACTTTATGCCGCTCTATCTCTCCTGCAGCATCTGATACTACTAGTACGTAGACACCCGGATAACCTCTATAGACGAGCTGGTCTTGTGCTTGTACAAGCCGGATTCCCTCCAAGCTATAAAGGGCTAATTGGCTATCAGGATGGGTGGCCGTGATCGTCTGATCCGCAACCGCTATATCTGTAGCGGTATTGCTAGTTACTGACTCTACACCATTGGCTTGCCCCATCTTCATCTGTCCTATCAGGAGGTGGAATTGATCTACAGAGCGATCTCTAAATGCGAGACGCACCTCCTTACCTACATACTTTGAGAGGTCTACCTTGTGGGCATGTAAAACACAATAAAAACGCTCCTCATCGTCGATAGTTTCCTTCATATCCAGAATCTCCTGCTCCGCCTCGACTTCGTAGATAGGCTCAGTTGCAAGGAATTTCTCAGGAGTTGTTGCCTCGGGGTCTGCTACAATATAGAGAGCGTAAGTAGAGGGCATCTTACCATCCTCTGATGCAGCAACCCAGTGGAACCAAGGAGTACCCTCCTCTACCTTAAAGGAAGGAGTAATGAGCCAGTGATCTGCGGGCTTATTGGGACGTTCATTCACATACATACCATCCTCCTTGATTTGACGACGGAAGGCCGAACTAGACATGAAGAAAGTGTAACTGCCACCACCCTTAACTGGTAATACACGATCTATGAAGCCTCTGTCGATATTACATCCGAAAGACTTTGCTTGGATATTAGGCATAAGCAGACTCATGTCGTAGATCAAGAAATCGCCCGTACGGTTGGGAGGGAAGAAAGAACCTGCACGTCTCTCGTAGACCAAAGACTTACGATCTGTACGATACTGATTAGGCTTATCAATCTCGGGATCATAGGTTTCGTTGATCCACTTGAGGATGGGCATTGTTCCATTGATGTGATACTTGTCAGCCTCAAAGAGAGATACCCCACCATCATTGAGAGTTGCGATGAAGTCGGGCGAAGTACACTCGGCATGTGTCTTAGCCTCTCCCAGTGAATACCCTAGCTGAGCATCGGCAGAGCCATCAGACTTCACGATGTAGCGATCCTTGTTATAGAAGGTCTTTTCCACAGTGAGTGGGAATCTATTCCCTGTATGGAAAGCGCAGATAGGTCCAAAACATCGAGTATAAGAGGCCATTGTCTGACCATAGCTATAGGAGTTTGAGATCAACTGATGAGCAATAGGACCATTATCATCCGTTAGGTTGTAAGCAACAACCCCGATCAAGCCCGCGGAGTTCGTACCCATTGAGGAGACGTCTCCCGCATTCATACAACTCTTAAGCTCCGGATAATCAAAAATAAAGTCTTGAGTAGACTGAGGCATGTATCCAATGATACCTCCAGCAAATCCATCCTTTGCCCAGATGTCTCCAAAGTTGGCACAACCTATTATGGTAGTGTTGGGCGAAGAAGCAATGATCCCCCCTGCGGTCTTGTGTATACCCTGACCATAAACAGCGACATTGGCATAGTTAACGCACTCGGTAATCTTCATGTTTTTGCCCAAAGAGGAGCCAACAATACCTCCACCACTACTCCAGCAAGAGATTCGCACGTCAGGCCCCACCTTACAACGAGTGATAGTACACCCTTCGGTGATACGCCCTGCAATGGCACCTACAGATGCAAAACCATAGATATGCCCAGAGGCAATAACAACATTCTTAATGGTAGCTTGGGGGCCAAGTGCTCCAAAGAGTCCTACGGCCATGTGAGCTTCATCTCCCTCAACGATTAGCTGTTCGCTATCGTAAATGTTGAGATTATAAATCTTATGCATGCCTCCATCGTACTCTCCTTGGAAGCAACGATTCTCATCTCGATGGAAACCATCGGTGAGAGGTCCTCCAATGGGCAATACAGGAGTACCCTCAGAGAAAGTAATATCTGCTGTCTGCTTGAGATATTTCCCGACAAAGCTATTGGAATTGTCAACCTGATCAGCTAACATACGGAGGTCCTGCTCCGTAGCAATTTGATAGGGATTCGATTTAGAGCCATCACCCCCAGAGAAGAGACCTTGCCCAAAGAGAGAGTAAGAGGTCCCCAATAATAGAAGTGAGACTACTGATAGTTGTTTTAGTAAACGCATTACTTATATCTGTATTATAGTAGGTGTTATTTATTTGCAAAGTCTATAACATGCCCTCCATCTCAGGTCTTCCATAGTGAGAAGGACTCAGAGATGAAGGGCATAGGAATGAGACTACTTAGCAATGACCTTCGTAAAGATCACAGAACCATCTGTTAGCTCAAGGCGAACTAGATAAACACCTTCTTGTATACCGGTAGCAGAAATCATATGACCAGCCATGTCATAAACCTTCAAATCGGTATAAGGTACATTTACCTCAATAGATCCGTCTTGTACCGTTACGTGAACATTCTGATTAGCGATCATATCTACAGCATCAAAGCTAGAGAAAGAAACTCTCCTTTGTGCAGCGTTAAGAACCTCATTACCGAGGAGTCGCATATCATTGTTTTCTACGTTATCATTGGTAGGAAGCTCTTGGTAGTAGTGTAGGAATGCAATTACATTAGCCTGCTTCATAGCATCCTCTAGGGTATTATTACTACCCTCTAGAAGGATTGCATTTTCTGCAAGCTTACCTGTCGTAGCATTTGTAGAATTGATGGGGAACTCCTTGACAATCTTGAAGTCTCCATTCTCTTCAAACTTCACTTCAGTACCCTTGAATCCTGCATCATCCACATATCTAAGTACATTGGTGTGTACAAAGCCTGGGATGGGAGAAGAAGCATACTTCTGATCACGAGGTACTATCTGATCTTGAGTAACCATGATCGTTAGATATACAGGGCGTGAGCGATCCAGACGAGCTGAAGCATGTCCTTCTACAATAACGTTGAGTTTATTGTCATCCTTCTTGAACCAAGGTTTCACCTCTAGGCGTACAGAAGCAGGATTTCTCTTCGCATCGTCTACGACCTTCTCTAGCTCTGTTTGATTCTTTATGATACCACAGACAGAGCCATTCTTGCCTCTTGCATCGTCGAGTGCAGCAACAGGCTTACGATTGAACATATTGGTCGGAGAACTTGGTCTTACCAAAGTGATATCACCATTATCATTTCTCACACCATAGAATGGAGCCAAGCCCTTGCTATAGGGATGCTCCATAAAGTCGGGAGCAAAGAAGGAGTGGTGAGATACCACAGCCAAATTCTTTCGGATCTTCTCGTTTTCGGGTTTGTTGATAAGATCTTCCATCCATTTTACACCAGCGGGGCAATACTTACAAGCCTCAGAAGTAAAGACCTCTACAAGTGTCGTACGCTCAAAAACTTCGTCTCTTCTGAGAAGTTCTAGATCAGCTGTTTGGACAGAAGGGGTCTTGAGAGCGACTCCATTTACTTCAAGGAGTTTGACAGTTAGCTTAACCTTACCAGAGATTCCCTCATGATTGATTGCCTGCAACTCAACAGCTTGTGTCAAAGAAGAGGGTACGTATTTGTCTAACTCTATAGTTTGTTCTTGCTTTTTACCTCCTAACTCTGTCTCAACCTTAATCTTAGTGATATCCTTGATACCGGAGTTGAAGAGATCTACAGTAGGCTTCAACTCTTCATCTGTGAAGGCGAATGCAGGTACTGTTAGGCCACGCAACTCACCACGATTTTGGATTGTGGGATCTACAGTCTTAGGTTCAACGATGATCTGCATCAAGAGAGGACCTTCCCACTTGTTCACCTTGCTATTGAACTGAGCCTCACCAATGGTATAAGTACCCCAGTTTGTTGCAATCCAAGCGGAGTTGGGATCTTCTCCGGGAGTATGGTAGCTACGTACGAGGATCCCGCCCTTAGCGGCAGCATCGTAAGCGTAAGCCCCTGCAAAGAACTCACTTTCCTCTGTAATTAGATAGGGATTAGTAAAGAAGAGACTATTCCATCCATCCTTAAATTTGCCCACAGAGGTTACCTCGATAGGATCCCAAGGAGTAATAACTACGGGATTATTGATATCCGTTCTATCAAGAGTCAATACAGTCTTAGCAAGGAAGATACAAGGGAGTGTGACATCGAAGTAACCAGGATTGTCATTAACTTGATTGTCTTGCAAACAAGCAGCAGAGGCAAAGCGAATACCGACAACCTTGCTACCAATATGATCCTTAAGCAATTCCTTGGTTATCTTGATAGCACCACCATGGTAACCTGCCCAAGATGGACCTGAAGGCTCTACAGCTTCGTAGTTAGGAGCCTCATAACCACAATATCCTACATAGAGGTAATTATTATCCTCTTCAACATTGTCAAAAAAGGATGGAGCAGAGTACATCGACTTATTTAGGTTACGACGATCTCCATAAGATGGTGAATTATCGGTATACAACATACGATAGGCAACGCGCTCACCATCTGCCTTTGCTGCATTAAGATCTAAACAACGAGAGTCAATGGCAGGAGCATTATTCTCCTTTGTAAAGTCATACGAATACTTCACTTTATAACGCTCAGGACCCAAAGGTATATCTTCAGGATTATCACAATCTGCCTTAGCCAATTGGAATGGGATGATGAGGTAATAGGTACTACGGAAAGATGTTTCGCCCTTCTTAAGCTGCTGCTTTACAGTAAGCTCTCCAGAGAATTCTACCTCTGCAAAGTCATTGATCTCAATAACAATACGATTGCACCAAGTACCGCCTTCGAAGTCGAAGTTAAACTTATGAGTCTTACCATCATTGGGGAGAGTAAAGTCCTTAACACCAGGTACGCCACCGCTATAGTTTAGCTCTTCTCCGTAACCAAAGATTTTCATCCTGACAGATTGTCCATTAGCCTGTAGTGCCTTTGCGGTAAACTCTACTGTGTACTTTCTGTCTCCATTGGAGAGATCCATAATAGGAGATGTAAGACGTGCATTAGCCCCAATCATATCAACGGGCAAACCGGATCCTTCCATATCCTTAGCATTGATAGAGAACCCATTAGGAGTCCAATAGAGCAACGCCGTACTCCAGTCTGGTTGGGAGAGTTGGTCATTAAGGAGGGTCTGCACGTAAGATACTTGCTTTCTAGTACCATCAGGATTGGGCTTAATGGTTGCATTAGCGATCTTATAGACGCCATCCTGCTTAGCCTTAATCTCTCTAGTGATGATGGAGCGGAAGAATACCTCGTTCCATGGGGTTCCATCGCTATTCTTCTGCTGAACACTGACATTACTCCAAGTAGCGGTAAAGCTATTGACTGTCACATTCGTGGGAGACCCTAGGGCAGGAGGAGCCAAAGAGATCTTCCATCCCTGCTGCTGAGCAGAGAGCGATAAGGATGAAAGGAATCCGCAATAGATAAGGAGACACAATGTGTACCATAATCTACTGGTAAATGAGAAGTTTTTTTTCATTTTGTTCGATTCTATTTGTTACTAATCAGTTAATTCGAATAATAGCCCCCATAGCAATCCGTCTTGAAGCGTATTGCTATGGGGAATTAGGATTCTCTATCTAAGGGAGTAGACTACTTTATAACCTTGTATACGCATCCTTCTACAAGTACATAGTAAATACCCTCCGGTAGATCGCCGATAGCGATAGGCGAGGTCTCAACCTGACGAGCGAGAATAAGTTCGCCGAGCGTATTGTATAGGAGTGCTTGAGTAGGAGCTGATAGTCCATTGATATATAGTTGTCCTCCTTGTATGAACACCAAATAGTCAGCGTTAGAGGGTGTCTCAACAGCATTACTCTTCACTAGGATTGCTTCAATCTGCAGGTCCTTAGACATGGTAAGATTGATGGAGAGCTTCTTAGCTCCTTCAGTATAGTCAGTGCCATTGATTACCCACTTATCTAACTGCCATTTAGACCCATCAGGCACGGATACTTGACAAGTTATCTCAGTACCCTCGGCTACCTTAGAGCCAGAGGCGATCTCCTCTTGCGTCTTGGTATTGGTTACCATTAGCTTACCTTGGGTCTCGGGTTTAATACTATAGGATAGTGTGTACTCCACAACCTTCTTGATAAAGGTTACTTCTACTGTCTGATCCTTATCCATCGTAAGCTCGATCATGAGACCTTTGTCTGATAGCGTGGAGCCATTGACAACCCATTTCTCCAATTCAAAACCATCGTTAGGCGTAGCTGTAAGTCGAACCTTAGTATCTGTATCTACATCGGATCCCGAAGTGATAGCCTCTCCATTCTCTCTGTTTGCCACTACAGAACCATTGGCACCGGCGGCATAGGTTAGCTTGTAAGATGATGGAGCCGGAGCTGCACAAATCACCTTGATATTTGTCTCTCCTTCAATGAAGAGTGTAGTCTCCTTGACACCGGCAAGATCCTCTCTTAGGACGTTGTTAATGAACCACTCCTTAACTTCGTTCGTTCCTGGGTTGATCCAAACTGAAATCTCCGTTCCCTCTGGGATACGATCTCCACTCTTGGGGAAAGTAAATTCAACATCCTCTGGATTCTTTTTGTACTTAATAAACATAATACCACCCTCTATCGACCAAGTTACTGGATACTCAACGGCTGCCCCCTTCTTAAAGGTGACACGGATATTCATAACACTCTCTACCTTGGTCTCTAGTTCCGTCTTACCGGCATAGAACTGCTGCGGCTCATCATTAATATACCACTGGTCTACGTCATAGCCCTTGTCCGGCTTTGCTGTTATGATGATACTTACTCCTGCCGGTATCGTTTGCCCCGATTCAAATGGGGTGATACCAGATGGCAAATAGACTTCAGCCTTTTCGATAGAGCCATGTTCCTCCGCTGCATAGTTGACTTGGTAACCAGACTTGCCGGGCTTAAAAGTGACATATATCAATGCTGATTCTCTCACTGTAAAGAGATATAGATTGGGATCCTCCGCAGAGGGTTGTACCTCCTGATTGTTGTAGTACCACTTATCAACCATATAGTCAGGAGCAGGCGTAGCACGCACAGTAAGCTCTGCCCCCTCTTGAATATCCCTTTGCCAATCAAATGAAACATTATATCCATCTTCGGGGTCTACGAAGGTTGCTGTTATACTACCACCTTGTCCCTTCTCTAGTGTGATCTGGTGCTTGGGAGGACGTTTCTTGAGGACAGCCTGTACAGTGAGATCTTCAGTGAGGATCTTTTGGAGTCTCTGTGGAAGATATTCATTGGGCATTTCTTCAACTCCATTGACAATCCACTTATCAACCTTATAGCCCTCATTGGGGGTAACAAAGAAAGTCACCTGCGTCCCTTCGGGCAGCTCTTCTCCCGTAGTAATCTCAGCATCCCAATTGTTCTTAGGGTAGGAAGCCTGTATACGGCCATTCTCATCCGTTGAGAAGTTGACCTTGTAGTATTTAATCTCCTTAAAAGTCACCTCTATATCTAGGGGAGTGCTTGTAAACGTCCACAATTCTGCAGAAGAACTCTGTGGCCTACCATTAATCTTCCATTGTTCTACAGCATAGCCAGGATCAGCCTCCGAAACAATATGGACACTCTTGCGTGTAGGCAGTATATCTCCACTCTCAAAAGGAAGCCAATTATAATCGGCATCCATACGTTCGGACTTTGTAATCTTACCACCGGGACCGGCTTTGAACGTAACCTTAAAGCCCTCTGCAGGAAGAGGAGCAACCTGTGCTTGTAGATTGTTCTCCCCGCTCTGTATCGTATACTTAATTTCCTCCAGATATGGAAATTTCTCCTCACCATTGACGCTCCATCCTTTGATGTAGTGCGTCTCGTAGTTAGTAAGATTAACCCGAAGAGAAATCTCCGTACCCACAGCTAGAGCATCGCCAGACTTGACCTCCTTATAGTCAAGGGTGCTGGCAGACACTGTTCCCCCTTCTGTGGAGGAGAAGTTAACCACTGCTGTCGTTTGAGCCATGCCCGTCAGAGCTATGGAAAGCAGTGCAAGCATCATTAGTAATGTTTTTTTCATAAGCAAAGAACACCTAGTTACAGTATATAACACTTTGTATCAATAAGTTAGCGGAATCTAGAACGGTGAATCTGTCTGTGCTTCCCAACTACTCTCTTGAATTTGGGGCTAAAGTTATGAAATAATCTGAGAAAGGCAAAATTCAATCACTCTTTTTCTTGTACAAACATTCTACTTACAAATAGAAACATATCCAAGCCATCTTCTTACAACTTGAAAACACATAGATAGTATAAGGATTTCTAAGCATCTTCTTTACCCTCTATGAGGTTACCTACTTCTTCAACAGCAGCAAATACTCTGAATCTATTGTATAACAGACCATATTTAACTTGCCCATCTACGTCCTTTTGCTTTTTTTGCTAGTCAACAGGAAAAATTCCACTTCGGGATACAAATTTGACAGATCCTCCCAGTGGTAAAGAATCTTCCATGAGATTAGCTTTAATCAACGAGAAAGACGTAAGTTTGCAACCACAATTGATAGAATTAAATCCTATAATAGTATAGTATAATGACAAAGACAAATAGACTCACCTCGCTCCTCGGAATAGAGAAGCCTATCATATCGGGAGGAATGGTTTGGTGTAGCGGTTGGCGTTTGGCAGCTGCGGTTAGCAATGCGGGAGGGCTTGGACTCATCGGAGCCGGCTCCATGCACCCCGAGACTCTCCTTGAGCATATCCAAAAGTGTAAGCAAGCTACAACGCGTCCTTTTGGCGTAAACGTGCCCCTCCTCTACCCGGAAATGGACAAGATGATGCAGATAATTATGGATGAGAAGGTGCCCATTGTGGTAACTTCTGCCGGGAATCCCAAGACATGGACGGGCAAACTGCACGAAGCAGGATGCAAAGTACTGCACGTTGTTAGTAGTGCCAAATTTGCTCAGAAGGCAGAAGCCGCAGGAGTAGACGCCATCGTAGCAGAAGGTTTTGAGGCCGGAGGTCACAACGGTCGCGAAGAAACGACCTCGATGTGCCTTATCCCCTCTGTTGTAGACGCTGTAAAGATTCCCGTTGTTGCCGCAGGAGGTATTGCCTCAGGCCGTGCCATTGCAGCAGCTCAGTGTCTAGGGGCCGAGGGTGTACAGATTGGTACCCTTTTTGCTCTAAGCGAAGAGAGCTCGGCACATCCCGACTTCAAGCAAGCCTGCTGCGCTGCAGGTGAGGGAGACACCGCCTTAGTACTCAAAAAGCTTGCCCCAACTCGATTGCTAAAAAAGGGCTTTTGGGAGCAGGTAGTAGCGGCAGAAGATCGTGGAGCAAGTGCCGAGGAAATGCAGGAACTACTAGGCAAAGGCCGTGCCAAAAAGGGGATCTTCGAGGGAGACCTAGCTGAGGGAGAACCGGAAATTGGACAGGTAGCCGCTCAGATTTCATCCATCCGAACGGTGGCCGAGATCATGCAATCTCTTAACGAAGAATATGACAAGGTAATGGGCTAAAGCCATTATCCGCAAAAACATTCTCTCCCGAAGAGAGAGTATATGTAAGGTGCTATTGAGGTGAATCACCCCTTTAGCACCTTTTCTTTTGCCCCGTCCGAGTCGTGAGTATACCGTCTCAGCAAGCGAGGGATCTGGTATAGCACCATCAGAATACTCGTAATGCCGGCCAAGGTATCTGCTATAGGCATGGAAACCCAAATCCCTTTGATCCCCATAAAAGTGGGGAAGATAAGAAGACAAGGGATAAGGTAAACGACCTGACGGGTAAGGCTCAAAAACATGGATTTACCACTCTTGCCTAAACTCTGGAAAAACTGCACACTCGTGATTTGTACGCCAATGATCGGGAATGCCATCATGGCGATTCCCAAAGCCTGCGTTGTAAAAGTAACAAGGGCACCATCCCCTTCTCTAGAGAAGGCTTGCACAATCAAACTAGGAGTAAATAGTGCCATGGCAAAACCGATAGCCGCAACAGAGACATTCAGCAAGGCGGCTAACTTATAGGTATCTATGGAGCGGCGGATCTTACCTGCCCCCAGATTGAAGCCGACAATCGGCTGCATCCCCATAGAGACCCCCACCATAAATTGAATGAACAACTGAGCAATACTAAGAATGATCCCATAGGCAGCTATGGAGATATTGGCTTCTGAAGTTGAGGTGGCATAGTACACAAAACTCCGATTCATAATGATGTTGATAAGGCTATTGACAATCATCATGACGAAAGGAGCAATGCCGATGGAAACAATTGCCAACATCATCTTGAAGTCCGGGCGATAGTCGCTCCAAGAACGAGAGAAGTGGAGCGTATGACGCTGATTGAAGAAGTGACTCATGACAAACACAGCAGCCACAATCTCTGAAATAACGGTAGCCCAAGCCGCTCCCTTTATGCCCCAGCCAAAACCAAAAATGAAGATAGGGTCTAGAATACAATTGAGCACAGCCCCAAGGAGCATAGAGATCATCGCCTTATGGGGATAGCCGGATGCTCGCATGATGGCGTTGTAACTAAAACAGAGGTCTGATATAATGTTGGCTGGGACTACAATGTAGAGATACTCCTTGGCGTAGGGAATAATTATGTCGTTAGCCCCAAAGAGATGCAGCAGGGGATCCATAAAAAGCAGAACCATGGAGCAGATAGTCACGTTGAAGAGGAGCGTGAGCATAATAGCATTGCTCAAGAGTCGCTCTGCCGTCTTATGGTCGTTCCGCCCCAGATAGATGGAGACGCGCACAGCTGCCCCACTCCCTACCAGCATGCCAAAAGCCACCAAAAAGAGAAGAATGGGTAACGTTATTGCCATACCGGCTAGAGCATCATCTCCGGCACCCTGCCCTATGAAGATGCGGTCTACTATGTTGTAGAGAGCATTGACTACCGCTCCTATCACCGAGGGGAGAGCGTAAGTGAATAGGAGGCGCGGTATGGGAGCGTTTTCGAGTTTGTGGAGTCTCTCTTCTTCTCTACTCATCTGTTTTTCGTTATAGTTCCACTATTGTTATACCGGCTCCTCCGAAGCGTACATCTTCGTCGTAGAATCGGATCACATAGGGACGCGTGGGAAGCATCTGACGAATGCTCTGGCGTAGAGCTCCGGTACCTGTCCCGTGTAAAATGCGCACTCGGTGACAACCCACTTGTATTGCCTCATCGAGGTAGTACTCCACAGCTTGTAGGGCATCTAAGGCACGCATCCCCCGTACATCAAGTTCTTCTCGGAAGTTTGTTTTCTTCTCGTGGATGTGCTCGGTTATGTTACTAGAGATACGCTGGGTGAGGGCCGAAGGTTTGGGGGTATTCCCCGCCACTCGCTCCAACTTACTTACCTCAATC
Source organism: uncultured Porphyromonas sp. (assembly GCA_963539975.1). Lineage (GTDB taxonomy): Bacteria > Bacteroidota > Bacteroidia > Bacteroidales > Porphyromonadaceae > Porphyromonas. The sequence goes on along the minus strand of CAUTMR010000013.1, from coordinate 39,596 downwards.
ATTGTTTGCATAGTTCCCCCGAGAGCGACGAGAGCCTGACGCCCACGAAGCTCTAATAGAGTGCCCTCTATACCGTTTTGTGATACGATCCTCACCTTACATCCCTCTTCTAAGGGGAGAGGTTTGGGCGGTTGGGGAGAGGTTTGGGCGGCTTCGTCGGAGGCTTTGCGGCGCTTCTCTTCTTTTCGTTTACGCCTATTCTCTATACGTTGCCACTCTCTATCAATGGCCTGACTAGCCTCCGATTGAGCCGCTTCGCCATGAGCGAGGGTTGTCTCTTGGGCGAATTGCTGCAATTCTTGCCGTGCTAGGAGCGTTTTTTCGCGCTCGGCATTACTCTCTTTAATTTCTCGAATGGTGCGCTCAATACGGGCGTTGCTCTCCTTAAGTAGGCGTTGCGCTTCGTCTTGGGCTTGAGCTAGCACCTCTTTGCGTGAGGAGTGCAACTTGGCAAGTGCAGAGCTATACTTCTCTATCTCCTCCTCAAGCTGCCTCTCTTGGCGGCGTATATTGTCGCGCTTCTTCTCCCAATAGCGTTTGTCTCGAGCAATCTCTTGTACGTACTTATCCGTATCGAGCATTTCTTTCCCTACCAAGCTCTCCGCCATTTCCAACACCCCTTTGGGCAAGCCCGATTTCTTAGCGATCTCAATGGCAAAGGAGCTACCCGGCTGACCAATCGATAGGCGAAAAAGAGGACGCATAGCCCCTCGGTCGTAAAGCATAGCTCCATTGATAATGCCTTGGTGGCAAGAGGCGTATTGTTTGAGATTGCGGTAGTGTGTAGTAATAAGAGCAAACGACTTATGTGCATTAAACTCCGCCAAAAGAGCTTCGGCAATGGCGCCTCCCAACTCGGGTTCTGTACCGGCTCCAAACTCGTCTATGAGCAAAAGGGAGCGGGGGGAGGCTATCCTGCAAAAATGACGCATGCTCACAAGATGCGAACTATACGTACTAAGGTCGTCTTCTATGCTCTGATCGTCGCCAATGTTGATGGCAAGAGAAGAAAAAAGACCGGCTGTAGAGTCGGGATGTACCGGTATAGGCATCCCCATTTGCAGCATGTATTGTAGTAAAGCACAGGTCTTGAGGCATACCGATTTTCCCCCGGCGTTGGGTCCCGAAATGAGCAAAATACGCGCGTTCGGAGCCTTGAGTGCCAAATCAATAGGCACTAACTCTCGTTGCTCGGCTTGTAGGGTACGGCGGAGAAGCGGATGCCGCGCCTCTTTCCAATCTAGGTAGGGGCGTGGCTCTATAACGGGAACGATGGCTCGCTCCTCTTGAGAGAAACGCGCGATAGCAAAGAGAGCATCAAATACCCCTACCAACCGGTACATGGCAAATAGAGAGGGGATATGGGGGCGCACATCATCGGCAAGGAGTATCAGGATACGGATAATCTCCCTGCGCTCGGCTGCGTCTAGCTCTCGCATTCGATTGTTCGACTCAACAATCTCGATAGGCTCTATAAAGACCGTTTTGCCACTACTCGACTCGTCATGTACAATCCCGGGGATATTCCGCTTATAGCTTGGATTCACCGGGATTACGGGATGCCCATCTCTCAGAGAAGGGCGAGCCTCTTCGTCTGCCCAGCCCTCACGTATTGCCTGTGCCAATAGAGAGCGAATCTGTCGTGCCATGCTACGCTCTACCGACGAACGCTCCGTGCGGATAGCTCGTAGCTCCGGAGAGGCGGAGTCTTGTATTCTGCCAAAGCGATCGAGCAGGCTATCAATCCGCTGAGCGATATGAGGGAGCAAAAGCCCCTCGGGAAGCAGTTGCAAAAGTGCAGGATAGCGAGGCGGTTCTTGGTTCTCGGGGTTTGTCGCTTGCTGATAGCCCAAAAAACGATAGAGATGCTCCATCGTGCGAATGGCTTGCAAGAGATGCGGCAGGCGATCTTCGCTCAAATAAGTACCCTCAGGGCGTATCCCATCAAGCGAACCACGAAGGTCTTCGAGCGAAAGAGAGGGAAAGTCTCGCCCCTCTTGTAGTATGAGAAGCAACTCCTTTACGCGCTCCAACCGCTGTAAAATAAGGGTAGAATCATCCTCTGCACGGAGGGTATCAATCTCCTCCCTCCCCATCAAGCTACATGTTTTTTTCTTCAGTAGCTCACGCACTTGGTCGAACCCAACCTTTTCTTCAAAGGCTCGAGGATAGGTTTTTAGTAGAGCCATAGGGGACTAGAAGTGAAAGAGAGTGCGGAAGAAGTCGTTGCCATTTGCATAAAGCAAAAGAGCAAGAAGCAATACAAAACCTATCTTGTTGGCTTTGAGTATCGTCTTATCACTCACCCTTCTACGAGTAATAATCTCCCAAAGCGTGAAGAGAATATACCCACCATCCAGCATCGGGATAGGAAGGAAATTCATAAAGGCAAGAATCACCGAAAGAAGGGCAGTAATACTCCAAAAGCGATAGGGATCGAAAAGGTTGTCAAATAGTTTCCCTATGGATATAAAGCCTCCCATCTGCTGGGCCCCTTCCTTGGTAAAAACATATTTCATGTCGCCAACATACCCTTTGAGCGTAGTGATAGCTCGAGAGCAACCTGCCGGTATGCTCTGCAACAAGGAGTATTGTATCTCCTCGGTAGGATATATCTTATTTATATCCGCAAGAAGTTGCACGCCAATGCGCCCTGCGGTATCGGGTTGGAGCGTAGCCATAAGAGTATCTCCGGCTCGGAGTAATTGCAAGGAATGCACCTGATTGCGTTGCTCTCTAAAGATAAGCTGGGCATCCGTTGCGTCCACAATCGGGAGACTATCTACCTGCAAGAGGATATCCCCTGTCTGCATACCCACTCTTGCTGCAGCAGTATTGGGGAGCACACTGTCTACAATAAAAGGAATCTGCATACCCATAAAACCAACGCCCTCAGCCATCACCTGCTGCATCATATCGCTAGGCATCACAATGGTTTTCTCTACGCCATCCCGACGTACTACTACCTTTTGGGCTGTAATCACATCTCGAATAAAGTTATTCGAAAGGGCATCAAGAGGCTTTCCATCAGCTGAAAGGATTATGTCATTATCTTGGAATCCCGCCTTATGAGCCGCAGGTGAAAAACTCATCCCGGCTGTAATATTGGCACTCGATAAGGAGGTATCTCCCCAATGGAGCGCAATACCACTATAAATAACAACGGCGAGAATTAGGTTAAAAAGGATACCTGCAATCATGATAATGAGCCGTTGCCAAGCCGGTTTTGCTCTAAATTCGTAGGGTTGAGGCGTAGATTTCTCATCTAACTCCAGGAAACGCTCGTCCACCATACCGGCCATAGAGCAATAGCCCCCAAAGGGGAGCCAGCCTATGCCGTAGACGGTGCCACTACGCTTCGATCGGTACTTAAAAAGAGCCCTTCCCCAGTCGAAAAAGAGGAAGAATCGCTCCACTCGTACTCCAAAGAGACGTGCCGCTAAGAAGTGACCCAGCTCGTGAAAGACAACCAAAATGCTCAGCGAGAGCATCAATTGCAACGTTTTAATTAGAAAGGCAACTAGCATGAAATTGGGGGGATTATAGGTGAAGAAACCCTCGGAGAGAGGGTCCTGTGGTAAGCAGAATAGATACACTCATTCATGCTTCAAAGGTACAAAAAAAGAGATGGTAGGCCTATTTCGAAAAAGTTTCTAGGCAATATAGGAGTCCATTTCCACCCAAAAAAGATAGAATTTTAGGGTAGAAATGGAGTGCACTTTAGGGCAGAAAGTTTTTATAAATCACCTGTAGTTTCTAGCTCCGAATGGTCTAGTATGCGATAAGCAATAGACCCCATACTATCCGTTTGGAAGACCCCGCCCTTAACGGATACCTTGGCTGTGCCCCTATCAATGCCCAACCAAGCTCCCACCATATTTACACGAAACGTGGCCTCACATATCATCCCGACAGGAGAGGAAACCCAAGTTGGTTTAGTCCTTGATACAAGCTCTATGCTCTTTACCTTGTAGTGCTTATGATTATAGGTAGTACGCACAGAAGCCTCATGCTCCAAAGCCGGCATAATCGAATCTATTGCACGCTCTATCTCCATATTAATCAGCTTCTTGCGTTTAGCATCGGTATGCTTTTCCCACAGTGTGGGTATGCTACTGAATCGCGACTGCTCAAAGTGAGACTGCCGAGCTTCTACCTCTTCGTTAAACTCTTTGAGGGAAGAATAGCTACCTGTTGCCATAGCTTCAATGGCCTGTATCTCGTCTCGAAACTCCAAGAGATCCGGCTCATACTCCTTAGCATTGGGGTACTTATTGAGCAGATATTGTACTTCCGAGCTCCTTAGTAGCAGCAATAGTTGCTGAGTATTTTTGAGGATCTCTTGAAGGGGATGCCCAATATCGGAAGTGATTAGTTCGTATTGATTACGAATATGAAAGAGCCTGCATCTATCGCGCTGATCCACCAAAGCTCCTCGCTTTTGGCGCAACTCCTCCACATGAGCGTTCTTAGGGTGCTCCGTAATAAACAGATCAAGACGGCCTATAACAGAGGCAAGAGATTCTTCACTAGCCAGGTTCCCTTCCGCCTGCAATTGCGCAGTCTCTTGCAACAACTCTTGGTAGAGTTTTTCTTTGCTTTTGCGCCCACACCCTACGAATAGGAGGGAGGAGGTCAGCAAAAAGAAACAGAAAAAAGTTCGTGTGATACGCATATTATGTCTCTGGTTGGCTGCTAATCTGTTTTCTAGTTTCACTCTAATAGCGGAGAAAGATTCACCATAGAGAGAACAAACCAAGAGGGGAAAAGATGGCGATCGACCCTCTTTTGCATCGGCAAATATACATCTTTCTTACTACTAGCTGTGCTGCTCTCTCTTTTTCTTCCCTAGCGAGGGAGGTATTGTCTCCCACACCAATAGATTACCCTTTTGCCCTACCCCTCCGAGAAAGATGATAGGATACGACATTTAGCAGCAACTTCTCCCTACCCGATACGTGCATTAGTCACTATAATATTATTACCTTTGTTGTATAGCTTTAAATAGCAAGAAGAGAAGACAATGAAAAAGAAGTTCAGAGAATATACACAGCCCGACTTCTCGGGTATCAACAAAGAGATTCTAGCTAAGTGGGAAGAGGAAAACCTCTTTGCCGAGAGCCTTCGTCAGCGCACTGATGCTCCTTCGTTTATTTTTTACGAAGGACCTCCATCTGCCAACGGCATGCCCGGTATTCACCACGTAATAGCACGCTCTCTCAAGGATATTTTCTGTCGCTATAAAACCATGAAAGGGTATCGTGTAGACCGCCGTGCCGGATGGGATACACACGGACTTCCCGTGGAGCTCGGCGTGGAGAAGCTCCTAGGTATTACCAAAGACAGTATCGGCAAAACCATTAGTGTGGCCGAATACAACGCAACCTGCCGTCGCGAGGTAATGAAGTATACCGCAGAGTGGGAGCAACTTACCAAAAAGATGGGCTACTGGGTAGATATGGATCACCCCTATATTACCTATAAGAATAAGTATATTGAGACGCTTTGGTGGCTTCTTGCAGACCTTCATAAGAAAGGTTTTCTCTACAAAGGATACACCATCCAACCCTACTCCCCGGCTGCCGGTACAGGGCTTAGCACGCACGAATTGAACCAACCCGGGTGCTATCGCGACGTAAAAGACACGGTCTGCACAGCTCAATTCAAAGTTTTAAATCCTAAGAAAGAATGGAGCAATTGGGGCGATGCTTACTTCTTGGCTTGGACTACCACTCCTTGGACCCTCCCCTCCAATACCGCCCTTTGTGTAGGTCCCAACATCGAGTACGTAGCCATTGAGACCTTTAACCCCTACACTTCTCTCAAGCAAACCGTCATCATGGGAGCCCCACGTGTAGAAGCCTACTTTGATCTCAAAAATCAGGTCGAAGAGCTACCCGAAGTCGCTCCCAAAGAGGTAAAGAAACTCCCTTGGCGCATAGTCGGTCACTACAAAGGAAGCGAGCTTGCCGAGCTACAATACGAGCAACTTATCCCTTGGGTTAAGCCCGACGAAGGCGCCTTCCGCGTAATTACAGGAGACTTTGTAACTACAGAAGATGGTACTGGTATCGTGCACATTGCTCCCACATTTGGTGCAGACGACCGCCGAGTAGCCCAACAAAATAACATCCCATCATTAGTACTTATTGACCGCGATGGGCAAGAGCGTCCCATGGTAGACCTCAAGGGAAGATTCTATAAGATAGAGCACCTCTCTAAGGAGTTTGTCGCCTCTAGAATAGACCTTCCCCTCTACGATGTATATGCCGGGCGATATGTAAAAAACGCCTACTCTCCCGAGCCTATTGACGACAAAGAGAGCCTCGATATAGACATCTGTGTCATGCTTAAGATGGAGAATAAAGCATTCCGCATCGAGAAGCATACCCACAACTACCCCCACTGCTGGCGTACCGATAAGCCTATTCTCTACTATCCTCTCGATAGCTGGTTCATCCGTACCACGGCCTGCCGCGAGCAGATGATCACTCTCAACAATACCATCAATTGGAAGCCCGAGAGCACCGGTTCGGGTCGCTTTGGCAAGTGGCTTGAGAACCTACAAGATTGGAACCTCTCACGTAGCCGATTCTGGGGTACGCCTCTCAACATTTGGAGAAGTGAAGATGGCACCGAAGAGCGTTGTATCGCATCTGTAGAAGAGCTCTACCAAGCCATAGAAGAGTCTATTGCTGTGGGTGTGATGAAAAGCAATCCTTTCAAAGGTTTTACTCCGGGCGATTATAGCGACGAAAACTACGAAAAAATTGACCTTCACCGCCCCGTGGTAGACGAGATCAAGCTCGTCTCTCCCTCTGGTAAGGTGATGACACGCGAACAGGATCTCATCGACGTTTGGTTTGACTCAGGAGCTATGCCCTATGCTCAGGTACACTATCCCTTTGAGCATAAAGAGGAGATAGAAAGTGGCGAACTATTCCCTGCCGACTTCATTGCCGAAGGGATTGACCAAACTCGAGGTTGGTTCTTCACACTCCATGCGATCTCTACTATGGTGCGTGGTAGCGTTGCCTTCAAAAACGTATTGGCCAATGGATTGGTTCTTGATAAGAACGGAAACAAGATGAGCAAGCGTCTCGGCAATGCTGTAGACCCCTTTGCCACCATTGAGCAATACGGATCAGACCCCCTACGCTGGTATATGATTACCAATGCTTCCCCGTGGGATAACATCAAGTTCGACCCCGAGGGAATCAAGGAGGTAAGCCGCAAGTTCTTTGGCACCCTGTACAACACATACCAATTCTTCGCCCTCTATGCTAATCTCGACGGCTTTATAGCAAGTGAGCAACCCCTGTCGGACAGCGAGAGACCCGAGATCGATCGTTGGATTCGTTCGCTGTTGCACAGTCTCATTGCCGAGGTTGACCAGCATCTTGCTAACTATGAACCCACCAAAGCGGGCAGAGCTATTGACGATTTTGTCTCCATAAACCTAAGCAACTGGTACGTACGTCTATCACGCAAACGCTTCTGGGCTGGCGAGATGTCTCAAGACAAACTCAGTGCTTACCAAACGCTTTATGAGTGCCTTACGACCATTGCAAGGCTCATCGCTCCCATCGCTCCATTCTATGCGGATCACCTCTATCGCGATCTTGTAGGAGACGGACGTTCTGTACACCTTGCAGACTTCCCCGAGAGCCGTTCCGAGCTTATCGATCAGCAATTGGAAGAAAGGATGCAAATAGCTCAAGAGCTATCGTCTATGGTGCTGGCACTCCGCCGAAAGGTTAATATAAAGGTGCGACAGCCTCTGAGTTTGATTATGCTCCCGATCTCCAACGAGGAAGAAAAAGCTCAGATAGAAGCCATCCGTTCCCTCCTCCTTTCTGAGGTTAATGTAAAGGATATAAGCTATGTAGATGCCTCCGAGAGCATTTGGAGCCGACGTATCAAGCCCGACTTCAAGAAGCTCGGTCCTCGCTACGGCAAGATTATGAAGCCCTTGGCTCAAGCTATTGCCGACCTACAAGCTTCGGAAATTGCAGCTTTAGACCGTGACGGATTCTTAGAACTGACCGTTGCAGATACGGCTGTACGACTAGAGCGTAGCGACGTGGACATCATCGTAGAAGACATTCCGGGATGGCTCGTTGCAACCGAAGGTACACGCACTGTCGCCCTAGATGTTACGCTCACAGGGCAACTCATCGAAGAAGGACTAGCGCGTGAGTTTGTCAACCGTATACAAAATGTACGCAAGCAGGCAGGCTTTGAAGTGAATGATCACATCGATATCATTGTGCTCGCAGGGAGCAAAATGGATCCAGTGCTTCAGCATCATCACGACTACATCGCCCGCCAGGTGCAAGCAGAAAGCATCCTTCTCAGCGATACGGTAAGTGATGCCGTAGAGCTCGAATTCGACGACTTCTGCCTATCGGTGAGCGTAACCAAAAATATCTGATTGAGGTAAACTCCTCTTCCTAAATGCAATGAGTTTAACTTCTCAAGACTTGCTTTCCCCCGAAGAATTACGCCACAAGAGACTCACCCAGTCTCTTGTGGTATGGGGAGTTATCGCGCTTTTACTTATCATCGACCAAGCTATCAAGATATGGGTAAAGACCCATATGATGCTCGGGGAAGACATCCGGATATTCGATGGGTTTCATCTGCTTTTTGTTGAGAATGAGGGGATGGCGTATGGGATTACTCTAGGCAGTAAACTCTTCTTGACCCTCTTTCGCATCATAGCCATGGGGCTACTCACTTGGGCGGTAGCTCGGCTGATACGTAGTGGCAAGTACTCTACATGGTTTTTGATTGTACTTGCCCTCATCACGGCAGGGGGGATGGGTAATATTATAGACTCCCTCTTTTATGGGTTGATGTTCTCCTCCAGCCAGGGCGCCATTGCCGAGATTTTCCCAAAAGATGGTGGCTATGCTCCTCTGTTTTATGGGCACGTTGTGGACATGTTTTCTTGCCCACTGATTGATTGCACGCTACCCTCGTGGATCCCAATTTGGGGCGGACAGCGGTTTACATTCTTCGATCCCATCTTCAATTTTGCAGATGCGTGTATCAGTGTTGGCGTTGTGGCTCTTATCCTATTTTGCCGCACACCGCTATCTCTTGCCCTCGAGATGCTTTCACCCAAACGTCGTCGCCACACTACTCCCCCCGATAACGAAGAGTAACTATGCTACGCTGCACTCGTTATCTGCTGGGGGCTCTTGCCCTTCTCATCACCCTAGCCGGTCTATCAAGCTGCGGTGACAAGTGGCAACGTAAGCTGAGTGATAAGAAGCTCAGACAACTCATTGGCGAGCTCTACAAGGCCGATTGTCTCATGGATAACCTAGGCAACAGCATCAACGATACAATGCGACTTGCCTTAGAGGATCAGATTTTTGAGAAGTACGGGATTACACGATCCGACTTCGATAGCATCGTATATCATTACAACATTGATAAGCCCCTCTACTTTGCCGACATAGTACGACGCGCCTCCCAAGACATTGATGAAGAATTGGGATCTATCCAAAAGGGCAACCCCTTCTCCCCAGAAGATTTTGATTTTCAGCCCTTCTTCGGCGACTTAAACAGCCACAATATCCATCAAATTATCCCAGAATCGTACTACCCTCGCTATGTTAGTTTCCTGAGCAAAGCCTCCTGGCTAACGCATAGTGCCGTGATAAATGATACAATACCGGCGGGTAGTTCAATAGAAGTCACGATCGATGTACAAGGCCTTCCCGAGAAAGTGATAGAAAAACGATTGGCACCCGTCCTCGAGATAAGCTACTACACTGATGATTCTCATCAAGTTGCCATTCAGACCCCTCTAAAGAGAGCCAACGGATCGACCCATTGTACCCTCGAATTCAAAGAAGATTTCCCAATAGGACGCCTAACCGTCTCTCTATTCCAGCTTGGAGGGAAAGGATTTCCCGCCTATACGCTTTACATTCGCAGCCTACGAGTTTCTTTCACCTCGGGAAGAGGTCCGATGGATTCGTCCTCGGGTGTAGAAGACGAACTCCTTTTTGATAGGCTTCCCATCTCACAAGAAACCTTCAACCCACAACTTAATCAAGAACCCTAGTTCCCCTTTATTTTTATACAGCCCCCTCCGTTTATAACCCTATGAACCGATCTATCTATTTTTTTATTCTCCTCACCTTCTCGGTATGTACTTTGAGTGCTCAAAAAACAGCACACCGCATTCCCATTGCCTTTTACAACGTAGAAAATCTCTTCGACAGCCATGACGATGCTAATGACGATGCTGAATTTCTTCCAGACGGCAAACGGGAATGGACAGAGGAACGCTACCAACAGAAGTTGAATAATATAGCTCGTGTATTAGGTGATATTGCAGACAAAGGAGGTGCCGTTGTGGGGCTTGCCGAAGTCGAAAATCGCCGTGTTTTAGAAGATTTGGTGCGAGTTCCCAATATTCGGAAGCATAATTATGGCATTATTCATTACGACTCTCCCGACCCTCGTGGGATAGATTGTGCCCTCCTCTACGATGCTAAGATCTTTCACCCCAAGAGCAGTGGTGTGTGCTTTATAGCACTACCCGAAGAGTCTAAAATACCCACTCGAGACATCCTCTTTGCCACAGGTACCATAGATAATGAGTTATTTCATTTCATCGTGGGGCACTGGCCCTCTCGCTATGGTGGCGACCCCACCTCGGCAGGGCGACGTATGGTGGCCGCCCAAACCATGCGCCAAGTGGCAGACTCACTCCTCAGAGAGTACCCCGGGAGCAAGGTAATACTAATGGGCGACTTCAATGACGATCCCTTCGATGCTTCCGTAGTAGAGGGACTCAATCTCCGTCAAACTATCGAAGAGACTCATGCAGCAGACCTCTTCTCTCCTATGCTCTCTATGTATCGCCAAGGCGCCGGAACTCTCGCCTACAAAGGGAAATGGAATCTTTTTGACATCATGGCAGTCAGTGGAAATCTCCTGAAGAAAAATACACAGGGGCTCCATTTGTATCAGGACCCCGAGAGCCATCAACTCGCCTATATATTCCGCCGCGACTATCTTCTTCAGCAAACTCCGAAACACCGAGGAGAGCCTTTGCGCACCTTTTCCGGCAACAATTATTTAGGAGGGTACTCCGATCATCTCCCCGTCTACCTCTACCTCACCAAATAACTACACCTATCCGCTCTTGATATGAAGATGCTCGACCTCCATGCTCAATACCTATCTCTCAGAGAGGAGATAGACCAAGCGATAAAAAAGGTGCTAGAGAAGACTGATTTTATCCAAGGTGAGGAGGTAGGTTTGTTCGCTCAGGAATTGGCAGACCATGTAGGTTGCCGCCATGTTATCCCCTGCGCCAACGGCACCGATGCCCTACAGATAGCCTTAATGGCTTTGGAGCTAAAGCCGGGTGACGAGGTGCTTGTACCAGCCTTTACCTATGCGGCAAGTGCAGAAGTGGTAGCCCTACTCGGCTTGGTACCGGTACTTGTGGATGTAGACAAAGAAACCTTCTGTCTCAATCCCAAGCAACTAGAAAAAGCACTAACCCCACGTACTCGCGCCCTTATTCCCGTACACTTATTCGGGTCTATCTCCCCCATGGAGCCAATACTTCGCTTCGCACAAGAGCACAACCTCTACGTAATAGAAGACAACGCACAGGCCTTGGGGGCTACCTATACCTTCTCCGATGGTCGAAAGGCTAAGTCAGGCGCTTTGGGACATATTGGCTGTACCTCCTTCTTCCCTTCCAAGAATTTGGGATGCTACGGCGATGGAGGAGCCATCTTTACAGACGATGCTCTCCTTGCCGAGAGACTCAAGATGATAGCCAACCACGGTCAGCGCACAAAATATAGACACGAAGCCATTGGCTGCAACTCACGACTAGACACACTACAAGCGGCGATACTGAGGTGTAAACTCCCCCATCTTGCAGAGTATGGAGAGAGGAGATGCGAATTGGCTCATCGCTATACAGAGGCTCTACAAGGGGTAGAAGACATTATTCCTCCCCAAGAGATGCCCTACACAACGCACGTATATCACCAATACACATTGCGAGTACTCAAAGGGAAACGAGACCAACTACGCCAGCATCTCTCGGAGCAAGGTATTCCCTCCATGGTCTACTATCCTCAACCCCTACACCGCCAGCCTGCATTCGCCCCCTTAGTGCATTGCCCTCAGCCCCTTACCACGGCAGAGCAACTCTCCCTTGAGGTGCTTTCTCTACCCATCTATCCCGAGTTCCCCCTAGAGGAGCAAGATCGGGTAATTGCAGCCATCCGACAATTTGTATAGAAGCTAATACTCATAGCCTTATGGACGTACCCACAGCACACTATCAAGCTCACCCCACAGCCTTTATAGACGAAGGTTGCTCCATTGGTAGCGGCACCATCATTTGGCACTTCTCGCACGTTATGCAAGGAGCTACCCTCGGCAAGAATTGTTCTCTGGGGCAAAATGTAGTTGTTTCTCCCGGTGTCGTACTTGGGGATGGCTGTAGAGTACAAAACAATGTATCTATCTATACCGGAGTACATTGTGCAGAAAACGTCTTTTTAGGACCTTCTTGTGTTTTCTCCAACATCCTCAATCCAAGAGCTTTTATAAGCAGAAAAGAGGAGTTCCTCCCTACTCGGATAGGATGCGGAGCCTCTATCGGGGCGAATGCAACCATCCTATGTGGCATTTCCATCGGAGCCTATGCCCTAGTAGGTGCAGGTACTGTGGTACTCAGCGATGTCCCTGACTTTGCCCTTGTGGTAGGGAACCCTGCTCGACAAATTGGATGGGTAAGCCGCCATGGCGAACGTCTCAATTTTGACGAAAAAGGCCAAGCCCAATGTCCCACCACCCAAGAAATTTACCAACTCTCTAACTCTAAAGTATCTCTAGTCGAATGAAAAATTTCGCCATCATAGGGGTCGCAGGTTACATTGCCCCTCGCCATCTCCGCGCCATACAAGCCACCGGTAATCAGCTCATCTCTGCCTACGATCCTCACGACAGCGTCGGAATCATAGATAGTTACTTCCCAGAAGCCTCTTTCTTTACCGAACAGGAGCTATTCGACCGCCACAATAGCAAGTTACGAGGTACCCCCAAGCAACTTGATTATATCTCTGTCTGCTCTCCCAATTACCTCCACGATGCTCATTGTCGCTACGCTATGCGCCTTGGGGCAGAAGTAATTTGCGAGAAACCTCTCGTGCTAAATCCGTGGAATATAGATGCATTACAACAAATTGAGAGGGAGACGGGGCACCACGTTTATAACATACTACAACTACGTCTGCACCCCTCTATCATCGCCCTACGCGAAAAGGTACAAAATGGAGATCCTGACAAGATATACGACGTAGACCTCACCTACATTACCTCACGTGGTATGTGGTACTACACTTCGTGGAAAGGGGATGATCGGAAAAGTGGAGGTATTGCAACGAACATCGGGGTACACTTCTATGATATGCTTACTTGGATCTTTGGCTCTGTACAACGCAACATCGTGCACGTAATGAGCCACGATCGCTGTGCAGGATACCTAGAACTAAAAAGGGCTAGAGTGCGTTACTTCCTCTCCATTAATGCCCAACTACTCCCACCCAATGCCGTAGAAGGGGAGAAGCGAACCTACCGAACCATCAATATAGACGGAGAAGAGTTTGAGTTTAGTGTTGGCTTTACCGAGCTACACAACGGGAGCTACCAACACATATTGAGGGGAGAAGGCTTCGGACTAGAAGAGGTACGCCCCTGTATCGAAATTGTGCACGACATACGCCACAGCACCCCTATTGGTCTAAAGGGAGACTACCACCCCCTAGCGAGCCAACCGCTCACTCCACACCCTTTCTACCACTAACCCTCTCTAGTCTTTTCTAGAGGGTTTCGCCTCCATAAAGGTGAAACGCTGGAGTGGTGAGTGCCCCATTTTCTCTATCGCCTGCCTATGGACAGGGGTGGGATATCCTTTATTGCGATCCCAACCATAGACGGGGAATCGCTTGTGAGCAGCCAACATATAATCGTCTCGATAGGTCTTGGCAAGGATAGAGGCTGCGGCAATTGAAGCTAGGCGACTATCCCCTTTTACGATGCACTCGTGGGGAATATCAAGGTAAGGGTCGAAGCGATTGCCATCAATAAGCAAACGTTGGGGCGTAATGCCCAAGGCGGCTATGGCTCGGTGCATAGCCAAAAATGAAGCGTGGAGTATGTTGTACGTATCAATCTCTTCTGCCGAAGCACGTCCAACAGCCCAAGCCACCGCTTGCTCTTCTATTTGGGGACGAAGACGATAACGAGTGCGCTCAGTTAGTTTTTTCGAGTCGTTAAGCTCTGGCAAACAGAAGTCCTCCGGCAAGATTACGGCAGCTGCAAAGACGTCTCCCACTAGAGAGCCTCTTCCAGCTTCGTCGCACCCACACTCTATACAGCCATCTGCCAAAAAATGCAAGTCTAACATTCCCAACTACGCCTTATCAAAAGAAACTAAGAGCACGACGTAAAGCCGCAACAAAGGCATGTACATCAGCCTCAGTATTGTAGAGTGCAAAGGAAGCTCTAAGGGTAGAAGTTACCCCAAAACGATCTAAAAGGGGCTCGGCACAATGATGACCGGAGCGCAACGCAATCCCTTGTTGATCCATCAAGAGAACCAAGTCATAGGGGTGTACACCATCTACTACAAAGGTCAGTACAGCCTCTTTGTTGGGAGCAGTACCAATCAGACGTACTCCTTTGAGGGAAGCGACCTCGTCGACAGCCATACTGAGCAAGTGCTTTTCGTGCGCACCAATAGCCTCTAGACCAATACCTTGTACATACTCAATTGCTTTTGCTAGAGCTACCGAGCCCACAAAGTTGGGGGTACCGGCTTCAAACTTATGGGGTATGGTATTGAAGGTAGTTTGCTCAAAAGTAACTTTCTCAATCATCTCTCCCCCAAATTGGTAAGGGGGCATTTTCTCTAGAAGTTCTGCCTTGCCATAGAGTACCCCTATGCCGGTAGGACCATAGAGTTTATGACCGGAAAATGCATAAAAGTCACAATCCAACTCTTTTACATCCACGACCTCGTGTGCAGCCCCCTGCGCCCCGTCAATTACCACCACAGCCCCAACAGCGTGTGCCTCTGCAATCATTTCCCGAATGGGATTGATCGTACCTAAAACATTACTTACGTGTGCAATGGAGACAAGGCGTGTACGCTCCGTAAGTAGGGAGCGATAGGCCTCTTGATCTAGAGAGCCATCATCGTGGATAGGGATAACGCGCAAGGTACAACCACGACGGAGAGCCACTTGCTGCCAAGGCACTATATTGGAGTGGTGCTCCATCGTACTAACTATAATCTCATCCCCCGGCTGGAGGAACTCCATTCCATAGGTAGACGCGACCAAGTTAAGGCTTTCTGTAGTACCTCTCGTAAAAAGGATTTCTCGGCTATCAGCTCCTATAAACTTGGCTACAGTAGCTCGTGCAACCTCATGTCGCTCTGTGGCCTCTCTACTCAGACGGTAAACCCCGCGATGTACATTGGCGTTGCACGTTGTATATGCCTCTATGATACTGTCAATTACCACTTGAGGCTTTTGTGTGGTAGCGGCATTATCTAGGTAAACCAAAGGCTTACCATTCATCTCGGTACGCAGGAGAGGAAAATCTTTGCGATAGCTCTCCACATCATACCTACTCTTTATTTGCTCCATTGCTTTGCATCTAAAATCCACAACAAAGGTAGCTCTATTCAATCGTATCAAAGGTACTTTCGGAGAGATTCTCGAGCAGAAAGCAAAAATTTTTTGCCCTATATGTTGGTCACATTCTAGCTGAAAAACAAGAATTTTTAGGCCTAAAAAGAAAAATATTTCAGCCTGTAAAACGCCTAAATTTCAGATGAAAGAGGAAACCTCCGACACTTCTTCTATTTACACAGGTAAAAAGAAAATCTATACCGGTTCCAATCTTCGACAAAGAGAGTGAAGCAAATCGGTTACTTTTGTAGACAAGAATCTCGATAAAGATATACCGCACTCTAGTATGGTCATTGCCCTACTCTCACTATTCGTAGCATTGGGGTTAGCAGCCCTCTTTACCTACAAAAGGGTTTCGCGTCACCCCCATACAACGTCCTGTAGTAGAGAGATTACAATCAAAGAGAAAACAATTTCGAAGCGTCCTCTCTCTATCGTCATTTTTGATACCGACACTACAGGACTTCCGGACGCCCCTATCCAACGAGAAAAGGATAGCCCGGAACTCATCCAGCTTGCCTGGTGCGTACTCGATAGCCATTTGCATGAAATAAAGCGTTGCAACAGATTCATATCGGGCATCAATGTCCCCCCAGAGGCTACTACCATACACGGCATTACAACCGAAGAGCTTGAGCAAAAAGGGAAGGCAGCTAGGGATGTTCTATTAGAATTCCTCAGCGATTGGGATGGTGATACCCTATTGGTAGCACACAACTTAGCTTTCGATCTCCATATCCTAGGGAAAGCTCTTGAGAGAGCCGGTTGCACACAAGGGCAAATACGCAAGGTCTCTTGCCATGCTGCTCAATACAGCTATTGCACCATGCTAGAAACATGTGATTTGTGCAGGCTACCACACCTAGAGCACACCAACGCTAGAGCCATTCCCCACCAAGAGCCATACAAATATCCACGATTGGGAGAGTTGCATTCTTTCCTTTTTGGCAATGATCCTACAGGCGAAACGCATGATGCCGTACAAGACCTCAATACCTGCATACGCTGTTTCCTTCAGCTGGTCCGGAATGGGCATATTTCCATCAAAAGGGAGAGATAGAGGGCGCCATCGTTGGAGATATCAGCATCTAGGGAGACCAAGTCGTGCGATTTAAGGCAGGAAAATTTGGCTAGACTATATTAAATAGCTATGTTTGCAGTCGTAAAGAACAAGTCGTTTAATCTAGAAATTTATGGTAAGCTACAAAGAACTCGGATTGGTAAACACCCGTGAGATGTTTGCTAAAGCCATGAAAGGCGGTTACGCTATCCCTGCCTACAACTTCAACAACATGGAGCAGCTACAAGCTATTATCCAAGCTGTTGTAGAGACCAATTCTCCCGTTATCTTACAGGTATCAAGTGGAGCTCGTAAGTATGCTAATCAGACCCTTTTGCGCTATATGGCACAAGGTGCTGTGGAGTATGCTAAAGAATTGGGACAACCCAATCCCCAGATATGTCTCCACCTTGATCACGGTGATACATTTGAGCTTTGCAAGAGCTGTATCGAACTCGGATTTTCTTCCGTAATGATTGACGGGAGTGCTCTCCCCTATGACGAAAACGTAGCTCTTACACGCAAGGTTGTAGACTATGCTCATCAGTTTGATGTAACAGTAGAGGGTGAGCTAGGGGTACTCGCAGGTATCGAAGACGACGTACAAGCCGAAACTCATACTTACACAGATCCTGCTCAAGTGGAGGACTTCGTGAAGAAAACAGGAGTAGACTCCCTTGCTATCTCCATCGGTACATCACACGGAGCTTACAAGTTTACCCCCGCACAATGCACTCGCAACGAAGAGGGCGTACTCGTTCCTCCTCCACTCCGCTTTGACATCCTTGAGGAAGTACAGCGTCGTATCCCAGGGTTCCCCATTGTTCTTCATGGCTCTAGCTCTGTACCTCAGGATAAGGTAAAGATTATCAATGCCAATGGTGGTGCCCTCAAAGACTCCATCGGGATCCCCGAAGAGCAACTCCGCAAGGCTTCTAAAACGAACGTCTGCAAGGTAAATATCGACTCTGATGGCCGTCTTGCTATGACCGCTGCTATCCGTGAAGTGTTCGTTAATAAACCTGCAGAATTTGACCCCCGTAAGTACCTAGGTCCGGCTCGCGATAGCCTCAAAGAGCTCTACAAGCACAAGATCTGCGACGTACTCGGGTCCAACGATAAGCTTTAATACAAAAACAACATTCCCTTTGGGAGTGTATTATCCTCAAATCCCGCCTTTTATCATTCGATAAAGGCGGGATTTGAGCATTCCCATTTTGCGCACTAAAGGAGAAGTCCTTATCTTTGTGGTGAGAAACGTAGAATATAAAAAGAGAAAGAGTGATATTTATTTAAGTAGAGAGAATGGCATAGAAATAAAGAGAGAGGGTAATCCATTGGGGTACTAAAATTTTTGTATTCCCCCTTTTTATACAAAAGTAGTTATACTCTCTCGTTTCTCTTGTCAGTCATTCTTGACACGGTACCATTAACCACCTATTATCAGCAAAGGCGGATAATAAGCGCAATTAGAAAGAAGGAGATGAATTACGAGAAACAAAGCAGAAAAAATAAGCTTAAGATTGAGGTTCAAAAGTTACTACAAAAGCGACTTTTCCAGAAATTTATAGACCGTCGCTACGTCCTTTTATTCGACACTCTACTAGGGACTCTCAGTGCACTACTAGTTGGATTGTGTGTTGGTTGGGTAGCCCCGGCTTCTTTTATAGATAAAAGTTATTTCACGATTACCATAGGAGTGGCATTCATCTCCACATTGCTCACGACCTACCTCTTCCGTACCTACAAGCAGGCATTCCGATTTTCTTCCTTAGATATTAGCACACGCACCTTTTGGTACACCGTCTGCAATACCCTATCTGTGGGAATTCTCTCTACAACCATCCTACTATTAGTTAATGCAGAAGTCAATCTCAAGGTTCTGCTTTTACACTCTCTGCTATTCTTTTTACTATTCTTCATTGTATTCTTTTTCATGACAGTGCTATCCCGTGCCTGCTTTATCATATTGGCACGCTGGGGTACTGCGGGAGATCCTACCACAACCAAGGTTACCACCTTCGTCGTCATCTATGGTACAAATGAAGAGTCTGTAGCTCTTGCCAACCTACTTGAGCGCAATCGCAACTACAACGTAGTAGGTTTTTGTAGCCAGAGAAGGCACGAAAGCACTTTCACTATAGCTGGTAAACCCATCCTGTATGTCTCCTCGCAGAAAGATGTTGCTATTTTGATAAAACGATATGGGGTGCGTGCCATTATTTTTTCCAACAAAGACGATCTATTCGCCGAGCGTAATGGATTGGTAGAAGTTTGTCTTGCCCTTGGGGTATCTGCCATGCTTGCCCCTGAGATAGAAAAGACCACCCCTACTTTACTAGCCGAGCAAGGGGTGCGCCATATCAACATAGAAGATCTTCTTCTACGAGACGAAATCAAACTTGATATGACCCCTGTAAAGCAATTATATACAGGGAAGACAATCCTCGTAACGGGAGCTGCCGGAAGCATCGGGAGCGAGATTGCTCGTCAGGTAGCCGGGCTAGACATAAAACACCTCATTCTTTTCGATAATGCAGAAACGCCCCTCCACAATATTCGCTTAGAGCTACAGAAGAAGTTCCCTAATCTTCAGTTCTCTCCCATCATTGGGGATGTTCGTAGCAAGGAACGCGTAGATATGGTATTCCGGCGTTTCCATCCCCACATCGTGCTCCATGCTGCCGCCTATAAGCACGTGCCTTTGATGGAAGAAAACCCCTGTGAAGCCATCTTGGTCAACTGTATGGGAACCCAAAATATTGCCGACCATTGCCTCAAGTATGGAATAGAAAAGATGGTAATGATCTCTACCGACAAAGCTGTGAACCCCACCAATGTAATGGGAGCCACCAAGCGAAGTGCCGAGATGTACGTACAGGCTCTAGGGCATGCCATAGAAGAGGGCAGGATAGAGGGGAAGACCATCTTCTTAACCACCCGATTTGGCAACGTACTGGGCTCTCAAGGTTCTGTGTTTCATCTATTCCGTGAGCAGATAGCCAATGGAGGGCCTATCACCGTTACCCACCCTGATATTACGCGCTACTTCATGAGCATCCGTGAGGCATGTCACTTGGTACTACAAGCCAGTGCACTGGGGGATACAACCAGGATATTTGTTTTTGAGATGGGTGAGCCTCACAAGATTGTAGACCTAGCTCGCAACATGATACGCCTAGCTAGACTCATCCCCGATGAACAAATAGAAATCAAATATACAGGGCTGCGTCCCGGAGAGAAAATCTATGAAGAAGTTCTCGATAGTAACGAGCACACCATCCCCACCAAGCTACCCAAGATCAGAATGGCGATGGTACGCCCCAACGATTTTGAAGCCGTTGCCTCTCAATTTGAAGAACTAAAAAAGAGGTCTTACGACGTAGATATAATTGGCTCTGTCGCCACTATAAAAAATCTCGTCCCGGAGTATCGTAGCAACAATAGCGAATTTGAGAAACTCGATAAGCCACGCCCCGACAAAGAGACTAAATAAGATATACAGAGTATGAAAAGGATCCCTCTCGGTAGATACACCGCCTTCTCCTATCCTCTAGGAGAAGTGCAATATCTACAGGGAGGGTGTTTTTCGTCTTTACTCTTACTCTAGAGGAGATTAAACTGCACTCAAAATAGGAATAGATATGGAAGAAAACAAATCCTCAAGACTACCCGACAACGCCTATCGGCCTCTCCACGAGGGAGAGAAATACACCCCGCTCCTCCCAGCCCGGGAGAACCCACGAGAAGTTACCCCTTATTCGGTGCTTATGGGTATTATTATGGCCATCCTGTTCTCTGCAGCCACGGCCTATCTCGGTCTTAAAGTGGGGCAAGTATTTGAGGCGGCTATCCCTATTGCTATTTTGGCTGTAGGCATCGGCTCTCTCTCGGGCAAGAAGAATATGCTCGGGCAAAACGTAATCATTCAATCCATTGGAGCCTCCTCTGGGGTTATTGTAGCAGGTGCTATTTTCACTCTTCCCGCCCTCTACATTTTGCAATTAGAGGCAGGATTTTGGCAAATCTTCCTCTCTTCTTTTGTAGGGGGATGCCTAGGGATACTCCTTCTCATTCCCTTCCGTCGCTACTTTGTACAGGAGATGCACGGTAAGTATCCATTCCCGGAAGCAACGGCTACAACAGAGGTACTTGTAACGGGTGAGAGTGCCGGTAAACAGACCAAGCTACTTGCTCTTAGTGGACTAATTGGAGGTCTATACGACTTCATTATCAGTACTTTTGGTTGGTGGACCGATGAGATTTCCACTCGTATGATGGCATGGGGAGAAACCCTTGCCGATAAGTACAAGATGGTCTTCAAGCTAAACACAGGAGCCGCAGTACTCGGGCTTGGCTACATCATTGGGCTACCCTATGTGGCAATTATCTGTGGGGGTTCCTTCCTTGTTTGGTTCGTAATTGTTCCCCTCATTGGGTACTTTGCCCCCGGCATGACACTCCCCGTAGGAGATGGTATCGACCTAACGGTAGGAGCCATGAATGCCGAACAAATCTTTGCCAACTACGCACGTCCCTTAGGGATTGGAGGTATTGCCATGGCAGGGATTATCGGCATTCTCAAGTCTTCGGGCATAATAGGACGCGCTGTAAAACTGGCTGCTAACGAATTGGGTAATAAGCGAGATTTGAATGGTCCTACCCTTCGTACGGAACAAGATCTATCCATGAAGTTTGTGCTCGTAGGCATCATTGCAGCTCTTATTACCACTTTTGTTTTCTTTCAATTTGGCGTTATTCATAACATATCACAGACGCTCATTGCCCTTCTGATTGTATTCGTCATCGCCTTCCTTTTCACCACCGTTGCTGCCAATGCTATCGCGATAGTGGGGAGTAACCCCGTCTCCGGCATGACCCTTATGACCCTTATTCTCACCTCTGTAATACTCGTAAGCGTGGGCATCCAAGGAGAGCGTGGGATGATGGCTGCTATGATTATCGGCGGTGTTGTGTGTACAGCCCTCTCTATGGCAGGCGGCTTTATCACGGACCTCAAGATTGGTTATTGGCTCGGTACGACTCCTCAGAAACAAGAGAAATGGAAGTTCCTCGGTACTTTTGTTTCGGCTCTAACCGTAGCAGGAGTAATGATTATCCTCAGCAAAACCTACGGATTCGAAGGCGAAGGAGCCCTAGTAGCCCCTCAAGCAAATGCTATGGCAGCTGTGATTAAGCCCTTGATGGAAGGAGGTGAAACTCCGTGGATTCTCTATGCAGTAGGAGCTATCCTCGCTCTTATCCTCAACTTTATAAAGGTACCGGCTCTACCTTTTGCCTTGGGTATGTTTATCCCATTACAACTCAATGTCCCCCTCTTGGTTGGAGGTCTAATTAGTCATTTTGTAGGCTCTCGCAGCAAAGACACCTCTATCAACAAGGCTCGCAGAGACAAGGGTACGCTCATTGCATCGGGATTTATCGCAGGCGGAGCTCTCATGGGGGTCGTAAGTGCCATTCTCAAATTCAACAATGTAGATCTCTTCGCCTCCAAGTGGTATGCCACCCCTTCTGCGCATTGGCTCTCACTGGCTATGTATCTGCTTATCATTACCTACTTCGCATGGGACGCAGTCCGTGGTCAGAAAAAATAATCTTTAAACTCTCTAGCATCTATCAATATGGATCTCAAAGAACGATTCCTACACTATGTGAGCTTCGATACCCAAAGCAACGAAGCTTCTGATACTTTCCCCTCTACTGATAAACAGTTAGTGCTCCTCCGTGCGCTGCACGACGAGATGATTGCGCTCGGGTTTACCGAGGTCTCCATGGATAAATATGGCTATGTGATGGGGAGCATTCCGGCAACAAAGGGAATGGAAGATCGCCCCGTCGTTGGGTTTATCTCGCACGTAGATACAGCCCCCGACATGAGCGGAGCTAACGTAAAGCCTCAGATTATTGAGAACTACGATGGCAAAGACATCCGTCTCAACGAGAGTTTGATGATGACCGTGGCAGACTTCCCCGAGCTTTCCTTCTACAAGGGTCATACCCTCATTACTACCGACGGTACTACCCTACTCGGGGCTGACGACAAAGCCGGGGTTGCTGAGATTATGACCATGGCTGAGTACTTTATGACCAACCCTCAGATAGCTCATGGAAAAATCCGCATCGGCTTCACTCCCGACGAGGAGATAGGACGTGGCGTAGACCACTTTGATGTAAAGCAATTCAGTGCCCAATTTGCCTATACCGTGGATGGAGGGTTCGAGGGTGAACTCGAATACGAAAACTTCAATGCAGCCTCTGCCAAACTATCCATTCAGGGACGTAATATCCACCCAGGCTCTGCCAAAGGTAAAATGCTGAATGCCTTGCAAATTGCTTGCGACCTCCACGAGATGCTTCCCGTGGGGATGCGCCCCGAGCTGACTGAGGAGTACGAAGGGTTCTTTCACCTTATCCACCTCTCCGGCAGTGTAGAGTCCGCCGAGATGGCATACATCATTCGCGATCACTCTAGAGAGCTATTCGAGGAGAAAAAACGGATTATCTCGGCAGCAGTTAGCTACCTTAATACCAAGATGGGCGAAGAGGTGATCTCCCTAACCCTCAAAGACCAATACTACAACATGAAGGAACAAATAGCCCCTTATCCCGAGCTTATCGAGCGTGCCAAGCAGGCGATGAAGATGGCAGGGGTGACTCCTCTTGTCAAGCCAATTCGTGGAGGGACGGACGGAGCCAGACTATCCTACATGGGTCTCCCCTGCCCCAATCTATTCACGGGAGGCATGAACTTCCATGGCAAGTACGAGTATTGCTCTCTCACCACGATGTACAAGGCTATGAAGACGATTATCCACCTTGCGAGCCTATTCTAGCGAACTAATTGTACTACTTCGTTTGTTACCTCTATAGGTACAAAACAAAGATTATAACAATGAATACAATAAGTTATCCCAGTGCAGAAGCCACTGCCAAGAAGCTCGCAGAGCGTATACAACAAGAGGTAGAGAAAAGCGAAGTTTACTACCTTGCACTTACGGGCGGATTCCCCGCAATTCCTCTATATCAAGCTCTTGCAAGTACTCCTATAGAGTGGTCTAAAGTGCAGATCTACTACGCTTCAGAAGTAATGAGTGGCCAACAAAAAGGGCTCCATCACCTCGTAGCGAAAGCTCATCTCTTCGATAAAGTGGAAATTCCCTCCGCCAATATCCACCTCATCAATACGGACAATGCCCCCGAGGCTGAGGCCGAGCGCTATGCTCAAGAGATCCTAAAGACCCTACCCAAGGTGGGTGGAGCTCCTCGCTTCGATATGGTGCTTATGGATATGACTAAGGACGGGCATGTAGCAGGTATCTTCGCCGGTCAGCATAATATCTTCCTCGAAGAACAAATCGCCTTTGCCAACGTACATCCCTCCCATGGCGATCAGCACGTAACCCTATCTATCCCCACCATTGAAGGGGCTAAGGGACTGGCTCTCTACGCCTTTGGAGGAGAGGCTCGGTTTGCTATTGGCGATATTATCAACCTTCTACCCGAAGCAAAAGAGTATCCTGCCAACTTCATTGCCTCTCGCTGTCCATGGATCTACCTCTACGCTGATGCTGAGTCCATGCGCGAGAAAAGCTACTCCATCTACTAATCCCTAAGGGGGAGGGGCATCCCTAATACACCTGATATAGAAGGGAAGGCGAGACTACTTCTCCATAACAAAGAGGCGGCTACATTGCGTGGTCGCCTCTAATCTTATCCCTCCGAAGCCCTCTTTCAGACCAATATCACTACTATTTGCGATAAAAAAGTCCTCTCAGCACCTATAAATGGTGATTGTACGGCTATTCCGGACTCTCTACCTTTGCGTCGTAAACTAGTAATGTTAGAAATTAATAGACACAAACGATGAAAAAGATTGGTATTTACTTTGGATCCTCAAGTGGCACGACTGCCGATGTAACCAAGACCATAGCTAAGCGTCTCGGTGTGGATGCAGCAGACATCCACGACGTAGCTTCCGCAGACGCCGCTTCTATGGCAAATTATGATGTTCTACTTCTCGGTAGTTCCACTTGGGGTATGGGCGATCTACAAGACGATTGGGAAAGCTTCCTCCCCAAGGCTAAGGGACAAAACCTCGCCGGCAAGTGCGTGGGTCTCTTCGGCTGCGGAGATTCTTCCTCATATAGCGATACATTCTGCGATGCCCTCGCTACCATCAAAGAAGAGATGGAAGGCACTAGCTGCACCTTCATTGGCGAAGTAGCTGCTGAAGACTACGGCTACGACGAAACTCGCTGCGAGCAAGGTGGCAAGCTCATCGGGCTCCTCATCGACGAGATTAACGAGTCGGACAAGACGGGCGACCGCATCGACAACTGGGTAGCCGCTCTCCAACCCAACCTTTAATATCCGCTCTACACTCTTTTGCACCCAAAGGTTATCTGATATGGAAGAGATCATCGCAACTCAGGCTCTTGATGCCGACATGAAGGTGTTTTCGCACCTCGTGTATGAGTACGAAAAAGGAGTACGTAACCTCGTGCTTTATACTATTAGTGAAGAGTATACTCCCCTTGCCCTAGGCAAGCTCAGCCATAGAGAGATTGAGTACTTCGTGCAACCTGTGCCCAATAAAAGCTGTGTAAATATCTTTTTCGGGCGCAGCGAATGCCTCAAAACCCTCAAGAAGTTCCTACGCGAACGCCCCCTCAATAGTCTCTCCCCGGAGGAAGATTTTATCTTGGGTGCTCTACTGGGATACGATCTTTGCCGCCAATGCGAGCGGTATTGCAAGAGAGTGGAACACGCCGAGAGCGTGCGAAAAGCAAGCGAACAACCTATGCTCATATACACAAACATTTGAGCGCAGAGATTGTTGAGGACTCCACACGAGAGACTTCTCGTTAGATTGGAATGTTTTTAGCAAGAGAGTGTTACCCCCTCTTCATCTTCGTGATGGAGAAGGGGTAACTTCCTTTTTTCAATGAAAGGACTAAACTGCTAGTCGCAAAAAATGTGGTAAGTTTGCTCCACGATATAAAGCACACAACGATGAAACAGTATAGATACCTCCTCTACTCCCTTTTACTACTCACCCTCTCGTGGCAAGTCCACGCTCAAAACGTCTTTGACGCAAAGGCGGCCGATACCGTTACACTACATCCCAGGGTGTCGAACAACGATACCACGTACTACGCAGCCCTCCCACAGATAACCGTTCAGCACCACTATCGCCTACGATTTGCCCCCCTTACAAGGGAAGAGCAAAGTGCCAATTGGCGGCAAATACGCGATGTGAAGAAGGTGCTCCCCTATGCCAAAAAGCTCACGGCTATCATGATAGAGACCTACGAATACCTAGAGACACTACCCAACGATCGTGCTAGGAATCGCCATCTCGACCGAATAGAGAGCGATTTGGTAGAGGAATACAAGCCGATCATGAAGAAATTCACACTCCGGCAGGGACTTCTGCTTATTAAATTGATGGATAGGCAATCGTGTAGCACTGGCTACGATCTCATCAAGGCCTTCTATGGAGGGTTCAAAGCCTCTATGTACAATATCTTTGCCGGCTTCTATGGGGGAGACCTCAAAAGTAAGTATGATCCACGCTTCAATCGGGAAGATGCTCTTACCGAGCGCATCATTTACCTCGTGGAGCACAACCAGCTGTAAGAACGGACCTCTCATTCATCAGAGATAGAAGGGGGAATCTTGATAGAGAGAAAGAAAACAAAAGAATGGTAGATACAAACGTTTTGGATTAAAGAAAGTGGAATAAATTGTCATTAACGCCTTTTGAGACCTAATCTTGTTTCACAGTAAAAAACATTAGATTTCCAATCTCTTTTTGGGGAGCTTGGGACGATAGTAGTATTCGGGGCATTCTTATCAATCTGTTTTTTTGCAATAATTCCATAAGATCCCATATTAGCTCGTGGTAGAAAATAACGGTAGAAAGTTCTTTGTTTTGCATGTCAGCTATTTTCATAAACTGTTCCAAATTACCTTCAACCGCAGATGCAAGTTTTTCTATGATGATGTCACAAATAGTATTAAACTCGTTTGTTTCGGTTTCATTGATTATCGGAATGGTTATTTTTCCACTTTGATCAACCACCCCAAAACGATAAAGCTGCTCTATCAGCTTGGCATCTGTTACCTTTCTGTTCTTTATAAATTCGTTTTGAAAGTCAAACATTATTTGGTTGTTGGGATAATAGGCAAGGCTGTCTGTCCAATTCAGTCTTAATGCTCCAAATCCATTTGTTCCGATTTTCTGCTGTTGGCGTGGTGCATACATTGCCCAAATAACTCCCGTCCAAGTGGCATAATTTCCCAACTCCTGTTTCTTCGGGGAGATCTTATTCCAAGCTTTTCCGTCAAGTAGATATGAAAACGTAAGACTAAAAGAGTTGTCCTCATATCCATTTTGTGATAGCTCTTTTAAGAAGCTACGATAATCATTTTCCATTTTGGAATAAAGTATTTCGGCTATTTCCTTGGAAAAGTTTCGTATAGAGTCGGTCTCTTTTTTGTCGAATATAGGCATAGTCGTAATCCATCTCTTTTCTTTATACTTAAGAAATCCTCCGACATGAAGGAGCATAATTTGACTTTGGCTGTAATTGACTCCCATCGACTGTAATTCGGATAGCAAGTGTTCCGTCCTAAGAGCACAAAGAATTTCCCAATTATTATCAGCATTCAAATAATTGTAAGGATGGTATGAGTTATAAGAGCAAAATGCAGTTACATCCCATTCTAATAAAGGTTTGATCGTATTCTGTGCCACTATCATTTTTATTGAAGCAAAAAGAGATAGCAACAGGCATAGTATTTTAGTTATGCATCTCATAGTTTTGTTAATCAAGTTTCACGATCTCGTCACGTCAAATTATAATAAGAGATCTAATTATAAGTATGATATTTGCTCCTAAGCAAATATAAACTCATCGTATCACCCATATTGTGAAAACATTTTAGCCCCATAAGCTCGCCATCACCCTTTGTAAAGGTACTGATTTTGTACGAAATAATATGCTTTCAAGAGATTACATTTCATTGGGGACAATACTACAAAAAAGAAAAGCCCACGCTGCAATGTTTGCAACGTGGGCTTTGTCTCCTAAATTCCCCTCTGATTTTGAGTACATCTCCTTTGCATCCCCTCCTTTTTTATCGGACTAAGAAGAAAAAGGCGATGCAACGGAGGTGTATTTCCCGTCCCTATCTATCAAGCCGACATTGATCCCGGGTATATCCACAGCAGAGTCATCGTCACTATCCGAATTGTTGAGGTCGTTGTGGCATTGACTCATAGCCAAACATTTGGGTAGCTGAAACAATCCGATAATAGCGACATGGAACTCTTCTGCCATTAGCTTCAAGTCTTGCAAAATGGATATGAGCTCCTCCTTTCGAGACGTCGCAAGAGAGGATGGACTCAAGAGCTGGATATAGTCCACAAGCACGTAGTCAACAGGTGTTCTTTCGAGTTTGCTACGGATTTGATCTAAACTAATTTGTGGCGTATCATCAATGTCGATTCTACTCTTTAGATCCTGCAACTCATCCTCTTCTATCTGAAGTTTCATTCTATCAACAAGCCGCGATTGACTCATCTCAAGCGAGAAATAGAGTACCCTTCGAGTGCTCTGAGCTAAACGTAAAGCCACCGAAATCGCAAACGATGTTTTGCCAACAGCCGGCCCCCCTTTCACCAACGAAAGGGTGCCTACCGGAAAATGATTTAGAATAAAATCGCTAGATATCATATTAAAAGTTCTATGGAGAAATAGACCTCCTCTTCGCAATAGGGTAACTGACAAAATCACATTGTAGAGAAGTAAAAAGACGTCCTCATTTGAGCATTTTGGAATAAGACATCGCAGTCTCGTATTTGTCTGCAATCATATCTTCTTTCGCTCCCCAGATAAATAGCTTATCTCCAACAATCTTGTAGAAGCGCTCATAAGTCCAATTAGATAGCTTTAATCCGGATCCATATACGAAGATGAATAAGCGGCTATTATCCTCTGTGTAGAAGAGCCTTTTTCCTCCCGGGTAGTGAAAGCCAATACATGATCCATCAGGATGGAATGTTATTGTCTTTTCCCTTGGGTGCACTTCTGTATCGTTGGGCTCTAGAATAGTCCACGTGCCCAAAAGGCGCACATTCATCTCTTTTCTCGTCATATCTGGAGCACGCTCTTCGCAAGAGCATAATCCCCATCCTATAACTAGGGACAACGTAATTAATCCCAATAGGTGCAGTAACTTTTTCATAATACCATTCACTCTTATATAAGTTTCATTGTCGGTAAACAACCCTCTTGGGGCTACTCGTGGTCAGCACGAACCAGATACACTGATACTATACGCTTACTCTAGTCCATAAATCTCACTCCTCATAACAAAGATACCATAAGCTCCCAAAACAACATCATTTCCCATAAAACACAAGATTGACTCCTGAAAAAGCATTGAAGGTGAAAATATTTTGATACTTCTCAAAAAATATAGACTCTTCTTCTCGACTTTTCAAAGGAAAACTAATATCTTTGTGAACAGAATAGCTATTCGCTCCTATGATATGAGAGGTGTTATCTCTTCTTCCTATGTGCTTGAACAACATTAAGACAGAAGAGGGTATAATATAGTCCCTGCGTGCATAGCGTAAGGTTTTATCCCTCGTCTGTCTCAAAATGGGTTCCTAAAATTGAGGATTAGGACGAGGATTATACAGTTCTACACTTCTGTATATACGAAACTTAAAGGGTCTTGAGGAACTGTGAGACCACAAGAAATTCTTCATGGAAAAGGATCTTGAAAGATGGTGTCAAGATGTAGTGGATTTTTGTAACCCAAAAGCGGAACAACTGGATCTTGATTATTATTGTTTTCAAAGCGCTATGCCCACCTTTGAACCTGAACTATTGATCATAGGGATTAATCCTGGCGGAAATGGTGCTTTCAAGAAAAAGAGAACGAAAAACGAACTTAGTCAAGGGTACAATATCTATGATGTAAGAGAAGGGCACATCTGTCCTGATAATCTAGCAATGGTACGCAAACTATCACGTGTCTTCACTACCCCACAGTTACAAAATTCGTTAGCTGCTGCTACAACGATGAACATCTATTACTTCAACACACAGAATGTACAAAAAATGAATTCGTTTCTGAATCAAGAAATAAGGATGTTTTGCCAACAGAAATTACGAGATCTCATTCATATTATAAAACCCAAGCATATCTTGTTCCTTTGCACCGAACTCAAAGAATTAGCTGCCGTAGGTGTAAAAGAACTCAAAGGATCTGGCTTCTATACAAAGAGCGGAATATTTGAAGGCATAAAAATCCTCGCACTACCCAATCCTGGATTCTATCGTGCTTACTCCTATACTAACGGAGAAGCCATGGGAAAAATAATCACTAAATACCTTGATCTATAAATTGGGTAATATGAAAACATATAAAATTGACCGAATTGGCCGTTGGTGGTGGATTGTCCTGGGAATTCTTCTCTGTATCCTTCTCTTAATCTGTATTTTTGATGGCAAAAAAGGGATTACAGCGGGAATATTCCTTATCGTTCTATACTCTATTCCTTTAGGAATCAGACTTTTGATACAAAAAGTATCAGAAAATAGAGCACGATCCTATATTGGAAAAATGCAAGAACAGATAGAGCAAACCAAAACAATAGAAGAACTCGAACAAATACAGATTAAACTCGGGAAGAAAAAAAGATATTCCATTAAGCGTTTTGTTTATGACAACGGAATAAAACCACGCAAGGATTTACTGGCGACACTCTTTTGCCAAAAGCGCGAGAATGAGGTAAAAGAAAAACTGGATGCAGCAAATCAAATTTCCCAATTAGAAGATATAGCACACTTAATGATAGATATAGATGAATTTATAGAAGACACGGATCCTGTGTATACTTATAAAGAATCTATCCAAAGATTATTCTCCAGCAAACTACTTCTACTTCTATCCGATAGTACCTCTAGTCTAGATTTTCATCAAGCATTCAGACTTTGTTTAATTTTCGAAGAAGATTTTGCCAATAAACTTTTTCAAGATCTAAGAGGGAAACTTTCTCAAACAATATTCCAGTCATTCCCTCTTACAGAACCTATTGCAAAAGGACGTACCTGCTACTATAAAGCTCCAATAATATTGGTAATCCCCAAAAAGAATACTGAGGCAGCACTTGAAGAGTATACTCTCTACGTATTTCACAATAAGGTTGAGATACTATCCAACGACAGCCTAAAATCATTTTTAATAAGAAATGTTGTCAACAAGAGAGTTTCCGAAGGTATACTACATCTACTCATCAATAACGAGAAAATACTCTTCAAAGGCTTCCCTCAGATTTTCATATTAAACAGACTAATTGAGCAACATCAGGCATCTAATATATAACATATGGAATACTTTGGATATGTAATCTGTATCTTTCTAGCTTATTTTAGCTTTCGTATAGGATGGAAAATCTTTGGAAAGACGTTATCACGATGGCAAAGACATCGAATGAGTGAGTCTGCTTTCATGCAAAAACGACTAGCCTACTCTATTGCATTAGCTTTTATTTTTGGAGGAATACCTGCGTATATCATCTTTTCATATACTCATCCGAATCACAAGGACTCCTTCATGAATCTAAATAAAAAGCAAGAAAAACCACAACCACAAAGATCTTTAGAATTCATTGACGAAGGTACCTTTCAAACTCCACAAAAGACCTCTGAAGAAGAGAGCTCAAGAGGGGAGGAGGAAGAGCAGATTCAGAATATACAAGAAGAAGATTCTGAAAGTAAAATAGAAAATGAATCTGAAGATGAGGATACACAATCCTATGATTTGTAATATCTTGAATATAAGTTGTATGATTTTCAGCCTAAATCCTTTCGAATTATAGGCCTAAAAAAAATCCGCTGCTGCCCGAGAAACTTTTTCTTTCTGCCCTATACTCCCCGAAAGTATAGGGCTATTTTTTCTTCAAATTCACGGGAGAGGTCAAAAGAGGTTTTCACACCCTATTTCGGAAAGTTGGGCTATTCAGCCCATTCCCCTATCTATCAAACAAATTCAGTACATTTGTATCCGTTCTCCTAGGTAAGAAGAATCATACTATAGAAAACTTAAAACAAACAGAAAGTATTATGAAGACTCTCATTAGGATGCAGGCATTAACGCTCCTACTGCTCTCCGTTTTGAGTGCAGGGCTTGTTATTGGCTGTAAAAAAGGAAGCAAGAAAACAGCTGATGAGGAGGCCAATAAAGTAACTACGGAGCAAAATTATAAGAACCTCAAGACAGTTATCGATAGCACGTATAGCGATTGGCATATCATTATACAAGAGGCAGAGACGGATGTCAAGATAGAGGGGTACGATGAGTTTGATAAGATGGTTCTCGTTAGCATTTCAAAAGATGGAGAGGTGCTATTCGATAAAGAAGAGTTCACCAAAACTAGGCTACATAGTTCTCTTGACAATCACTTCCAATTGTCTGGCGCATATCTCGAGCAAATTACCAATACAACGGTATATATCTCCTTAGGGGCTTTTATTCCGGAAACGGACGAAGGTCTTTACTTCATGCTTGCCTTTTCAAAAGATGGTCATTTCAAGAAGTATTTACATCCTTTGGCTATGGACGATTCGGACTTTATCGTGGACTTTTACATTATGTACACGCATGAGAACCTCCAGAACCCCGTGGATAAAGTTTCTCTTCAGAAGATAGCAAAAGCTTATGGTACCCCAAACTTTATAGAGCAACTAGAGAAAGAGGGACCCTTATCCATCTATCCGCCCGAGGTTGTCTCTCGCTATAAGCTTGACGTTCAGATAGAATCCGAAAGCACGGAGGAGTATAATGATACGTATCATCCCTGCAAAGTTCTTTTCTATCCCCACGAAAGCGATAAACTCATTAGCACTATGAATGTTGAGCTAAAAGGGCGCAAAGGGGAATATGACGGAGTATACTACGACCGCATAGACCGGATTAGCCGCTAAGTATCTCCTTCTCTGTAGAACCACGCTCCAGGACTACGCTCCGCTAGAATACCCCTTCCGGAGATAACAGAAAGGGCTGACTCCATCCTCTGAAGTCAGCCCTTCTTTCTCTGTACTGCTCGCACCCTACTCCGCAGGGCCACCCCAAGGCCCCCAAAAATATTGACTCTAAAAACGAACGATATTGAATTGCCGAACAAACTCATTCGACAATACATACCCAAAGGAACTTCCCTCAAAGACATGGATGACAAACAAATACGGAATATCAGGAGACTCCTAAACAACAGACCTAGGAAAAAGTTGGACTTTAAATCCCCAAATGAAGTCTTAGTACTCCTTTTGTCATGCTGTTACACTCGATACTGGAACCTGCAACCTAGGAAAAATTTAGATTTTAAATCCCCGAATGAAGTATTAGTATTACTTTTGTCGTACCATTGCACTTGATTTTGGAATCTGCACTGGAAATAGACTTTTAATAATTAATAATAAACCTATGAACAAACTACTACATTACGTAGCGCTATTCTCTCTCCTCTCCCTCGTTGGGTGGGGTACGCTAGAGGCGCAGGAGACGGGACCCGTCGTTGAGGATGGTGTCCTCATCTCGTGAAGTGGAGCATCGGGGCAGGTCACGATCCCCGATGACGTTACGGAGATTGCTCCCAACGTCTTCTTAAAAAATAACAAAGTGACGGCTCTGCACCTCAATAAGGTGCACAAAGTGGGCAAGAATGCTTGTCGAGAGATGAGATCTGTTGTAGACTTCTCGGCCCCTGAGGTGGAGATCTTAGAGGATTCCGCACTCTATCAGCTCGGAAGTTGGCGGGCGCGGCAGTTCCACGAAGCGGACTTCCCCCAACTCAAAAAGATCGGTACAGCGGCTCTCGCATGGGTTTTGGTACCTAAGTTTTACACCCTCCCCCAAGTAGAGGAGATCGGCAAAGAGGCATTCAATAAAAGTGACCCTTGGTCGGTAGACCTCTCGGAGGCGGTAAACCTCAAAACGATAGCCCCCGATGCTTTTCCATTCGCCTCTCCATGGGAGGATGATCAGTGCTACATTTTTGTTGCAAATGAGGCGGTGCTGGCCAAAATGCCCACAACATTTCCCGCCCGTATCTTCGCTCAAGTTGTCCGGATTGACCGATCTACACCCATTGCCTCTGTGAAGATAACGTTGCCTCAAGGTGCTAATTTTGGAAGGGCTCTCCCTTGGGTCGGAAGCTACACCAAGGGGAAGGTCGTGGGTATGGACCTCGGTGATGGCAAGATCCGCCTATTTGCCCTTGTAAATACAGTGTATTCTAGTCAAGAACCAACCTTCTATAAGTTCAACCATATGCAGTGGCTCAAAAGTGCTGTCGCAGATCCTGAAATCAAAGTTTACGGAACCGATTTCGATTGCTTCTGCACGCCTTGGGCTGTGATGACGCAGCTTGATCTCTCGAGAGCGACTCAACTCAAAAAATTAGACCTCGAAGATATTCCCCAGTCGCTACTTCCCAATCTCGCCTCCTACTCTCAGTTGGAGCGACTCTCCCTCTATGGGATCTCCGGGTTGGAGCAACTTGACCTCTCTCGTAACCCGCTAAAAGGGCTTAAGATCCGCTCTTGTGATACCCTGCAGGCTGTTGTGCTCCCTCCCTCTGGGCTAGAGACTCTTACGATTAATAGTTGTCGAAATTTGACTCACATCGACGAGGCTCCTCTTGCCTCGGTACAGCAGTTAAATGTCTCCTACAATGCCCTCAGTGGTACATTGGATCTCAGTGGAGCAAAACAGCTCAAAGAGGCAGACCTCAGTAGTAATAAACTCACGGAGCTTACCATCAACAATCCGCTCCTTACGGACTTAAGATGCAGTCGTAATCAACTCAAAGAGATCCATACCCCAACTACCGGCGAAGCCCTCCAAGGGGTACGCTCTGTCGCTATCGCAGGTAACCGCATCCAAGAGGGCGAGCTTAATCGCTTCTACACAGCCCTCCCCGATCTCAAACAAGAGGCTACGGCCGGAAAATTGATACTCCTAGCGAAGATTGCCACCACCGAAGAGGATAACAATGCCTACGCTAGTGATCTCGAGCTTATACGTGACAAAAACTGGAAGTTTTACGACCTCAATGGTCAGGAGATGACCGGTATGATCATCAAGGCAGATACCCTCGTGAGCTGGAATAATGCAACCGGCGACATCGAGCTGCCCGCAAGTGTCCGAGTGATCGGTAAAAAGGCTTTTATCAACAACCCCACAGTCACCTCGATCAAGGGGGTGAATGTCGAGGAGTGCTACGGCATCAGTGCTTGCGATAAACTCAAAAAGGTGGACTTCCCCCAACTTCGCTATACTTGGCTTGAGGCTCGTCTTTTGGATACGCATCCCGGATATTCAAAGTGGGATGAGGAAATGATTATTGAGACCGACGCCTACTTCTCTACGGAGGTTGCCGGTAATCCAGACCGATTTATTGGTGATCGTTTTTACCTTTGTCCTCTCTTGGAGACCGTTGTCGGTGCAGATGGTGTCCTCTTCTACTATCCTAAAAGCAAAGCCGTGGGCAAAGTAACCTTAGATCCCTCAATCAAGACAATCTGTTATGGTGCTTTTGAGAGCTGTGAGCAGATGACGGAGCTGGAGGCTACGGGAGTCACCGCAATCTATGCTCGTGCATTCCTAGGTTGCTCAGAGCTTGCTAAAGTCACGCTACCTGCTCTTCAGCATACACAAGGCAACCCCTTTTGGGAAGATTGCCCCAAGCTCCAAGAGGTAAAAACGGCACAGGGTATTTGGCTCGATCGCAAGGCGACGGGTACTGTGGTGATCCCCGATGGCGTGGAGTTCATTGCCGTCAATGCCTATCGAGGTCAGACGGCTGTTACGGCTCTTCAATTCCCCGGTTCTCTTCGCCGCATCGGGCAATATGCTTTCTCAAAGACGGGTATTACGGAGATCCATCCGGGAGCATTCTTGCGTTGTGCCTCTCTTGCAGGGGCTCTTAATATTCCCTCTTCCGTAACGCTCTTGGGCGAAGGTGCCTTTGCTCAATGCCCCTCTCTGACCTCTGCCGTTGTCGGGGCAACATCGGATCAGTACCTACTTTCCTCTTCGATGGGTGCGATGCCCTCAGCGAGGTGAGTATGGGGAGTACCATTGTTGCTTGCAACTTGATTTGGAGAAATAGCAAGCAGCACCTAGAGCCTACCGCTCCTCAAAAGCTCATCCTGCACGCTCCTGTAAAGGCGCAGTACAAGATCTGTACATGGCAAAACATGCCTCCAAGTTATTTTGGAGATCCACGTAAAACCCTCGATGTCTATGTGCCTGCACCTCTCCTAGAGGAGTACAAGAACGAAAAAAACGACCCCGATAGAGATTATTACGATCACTTTCATGATAACTATACCTATCACCCCATTGAGAGTAGTGCTACGGAGGCAACCGTTACGATCAATCAGGTGGCTGGGTGTACCATCGTCGTAAAGAATGGAGCGCAAAATGTCCCCAGTGGGAGCTCCCTCCCTATTGGTACGAAACTTACCATCTACGCCCATTTGGAGTCGGGTAAGCTCCTCCAAAAATTCCTCTTCAATGGCGCAGACTTGGGGAGTATCAATCGGTATGACCTCACGCTTACCGAGCCGATGACCTTCTCTGCAGAGGTGACGGACTTTACCCCTGAGGCTTCGGAGTGGGATTTGATCGGTAGCTTCTCCACAGAGCAGACGCATGCAGACGATCCGCTATACTTCTACTTCTCCAACGGAAACGATACACCGATCTCTTTTGCCGTGGATTGTGGCGGAGGACGCTACCTCTGTCAAACACGGAAGCAGGGATCTCGCTTTAGGGGTATCACCGCTGCCGAAGAAAATCCCGTGGTAAAGGTCTACGAAAAGAAGCGTCTCACTCATGACCCGATCAGGCATATTGATGTGCTTCAAAATGTTGCTGCTATTGAGTGGGGGCATGTGGAAAATATCACACACCTTAGCATCGGATATATCAATGCCCGTAATGATGAAAGTCTCCCTTGGAGCACTCAGCATCACAGTACCCTCTCAGAGCTTGATCTCAGCAAGATGACCAAGCTCGCTTATCTTGGTATATCACGCAATGCCATCTCTACGCTCGATCTGACAAGTAACACGGAGTTGATCAACCTCGTACTGAAAGATCTCAAAATCGCCCGACAAGAGGATTTGAAACTCCCCGAGACTCTACCAACGATCTATATTGAGTATCTTCCCTGGAAGAGCTTCGACCCGAGTGCTTGGCAACAGATCAAATCGCTTAGATTTAGCAATATGTTGTCGATTGAGCAACTCGATCTCAGCCGCAATCCCAATATCGAGGAACTCCATTTATATGACGCATTTGATCAGTTACGCTCGCTCGTCGCTTCGCCCAAATTGGCAATCTTAGATTGTCCGACAGCTCTTATCCCACGTATGGGAGCGTGTGCATGGGATGACTTCTATAGGAGTCTGCCTACGGATCTTAATGTAGAGGGAAAAAAGTTATTGCTGACCTATCTCAAAAGTGAAAATCCTGAGCAAGATGAACACTTCGCTATACGTTCATATCATGTAGCGCATAGTACGACCTCTATTGCTGCCGCCAAGGGATATGCCATCAGGGTCTACACCGGGCACTTTACGTCAACGGATTTTGAAGGCTCTGGCGATGGTTGCCGAGATAGCTATGCCATCGGTGCAACATGCGACAATGCGAAGATGCAAATTGTCTATCGTGAAAACGGCGTCGAGAAGCCCCTCCCCGGCACCGTTGCTAGGGGGGCTAAAGTCGAGATCGAATACGTCTATCCTGTTCGCTTCGATGCTGCACTGACAATTAACGGCCAGAACAGTGCCTCTTATCACGTAAATCTGCGAATCTCCGCAGCCGATGGGCAATGGCACTACATTTACAGCTTCGATGCCGTGCGTGATATGCTTTTGGATCTGCATGTTATCGTCCCAACCGCCGCTGTGACACTCCGCACCGTCGGAGAGGGTACACTCGGGCTCGTTGGCACGTCAGAGCGTGAGTTCGAGCTCGGTACTGAGCTCACCGTAGAGGCACAGCCCGCTGATGGTTGGTCGCTCGCTCAGATCAAGGCTAATGGCGTAGATATAACCCAAGCCAAGAGCTTTACCCTCACGAGTGCTACCGAAGTGGTGGCTACCTTTACGAAAGTCCCCGAGTATGTGGTGCGATTCACCTCTGCAGGGCATGGACATCTCACAGCTACCAAAAATGGTCAGCCCTTCACCTCAGGCAGTCGTGCTCGCAAAGACGACAAACTCGTGATCACGGCTCACCCCGATGCCGGTTACAATGTCGATAAGTGGCTCGTGGGTACTGAGGAGATCGAGCTCCCATTCTACACCGGGCGCACGACTTTTGAAGCAACGGTCGGTGAGGAAGAAGTGGTGGTGAAGACGACCTTCGTTATCAAGACTTTTGCAGTAACGGTTGCTGAGTCTGCCCACGGTAAACTATCTGTCGCAGGGTACGACAACCTCTCGGCAGTGCCTTACGGTACACGACTCACCGTTACGGCAACGCCCGATGCGCATTACACGCTCCACAAGCTCACAGCCAACGGCACAGATATTACCGGTGCCAAGAGCTTTGACGTAACGGAGGAGACAACGATCCAAGGCGAGTTCGTGAAGGAGACCTTTGCAGTGACGGTCGCTGAGTCCACCCACGGTAAACTATCTGTCGCAGGGTATGACAACCTCTCGGCAGTGCCTTACGGTACACGACTTACCGTTACGGCAACGCCTGATAAGGGCTACATCCTCCACAAGATCACGGCCAACGGCACAGATATTACCGGAGCCAAGAGCTTTGAGGTAACGGAGGCGACGACAATCCGAGCCGAGTTCAAGGAAGATACCGCCCTCGAAGCCGTGGCAACCGATCCGCTCATCCTTTATCCCAATCCTACTAAAGATGTTGTCTTCTTGTCCGGTGGTGCAGCTTACGCTCCCGTGGCGATCTATTCACTAGAGGGCGTTTGTCTCCTCTCGACGGAGACGGATGCCGAGGGCAAGGCTCGTATCAATATCGAAACCTTGTCGGAAGGCTCTTACCTCGTTAAGGTCGGCACGAAGAGCCTTTCGCTTATCGTCGTGCACTAATCTTCTCCCCGATTAGGGGTGTGTCGGCAAAGGCTCGTAGTACGTTGCCTGACCCGCACACCTCTTCGGGGACCGAAGTCGAAACAGCCGTTTTCGCTTCTGACACGCGTATAAAACAACAATCCCTGTCTCGGCCTTCGTTGGCCGGGGCTAGGATCCCTTTTCGCCCCTCTCTCTGCCGGGGTTTTATTCATCAGAATATATCGCTTTCTTGTCGCGAATAATGCCATGCTTCGCGACAAGATTTTGCTATTATCACAACTCAAGTCATTGATCGCGACATGCTTACGTTTAAATAGTGACAACATAGAAGGGATAATTCCTAAAATGTAAAGCCTTGAGCTGTACAAAGACAACTCAAGGCTCACGGAGAGAGGCAGCTTGACTTTACTCGCGCATAGTGCCAAAACTCTCCTACCACAAAGATAGCGATCTCCAAGCTCTTCGCTCGAAGCCCCCTTCACTTCCCTCTCCTCTCTCAGTCCTCAGACAAACTCCTTCAGAAACTCCCCTCCTTACAAAAAAAGAGAACCCCCAAGCATACCTGCTCAAGGGTTCTCCCTTCGAAAACGGCGGCTACCTACTCTCCCACTTTTACGC
>CAUTMR010000012.1:0-57496 GCA_963539975.1 uncultured Porphyromonas sp. | reverse complement strand
TTCTGTACCCATGGAGCATCTGCCCAAGGCTGGAAGAAATAGACAAAATCCATCTTATCTTTTTTCCGGTCCCGCCCTACATGCACATAAACCTTGTCTGCAGATTGCTTGGCTTCTATACAATCAAAGTAGGCAACACCATTATTTTGTGGGAGGGCTGTACGCAAATAGCAATGGTCGAACGTAGTTCGCTCTCTTACCTTCTCGGCCAGTTCAATCTCTCCCCCCACAGGCTCCCGCCCTGCGATACGTATCACACTACGTGCTCCATCCACAAGAGTATTAGTTGCTTTGAAAGAGGTCTGCTCTGCTCCACTACCCTCTGGTAAATTATATACCAAGGTACTTCCCTCTCTTTTGTCCCAAGCATAGTAATTCACCAAACTACAATGCAACAATTCCGTTACACCTCCCGTAACCAAAAGAGTGGTAGATAGTGTATTTGAAAGCTCGCAATTGTACAAACGAACACGTGCTCTATCAAGGGAAAGGGCACGCCCTTTCATATTCGTTATAATCAGCCCCTCGGCATAAAGAGTTTCTTCTCCACTTGCGGAGTGTGTAGCATCACAAATAAGCCCATCTCTACCATTTCGGATGGTTGTATAGAGGAGTTTATTCCCCTTTGTACCACGAGCTAAACGCACAAAGTCCCACTGCCCGGGCACGAGACGATAGTTGATGGAAGGGATCAAATAGTCACGTCTCAACCCCTCTATGAGTACTCTCTCCGTCGGAGTACCATTGGCGCATAAAGTGCCATAGATACTAATATGGGCTTTGTAGCCCAATAGTAAGTGTACACCTGCCTCCAAGGTAAGGGTTACTCCCTCATCCACCACTAAACTATCACGGATATAAAGAGGCCTTTGAGCAGTTATCACAGAGCCTCTTTGAACGTGAAGCACATCGTATTGATCGATATTATGGCACCAACTCTCTATCCGCAGTGCTTGTTGTTTTCCATTGAAGCGGAATAAGATCGAGTCCGTAATCAATTGAGGCAAATCATCAATCATCCTCTGCAGAGTAGCCTCTACAAAAATGTGAATACTATCTCCCGCAGGTAGTGTCACCCCCTCAAAACGCTGTCCGGACCTTCCATCTACATTTATTCTGAAGCCTCGCTCCACTCCATGGAGTAACCTTATCTCATCTATTTTGAGAGCCTTGTTTCCTTTGTTGTAAACCAATAGCGTACGCGTAGAAGAGGGTTGCTCAGAGTACAAGGTATCCAAACGCAGGGTGTCTTGAGAGAACGAAATGCGCGCATTCGGGTCTGATGTAAAATGGTCAAATTGGTCATGGCAGCCCGTCAATGCGAGGGCTAAGAAGACCAAAAGGAGACCTATAGAAGCAATATATTTCATCACAAAGAGGTTGAGTTTTCAGGGTCATTGGATCCGGAGGAGGAGGAGGATTCCACAGAAGAAACCTGCGCTCCCACACGTCCCTCGTAAAAGAAGATTTCGAGGGTATCGCCCCTCGTTAGTTGCTGAGAAGAGAGGATACTCTTATCCGCTTTTCGTACAATAGAATACCCTCGCTTAAGTGTTTGTCGGGGACTCAAAAGCTGCACCAACCTTGCCAAATGCTCTAGGGATTCTTTCTTCTTCTCCAGAATGAGAGGAAGTACGCGCCGTAGGTGCTGCTGCTCTTGCTCTAATGAGCTTTGATAGGCGAGCAATAATTTGGGCATTGTGGCTTTGAGTACGTAGCTGCAGTGCTCAATACGTTGTCTCTCTTGTGCTAGGAGTATGAGAGCGGTGCGTTGCAAAGTAGCCTCTTGGCGCTGCAACTTAAAAAATTCCTGTTGAGTAGATTCTTTTATAGCTATAGGGAGGTGATGCACAAGCCGCTGCAACAGCGCCAAATGGTAGTCCTGCATTAGCACAACGGATCGCTGCAATCGCTCTGAGAGTTTTCTCAGAAGGGTCCATTCCCTCTCTCTACTATTGAGGAGGAACTCGGCGACAGCAGTGGGGGTCTTTAGGGAATGGTGAGCTACCCTATCTGCAACACTTGTATCACGCTCGTGCCCTATCCCCACGATAATAGGTAAGGGGTAGCGAGCGATTGAGGCACAAAGCTCATAGCTATCAAAAGCCATGAGATCGATCTCTGCCCCTCCTCCTCGTATAAGTACAACACAATCATACGCTATCCCACTCTGTACAATCTCTCGGAGAGCCGAAAGAATGGAAGTGGTTGTCCCCTCTCCTTGCATCAGAGCGGGATAAAGTTGGAGAAGGAAAGGCCACTGCTCTCTCGCAGCTTGTATATGACTATAGAAATCGCCCCACCCTGCTGCCGAAGCCGAAGAGATAACGGCAATATGCCGCAAAGGGCGACCTAGGGACAGGGACTTCTGGCAATCAATCAAACCCTCCCGTCGCAATCGCTCAAG
The DNA here is from genome assembly GCA_963539975.1 of uncultured Porphyromonas sp. Lineage (GTDB taxonomy): Bacteria > Bacteroidota > Bacteroidia > Bacteroidales > Porphyromonadaceae > Porphyromonas. The sequence continues at coordinate 55,089 of CAUTMR010000012.1, read as the reverse complement.
CGTCTCTCTACGCTTTCTTGCCATATCCCCCAACGTAAAAGTGGGGTCTAGGTCATAAACATCAAGGTAGAGACCAAACTGCTCATGGAAGTGGACGCCCACCAAAAGCTGCACCTGCAGTCCGTTCGTAAAAGTCTGACCCGTTGCAGATTCAAACTTAGCGAGCAAAGAGCCTACAGAAGCACGCCACATCACGGCACGAGATCGGGCTAAGATCTGCCCTTCTCTCTCGCCTTTCTCAAGAAGTTCAAAGTAAAAGTGTCCCCCCTGAGGGGGAGACTTGATCCCACTAGTCTCAGCAGTAACCCAAAATCGGCCTCCGAAGTTTTGTTCAAAAGCTCGACGGATACTGCTATTCAATTCGTGAAGGGAAAAGACCTTCATAGGGATCGGGGTTGGCATCCCCTCTACCGAGGGATAGACTATTACTCCGCGTTATAGGAAGCATACGAATCCGTAGTATCCTCTTCCGGGATGGGCATATTACGCACAAAACCTTCTGCAAGAGAGATCAATGTCTCTGTAGACGAAACTCCCGCAATAGACTGAATGCGATTACTCAATATGTGCATCAAGTGCGAGTTGTCTACAGCATATAGTTTGATCAGCATTGAGTAAGGTCCCGTGGTGTAGTGGCATTCCACAACTTCGGGTATTGCTTCTATCTGAGGCAATACTTCGCGGTACAGAGCAGCACGCTCTAGGCGCACCCCAATGTAAGTACAAGTGGTATAACCTAAGTCTTTAGGATTCACGCGATATCCGGATCCCGTAATTACACCCCGCTCCACCATGCGCTGTACATGCTGGTGAATAGCTGCACGAGATACTCCACATCGCTCTGCTACATCACGAAACGGAATGCGAGCATTATCCGAAATAATGGCAAGAATGCGACGATCTAACTTATCTATCTTCATATGTTTATATTGGTTTATAGTTTCTTACTGTATCTATTTGTATCTATTCTCTCCCCCCCTTAAGGGAGACTTAATCTGTAAAAAGGGAGTTGCTATATGGAGGTAGAATAGTACGCCCCAAATGCTCATAGGCATGAGCTGTAGCTTCTCGCCCTCTGGGAGTGCGGTTGATAAAACCCTCTTTGATCAAAAAAGGTTCATAAACCTCCTCTATGGTGCCAACATCTTCGCTCATAGCCGTGGCAATGGTAGATACCCCCACAGGGCCTCCTCCAAACTTATCTATGATGGTCGTCAATAGTTTGTGGTCTATATTATCCAAACCACAACTATCGATATTGAGAGCCTCTAGTGAAAAGACGGCAATCTCGGAGTCAATAGTACCATTCCCCCTCACTTGGGCAAAGTCGCGCACCCGACGCAGTAGGGCATTGGCGATACGTGGCGTCCCCCTACTCCTACGCGCAATCTCAGCGGCAGCCTCTTCGCTACACGCAACCCCCAAAATGCCAGCCGACCGGAGTACAATACCTGCAATCGTCTTGGTATCGTAGTACTCAAGGTGTAGATTTATACCAAAACGCGCTCGCAAGGGAGCTGTAAGCAAACCACTACGCGTCGTAGCTCCGACTAGAGTAAAGGGGTTGAGGTCTATCTGAATAGAGCGAGCACCGGGGCCCTTATCAATCATGATGTCAATGCGGTAGTCCTCCATTGCCGAATAGAGATACTCCTCGACAATCGGACTTAGTCGGTGAATTTCGTCAATAAACAAGACATCACGAGGCTCCAACGAGGTAAGCAATCCTGCCAAATCTCCCGGTTTATCGAGTACAGGGCCGGATGTTATTTTAATGCCAACACCCAACTCTGCTGCGATGATATTGGAGAGCGTGGTCTTTCCCAAGCCTGGGGGGCCATGCAACAAGACGTGGTCGAGACTATCGCCACGCATAGCTGCAGCCTGCACAAATACGGAGAGATTCTCCACCACCGTATCCTGTCCTCTGAAAGAACGGAAACTAATCGGGCGAAGAGCCTCCTCTATCTGTTCGTCGGTAACGGGGCGACAACTCTCTTCTCGTATATCAAATATATCTTCCATACACGCCACAAAGTTACTCTTTTTGCTCCCATCACAGACATTTTCTACCCATCAGTTTACATCATGTCAAGATAAGTATGCCCCCTTGAGAAATGAATGAGTACCTTTGCAGGAGTTTTTAATGATATAGAAGATGATTACAATAGACCAACTGAATAATCTGTTGGAGCGCAAGGAAGCGCTGAGGGGGTATCTTTGACGTCGATAATAGACGTATCCAACTAGAGGAAGAAGAACTTATCACCCAAGCTCCCGACTTTTGGGAAGACAATAAAAGAGCCGAGGCGCAAATGCGCAAGGTCAAGGAGATTCGTCGCTGGATAGAAGCCTACGAATCTGTAGAGTCTGCCGTAGAAGAGGTAAAGTTGAGCTTCGATTTCTACAAAGAAGGGGTTGCCGAAGAAGAGGAGGTAGACCAAGCCTACCAAGTAGCTCTCTCTCTGATTGAGAATGTAGAGCTTCGCAACATGCTCCGAAGAGAAGAAGATCGCCTAGGGGCTGTACTCAAGGTCAATGCAGGAGCCGGAGGTACCGAAAGCCAAGATTGGGCCTCGATGCTGGTTCGCTTGTACCAGCGTTGGGCAGAAAACCACGACTACAAAGTGACCATCACCAACTGGCAAGATGGAGACGAAGCGGGCATCAAAACGGTAACAATGCAGATTGAGGGCGACCTAGCCTACGGATTCCTCAAAAGCGAGAATGGGGTACATCGCCTCGTGCGTGTCTCTCCCTACAACGCCCAAGGGAAGCGAATGACTTCGTTTGCCTCCGTTTTCGTTGTACCCCTTGTCGACGATAGTATAGAGATTGCAGTCAACCCTGCCAACCTATCATGGGATACTTTCCGTTCAAGTGGAGCCGGAGGGCAAAACGTGAACAAGGTAGAGACCGGAGTACGCTTGCATTACCAATTCAAAGACCCCGACACGGGAGAAGAGCGAGAGATCGTTATCGAGAATACCGAGAGTCGGTCTCAGCTAGATAATAGAGAGAATGCACTCCGCCTACTCCGCTCTCAACTCTACGACATAGAGCTAGAGAAGAGGCGAGCTGCCCAAGCAGAAGTGGAGGCCGGTAAGAAAAAAATTGAATGGGGTTCGCAGATCCGAAGCTATGTATTCGACGATCGACGCGTAAAAGACCATCGTACCAACTTCCAGACCTCCAATGTAAATGCTGTAATGGATGGCGACATCGATGATTTTATCAAGGCCTATTTAATGGAATTTGGTGGCGAGAAATAATTTCCTTTTAGGGCAGAAACACAGCATGTTTTCACCTAGAAACAGAAGAGGTTTCTGCCCGGAAAGGAAAAAAATATCACCCGGAGAGAGGAGCCGATCTATCTATGATTGTTTGTATTGCCGAGAAACCTTCCGTGGCTCGCGAGATTGCTCGTATATTGGGGGCTAATCACCCTCAAAATGGGTTCATTGAGGGCAATGGGTATTGTGTTACGTGGACACTTGGGCACCTCTGTACCCTAAAGGAGCCCAATGACTACCTCCCTCTCTGGAAACGATGGAGCCTCGGCGACCTCCCTCTCATTCCTCAACGCTTTGGCATTAAACTAATTGAGAACGAAGACTATAAGCGTCAATTCGAAATCATTCGTCAACTTGTAGAAAAGGCCGACGAGGTGATCAATTGTGGTGATGCCGGGCAAGAGGGAGAGCTTATACAGCAATGGGTGCTCACCAAAGCTCTTTGCAAATGTCCCATTCGCAGGCTATGGGTATCTAGCCTTACAGACGAGGCAATCCGAGAGGGGTTTGCCCAGCTTCGTACCAACGAAGAGATGAAAAGCCTCTACGAGGCGGGCTTGGCAAGAGCTATTGGCGACTGGCTCCTCGGGATCAATGCAACACGCCTCTACACCATGCGCTTCCCACAACCCGGTAGGGTGCTCTCTGTTGGGCGAGTGCAAACACCTACCCTGGCTCTCATTGTGGAGCGAGGGCGACAAATAGAGAACTTTGTACCCACTACCTCCTTTGAGTTGCAGACAACCTATAAAGAGACTCTATTCCGGCAGACGGCAGAGAGTTTCTCCACCAAAGAGGAGGTAGAAGCTCTTATTGAAAGCATCCGTTCTGCTCCACTTACCATCCAAAAGGTAACCAAACAACAAGGGAAAGAGCTTCCCCCGAGGCTCTTCGACCTTACAAGCCTACAAGTAGAGGCTAACAAGCGTTTTGGCATGACTGCAGAAGCTACTCTACAGACCATCCAAAGCCTATATGAGAAGAAACTTACGACCTACCCACGTGTAGATACCACCTACCTATCTGAGGATATTTATCCCAAGGTGCCAGCCATCCTCAAGGGCTTACGCCCCTATGAGCATCTTGTCGCCCCCATCCTATCAACGGGGAAGCCTCTCAAGAAGAGCAAAAAGGTATTCGACAACAAAAAGATAACCGATCACCACGCTATCATTCCTACGGGAGTACCCCTCCCTTCCGGGCTTACGCTGAATGAAAATCGAATCTACGACCTTATCGCTCTACGCTTTATTGCTGCATTTTATCCCGATGCCAAAACAGCTACAACAACGGTTCTTGCCGAGGTAGAAGGGATGGAACTAAAAGCGACTGGGAAGGAGATTTTGGACCCGGGGTGGCGTGTCGTTCTCTCATCTCAAAAGGGGAAGGAGGATGCGACAAACCCAGGGAATAAAGAGGAACAAGGGGAGACCCACGAGCGAAAAGAGAGCCTCTTACCCGCTCTTGTAGAGGGAGAATCCGACCCCCACGAACCTTCTATCCGAGAGCGTACAACAGAGCCTCCCAAGTATTATACCGAAGCTACTTTGCTACGAGCTATGGAAACGGCAGGGAAGCAAGTCGAAGACGAAACGTTGAGAGAGGCTCTTAAACAAAATGGCATTGGGCGCCCCTCCACGCGAGCTTCCATTATTGAGACCCTCTTCAAGCGCAACTATATCCGTAGAGAAAAGTCTTCGTTGCGTGCCACCGAGACGGGGATTCAATTAATTGATACAATACAAGACCCACTGCTAAAAAGCGCAGAACTAACGGGATTATGGGAGTACAAACTCCGACAAATCGAAAGTGGCGAATACTCGGCATCAGACTTTTTGACGGAACTCAAACAGCAAGTCTCCGACTTGGTGCAAAGTGTCCGCCGCTACCACTAATACCTTTGGAAATATCTTTTTCAGCAAGCCAACACTACGTTGTTGCTTCCTTTCTGAGCAAATCTCAGCTATAAGCGAATAAGTTTCGTATCTTTGTAGTGACGTATGTTGGCAAAAAGGCTCGCACTACTACTCCTTGAGAGGGATCGTGTCTCTCGGTTGTAAGTTATGAAGAAAGGATATCGAGCAATGCAAGTGTCATACACACTTTCACCAACATCGTCAGTCAATAAATAGTTACCGATATAAACGAGAGATATAGAGATGGACCTCAGCATGCTCGAACTTAGCGACCAAGAAATAGCACGTCGCACTAGTCTGAACGAATTACGCTCCTTAGGCATTAACCCCTATCCTGCGGCAGAATATCAAGTTACGGCCTACGCACAAGAGATTATCAATTCGTATCCGGAGGGGAATGAAGAACGAGAGGCTCTCTTGAGAGAGCAACGGGTACGCCTTGCCGGACGTATCATGGGACGTCGCATTATGGGCAAAGCATCTTTTGTGGAGCTTGCCGATAGCACCGGACGCATTCAAATCTATATCACACGAGATAGTCTAGCCGATGGCGAGAATACCGATCTCTACAATATCGTATTCAAGAAGTGCCTAGATATTGGGGACTTTATCGGCATAGAGGGCTACGTCTTTAAGACGCAAACGGGTGAAGTCTCTGTACACGCTTTGAGCCTTACGGTACTGAGCAAGTCATTACGTCCTCTCCCTATTGTAAAGGAGAAGGACGGCAAGGTATTTGACGGATTTACCGATCCCGAGCAGCGTTATCGCCGTCGTTACGTGGATCTCTTAGTCAACGATGGGGTACGAGACATCTTTATAAAGCGCAACAAGATCTTCACTTCCATGCGCAATTTCTTCAACGAGCATGGTTATCTAGAAGTTGAGACCCCCATATTGCAATCGATACCGGGAGGTGCAGCAGCACGCCCCTTTATTACGCATCACAATGCGCTTGACATTCCCCTTTACTTGCGTATTGCCAACGAACTATACCTAAAGCGGCTCATCGTAGGAGGCTTCGAAGGGGTGTACGAATTCAGCAAAGACTTCCGAAACGAAGGGATGGATCGTACCCACAATCCCGAGTTTACCGCCATGGAGATCTATGTAGCCTATAAGGATTACAACTGGCTCATGGACTTTACAGAGACCATGTTGTCTCGTATCGCTCAAGAGGTACTAGGCACCACTGAGGTAAAAGTAGGAGACCACGAGATCAGTTTCCGCCCTCCATTCAAGCGGATTCCCATCCTAGAGGCCATAAAGGAACATACCGGCATTGACATCAGCGGTATGGACGAAGATCAGTTGCGAGAGGTTTGCAAGCAACTCGGTATCGAGACCACTCCTAGCATGGGTAAAGGCAAGCTCATTGACGAGATTTTTGGAGAGAAGTGTGAAGGGAAGTACATCCAACCCACCTTCATTACAGACTACCCCAAGGAAATGTCCCCTCTCACCAAGGAGCACCGAACCAATCCCGAACTCACAGAGCGTTTTGAATTGATGGTCAATGGCAAAGAACTTGCCAATGCGTACAGCGAATTGAACGATCCCATCGATCAGCGTAAACGCTTCGAAGACCAATTGGCTCTATCCGAGAAAGGGGACGACGAGGCCATGTTTATAGATCAGGACTTCCTCCGTGCTCTTGAGTACGGGATGCCTCCTACGGCAGGATTAGGGATTGGGATGGATCGCCTTGTTATGCTCTTAACGGGACAAGAAAGTATCCAAGAAGTGCTCTTCTTCCCCCAAATGAAGCCGGAGGCTGTGATAAAACGAGACAAACCGGCTGCCTACGTTGCCCTAGGCATTAACGAAGACTTCGTTCCTCTTTTACAGAAAGCAGGTTACCTTACCGTTGAATCTCTACATGCAGAAGAGAAGCCTGGGCGTATCATGCAGGCTATGATGGATATAAACAAGAAATACAAACTCGGGATGACCATGCCTTCTCTTGAGGAGGTGACAGCATGGACACAGAGTAAATAATAACGAAAGCATTGGAGAATGCTAGAGAGATTAAAGGCAATCTTCCAAATCGATAGGACACCCGAAGTTGGTGGAATACTGATAAGATAATCGAGGGAAATAAAGCCCGCTTATACTCATCTTGAGTACGAGTTGGTGATAAAGATAGAAAAGACAAAGGCGATGAAACCTATAGGAAGAGTTGGAATCTTAGGAAGTGGTAGTTGGGCTACTGCCTTGGCTAAAATTGTACTCACATCGCAGCCCCATATCAATTGGTACGTACGCCGTAGCGAACAAGTAAAAGGGTTCATAAAGCTTGGTCATAACCCTAATTATCTACCGGCGGCAGAGTTCGATACCAATAATATTACCTTCTTCTCGGAGTCGGACATCAATAGTTTCTTTCGCGCCAGTGATACAATCGTACTTGTTACCCCCTCGCCCTATGCGAAGAGTTATCTCAAAAAGGTACGCAAGTCGAGTATGCGAGACAAGTTGATTGTCAATGCTATCAAGGGTATTGTACCCGATGAGAATATGCTTGTCTCGGACTACTTAATGGAGGAATTTGATGTCCCCAAAGAGCTTATAGCTGTGGTAGGAGGGCCTTGCCATGCAGAAGAGGTTGCAAGACATAGGCGTTCGTATCTCACAGTCGCTTGTAAAAACCTCAAGCAAGCAGAAGCTTTTGCAGAGGTGCTCCGCAATGATTTTGTAAACTGCGTTACGACAAACGACGTCGTGGGGGTGCAATATGCCTCTGTGCTCAAAAACATCTACGCCATAGCTGCGGGCATTTGCAATGGACTGCAATATGGGGATAACTTCCAATCCGTACTCATCTCCAATGCCATAGCAGAGATGAACAACTTTGTCAATGCAGTGCACCTAATTGATAGGGAAATTACAGACTCTGTATACCTCGGGGATTTGCTGGTAACGGCCTATTCTCAGTTTAGCCGCAACCGCACCTTCGGGAATATGATTGGGCGAGGTTACAGCGTAAAAGCCGCACAGACAGAAATGGAAATGATTGCAGAGGGATACTTTGGAGCCAAATGTGTACGCGAAGTAAACGCACGCTATCAAGTAAATATACCCATCTGCGATATGGTCTATGAGATCCTCTACGAAAAAAGAGATGCTACAGAGGCGATACTTGAGCTTTCTAAACACTTCAAATAATCGTTGGTAACAAAATATGCTCCCCCTCTACACAGATACGAATTTTGCGACAATATCCCCTAAATCACAAGAAGAGGCGCGGATTGCACTCAATCAACTCCTCAAGGGGGGAAGCCTAGGTAGCGAATATAGAGGATGGCTGGACCTCCCCTTTGCAGAACCAGCCCTTTTAGAGGAGATAGAGACGGTAGCTCGAGACTTACATACCCGTACAGAATGCGTTGTATGTATCGGTATTGGAGGTAGCTATCTCGGTGCCAAAGCTGTGATAGAAGCCCTTACCCCACCCTCGTTTTGTGGGGAGACTCCCTCTTTACTTTTTGCAGGGCATCACCTAGATAGTTGCTATCTATCCCATCTACAAAACTATCTAAAGGGAAAAAGATTCGGTATCATATACATATCGAAAAGTGGGGGTACACTAGAACCTTCTATAGCCTTTCATCAACTAAGGTACCTCCTGGTCGAGAATGCCAAGGGAGACGAAGAGATAACACGAAATAATATTGTCGTAATAACGGATCCCGAGCACGGCTCTCTTCGAGCAATAGCCACCCAAGAAGGATATCGGTCCTTTTCTATTCCTCCCTCAGTAGGTGGGCGCTATTCTGTGCTCAGTGCTGTAGGCCTCCTTCCCCTAGCTTATTGTGACATTGATATCCGCAAGTTGCTCCATGGAGCAAGAGACCTTGCCTCAGCAATCTCTAGAGGAGAAGACGAAGCAGTAATGCCACTGCTTTCCTATGCCGGATGGCGCATCGAAGAATACAGAAAGGGAAAGAAAATAGAGATTTTTTCCACATTTTCTTCCGCTCTGCATTCGCTTCAAGAGTGGTGGAAACAGCTCTTTGCAGAGAGCGAGGGGAAGAACGGAAAAGGCATTTTTTCCACAACAGCTACTTTTAGTACAGACCTCCACTCTTTAGGGCAGTGGATCCAAGATGGGGAGCGATCTATCATAGAAACTATGGTATCTGTGGAAGAAAGTCCCGAAAACGATGTTGTTATCCAGGGAGAAGAGCACTTTAAGGATGGGCTAGACTACCTCACAGGCAAGTCCCTTCACTGGGTTAATCGCCAAGCCGAAGAAGCGACTTGTATTGCCCATAGTGAGGGGGGAGTTCCTCTCTTCAGAATTAAATTAGCTCGGCTTGACGAATATAACCTTGGGATGCTTATCCTCTTTTTTGAAATGACTGCAGGTGTCAGTGGTTACATGATGCAGATCAATCCTTTCGATCAACCTGGGGTTGAGGCATACAAACAGAAGATGAATCAGCTCTTAGAAAAGCCCGTATAATCCCATACTGTGGAGGGGGGAAACGAGAAGAGCAAAGCAATTATGAGAACAAACACTTCTCACCATCAAAGAGAATGCAATGAAGTATAATAGCAAACAACAAAAGATAGCAATGCCCGAGTATGGGCGTAATATCCAAAATATGGTGAACCACTGTCTGACTCTCGAAGACCGAGCAGAGCGTCAGTGGTGCGCCGAGTCTATCATCCGCATAATGGCAAAACTCGCTCCGGATCATCGTCTGGCTCAAGATGGCGAGAAGGCTCTTTGGGATCATCTTGCCATTATGTCCGGGTTCCAGCTAGATATAGACTATCCCTACGAAGTAGTTACTCCCACTTCTCTTTATTCCAAGCCAGAGACGATACCCTACCCCGACAACGATATCATCTATCGCCACTACGGGCACATAATACAGGGCTTAATCCAAAAAGCGATAGAGCTACCCCAGGGGCCGGAGCGAGACGCTCTTGCCATCAGCATCGCCAAGCAAATGAAAGTCAACTACTTGGAGTGGAATAAAAACACCGTGGACGACTACCAAATTTTCAAGGATCTTTTTGAGTTATCCAATGGCAACCTCGTGTACAGTGAAGCTCGCTATAAACTTGATTTACCTGCATCTTCTACCCCCAAACAGACAAAACAGAAAAACAAAAAGCGCAAATAACAAAGTTTTTCCGGACTAAAGCACGAATAAAGATATGGCATCATTTGTAATAGAAGGAGGGTACAAACTTAGTGGTAGTTTGACTCCTCAAGGAGCAAAAAACGAGGCTCTGCAAGTAATTGCAGCTACCCTACTCACCGACCAAGAAGTACGCATCAGCAACATCCCCAATATCTTGGATGTCAATAATCTAATCAACCTTATCCAATGTATGGGGGTAGAGGTACATATGTTGGCTCCGGGCGAATATTCTTTCCGTGCAGCTTCTATCGATTTAGATTTTGTTCGGAGCGAACAATTCCAAGCCAAGAGCCGTGCCCTTAGAGGATCTATCCTACTTGTTGGGCCTCTTGTTAGCCGTTTCGGATTCGCCATATTCCCCAAACCGGGAGGAGATAAGATCGGTCGTCGGCGTCTCGACACCCACTTTACGGGTATTGCAACACTGGGCGCACGGTGTACCTATAACGAAGAAAAGCATTGCTATGAGATCTATGGCGACAACCTAAAAGGGGCTTATATGCTCCTTGACGAAGCCTCTGTAACGGGTACTGCCAACGTTGTTATGACGGCTGTGCTTACCCCGGGAGAGACTACGATTTTCAATGCAGCTTGCGAACCCTACTTGCAGCAACTTTGCAAGATGCTCAACGCCATGGGTGCCAAGATTTCCGGAGTAGGCTCCAATCTCCTTCACATAGAGGGGGTAAGTTCTTTACGTGGGACTACACACAGACTTCTGCCCGACATGATAGAGGTGGGTAGCTTTATCGGTATGGCAGCTATGACCCATAGTGCGCTGACCCTTAAAGACGTAAACATCCCCAACCTCGGTATCATCCCCTCGGCATTTCGTCGTTTAGGTATTACAATAGAAGAGCGTGGCGATGATTTGTTCATACCGGAACACGACGGCTACGAGATTGATACCTATATGGATGGCTCCATACTTACCATTGCCGACGCACCTTGGCCCGGACTTACACCAGACCTCCTGAGTGTGTTTTTGGTGGTTGCCACCCAAGCTCGTGGAAGCGTTCTTATCCATCAAAAGATGTTTGAGAGCCGCCTATTCTTTGTCGATAAACTCATTGATATGGGGGCACAAATCATTTTGTGCGATCCCCACCGAGCTACGGTTATTGGGCTAGGCGGTCGCGTAGCTCTCCGCCCTGCTCAGATGGTTTCTCCCGATATACGCGCCGGTATAGCCCTCTTGATTGCTGCAATGAGTGCAGAAGGGACAAGCCGAATAGATCGGATAGACCAAATTGACCGAGGGTACGAAAGAATTGATCTCCGTCTTAATAACCTAGGAGCCCACATCAGTCGCATAGGAGAATGAGCGACACATCAGAACTTATCCTCGTAGGGAGGTTGGGGCGTGCCCATGGTATTCATGGAGAGATCAACCTCTACCCTTCCATTGATGAGGAGAGTATGTTTTCTCTTACCGAGGATAAAGATTTTTTCTTACATCTAGAGATAGACGGTCTCCCTGTACCCTTTTTGGTTGAGGATATGCGAGGGAAGGCAGAGTCTTCCCTACTTGTCAAGTTTGAGGATGTGGACAGCCGAGAGGAAGCTGAGCGATACGATGGTTGCTCTGTATACGTACCCTCCGATTTGATCGGCGAAGATATCGAGTTCCAACCCCAGCACTTTATCGGTTATACGCTTGTGGATGCAGACGAAGTACCCGTAGGCAAGGTTATTGATATCGACAATAATACAGCCAATATACTCTTGATTGTGGAGAGGAAAGACTCCAATGAGGAGGTCATGATACCCATAGCGGACGAACTAGTGCGCTATATTGACGTAGAAAAACAGCTTATAAGTCTTACTATCCCCGACGGATTGATCTAATTAAATATGAAGAAAAAGATAGCGATATTCGGCTCTACAGGCTCTATTGGCACACAAGCTCTCGAAGTGATTAGGGCACATCCCGAAGGTTTTGCTGTCTCCGTGCTCACCGCCAATAGGCAGGCGGACTTGCTTATACAGCAAGCTAGGGAATTCCTTCCCAGCCATGTAGTAATTGCAGACGAAAGCCGGTTCTCCGAGGTTCGTGGGGCTCTTCAAGATCTCCCCATCTCTGTGCACGCTGGTAAAGAGGCTCTTTGTGAGGTAGCTTCCTTCCCCGATACTGATATCGTACTCATGGCTTTGGTGGGGTACTCCGGTCTTATCCCCACCTGTTGTGCCATTGATGCGGGTAAAACTATTGCCCTCGCCAATAAAGAAACAATGGTAGTTGCCGGTGCCATTGTCACAGAAAAAGCTCGTGCCAAGAGCGTGAATATTCTTCCTGTGGATTCTGAGCATTCTGCAATCTACCAGTGTTTGCTTGGGGAGCGGAACCCACTGGAACAAATCCTTCTCACAGCATCGGGAGGGCCATTCTTACACGTCCCTACCCAGCAACTCGATAAAGTAACCCCCAAAGATGCTCTAAAGCATCCGAATTGGAGCATGGGAGCCAAAGTGACAATAGACTCAGCTTCTCTCATGAACAAGGGCTTTGAGATGATGGAAGCTTGTTGGTTTTTCGATGTTCCCCCCTCAAAAATTGAGGTACTCATACATCCGCAAAGCATTATCCACTCGATGGTGCAGTTTGAGGATGGCAGCGTAAAAGCCCAACTTGGACAGCCTGATATGCGCTTACCCATTAGCTTTGCTTTGGGAGAAGAACTACGATTGAACAATAAATTTCCCAGGCTCGACTTCACCAAACTCCAACTGACCTTTCAGCACCCCAACCTCGAGAGATTCCCCAATCTCAGTTTAGCCTATCACGCTATGGAGGCAGGGAAAGCCTCCCCTTGCGCTCTCAATGCGGCCAACGAAGTAGCCGTAGATGCCTTTCTCCACGAGCAAATAGGCTTTACTACCATACATGAGATCAATGCGTATGTACTAGGGCATGTACCTAGCATCGCAGATGCAAATGTTTCTTTGGAAGCTCTCATAGAGACAAACGAAGAGTGTCGCCAAATGGCTTTGCAGCTAGTGCGACAATATGCCGGGAGGAACTTTAGTTATGCCAAAGTGCATTTGTAGAATGTCTGTATGATAAAAATCGAACATCTTTCTTTCCAGTACAAAAAGGACAACCCCGTCTTCGAAGACCTCTCTCTTAACCTCCCCAAAGGCTCTATTGTAGGGTTACTTGGGTGCAATGGAGAGGGGAAAACGACGCTTCTCAAGCTCTTGTGTGGCCAATTACTCCGCCAATCGGGTAATCTCTTGGTCAATGGCGATGATCCTTCTAAGAGAAAGCGTAAAGCACTGGAGCAGGTGTACTATCTCCCCGAGGAGATCTTTATGCCCGATCTTAAGGTAAAAACCTACTTCTCGTTAATCACCCCTTTCTATCCCAACTACTCGCAAGAAATCGCAGAGGCAGCCATGAAGGAGTTCAATTTGGACTGGGGGCAACGTTTGAGAACGCTATCTCAAGGACAAAAAAAGAAGGCCGCCATCGCTCTTGCACTCTCACTACAGACTCCTCTACTCCTAATGGATGAGCCTACGAATAGTCTAGATACCCCCTCTAAGTCGGTGTTCCGAAAACTGATAGCCAAGTATATATCGGAGCAACAAACCGTAATAATAAGTACCCACCAGCTGAGAGATCTTGAGTCGCTTATTGATAGTGTAGTGATATTAGAGGGGGGACGCATCTTAGTTAATGCCTCTATATATAGGCTATCCGAGATCTTCTCTTTTGGATTGGTTACGGACAGTAACAAAGCAGAAGCCCTCTACGAAGAGCCATCCATCTCGGGGGAAGTAGGCATATTCGAGCACCGAGATGATATGGAAGAAGGGCTTTTTTCCATGGAACTTTTCCTCAAAGGGATCTCCCGAGAAAAAGAAAAAATAAGTGCTATACTGCAAGCAAATAATCTTGTATAATCCTACTCTTTAGAGAGAATTACCTATGACGAATAATAGCCTTGGACGCATACTATTTTTGCTTAAGGGAGATTGGATGATCAATCGCAAGCAACACGGACTTGTTGCCGTTATATTTTTAGTTGTAATCTGGTTTATCGAACTCGTACCACTAGCCTTCTCTAGATCATTTACAGAGTGGGAAAAGGCAATTTCCTCCATGGATCCCTCCTTCATTCACTTTACCATAGCGCGTGTCCTTTACCTATTTGTATTCCTTTCGTGGGTATCCAACACTCTTTATCATAGCCGTATTCAGCACTTTTACCTCGTGCCCCTATCTCCGCTGGAGAAGTATATCCTCATATTGTTGCAAGGGGTAGTGATGTTTCTACTAGCCGCGGTTGTTGCAATCGTGTCGCTTATTCCTTACCTTGTCGTATTCTCTCCGGATATACCTATGGCTCTGACCCACATAAACCCATTCCTAGGAGAAGGTATAAATACCCCTCTGGATAGCTGGCAACATGTCCTTTTTATATCTCTTGTATCCGTACTCATTGTGGGGCTTTTTTTCTTCAGGATCCTTATACGAAATCAAGTAATTGCCACACTCGCTGCGAGTGTAGGCTTTATCCTTATCTTCTTGACGTTGCTCCCCCTGCTCGTAGAGATTTCCATCGGAAACTACATTACAAAGGATCTTTACGAGAGTGTCACACCCTATATCCTTGCCTCTATTCTATTCTTATTGGTCGATATTGCTATGTGTATTGGGGGGTATTATATCTTTAAGAAGAAGCAGTTCTAATGAATCCCATGCAACCACAATCCATATTCCTTCAGGTTATTGAGAGGATCCATAATGGGATACTTTCGGGGACCTATAAGGTGGGAACTCGTATCCCATCTGTGCGTGATATGGCAGCTCGTCTAGAGGTTAATCCGAATACCATTGTAAAGGCATACGATCGTTTGATTGCAGCCGGATTAATCGAGTCCCGCCCCGGAGTTGGCAACTACATAAGAGAGGGGGCTATTGAGATTGTTACGCAAGAGCGTCAGAAGAGGTTCTACAACGAAATACTCCCTGCAGTGGCTAAGGAAATGAAACTTCTCAACATCCCTTACGAGCGCGTTCTGGAGCATCTCCGCCACGACCTAGACCGAACCATGATTACCAAAGGGGTATAACCCACAGCGGCCCTTATTCCCAAAAGAAAAGAGGTAGAATGCCAAGAGAGCATCCTACCTCTTTTTGTATCTCTATATCGCCTCTCGTACAAAGAGATAGGGCGAAGAGCTGCCCCTCTCTAGAGACGAGGAGAGATTTCTACAGATTAGTCTTCTTTAGCGCTTTTGATAGCATCTTTGAGGTGCTTGATCCAAAGTTTGTTGATGGCAGGGTAATCGCCAAGACCTTTGAGGTGGCACTCTACGGTCCAACCCTGAGCTACAATCTGATTACGCCAGCTCTGTTCCTCTAGAGGAAGTTTCTTACCATCTTCTTCGGTATCAGTGCTTGACATATCGTTATTGGCGTGATCTCCGGCAATAGACATGAGGGGATGTAGGTGGATCTTCTTCGTCTTAGATGTAGAAGTCTTGAGCTGATTGATTACATAGTCTACAAGCATAGCAGGATAGTCTACAGTACCTACGTATACGTTATCATTATTGTAGGTTGTCTTAGCATAAGCCTTCATGGCCTTTTCGATCTTCTCATAAGAAGCATTGGCACGGTCGTAGTCTGAAACAGGATTACCATGACCCATGAAAGCAACAGCATCACCGGCTTTGAGCTGAGTAGCAAATGCATCCACCAAGATCTTTGCTACACTTTTGATGTCTTCGTCCGAAGTGAGAAGAGCATTCCCTAGCACAGCTTTATCACGATTCAACTCTTCAGCGGGGAAGTTGTAGTGAGGCTTTACATAACCATCGCGCAAGAGGGTAAATTCTTCCCCGGGGATAACGTGGAGCGACTGCACTAGCACTGTCTTATATTCTTTCTGAAGGAAAGATTTGAACCAGAGGTCAGGAGTAATGAACTGTTCCTTCTTAGCAGCTTGCCAACGGTTGATACAAGTACGAGAGGTAAACGAGAAGAATACATCGGCATCGGGGAATGCTTGTTGGAAGTCCGCAATCTGCTTCTTGTACGTAGCGTGGGGATCATCGAAGGTAGAGCCAAACGTTACGAGCAAAACGGCAGTGTCATGCTTCTTCTCATACTTTACGATCTCCTGATCTTTCGGATCCTGCTTTTTGCAAGAGGCTACAAGGAGAGTGGTAGTGGCTATTGTTGCTATAGCCAAAGCCTTTAGAATCTTCATGTCGATACTAATTTGATTGTTATACTTTTATCTGTTGCCTTTTGTTTTCTGAGATTTCTTTCCCGTTTTGTACCCAAAACTGAGGGAGAGGAAGAGCGTACGACCCGGGGATGTGGTACCAAAGTTGTACCCATAGGGATGCCTCTCTACATGGTTGAGGAGGTTGTCTATACCCAAAGCGGCTTCCAAATGCAATCCTGCGGGGAGGGCAAAGGAATGATCCGTAGAGAGTTTCCAAAGGAAAAATCCCGGGGCATTGCCATACTCTTTATAGTACCGCTCGGTCTGACCTTTTCCATAGATCCCGACTCCTAGAGAGTACTTACCCCATGTGTGCCCCCATTTGGCAAAAAGATTGGCGTGGTGGTTGGCTGTGCCATCAATGTTGCGCACTTCGGTAATGGGTTTCTGTGCATTTTTGCTTGCCTCTTCGTCCACCAAATGGGCTTGTGCCAAGGTATAACTATAACTTGCACCGAGAGCAAATCCCCTTGGGGAGGTATATGCTGCCGAGAACTCTAGATTACCAATGAAAGCCTGCTCCATATTGATGTATTGCATGGCTCCATCGTAGTCGTTCCCCTCATCACCTGCATAACCGGGCGGGATAGGCACGGCAACGAGAACAATCATATCCCATACATTATTTACGGAAGGGGTAAGCGAAAATTGCCAGCCCTCATGCCGATACTCCACACTTGCCGAGGCGTACTGAGACCGCTGCGGTTTGAGATGCTCATTCCCAATATAAAGCCTTACCTTGCTCATGATGGGGCGTTCGTAGAAGTAGTATAGCTCTTTGATCGTAGGCGTCTTGAATCCCCACGAATAAGTCGCCCTCCATCTCCAATCTCCACTTTTATAAAGAAGGGAAGCCTTGGGTGTAAGGTGCCAACCGAATGCCTCATGGTGCACCAATCTCGCCCCTGCTGTTAGATTCAACTTCGGGAGAATGTTCCACTCATCTTGAGCGTAAGAAGAGAGTGTATAGTTGGCCTCGCGCGCCTTGACCATGCGCTTAGGGGCATATAAATCGTCAAGACGATACTCTACCCCTGCCGAGAAAAGATGCTTCTCGTTGAAGGGGATAATGGTCTTTAGTGCAGCATTGAATTGCCCTTGATCGCTCTCTAGGGAAGAGGAGCCGGGGCTGTAGACAATATGCTTGGGCACTCGAGTATCTTTCCCATCAATAATCTTATGCTCAAATATTTCGTCGATATAATTATCGTAGTAGTCGTAGAAGTAACGGTGGCGACTATAGTCTGCAAGGAAAGCGAGAGAGAACTTTCCCTCTTGCTTATACTCCGCCGAAGCCCCTAGAGAGAAGTCGCGGTAACGGAGATTATAGGAGCGGAAGCGAGGTAACCCCGGCTCGTGATAGATGTGCTTAAGGTAGTACATCCCATCTGCTGCAATGCTCCAATGAGGAGAGGGGGTGAACGAAAAACCTTGACTTATGCGGTTATTGTCGAATGCACTCTCGGTCTTTGTAGTGGAGTTCTCATAGAGCTTATTACGATAGTACTCTTGGGTTGAATTTTGCCAACCATCACTGCGTGCTCCCGAGTACTTTGTATCGGAATGGAGTTGCCCCAGTTGCAGCTGTAGGCGGTTGTGCTGACGCAATCCCCCAAAGGCTCCTACTTGAGTCGTATTGTCTATACTCAGGGGGATCTGCTTGGTTTTCCGTCTCGTTATCACATTGATTACCCCTGCGATGGCGTCTGATCCGTAGAGAGAAGAAGAGGCTCCGCGCACAATTTCGATGCGTTCTATATCCAGAGGGTCAATGAGAGAAAGGTCGTTTTGACCTCCGAGGTCACCATGCAATCTCCGCCCATTGAGCAGGATGAGAATGTAGGAATTATTGAGCCCTCCCATGGTAATACGCCCTCCCATATCACTAGAGGATATATCGAAGCCGGGGCTGAGAGCCGTAAGGATATCACTGATGCTACGCCCTGAGTAATTGCGCAACATGCTACGAGTTATGACTTCGGTTTGTACAGGGGCGTCCTTAAGATAGTGAGCGGTACCGGTACCTGTCACCACTACTTCCCCCAACTGCTGCGAAGAGTGTATAAGGGTGTCTGTCTGTGCCTTCGCCAGCATAGGCAAGCAGCCGAGTAAAAAGGCAAGAAGCAACTGATTCCTCATCTTCTCTATTTCACTTTCTCAGATAATCTATTTTTGTACCTGCAAAGGTACGTAATAATATCCAAGAGCCCCGGTTGCCCTGGATTTATTCCAAGGCAACCGGGGCGAAATATCAGAAAAGACGATGGCTTATTAATACCTAAAGAAGCAGACGATCCCGTAGAGGGAGCCTACAACGATGAGCCTTTTCTCCGGATGGTAAGCAATAGCACCGACATAACTGAGTTTACCTTTCCGAGCAAAAGAGCTCACCTTCCTAAGGGTTTTCATATCCCAAATCTCTACCGAGCGACCATTAATCGTCCCGCAAAGGATATAGCCCCCCTCCAAGAATTTGACCGTTTCAAAATTGATGTTGTCTGTGGCAAACTGACCTTGAAACTCAGCCTCCTCTCCAAGAGCCATGTAGTCGGCATTCTTGTACAATCGGTTGTAGGAAAATATACCACCCTCTAGGAGCCACTCCTCATCCGGACTTAGAGCTAGGTCCACGCGACATTTGTTATCCTCTGAGAAGTAGACCTTCTTGGTTGTGTAGTCCCTAAGATCAATCTGTAGCGTATAGTTGCGACACATCAAGATCTGCAAGTGATTCTCGGTGAAACGATAGAAGCGGAAGGGCTCTATGCCAGCACCTTTGCTCACTGTGTGCAGATGCTCAGAGGTGTCTGTTGCGCGGTTATAGTAATAGGCATCTACCTCGTCTGAATAAAAGATTACATCGTTATCTAGTGGGTTGCAGGCTGCCTTTAGGAACTCACCCTCCAGTACAAGATTGATCTCTCCGGTTCGGATATCCATCTCCTTGATACCATAGGGATCTACAAATAGAAGTGTATTCTCGTCCTCCCCAAAACAGATATCACGACAATTAATCTTGTATTCAGCGATTTGGGTAAACTTAGAAGTATTCCAAAGGACGAGTTTCTTTACATTACGCTGCGTCCCATAGTCCTCGCCAAAGTAGGTGGCCGCCACACTACCCGATTTGTTTAAAGCAACGAGATCCACATCCCCCTCAGATTTGTGATGTTTGAGGAGTTGTAGTTTGGGGACTTTCGAGCCTTTCACCTCCTGAGGAGTGGCTCCCTTTTTCTTTTGAGCCTCTGCTTGGGTTGTGCTGAAGGCTAGCGATAGGATTGTGCTCGTTAGAAGCAGAACAAGCCATTGTGCGATACTTTTCTTTGTCATAGCTTTTTACATTGTAAATAATCATGGCGAGAGGGAAGCCTAAGTAACTTTGGTGTTCTGCACGGACTTCTCTTCTCCTTTTAGCGACAAAGGTAGCTAATCGATTTTAATTTTACCCAGAATAGAAGTACCGTGCCATAAAAAATTAAAACTCGTGGAGCGTAGGATTTGTCCATACCATTGCTTTTGATACTGGAATCTGCAAATACCTTTTTCGTGACTGAGATTCCCGAAAAGCCAAAACAAATACATACCTTTGTTTTCCGAAATGATGGATATCCAAGCGTGGATAGTGTGCATATAGCGACCTTTTAGGGCTTCGCTTTTTGAAAACCTACAAGAGATTGTCGGAAGCGCTTTATAAGCAAGAAGTTTTACAAACGACTAATAATAAAAGATCGTCACTCCGATAGATCTTCATCATCAACCGACTTATCACCAATTAAAGAATAAAGAATAAGCGTCTGCACATGCAGACAAAATTGAATCGTTATAATATTTACAGATGAAAAAAATTACACTTTTCTTCCTGTTGTCTTTGCTTGCCACGACCTTTGGCGTCGTCAAAGCTCAGAACGTTCAAGATGGCGTGCTTATAAGCTGGCCAATGGCATCAGGAGACATCAAAATGCCCGATGAGGTGGTGGAAATTGCCCCTAACTGTTTCTACCAAAGCGGAGGAGATTGGGGCGACGACGATTGGGAATCTGCCGGAATGCGCAGTGGCCTTCGCCTCTCTAACGACGAAATTACCTCTATCGACTTCAACAACGTAAAGAAGATTGGCAAAGAGGCTTTTAAGGAATGCAAGGGTATTAAGTCCATGAAGATGCCTCGAGTAGAGGAAATCGGCGAAGATGCTTTTGCTTCTTGCGACAACGCGAGCTTTACCACGCTTGAGCTCCCTGCCATTAAGAGCTTAGGGAAAAACGCTTTCTTCAGCTGTACCTCGCTCACCAAAGTAGTTTTGGGAGGAGCTTTGGAGAAGATCGAAAAGAACCCCTTCAACAACATCCCCAACATTACCGAGTTCTCCATCACAAACCCTCAAGCCGGGTTTATGGTTTCGGATGGAGTTGTACTTTCGAAGGACAAAACAAAAGCCGTAATTCTACTCCCCCACTTTGCTAAGGTTACCCTCCCCAACGAAACCATAACCATAGCCGATGGGGCAGGTCAGAACCTAAAGACGCTAAAAACAATCGTTGGTAAATCTGTAACAAGCGTTGGGGAAACCAGCTTCCTCGCTGCAGATGCTTTGGAAAGCGTCTATCTACCCAAACTCGAAAGCGTAGGTTTCTTGGCATTCGGCCAAATTGCCGGTATCAAACTTGTGGACATCCACGAAAGCGCACAGTTTACCGCCTTTGGAGGGAATAATCTCGGAGGCCCCAGCGACAATGCTTCAATGACGATCTATGTAGCCAACGAAGCGGTTAAGACAGCCTTAGCTAAGCATTATAAGAATGCAAAGATCCAGGTAGGAGCTCCCGATTCAGAACTAAAGAAACATAGAGTAACCTTCAAAGTAGATCCACAAGAAGCCGGATTTATAGAAGCATGGCTCTTGGGCCCCGTTACCGTGGAGAACGGAGACGAGGTAGCCGAAGGCAGTACGCTCAAGATGGAATGCCGTTACAACTTCGTTCAATACGAGTTTTCGCACTGGACCGTAAACGGTCAAAAGATGGAAGGCATCCCAGGCCCCCAAAAGATACTTGAGATACCCTCTGTAAACGAAGCTCTTGACATCGTTGCGCATTGCAACAAACTCCCCGAGGGGAACCGTATATTCTTCAAGTCTGCCAACGCTGCCGGTGGTACGGTAACCGCCGTAATGGACGGAAAAGAATTTAAGAGCAGTGATCTCGTACCCACAGGTAAGAGCGTAACTTTCACGGCTACTCCTACCAAGGGATACAAGGTTACAGACTGGCTCTTTGAGGATAGCGAAGGCAAGTATGTGGAAAAAGATGAGTTGAAAGGCAAAACGACCTGGACAGTAACTCCCACAGAGACTATCGACTTCCTCGTTCGTTTCGAGCGCAACGAAGGCTCTGTAGTTATCCAATACAAGGAGCTAAGCGGTAATGGTTCACTCACGGCTCGTACCTCAGAAGGTACACCCGTCGCTAGTGGCGAAGCTATTGCAAGTGGCAAAGACCTTATCTTCACAGCGGCTCCCAATACAGGCTACAAGGTAGGTGCTTGGATTATTAATGATGAAGAACAAACCGAAAAGGGTAAAGAACTTCGCATCAACAATGTAACGAGCGACCTCAACGTACACTTGGTTTGCTACGAAGAGGAACACCAAGGTGGCGACAACGACCCCGTAATCGAAGGCAATACACTCGTTAAGTGGGATGCCGTGGGCGATGTAGTGGTACCCAACAATGTTAAGCACATTGCAGACTTTGCCTTCACGGGCTCTAAGCTAACCGGCTTGACGATCTCTGCTCAGGTAGAGACCATCGGAGTACTTCCCTTTATGTTCTGCGGTCAGTTGAAGAAATTGGAAGTAGATGCTGCCAACCCTCACTTCAAGTCTGTAGACAACGCTATCTACTCTAAGGATGGTAAGGAATTGGTACAAGTAGCTATCGTTTACCACAAAGAGGTATTCACACTCCCCGCTTCTGTAGAAAAGGTGCGCACGGGAGCATTCACCTTTGCTATGAGCATCAAGAAGATTGAGGATAGCAACGACTTCTTCGAAACCATTGATGGTATGCTCATCCGCAAGGCAGACCGTGCCTTGATGCACTTCCCCTCATTTGTACAACAAGGGCAAGCTACTAAGCCTATTGAGCTTCCTAGTGACATTAAGAAGATCGAAAGATATGCCTTCGCCTTCAACTTTGTTCCTCAAGAGCTCGTACTCCCCGAGTCTCTCGAAGTGCTAGAAGACTATGCGTTTAATGGCGCTGCCAACATCGTTAAACTCAAGATCGACCACTGCAAGGCTCTCAAGAGCGTTGGCAACTTCTGCTTCAAGAGTTGTTTCCGGTTGGCAAGTTTCGACCTCCCCAGAGAGGGTGTGACCTTCATTGGTGAGCAAGCGCTACAAGGTACTGCCATTGCCTCGCTCAACATCCCTACGGGGGTACAGATTGGGGCTAATGCATTCAGAGGCTGCCAGTCTATTGCCAACGTATTCTCGTTCAATACAGTACCTCCCGTACTCGATGAGTTGGCATTCTCTGATATCGCCGAAATCGAGCAAGCAACTCTACACGTACCCTTCGGCACCAAGGCTGCATACAGCCAAGCTCCGGGTTGGAAGATATTTACCAATATCGTAGAAGAAGACCTCCTCTCAGCAGATGAGGTAACTCTCGACAACGTACTCTTCGCTGCCCAAGGCGAGGTGCTCAGCATCTCAGGGCTCAATAGCGCTCACGTACTTGTTTACGACCTCGAAGGCAAGATGCTTGTAGAAGCTAACGCTCACGAAGCTATCTCCCTCAATCTTGGCCGTGGACACTACATCGTAGTGGTAAGCCAAGAGGGCAAGCGTATCGTAAAGAAAATCGCTCTTTAATAGAGCACCTCTCTCCCTTTGGGTGCGTAACTCAAAGGGCTGAGCAGATGTAATAAGTCGGTATATTTCTCCTAGTCTGGAGAGATATACCGACTCTTTTTATTTGAACCTTTATCCTACAATGGGCTCTTCCCATCGTATCAAATATTTTTTCGTGGGTGGAATTTGTTGGGATTCTGCCTAATTTTCCCCTCCACTTTCGGGTGAAAAAAGAAAAAATATCAGGCAGTATGAGGTGAGGTTTTTGGCTGAAAAGGAATGGAAAATTAAGCAGCGATTTTCTCGCTTTTCATCTTAGACTAAAAAGGCTATTTGCCCCCTAGAGGTAGCTTCGTATGGGCGCGCTTTCTACTCCGCACCCGAGCATGGGGTTTAGCCCTCCTTGTTGCGCGGATGGTGCCGGAGGATCTCCTCTCGCAGGGTTTGGCTATCAATATGCGTGTAAATCTCGGTGGTGCTTATATCCTCATGTCCCAGCATAAGGCGGATGGCTTGCAGATTAGCTCCGCCATCAAGTAGATGCGTGGCAAAGCTATGGCGAAAAGTGTGTGGGCTCACCGTCTTAGTGATCCCTGCCGCCTCAGACAGAGATTTGATAAGATCGAAGACACTATTGCGTGCAATGGCCTTACCCAAGCGAGAGAGAAATATATAATCCTCCTGCCCCGCTTTGGGTATGGGTCTATGGGGCGAGGCGAGGTATTGAGCAAGAGCATCGAGAGCCACCGGACTAATGGGTACGAGACGCTCTTTGCGCCCCTTGCCAACGACGTGTACGAAAGCCTCCTCCGGATGCACATCGCCCAACTTGAGGTGGCACAATTCACTTACCCGCAGGCCACAACTGTAGAGCACCTCTATGATGGCTCTATTGCGGAGAGCATCGTTTTTGCTATAGTCTATGGCCTCTAGGATGCGGTCGATCTCCTCCACGGAGAGCACGGTGGGCAAATGGAGCTCTAACTTAGGCGATTCAAGCAGTTCTGTCGGATCTTTTTGGATGTACTGATCGATATAGAGAAAGCGGTAGAAGCTCTTTACGCCGGCAATAATACGCGCAGTGGAGCGAGCCGCTATGCCGCAATCGTAGAGCGAGGCAACAAAGGTCTCGAGGTGCTCGTACTCTACTTTGTCTAGAGGCAGAGCGCAATCCTCGGCGTAGGCAATGAGCTTGCCCAAATCCATCAGATAGGCACTGATGCTATTGGGGCTTAATGCCTGCTCCAATTGCAAGTGTCGCTTAAAAGCTTCGGCAAGCCTTTGATTCTCCGTATTCATCCAGTTTTCGAGTTTCGGTGCCCCAAGGAGGGACAACCACCTATAGAGCTAATACACTACCTTTGTAGCTACAAAGATAAGACTACTATACCTATGCAGCAACGTTACATTATACTAGACGGCCCCAACCTCAATCGCCTAGGACGGCGAGAACCCTCTATCTACGGAGTAGTATCGAGCCAAGAAATGATGGAGAGACTGCAACACGACTTCCCCAACGTTACCATAGAGTACCACCAAAGCAACCACGAGGGAGTACTGATCGACCTACTCCAGCAGTTCGACGACGAGAAGGTATCGGGCATTATCTTCAACGCCGGAGCCTATACCCACACCTCCCTAGCCCTTGCAGATGCCATACGTAGTCTATCCACCCCCGTAATAGAAGTGCACCTGAGCAATACGGCAGCGAGGGAAGAGTACCGACACACTTCCTACATCGCCCCCGTGGTACGTGGCACCATTACCGGATTTGGTATTCATAGTTACCGCTTGGCTCTGCTCGCTTTCCTCGAGGGATAAGGGAGAGGGCAACCCCACTATGTCACTACAAACAGACCTACTAGAGGAATATCTAGAGCAACACTCCTCCCAAGAACCCGCCGAACTACGCCGGTTGCGGCGCGAGGCGCATGTGCACCTGCTGCAACCCAGGATGCTCTCGGGTCACCTGCAGGGGAGACTACTCAAGATGCTGGTTCAGTTGGTCAATCCCCGTAATGTGTTGGAGCTGGGCACCTACACCGCCTACGCCTCCCTATGCTTGGCCGAAGGGCTCCAAAACCCCTCTGCTCGGGTGCATACCATTGAGCACAACGACGAAATGGAAGACTTTATCCATCGCTCGCTGGCTCTCTCCCCCTTTGGAGATCGAGTGGTAGTCCATATTGGGGATGCTCTGGAGGTAATGCAAGAGCTACTCACTCAGCACCCTTTTGACTTGGTGTACATCGATGCCAACAAGCGAGACTACTCGAGCTACTACCAGCTACTCATCCCGGCTCTCCCCTCTCAAGCCCTCATTCTTGCAGACAATACGCTATGGGACGGAAAGGTACTCCAATCCCCTCCCCCTAAGGATGCTCAGACGCAAGGGATACTCAGTTTCAACGACCTCGTGGCCGGCGACCCTCGGGTAGAGGTGGTCATGCTCCCTCTCCGTGATGGGCTCACACTCATCCGCAAGCGATAAAAAAGAACGCCTAACCCTCTCGAAGACCTCAAAATGACACGCGTACTGCTAATAACCGGCGGACAGCGATCCGGCAAAAGCCAATATGCCGAGCAATTGGCACTGTCTCTCGCTCCCAATCCTATCTATGTAGCCACGGCTCGAGTCTTCGACGAGGAGTTTCGCCAGCGTGTAGCCCTGCACCAAGCTCGCAGAGGCCCTCAGTGGACCAACATCGAAGAAGAGAAAGAGCTAGCCCGCCACGACTTCTCCCAGCGCGTTGTATTGATAGACTGTCTTACGTTGTGGGCCACTAACTTTTTCTTCGACCTCAATGAGTCTACCGAGCAAGCCCTACCGGCCCTACGCGAGCAGTTGGAGGCTCTATTTGCCCAAAAGGAGGTTACCTATATCTTTGTCACCAACGAACTCGGGCTGGGCGGCGTCTCCCCCAATGCCACGCAGCGCAGATTTACAGACCTACAAGGGAGCCTCAATCAGATCGTTGCGCAGCAAGCCGACGAAGTTACCCTGATGGTATCCGGCATACCCCTACGTATCAAATAATCCACTCTAGAATGAGACAATACAATATCCCCCCTATTAACCGCGAGCTGATTACCCCTATTCGCGAAAAGATAGATCACCTATCCAAGAGTAAAGAATCGCTAGGCTATGTAGAGACCCTGGCAGAACGCATTGCACTAATGCAGGGCACCCTCTCTCCCCACCTAGAGCATCCCTGCCATATTCTCTTCTCGGCAGATCATGGAGTGGTAGCAGACGGAGTTAGTTTGGCGCCTCAAATCATCACCTACCAACAGACGCTAAACTTCGCCCGAGGGGGTGCTTGTGCCTCCGTTTTTGCCCGGCTATACGGCTTCGACCTCACCATTGTAGACGCCGGCGTAGTGGGAGATCTCTCCATGGAACCCTCCATCATAAACCGAAAAATAGCCGAAGGCACCCGCAACTATCGCCTAGAGCCGGCTATGACTCCCGAACAAATGGAGCGTTGCCTATCCGTGGGGGAGGAGTTTGTAGCTTCGTTTGCAAGCCAAGGGGGTAATGTGCTAAGTGTAGGGGAAATGGGGATCGGCAATACCTCCACCTCATCCCTATGGATGCATTACCTTACAGGGCTTCCTCTCGAGGAGTGTGTAGGGGTCGGCTCCGGCTTATCTCGTGAGGGGGTAGAACACAAACTTGAGATACTATCAGCCGCTATTCGCCGATTTACAGGCACCCCAACCCCTGAGCATCTCATGCAAGAATTCGGAGGGTTTGAGCTCGTAATGGCTGTAGGTGCCATGCTTGCCGCAGCAGAGCGGCGGATGGTGGTACTCATAGATGGTTTTGTGATGAGTGCTGTCGCTCTCATGGCCGCGCACATTGCCCCCAACTTCCTAGACTATGCTGTCTTTGGGCATAAGAGCAAGGAGAGCGGACACTCTCGGATGCTTGCTGCGATGGATGCAACGCCCCTACTCGACCTCGGCATGCACCTAGGCGAGGGCGTAGGAGCCATGATGGCCTACCCCATTGTACAGGGAGCCGTAGCCATGCTTACCCAAATGGGGACCTTTAGCTCAGACGGCATTATCAAATACTTCAAGTAAGAGACCAGACCATGCACCCTAAATCCCTCGACGAACTATTTGCTGCCGTATGTTTTTTCACACGCATACCGCTCTACAAGTTCATCCCCAATATTCATCCCGATAGCTACCGCAATGTAGTAGCCTATTGGTCTATAGTGGGCATTCTAACAGGGGGAAGTATGGCCCTAGGCATGTACCTAGGCGGGATTCTTTGGGGGGCTGTTGGAGGGGCTCTCATGGCTGTATTGTTTCGTCTTCTACTCACAGGGGCACTACACGAAGATGGATGGGCAGATTGCTGCGACGCTTTCGGAGGCAGTTGCTCTCGGGAGAAAGCCCTTGCCATCATGAAAGACTCCCATATCGGCACCTACGGAGTATTGGGGCTTATCGCTCACTTCTCACTCTTATGTCTCATGCTGGTTTTGCTGCAAAACTACGCCTCGGGATGGGCGTTATGCCTGCTCATTGTTTGGCTAGACGTGAGCAGCAAAGCCCTTGTTTCCCTACTACACAACTTCCTCCCTTACGCCCGAGAAGAACAAGAAGCCAAGGTGGGATTTTCTTTTAAATCCCTCTCTATCCGAGGTCTTTGCTACGAATTTACCCCTGCGCTTTTGCTGTTCATCGGCTTACTACTCCTCAAACCTTCTCTTTGGTGGGCACTACTAGGAGCCTTGGGGGTAGGAGGGATTACCTTTTTTGCAGCCCTACGCTATCTAAAGCATCGGATTGGAGGATATACGGGCGATTGCTACGGAGGGATTTTCCTCTTGGTAGAGCTTATTTCCTATCTCTCACTCGTAGCCCTACTACCCCATAGCCTATGAAGCTGCTTTTGATTCGCCATACCTCAGTAGACGTGAGACCCGGGGTTTGCTACGGAGCAAGTGACGTCCCCCTGCGAGATAGCTTCTGCGAAGAGGCTGCTTTAGTGAAAACAAGACTTTTGGGATACCAGATAGATAAGGCTTTTACGAGTCCACTCAGCCGCTGCAAACGACTGGCTGAGTATTGCGGATTCCCCCATGCGGTAGCGGATAGTCGGCTCATTGAGCGGAACTTCGGGGCTTGGGAGGGGCTGGAATATGCACGCATCAACGATCCCCAATTACAACTTTGGTACGACGACTTTGTGCACACAAGGGCAACGGAGGGAGAGAGCTTTATGGATGTGGTTCATCGTACCGAGGGGTTCTTAGAAGAGCTAAAAGAAACAATACCACCACCTCATACCTTGGCTTTATTCACCCATGGAGGCGTGATAACAGCACTACGATTCCTAGTTGAGCATTGTTCGCTAGATAATATATTAGACCTGCAAGTGCCCTATGGCACAGTGTACCCTCTAGAGCTCTAACGACTTCTCTTCTGCAAGAGATAGGAGGAACTCTGCCACCTCCTTGTCGCCATTAAGTGCCGGTACAAGGCGAAGTTCCTTTCCCCCTTGGCTTAGGAACTCCTCTCGCAGCACCACCCCAATATCAAGTACCGTCTCGAGGCAATCTATGGCAAAGCCGGGGCAGGCAATGGTAACTCGTTCGAAGCCTTTTTCGATCCACCCCTTCATATCCTCTTCTAAAAAGGGACCTATCCAGTGCACCTTGTCTAGTGCGGACTGAAAGTAGACCCTGCGCTCAGCCGTATGAGGGAGACACGAAAACATTTGGGTAGCAGTCTCCAAGCATTGCTCGCGATAGTTAAACCCTCGCCTCCGCCCCATACGCTGATGTTTTATGGGAATACTATGAAAACTAGCAACGTAGAGATCACTGGGCGTATCCAGCGTATCGGCCAGCCGCTTCTGAATGAGTTGAATATAGTGGGGATAGCGAAAATAGGGAGGCGTGACGCGCAGTATTACCCTCTCACCCAAGAGACGATGTAGATGGCGAAACAGCTGGCGAGATGCCGATAAATAGGTGCTAAAGGTCTTGTGAGGGAAGAGGGGAAGCAGTACGACCTCGGAGTAATCCCCTCTAGCTCTAAGGCGAGCCGCCAAGTCCTCGGGGCACTCCTCTCCATGCTGCAAATACCCAAAGACATCCCAATCATGGGTAAGCCCTTGCATTGTCTCAACCAAGGCATTCATATATTTACGGAGTGGCATTTCTCCCTCGTAGAGCGACTCCAACACCCGATAGCGAGCCGCCGAATGGCGGAGCCTGCGTGGTATTATAATGCCATTAACAAGAAGAGAACGAAATGGCTGGGGAAGGGAGATAACATACCTATCGCCGAGGAACTTAGAAAGGTACTCGCGCACATCCTCCGAAGCAGAGGATTTAGGAGTAGCAATATTACACAAAACGATCGCCTTCATTGTTCGGCAAAGATACTCTTTTTAGGCTATTTACAATGGCAAAAACGGGACAAAATGAATTGATTTTTGTCTAGACATAAAAAGAGAGGTGCTAAATTTGCCTTCAACACCTCTCTTTTATAATAAATGGATAAATAAGGTCTAGCGACTCAAAAATTGGGTAATGGCCTCTCGAACAGCTTCGGAGCAACGTGTGAGATCATCATTGACCAATTGGGTATCAAACTGCTCCGCCAAACTTATTTCGTACTCAGCCCGCGCAAGTCTATCGGCAATTACTTCGGGCGTATCTGTACCTCGCCCTTCGAGTCGGCGGCGCAATTCGTCTATAGAAGGCGGCAGCAAAAAGATAGCGAGCACATCTTGCCCATACTTCTTCTTCACCTCCAGCGCGCCCTCTACATCTATGTCTAAAATCAAATTGCGCCCAAGCCCGCCGATGCGCTCTAGTTCGCTTTTGAGTGTACCATAGTAACGCCCGGGATAGACCTCAACGTACTCAATGAACCGCCCTTGCTCTATATAGTCTTGGAATTGTTGATCGGAAAGGAAATAGTACTCCACTCCATCCTTTTCTTCTCCACGAGGAGGACGATTGGTGGCAGAGATAGAAAAAGTAAGTTTAAGGTTAGGATCCTCTATAATACGACCTATTACAGAGCTTTTGCCTGTGCCAGAGGGGGCTGATAGTATAACGATGCGAGACATAATAGTATTACAACGCGTTCAGTACTTGTTCCTTGATTTGCTCTAGTTCATCCTTCATGCGCACTACAATCTGCTGCATGGCGGCTTGGTTGCTCTTCGACCCTAAGGTGTTGATCTCCCGACCTATCTCCTGAGCAATAAAGGCGAGCTTCTTACCTACCCCTTGTGTAGAGGCCTCTTTCATGGTCTCCATAAAGTACTTCAGATGGTTGGCAAGTCTCTCTTTCTCTTCGTGTACATCGAGCTTCTCTATGTAGTAGATCATCTCCTGCTCAAAGCGGCCATTGTCAATAGTTACCCCCTCAAGCTTGGCCAATTCTTCTGCAAAACGAGTGCGAATATCCTCAATACGTTGCGCCTCGTAGGGGGCAACCTCCTCTAGTAAGGCCCCGATATTGGCAATTTTCTCCTCAAACACACGCTCAAGCATCTCTCCCTCTTGTTTGCGAAAAGCTTCGAAGCCAAGAAGAGCCTCCTCTATGAGAGCTAATAGCTCTGCCTGCTCTTGAGCGGAAGCCTTTGTAGCCACTTCTGCAGTAGTAGTAGCCACCACCCCTGGGAGAGATAGGATACGAGTTAGCAAATCTTGTGGCAGAGGGATGTTATATTGCGAGGAAATCTGCGTTAGCTCTCGGTAGTATTGGGCAATTTTCTCCTTGTCAAAGAAAGAACTATCAGATGTCTCTTCTCCGGAGCTAGGGTCAGTAATCGGAGTTAACGTGATCGTAAGTTCTACCTTTCCACGTACTACTCTTTTACCTATAGCACTACGTATCTCAGGCTCTGCATCACGAAATAAATTGGGTATCCTAGACGATAGCTCTAGTTGTTTATTATTTAGAGAGCGGATGTTCACAGAGATAGCATTTCCGGCTATGGAACCTTCGGCTTTCCCAAAGCCTGTCATTGATAGAATCATATCTTATAGTTCTATTGTTTCTATGTATAAGAGAGGTATAATGCCCTATAAAGTATTAATCCAAATATCCCAGAATCAAAAAAGATCTCGCACTACGATAGAGAGGCAATCCTCCCTTATCGCAGTACGAAATCTGACTTTTATTTCCTCATACCAAGGTAAGATATCTCTAAGCGACTTGGATTAGAGATCACGTCCGTGGCAGTTCTTAAACTTCTTACCACTACCACAGGGGCAAGGATCGTTGCGCCCAATCTTCGGCTCCGCACGTACCGGCTCTGCCTTTGGCTGAGAGGTCTGTCCGGCACCTGCAGCAGCGGCACGTTGGGCTTCGCGTTGCTCTTCGATATCGTCTTTTCTAGTCTTATAGCGACTCATATCTGCAGGACGCTCGGGAGCAGCTTGCTTCACTTCTACCTTTTGAGCTGCAGCGGCTTCAGCCTCCTGAGGAGGTGCAACTTGGATGTGTGCACGCATCAAGATAGCAGAGGCTTTGCGGTTCATCGAGTCTATCATTGTCTTGAATAGCTCGTAGCTCTCCAGCTTGTAGATAAGAAGAGGATCCTTGTTTTCGTAGCTTGCATTTTGCACAGAGTTGCGGAGTTCATCCATCTCGCGCAAATGCTCTTTCCACGCTTCATCCAGAGTATAAAGCGAGATGCTCTTCTCAAGCTCCTTGACAATGCTCTTGCCTTCTGAGGTATCCGCGTCTTCCAAGTTTACGGCAATGTTGTAGACACGACGCCCGTCCGTAATGGGAACAACGATGCGCTCATATTGCGTTCCGTGCTCTTCTCGCACTTGATGGATTACGGGATAAGCAACAGAAGCAATGGTATCACAGCGACGCTTAAAGGTCTTATATACCTCGTCGAAGACAACATCAACAAGGGCACTCTCGCGCTCTTTGCGGAAATCCTCTTCGGACAATTCTACCTCAACGGCCAGCGTAGAGAACATCTCGGCAACGAAGCCTTCGTAATCTTCTCCATCCTTGTATCTTGTCACAATCCCCTCGGTAACATCGTAGAGCATGTTGAGGACGTCCATCCCGATACGCTCACCCATGAGAGCATGGCGGCGACGAGTATAGATCACCTCACGCTGAGAGTTCATCACGTCGTCGTACTCAAGAAGACGCTTACGAATCCCGAAGTTATTTTCTTCGACCTTCTTTTGTGCCTTCTCTACCGACTTCGAAAGCATATTGTTTTCGAGTACTTCGCCCTCTTTGAATCCCATACGATCCATCAAAGAAGCAATACGATCGCTTGCAAAAAGACGCATCAAATGGTCTTCAAGAGAGATGTAGAAAACAGAGCTACCGGGGTCTCCTTGACGACCGGAACGACCTCGCAACTGACGGTCTACACGGCGAGACTCATGACGCTCCGTACCGATAATGGCAAGACCACCCGCCTCTTTCACCTCGGGGGTGAGCTTAATGTCGGTACCACGACCTGCCATGTTGGTAGCAATGGTAACGGTGCCTTTGCGCCCTGCCTGTGCCACAATGTCGGCTTCACGCTGGTGCAATTTGGCGTTGAGCACGTTGTGTTCGATCTTACGCAAAGAGAGCATTCTGCTGAGCAATTCACTAATCTCCACAGAAGTAGTACCCACAAGCACCGGTCTCCCCTGCTCTACGAGGCTTACAATCTCTTCGATAACAGCGTTGTACTTCTCACGAGCCGTCTTGTAGATACGGTCGTTCATATCCTTGCGGAGGATAGGGCGATTCGTAGGAATAACCACAACATCCAACTTGTAGATGTCCCACAATTCTCCTGCTTCTGTTTCGGCAGTACCGGTCATCCCCGATAGCTTGTGGTACATACGGAAGTAGTTCTGCAACGTAATTGTGGCAAATGTTTGTGTGGCAGCTTCTACCTTTACACGCTCTTTGGCTTCGATAGCTTGGTGGAGACCATCTGAGTAGCGACGCCCGTCCATGATACGCCCCGTCTGCTCATCTACAATCATCACCTTATTATCCATTACCACATACTGGTCGTCTTTCTCAAAGAGGGTGTATGCCTTAAGTAGTTGGTTCACCGTATGCACTCGCTCACTCTTGATGGAGTAGTTCGTAATCATAGCATCCCTACGAGCGGTGCGATCTTCCGGAGAGAGCCCTAAATTATCAAGTTGAGCAAGCTCTGCCGCAATGTCGGGGAGCACAAAGAACGTTGGGTCTCCCGTACCCGAGGTTAGCAAATCAATCCCCAAATCGGTGAGCTCAATGCTATTCATCTTTTCGTCAATAACGAAATAGAGGGGGTCGGTTACCACATGCATTTGACGCATATTGTCTTGCATGTAAAACTCTTCTGTCTTGAGCATGGTAGCTTTTACCCCGGGTTCGCTAAGGAACTTAATGAGAGCTTTGGACTTGGGCAGCCCCTTGAATGTACGGAAGAGCAGCAAGGCTCCCTCCTCCTGTACCTTCTTATCATCACTATGAATCTTCTGTTTTGCTTCTAACAAAATCTGATTACAGAGCTTACGCTGAGCCTCTACCACTTTTTCCACATTAGGGAGGAACTCTTCGAAAAGCTGATCTTCGCCCTTAGGCGTAGGGCCGGATATAATAAGAGGTGTACGAGCATCGTCAATAAGCACAGAGTCCACCTCATCGACAATAGCATAGTTGTGCTTCCTCTGTACAAGGTCAGAAGGAGCCGTAGCCATGTTGTCTCTCAGGTAGTCAAAGCCGAACTCATTGTTCGTACCAAAGGTAATATCGGCATTGTATGCTGCGCGTCTGCCGTTGGAGTTGGGGATGTGTTTATCAATACAATCCACCGTAATGCCGTGGAACATATAGAGGGGTCCCATCCACTCCGAGTCACGCTTAGCGAGGTAGTCATTCACTGTAACCACATGTACTCCATTGCCGGATAGGGCATTGAGGAATACGGGCAAGGTTGCTACAAGCGTCTTCCCTTCCCCGGTTGCCATTTCGGCTATTTTCCCCTTGTGGAGCACCACCCCACCAATAAGCTGCACGTCGTAGTGCACCATATCCCAAGTCATATCATTACCACCGGCAACCCAGTGATTTTGATAAATTGCCTTGTCGTCTTCGATGCGTACGAAGTCGAATTTAGTGGCAAACTCACGATCTCGGTCGGTAGCTGTTACTACAATCTCTGCATTTTCTGCGAATCGACGAGCCGTATCCTTAACTATAGAAAAAGCCTCGGGCAGAGCCTCATCAAGGATCTCTTCTGTCCTATCGAGGATTGTTTTTTCTATCTTGTCTACCTTATTCCAGACCTCTTCGCGTGCCTCAAGATCCAACTCTTCTACATTGGATTTGAGTTTCTCAATCTCGGCACGCTCGGCAGCCGTATACTCACGTATCTTCTGCTTTAGGCTCTCACTCCTGGCTCTAAGCTCATCGTTACTGAGAGCTTGAATGCTAGGATAGGTCTCCTTGATTTTTGTAAGATAAGGTTGTACCTCACGGAGGTCTCTTTGAGATTTATTACCGAATAGCTTCGATAGTATATCATTGAATCCCATATGATCAATCTGTATTATAGTCTATATCTTCTTTTTTATCTTCTTAGAGGGGGTAATCTTTTAGGTCAAAGCCACTCTTCGAGAGGGGCACCTTGAGCCCCTGTAGGAGGCCTTATTCGTAGGATGTAGGCCAGAGTGGAGGCAAGTGCCACCATCTCAATGGGTCGTGTAATGCGCTCTCCTTTTCCTCCCGGTCTTGCGATAATCAACCAACAGGGCAGGGGCGATAGAGCCGTAGGGGGAGTACTAAGATGCTCAACATTACCCTCCGAAACATACGTTGTAGCTTCGAGACGAACTAATACGTCAGCTCGACTAGTCAGAGGGATAGCCCGCAACATACGCATGGAGAGGTTATCTCCCGAGGTCACCTCACTCACAGCAAAAGCATCTGCCACACCATCCATCTCTCGCATTAGAGCAGCAGTGCGCAATTGTAGCTCCGTGAGGGATAAAGCCTTGCGCTCTATAAGGGTGCGATTGAGGTAAACGGCATCACTCGTTGCACGCTCTACCCAATTCTCTTTGCCGTAGAGCGCCGAGAGATAGAGGTTGATCAATGCCGTAGCCTTGGCCGGAGAGTAGAGCGGCTTTTTAATCGAATTGCTAGGAGGCGTTACCTTAGCAGCTCCCGCAACACGAGGTGCCGAGGTCACAACAAAAAGGCAATGCTCTGCACCAAAAGCCTTCTCTGCCACCTGCAGTAGAGAGCCGATAGCTTTATCGGCTCGGAGGTAAGCATCGAGAGCTTCCGGACTATATGGAGAGTACGTAGTACCTGCTCTCTTGGGAGCTAGGGGGTATGTAATGTTGAGGATTGTGGGTGCAGAAGCCTTTTCCACAGCGCTCTCTTGGAGCAACGCCGTTGCAAAACGAGTAATTTCATCCCCTACCAAGGGAGAAGAAATATACTCACGATAAGCATGAGCACCTGCAAAAGAATATCGAAAATTCCCCTCAGCGCGTTGGGGGAGATACTCAGTGGGCAAAGGAGAAGAGACTCGACGCAGGGGAGTCCAAACCTGTTTTGCAATTGTATTTCTAAGCGATTGAGAAACTCTATTTACTTCTGTAAAAGATTTTGGGAGAGCCGGATAGTAAGCCGAAGAGGCCCACATTCCATTAGTCTCATCAAGCCAAAACGCTCCGGAAGCCCCCGTTGCAGCCAACGTAAGAGCCTCAGGAGCAGTAGCACTTATAGCATAAACAGAGGCTTTCCCCTGGGTTACGTCTCTCAAGACATCCCCTACTGTACAGTAGGATAACCGCTCGGGAGAGAGACGGCTTGACGTATTGATTCCTCTTTGAGAAGAGCGGAAGAGCTCCGTATAGTCGGTGCCCCAACCCAATTTATGCTCACGAGGGTAACAGCCACTTACGAGGGTTGCAAGAGCACTTTGCGACTCAGTCAAGGGGAAACCATAATCGGCATTGGCATACAAAACGCCCTCCGAGAGCAACCGCTTTAGCCCATCTTGCCCTAATAGAGGGGTATAAGTCTCTAGTAAACTACTCTCAGCCCCCTCTAGATGGATGCACAACAAGAGGCGTGGAATATCACGCGCCTCTAGAGGTCGAATGCTGAGTGCAGAGAATACGACCAGCGAAGTAAGTAACCGAGACCAACCTCCCCCTTTATTCATTGCCGAGCTTTTTTAGATTAGCTGTAACTATCAAGCGAAGAGAGACCACCGCAGTACCCAAAGCCCATGCGACAGGAGCTAAATTGGGCGTCTGCCAACCTGCAAACACAATCAGTAATACATAAAGTAATTGCAGACCTATATTGACAAGATGGTACCAGTAGCTCCAACGTGAGTAGGGAGCAAAAAGAATAAGAGGTGCACCCATAAGAAGGTGTAGAGGATGCAACGATAGGAGATTAAGATTAGGCCATGTGAGGGGATGCAATGATAGGAAAGAAAGAAAAAATAGCACTACTCCCACCAATCCTAAAACAGCAAAATATCCTGCATAGAGCATCCGCCACCCTTTGCTTCCTTTGCGGTCTATCGCACAAATAATCAGTATCCCTATTACAAGAAGAGCCGCCAAAGCTCCCGGATGCAGATAGAAAGGCGTAGGAGCAATCATAGAGGGCTCTGCCGTACGTGCGTAGGAAGACTCCGAGAGTACCAGCTTTCTTTCCCTCCCGAACTCATCTACAATGCGAGTGTGGCGCATTATATCGAGCAAGTAGAGAGGGAGAAAAACTTGTTCCCGCACCTCTACTTCTTCATCAGCAGGCATCCCTAAAGCCAGGTCAGTACCCAGCTTGAGCCACGCCCACTTGGTACTGCAATGATCTATCATGTTACGCCAAGTAACTTTGAGAGAGCCCTTGAGATCTTCGGGATACAACAAGTGCCCCTTTATGGCTTTCTCTATGATGGCAACAGGGCGCGTGGCACAATTGTCGTAGACTACATTGTATCTATACTTGGCATTTTCCGGACGAGCATTCTCAATAAGAAGCATTTCTATATTTTGTGCCTCCTCCGGTCTTAGATTCAGTACTAGCTCATACACCTCACACCCCTGCTCTGTATAGCTCTGTACATAGTCCGCAGTATATTGAGAGGCGAGCATGTAATCATCGGTACGCCCTGCAATAAACTTCGCTGTAAAGTTGGGGGCGTCGTAATCAAAAACCCCGTAGTTGTACACCCGATCAGCAAGCCCCACCCCTCCTTGTACTCGGATGGCGGCATGACCATAGATCGTATAAATAGCTTCGTCTCTTGGCGGGACAATCAACAAGCTCACCGTAGGAGTGGGCAGACTATCCACCGAGAGACGAAATGGAGTTGCCGTATATTCCTCCGAGGCAGGCTCCGCCAGCAGAGGATGAATGGACAAGAGGGATAAAAGCCCACTCAGCAGACTACAGAATAGCCAACAACTCCAAATATTCTTATTCTGTCGCTTCATAGGCAAACAACTATGTGTGGGAGAGAATTACCGAGCCAGCATCTCCCTATATTTCTTATCAATGAGTTCTCTGTCTTTTGGCGTGGGCATAAAGTTTGGCTTCGACGCCATCTTTTCGACCAATTCGCTCTCCTCTTTACCTAATGTACTTGGGATAAATACATTCACATTGATGAGCAAATCCCCATGGCCATAGCCCCGTACACTGGGGAGCCCCTTATCCTTTAGTCGGAGGATTTTACCCGGCTGAGTGCCCGGCTCTATACTCACTCGTGCCACTCCATCGATGGTAGGCACCTCAACCTTTCCTCCCTGTATAGCTACATGTACGGGGATGAGAAGATTATATATAAGATCGTTGCCATTACGGATCAAATTGGGATCTTCAATCTCCGAGAACAGCACAATCAGGTCTCCATTTACCCCTCCATGAGGAGCTGCATTCCCCTTGCCTTGTAGGGTCATCTGCATTCCATCTCCGGCACCGGCTGGTACATCAAAGGTCACAAGTTCTTCTCCATTCTCAACGCCCTGACCATGACAATGAGCACAAGGTTTCGTTATAACCTCGCCTGTTCCTTGGCAATTTTGACACGTTGTTTGCGACTGCATTTGCCCAAAAGGAGTACGAACAATGCGCGAGACCCTACCCGTACCGTGACATACGGAGCAAGTATTTTTCCCGTCCGGCTCTGTAGTTCCCTTTCCGTGACAAGAGCTACAAGCCACCTTTTTCTTTACCTTGATCTTCTTGGTTACTCCCTTGGCTATATCACGTAAAGTAAGGCGGATAT
Organism: uncultured Porphyromonas sp.; assembly: GCA_963539975.1. Lineage (GTDB taxonomy): Bacteria > Bacteroidota > Bacteroidia > Bacteroidales > Porphyromonadaceae > Porphyromonas. The sequence goes on along the minus strand of CAUTMR010000012.1, from coordinate 16,355 downwards.
TGACCCTCATATCAGTACCCTGAGGTGTTATGGGGCCGTCATTTCCAAAGCCGCCAAAGCCTCCGAAACCGCCAAATCCACCACCAAATATATCTCCAAAGTGGCTGAATATATCCTCCATAGACATACCGCCACCGGAGAATCCTCCGGCACCGGCGGCACCATCTACCCCTGCGTGACCAAAGCGATCGTAGCGTGCTCGCTTATCGGCGTCGCTCAGCACATCGTAGGCTTCGGCTGCCTCTTTGAATTTCTCTTCGGCCTCCTTGTCTCCAGGATTTTTATCAGGATGGTACTTGATGGCCATCTTGCGATAAGCCTTTTTAAGTTCTTCTGCTGTGGCGTTTTTACCAACACCAAGTACCTCGTAATAATCTCTTTTTGTTGCCATATTATCTATAATTGCTCCGAGAGACTACTTACTCCCCTACTACCACATCAGCAAAGCGAAGCACCTTGCCATTGAGAGTATATCCTTTTTTGGTGCAATCAATTACCACACCTTTTTGCTCTTCACTTGGAGCCGGCACCATGGCAATAGCTTGTTCCTTCTCATCATCGAAGGGTTGCCCTATCGCCTTAATCTCTTCCACTCCATGCCGCGAGAGATAATCCGAAAATTTGCTGCAAATAAGTTCTACGCCCTCTCGCAAAGCAGACACATCACTGGCTTCTCGGATATTCTTGAGAGCCAATTCGATATCGTCGACAACAGGCAGGAGGTCTAGCAAAGTACGCTCGCCCCCATTCTGTATCAAGTCGGCCTTTTCTTTTATTGTGCGCTTGCGAAAGTTGTCATACTCAGCCACCAAACGCAGATACTTATCGTTGACCGAAGCCAACTCCTCCTTTGTTTTGGAGAGTTCGTCTTGCGTCTCTTGCTCCACTTCGGGTGCATTCTTGGGGGCTGTTTCCTCTGTATGCTGAGACTTGGCAGCGTTCTGCTCAAGTTCTTTTTCGGTATCTTTTTTTTGCTTCATATCTTCATTCATCCATTGCAATGTATCTATCTCGATGAGGGAATCGACTCACCAGTCTAAAACTACCGGTACAATATCCTCCCGAGGTGGAGATACAAAAACTAGGCCAATGCCTTAGTATAGGTACATTTGTCCTACAATTCGGGTACAAAGATAGCGCATTCGCCTCATCCGCGACCGGCTAGGGGAGAAACAAGTCTCAAAAGAGGTCCAAAATAAACTTGCCTGAAGTTTGAAAAATTCCTGCCCAAGATTTTCCGAAAAACCAGCCTATATCTCTCAAAATCTCACCCTAGAAATATTTTGTTTTAGGCCTGAAAAAGAAAAACTATAGGCCTGAAAAATTCTAGAGAGCAACCATCCGTGAAAAAGTGGCTGATTGGGTATAAAGTTGTAACTTTGCGCGGAATTGCTCTATAAAAGACCATATGACACTTACCCTTAAAGGTCGGTGGCAGGTACAAGAGCAAAAGAGGACGAAAAGAAAAGACTATGATAAAGATAACGCTACCCGACGGGTCGCAACGCGAATGCCAAGAGGGTGTAACTCCGTATCAGATAGCAGAGGAGATCAGTACTCGTCTCGCTCAAGACGTTTTGGCAGCAGAGGTGGACGGAAAGATTGTGGATCTATCCACTCCCCTCATGCAAGATGCAAATATAAAACTCCTCAAGTGGGAAGACGAAGGTGGGAAGCACGCCTATTGGCACACATCAGCTCACCTTATGGCTGAGGCAATCCAAACCTTATACCCTCACGCTCAGTTTGGGATCGGTCCCGCCATTGAGAATGGATTTTACTATGACATAGACACGGGCGACACCGTGCTCAAAGAGAGTGATTTGGCCAAAATCGAGGATAAGATGCTCGAGTTTGCCAAAGAGAAACAACCTTTGACTCGTTGTTCCATTAGTAAGCAAGAGGCTCTCAAGCGCTTTGCAAACGAGGGGCAAACCTACAAAGTAGAGCTAATCAACGACCTAGAGGATGGTACCATTACCACCTATTCTCAGGGCAGCTTTACCGACTTGTGCCGAGGCCCTCACCTACCCAATACAGGCTACATTAAGGCCGTAAAATTGCTCAGTGTAGCAGGGGCATACTGGAGAGGTGATGAGAAGCGTAAGCAATTAACGCGTATCTATGGTATCACCTTCCCCAAAAAGAAGATGCTCGATGAGTACCTTGCCGTGCTCGAAGAGGCCAAAAAGCGTGACCACCGCAAGATTGGCAAAGAGCTAGAGCTATTTGCTTTCTCTCAAACCGTAGGTGCAGGGCTTCCTCTCTGGCTCCCCCGGGGAACTCGCCTCCGCCTCCGTCTCGAAGATTTTCTCAAGAAGATCCAAAAAGACTTTGGCTACCAACAGGTAATGACACCCCATATCGGGAACATTGAGCTCTACAAAACCTCCGGGCATTATGCCAAGTACGGAGCAGACTCATTCCGCCCCATCACGACCCCTCAGGAGGGTGAAGAGTTCATGCTCAAACCCATGAACTGCCCTCACCACTGCGAGATTTACCGCATTAAACCACACTCATACCGCGACCTCCCGGTACGCCTTGCCGAGTTTGGAACGGTATATCGTTACGAACAGAGTGGAGAGCTACATGGTCTAACCCGTGTGCGTGGCTTTACCCAAGACGATGCGCACATTTTCTGTACGCCCGAGCAGGTAAAAGACGAGTTCCTCAAGGTGATGGATATTATATTCATCATATTCAAGGCACTCAAATTTGAAAACTTCGAAGCTCAGATATCACTCCGCGACAAAAACAATCGCGAGAAATATATCGGGAGCGATGAGAATTGGGATCGTGCAGAGCAGGCTATTATAGAGGCATGCCAAGAGAAGGGACTGCCCGCTGTAGTTGAGTATGGAGAAGCCGCTTTCTACGGGCCCAAGCTCGACTTTATGGTCAAAGATGCCATTGGCCGTCGTTGGCAATTGGGTACAATCCAGGTCGATTACAATTTGCCGGAGCGCTTCGACCTCGAATACACAGGCGAAGACAATCAAAAGCACCGCCCCGTGATGATCCACAGAGCGCCTTTCGGCTCCATGGAGCGTTTCGTTGCTGTCCTTATTGAGCACACCGCAGGCCGCTTCCCCCTTTGGTTAACTCCGGATCAGGTTGTCGTGCTACCCATTGGAGAGAACTTCAATGAATACGCTTATAAAGTAAGGGACTTCTTGGCCGATCACGACATAACTGCAACGGTAGACGACCGTAACGAGAAGATCGGTAGAAAGATACGAGACAACGAACTCAAGCGCATCCCTTACCTCCTAATCGTGGGAGCACAGGAAAGCGAAAACGAAACGGTTTCTGTAAGAAAGCAGGGAGAAGGAGACCAAGGTTCCGTAAAATTAGCTACCTTTGCGGAGAAAATCTGCCAAGAGGTGGATGATGAGATGAATGCTTGGCAGCGAGATCGCTGATAAATAGAGCCTTACACAGGTTTCGAGCGTGACATAAATCATCAGAATCATCTCTGTAGAATAGAAGAAAAAGAGATAGAATATTTAGAACCCTCAACCCCTCAAGAAAAAGGATAGTGAACGACAACAAGAAGCATAGTAGCAATCACAACAGTAGAGATCAACATCGTATTAACGAAGCCATTACAGCGCGTGAGGTTCGTCTCACGGGAGATAATGTGAACCAAGGGATCTATCCCATACAAGAGGCTCTACGCATAGCAGATCGTGCTGGTCTCGACCTCGTAGAAATTGCTGCAGAGGCCAATCCTCCCGTTTGTCGGGTGATTGACTACCAGAAGTTTATCTATCAAAAGAAGAAAAAGCTCAAGGAGCAAAAGAGCAATTCTGTGAAGGTGGTGATCAAGGAGATCCGCTTCGGTCCCCAAACAGATGACCACGATTACAACTTTAAGCTCAAACATGCTCGTAGCTTTATCGGGGAAGGTTCGAAGGTAAAGGCGTACGTATTCTTCCGTGGCCGCTCTATCCTCTTTAAGGACCAAGGGGAGGTGCTCCTACTTCGCTTTGCTACCGATTTGGAAGATATAGCAACAGTGGAGAGTATGCCTTCACTCGAAGGGAAACGAATGTTTATGATGCTCGCCCCCAAAAAGGGTACGGCACCAAAGAAACCACAGCCCAAACCTCAAGTGGAGGCTCAAGCGGCAGATTCAGAAAGTAAGTAACAAAAGAGAGTGCTATTTCACTTCGACCTCCTTTTACGAGAGAGGGAGAAGGCTGTAAACAGAAGGGCATAGGCGTGCCCCATGGATGCAGGAAGTAGTGCTGTAAGTTTCACGAATAAATTAGAAAAGAAAATGCCTAAACAAAAGACTGTATCGGGAGCAAAGAAACGCTTCGCGATCACCGGATCTGGGAAGATCAAGAGAAAACATGCTTTTAAGAGCCACATTCTCACGAAGAAGAGCAAAAAGCGTAAACGTAATCTTACGTACACTGGGTTGGTAGAAAAAGCCAACGTTGCCAGCGTAAGAGAGATGCTAGTTATGCGTTAATAGCAACTTCTCCTGTATCAATTAACCACATCCGATCAGAAGTTTTTCACAAAAACGAAGTTTCACCGAGGGGCAAGCCCGATAAAGAGTTCACGAGTAGCATCGACTACCGAGAGCCGCTGCCCATCAAAAACGAATTATTATGCCAAGATCAGTAAATCATGTAGCATCTCGCGCAAAGCGCAAGAGAATACTTAAACTAACTCGCGGTTACTATGGTGCTCGCCGCAATGTTTGGACCGTTGCCAAGAATACTTGGGAAAAGGGTCTTACCTACGCTTACCGCGATCGTAAGAACAAAAAACGCAACTTCCGCGCACTTTGGATCCAACGTATCAACGCTGCAGCTCGCATGGAAGGGATGTCTTACTCTCGTCTCATGGGTGCTCTTCACAGCAAGGGTATCGAAATTAATCGCAAGGTCCTAGCTGACCTCGCTATGAACAATCCTGCAGCTTTCAAAGCTATCGTAGAGAAGGTAAAATAAACCCTACAACAGATACTCTCCCCCTCGGTACTCCCTAGTACCCTACTCTTGTAGCCATCTTGAAATGGCGAGATAGAGAGAAAAGAGGAAATAAGAGAGGATCTTTTAGGTTTACATCACCAAGGAGGGCAATCACTCAAGGCTTGAGTTGATTGCCCTTCTTTTTGGTATCTATACACCAACCTCTGAGGGGATGACAGGTTGTCTTTTGGCACAGTGTTTGTATATTCTCCCTATAATTAGATAGACTCGAGAGTATTTTCCTCCGAGACAGCTCTTGCCTTTCGCAAGAGTCTGAAACAAATAATGAGAATGAAGTGCATTATGGACTACAATAATATAGAGCAAACAAACCTCCTCAGAGGGCTGGATCCCTACCAAGAAGACACAGAACTCGTGGATGGTATTAGTCAAGAAGACTTTGAGGAGTCCCTACCTGATAATAATAACGAGGGTGCGGGCAAATCCTCTTCGGCCTCATCGTCCGAGAGAGAGAGACACAAAGACCCACAACTGAAGGCTCTATCGACATTTGGTACAGATCTGACAAGGCTGGCACAAATGGGCAAATTAGATCCCATGATTGGGCGAGAGCAGGAAGTGGAGCGGCTTATTCAGATCCTATGCCGCCTCAAGAAAAGCAATCCGGTACTAATCGGAGAGCCGGGAGTGGGCAAGAGTGCTATTGTAGAAGGATTAGCCCAACGCATTCACGACCGAACAACTCCTCATATCCTACACGACAAGCGCATCATCTCCCTAGATACAGCGCTACTCGTTGCGGGCACTTCGTACAGAGGTCAGTTTGAGGAGCGATTAAAATCCGTCGTAAAGGAGCTCAAAGAGCATCCCGAAATTATCTTGTTCATCGACGAGATCCACACCATAATAGGAGCCGGCTCCACCCAAGGGAGTATGGATATGGCCAATATACTCAAGCCGGCACTCTCCCGAGGAGAGATTCGCTGCATCGGGGCTACTACGCTTGCTGAGTATAGCAAGAGCATTGAGAAAGATGGAGCACTAGAGAGACGATTCCAAAAGATTATTGTCAATCCCACCACCCCCGAAGAGACCCTCAACATCCTAAGGAATATCAAAGGTATCTACGAAAAATACCACAGAGTACACTATACGGATGAGTCCCTACAGAGTGCTGTAGAACTCACCGATCGTTATATTTCTGACCGATATTTCCCCGATAAGGCAATAGACGCAATAGACGAAGCCGGGGCTCGAATGCACGCCAACAATAGCGAACCCTCCGAAAAAGCAAAAGAGCTGGAGGAGAGATGCCAATACTATAAGGAACAAAGGATAGCAGCCGTCAAGGCATCTAACTACGAACTTGCCGCCTCTTGGCGCGAAAAGGAGCGCGATATGCTTGCTCGCATGGAGCAGCTCTCTTCCGAAGATGGAGAAAAAGGATCGGAATCAACAATCACTTCAGATCACATTGCTCAGACCGTAGCTCTCATCACAGGCGTCCCTGCAGAGCGTATTGCCAAGGCAGAAACGGAACGACTAAAGGCACTGAAGGACACCCTCAGCAGCATTGTTATCGGGCAAGACGAGGCCATCGACAAAGTATCGCGAGCCATCCAACGAAATCGCTTGGGGCTACGCAATGAAAAACGCCCCATCGGAAGTTTCCTATTTTTAGGTTCCACCGGGATTGGGAAAACATTCCTTGCAAAGAAACTCGCAGAGCAATTGTTTGGGGATGAGGATGCTCTTATCCGATTGGATATGAGCGAGTACTCCGAGAAGTTTACCACCTCTCGTCTAGTAGGTGCCCCTCCGGGATACGTTGGTTATGAGGAGGGAGGCCAACTAACAGAGAAAGTAAGACGGAAACCCTATTCCGTTGTCCTGCTCGACGAAGTTGAGAAAGCACATCCCGAAGTATTCAACATGCTGCTCCAAGTTTTGGACGAAGGGGCACTGACAGACAGCCTCGGACGTAAGGTCGACTTCAAGAATACCGTAATCATCATGACGGGGAATGTGGGAAGCCGTCGGGTCTCAGAGTTCCGATCTGCATTGGGGTTCCGAGCAGAATCTGAGATGACGCCCGAATCCGCTTCGGAGTACACACAAAACATCATCGACAAGGAACTCAAACGCACTTTTAGTCCGGAATTCCTCAACCGCCTCGATGCCGTGATTCATTTCTCTCACCTCAGCGAGGAGGCTCTTCTGCGCATCGTCGAAAACGAACTTGCCGTCTTGCAACAACGCGTAGCACGAGAGCATTATAGCTTTGAGATAACCATGGAGGCTAAGCGCTGGCTTGCCAAAAAAGGCTTTGACCCTCTCTATGGAGTACGCCCCCTGAAGCGTCTCCTACAAACCGAGATCGAAGACAAATTCACGGATCTGATACTTGATGGTGCAATCTCACAAGGAGACTGTGTAGAGTTCGTATTGGAGGATGGATCTCTAAAAGCTAAAGTACCCTCGCAACAAGAGGTACTCGAACCCGTAGAGGTTACTCAATAATCTAGAAAATAACAAACAATCAGTCGTCAAAATAACATGGCAACAACAGGTCAAATTGGGGTAACAAGCGAGAATATATTCCCCATCATCAAAAAGTTTCTCTATAGTGAGCATGATATCTTTTTGAGAGAATTGGTATCGAATGCTGTAGATGCCACTACCAAACTCACCACTATTGCACGTACCGATACTAGTGTGGGCGAATTGGGAGATCTCTCCGTGCGCGTTGATTTGGATAAGGAAGCCAAGACCATTACCATCACGGATCGGGGAGTAGGTATGACCCAAGACGAAATTGACCGCTACATCAATCAGATTGCCTTTAGTGGGGCTGAAGAGTTTCTGAAGAAGTACGAGGGGAGCGAAGCCGCCATCATCGGGCACTTTGGTCTAGGGTTCTATTCGGCCTTTATGGTAGCACATACCGTAGAGATTGATACGCTTTCCTATCAGCCCGGAGCAGAGGCAGTTCATTGGTCTTGTGATGGATCTCCGGAATATACTTTGACTCCTTCTAGTCGTACCGAACGCGGTACCACCATCACACTTCACGTAGACGAAGAGAGCCTTGCCTTCCTAGAAAAAGAAAAAATAGGAGCTCTACTTGATAAGTATTGTCGCTTCCTCCCCATCCCCATCCTGTTTGGCAAAAAGGAAGAGTGGAAGGATGGCAAGATGGTTCCCACCGATGAGGATAATCAAATCAACGATACCAACCCTCTCTGGGTGCGTACGCCCAATGACCTCAAAGAGGAGGATTACAAAGAATTTTACCGCTCACTCTACCCCACTTCTGACGAACCTCTCTTTTGGATTCACCTCAATGTAGACTACCCTTTCACCCTAAAAGGGGTACTCTTTTTCCCTGATATAAAACCAAATGTAGAGCTACAAAAGAATAGAATTAAGCTGTTCTGCAATCAGGTCTTCGTTACCGACCATGTAGAAGACATCGTACCCGAGTGGCTCACACTACTCGAAGGGGTGATAGACTCACCCGATATTCCTCTAAATGTAAGCCGCTCCTACTTACAAAATGATGCCAATGCTCAAAAAATCGCACGGCACATCAGCAAAAAAGTCTCCGATAAGCTGGCAGAATTGTTCCAGAACGACCGCAAGGGGTATGAGGAAAAATGGAATTCTATCGGACTATTCGTGCATTACGGGATGCTCACCGACGATAAAGCATATGAGCGTCTCTTCCCCTCCATGCTCTTCCAAGATTGCGATAACAAATACTTCACCTTCGATGAGTATCGTACGCTGATCGAAAGCCAACAAACCGACAAAGACGGGAATCTTTGCATACTCTATACAACCAACAAAGAGGAGCAATTCCTATCTATGCGTGCAGCTACCGACAAAGGATACAGCGTAATTGTGATGGATGGGCCTCTTGCGCTCCCCCTTATGAATATGCTGGAACAGAAGCAAGAGAAGGTACATTTTGCTCGCGTGGATAGCGACACCATAGACCGCCTCATCGTAAAAGAGGAGACAAACAACGAGCCTCTTGATCAGCAAGACGAGGAGCTTCTCAACAAGTTATTCACCCAAACGGCTCCACAAGAGGAGGGACGCACTTTCCACGTGCAAGTGGCAACAAAAGATGCTGCTAACGCTACAGCCCTACCGGTTGAGCTCATCCAAGGAGAATGGATTAGGCGTATGAAAGACATGAGCAAGTTCCAACAAGGGATGGCATTCTACGGCACTTTGCCCGATTCGTTTAACCTTGTGGTTAATGCTTCTCATCCTATCGTACGCACACTTCTCTCGGAGCTAAAGAACAATTCGAAGGAATCTCTCGAATCTCTCCAAGAGGATCTAAAGAAACTCCACGACGAACGCGCCGAAGTAGTCAAGGAGATCGGAGATAAGAAGGAAGAAGAAATTGCAGAGGATCTGCGCACTCGCCGAGGCGATATTACCAAAGCAATCGACGAAAAGAGCGAGCAACTCACCTCCCTTATCAAGGCCTTTGCAGAAGGCACTCCTCAGCTTGCACAACTTTGGGACCTCGCTCTTCTTAGTCGTGGGTTGCTCTCAGGAGAGCGTCTACACGACTTTATGACACGCTCTTATAGCTTAATAAAGCAATAAGAACCAATCGATTAAGAAACCAATTACCAGGTAATAATACCTAAGTATCGTCTCCGGAGGAGGAGGAAATCTATCCCGTTTCTTTCCCTCCGGAGACTTTTTTTGACTAACCAGCCATATACAAACCAACCCGCTACTACCCATTCGACAAGCCCCGAGAGGAGCAACAACGGAGCAAAATTGCCTGAATCACGAAAAGATAGTAACTTTGTAGGCGGTGAAGTTATGCACTAAAATGAGCGTTTGTTTACGGAAACTCAGCCTCATGTAGGAGCAAATTTGCCAAACAAAAATAGAGACAGACGGAGTAAGAAAAACCTAGATATATGTCACATCCCAAGAAGAGGAAGTATTCATTTCACACTCGATTTATTGCTATCATAAGTATTGCCATCCCCCTCTTTATCCTAGGTTGGGTTGGTGTTCTTGAGTCAATACAAAAAGGGATGGAGCGCGAAATGCGCGAAGGGCTGACGTTCACCATCAATCTTGATAAGGAGATGGAGGGCGAAAAGGCAGAAGCCTTGAGCCAAGAATTAGCTCAGCATCGGTATATCAAGGAGGTGCGCTACATATCTCCGGCAGAGGCAGCGAAGGAGCTGGAAGAGGAGCTAGGAGAAAATCCGGAACTGGTACTTGGGCACAATCCCCTACTCCCCTCTATCGAATTACACCTCAAAGCTGAATACACAGACCCCGACAGCCTACCTTTGGTGGATGCCTACATAGCGTCGATAAATGGGGTGGATCAACTCTCCTATCGCCTAGACATGTTCTCCACGGTGGACAAGAGGATGACCAAAGTATCCTACCTCCTTTTGCTTTTGATAGGGCTTTTACTCCTAATGGCTATTGTACAGGTAAACAATACTACCCACCTCATGATCTACACCAAACGTTTTTTGATTCGTTCTATGACGTTGGTAGGGGCAAAGTTTGGATTTATATGCCGTCCCTTTTTGCTCTATAGCTTGATGAATGGACTGTGGGGTGGCTGTATTGCAGTAGCTCTGCTGCTTGCTTCTCTCTGGGGAGCCGATCGTTACATGCAGCAAGCCACAAGCTATATCTCTAACCTACATTGTGCCGTTGTGATGGTTGCTCTTCCCCTTCTCGGGATGCTACTATCCCTTATCACGGCACTCTTTGCCACCCGCCGTTACATCCGAATGGATGGTGGTCGCATGGTGTTAAGCTAAAGAAGGAATCAACAAAATATAAGGGAGTAGCTTCTCTCATTCGCTCCGCACAACTCCTCGTAAGAGAGAGGGCAAGTTATCCGAAAGAGAAAAGCATCTCCCTAAATATCAATCCATACAATATATGATTTTTGGCAAGAAGAATTACGTGCTGATGCTCGCATCTATAGCTCTCGTAGCTATAGGCTTTATCCTAATGATGGGAGGAGGCTCTGAGGATGGCATCAGCTTTAACCCGGCTATATTCTCTGCTCGTCGCATTGTAGTAGCACCAGCAGTATGCCTTATAGGGTTTGTACTTATGATCTATGCTATCATGAGACAAGACAAGAAAAAGGAAGATAAATCCGAAGAAACGCCTCGCTAATGACCATTCTAGAGTCTATTATCCTTGCCATTGTAGAGGGGCTTACAGAGTTCTTACCGATCTCCTCTACGGGTCATATGATCTTCACCCAAGGGCTCCTTGGGATGCAGAGTACCGATTATAGCCGTGCCTTTACGGTTATGATTCAATTCGGAGCCATACTATCCGTAGTTGTTCTCTACTGGCGTAGGTTCTTCGTTCCTGGGGCTCAACAGATGGGCGCAACCGGAGATAAATCCACTCGTTGGAAAGACTTCTTCCTCTTCTACCTTAAACTTGCCGTGGGATGTCTCCCTGCTGCGGTACTGGGCTTGCTCTTCGAAAAGCAAATCGACGCCCTACTAGGCAGCGTTTGGGTAGTAGCAACGATGCTGCTCCTTGGTGGCGTACTCATGGTCTTTGTAGACCGCATATTCAGTAAATCTCAAGGGGAAAAGATAACCTTTGGGAATGCTCTTTGGATCGGATTTTTCCAATGTATTGCCATGATACCGGGGGTATCTCGCTCCATGGCCACCATCGTAGGAGGGCAGCAACAGGGGCTGAGTCGCAGAACGGCTGCCGAATTTTCCTTCTTCTTAGCGGTACCCACCATGTTTGGTGCTACCCTACTCAAAGCCTATAAACTCTACAAAGGCTTCGGCTCAGCCATCTTTGTCGAGAACTGGCAAACCCTGCTTATTGGTAATGTAATAGCCTTCCTTCTCGCTCTTGTAGCTATACGATTCTTCATCAACTTCCTCACACGCTATGGCTTTAAGGTATTCGGATACTATCGTATTGTCGTGGGGATTCTCATCCTCACCCTACTGGCTTGTGGGGTAGAACTGACGATTGATTAAGGAGGGCATAGCGCAAAGATGAGCGAAATCGTACTGCACACTCGCACGCAAGATGGCAAACCTGTCGCACCCCTTACCCTCAGGATGGGTAGTATCATTGCCGTAGACAAACCCCTCGATTGGACTTCGTTCGATGTGGTAAATCGCTTCCGCATCATGGTGAAGCAAACCATTGGACTCAAGAAAATCAAGGTAGGGCATACAGGCACATTAGATCCCAAGGCAACCGGGTTGCTCCTCCTCTGTACGGGGCGAGCCACCAAGCAAATAGAGCAACTAATGCTCGACAGAAAAGAGTATGTAGCCACCCTCAAATTTGGGGCTACTACCCCATCTTTCGATCTTGAGCACCCCGAAGATGCCCATTATCCTTATGAGCATATAACTCAGGGCATACTGGAGGAGGCTCTTCGGGAGTTCCTCGGCACAACGCTGCAAGTGCCCCCTATATTTTCGGCCGTCTCCGTTGGGGGCAAACGTGCATACGACCTTGCACGTAAAGGAAAGGATTGCCAACTAGAGGGCAAACCCATTACGATTCACGAGCTAGAAGTCGTAAGTTTCGAGCCGCCCTATGCAACTCTACGGATTAGCTGTGGCAAGGGCACTTACATACGCTCTCTCGCTAGAGATCTCGGGGAGAGGCTCCATAGTGGTGCCTACCTCACCGCTCTACGGCGCACGCAGCTGGGCAGTGTACGGGTAGAGGATAGTCTCACACTGGCAGAGTTGCCCGATTTTCTAGCCCATGCAGAACTAAACGAAGAGGGATTCGACCCCATTGTCCCCCCTACTTCGAAGTAACATCTGCCTCTAAAACTAAAAGGAGTAGAAAGGCAAATTTCCCCTCTGCTCCCCCTATATTGATAATGATTAAATACTAAGATAGCTATGAAACTTTCTGAGTTCGACTTCGATCTTCCCCAGGAATTAATCGCCTCACATCCGGTAGAGCACCGAGACGAGTCCCGTCTTATGATTTTACATCGTAAAGATGGCTCTATCGAACATGGTATTTTCAAAGACATCCTCAAATACTTCGGAAAGGGTGACACCTTCGTCTTCAACAATACCAAAGTAATACCGGCTCGCCTCTACGGCAAAAAAGAGAAGACGAATGCTAAGATAGAAGTCTTTCTCTTGAGAGAACTCAACCCTCAAATCAAGCTATGGGATGTACTTGTAGACCCTGCTCGTAAGATACGTATAGGGAATAAACTCTATTTTGGGCCCGATGATGGTCTCATGGCTGAGGTTATCGACAATACAATCAATGGCGGACGTACCCTTCGATTCCTCTACGATGGCTCCCACGAAGAATTCAAGTCGTACCTCTACGCTTTGGGCGAAGCTCCTCTACCCAAGTACCTGGAGCGAGATGCAACCGAAGAGGATTTGGAACGCTTCCAAACCATATACGCCAGCGAAGAAGGGGCTGTTATTGCTCCTGCAGCAGGGTTGCATTTTAGTCGTGAGCTACTCAAACGCTTAGAAATTGCGGATTGCCGTCTTGCGTACCTTACCCTACACAATGGGTTGGGCAACTTCGAAAATCAAGACATTGAAGACCTATCTAAGCACAAAAAGAACAACGAACAGATGTTTATCGGCCCCGAATGCTGCGAAATTACTCGCAAAGCCCGTGACGAAGGGAAGCATATCGTAGCAGTGGGTACTTCCGTACTTCGTGCCCTCGAAACCGCCGTAAGCACCGATGGATATGTAAAGGAATTCGATGGCTGGACCAATAAGTACATCTATCCTCCCTACCCTATCGAATTTGTAACATCCCTTATTACCAACTTCCACATGCCGCAATCGCTCCTTCTCATGAACGCAGCTGCTGTGGCAGGATACCAAAACATCATGAACGCCTACGAAGTGGCAAAGCAAGAGAAGTACCGCTTCGGAGCCTATGGCGATGCCATGCTTATTATTTAAGTAGAAGGGGGATCTTTGATGGAGAAGTCGGCTCCGCTCAGTTTGGTTTACCTATCTCTCGGGAGCAATCAAGGCGAGAGATGGGAGTTGCTATCGCTTGCTATCCGTAAGATAAGGGACGAAATAGGCACTATTGCGTCCATTGCTCGTTACATAGAAACCGAGCCTTGGGGCTTTAGTTCGCCACACCCTTTTCTCAATACAGCGGTGGCTGTATACACGCCTCTCTCGCCTAACGAACTGCTCTCTCAGACGCAATCCATAGAGCAAGCTCTGGGGCGTAGGCACAAGCATCTCCCCCACGAAGCCTACCAAGATCGCCCCATTGATATTGATATTCTCCTGTACAATCAAGAGATCATAGACCAAAGCGATCGGCTCCAAATCCCCCACCCTCAGATGCTCAAGCGCCTCTTTGTGCTAGAGCCCTTGGCCTCTATTGCCCCCACGCTCGTGCATCCCATAGCGCAACAACGCATCGCCTCTCTTCTCTCCCAAGCCTCATGAATCTAGATCATCTCACCGACGAATCCACCATTTGCGCCCTTGCCTCGGGCCGTGGTGGCGGCATTGCCCTCATCCGTGTATCGGGCAGTCAGGCTCTCCCCTGCCTCCAACAGATTTTCTCTCCCCATAGAGATAGTTGGACTCCCCGCCATGCCTACTACGGAACGATAAGTCGCTCGGGAGAAATCTTAGACGAAGTGGTGGTGACCTATTACCAGGCACCCAACTCCTATACGGGTGAGGATCTCGTGGAAATATCCTGCCACGCCTCCCCCTACATTGTACAAACGCTCCTGCGCTGGCTTGTGGCAGAGGGATGCCGCCCGGCACAACCGGGAGAATACACCCTCAGGAGCTACCTCAATGGTCGTCGAGACCTAGCCGAAGCGGAAGCCGTTGCGGATGTGATCGCAGCCGAGAGTGCCGCCCAACACCGCCTTGCCTTGCAGCAATTAAGGGGGAAGCTAAGTCAGGAATTGGGCTCCCTGCACGATCAGTTACTCGAATTTGCCTCGCTACTCGAGCTCGAATTGGACTTCAGCGAAGAGGATGTAGAGTTTGCCGATCGCGAGGCCTTGCGCTCTCTTGCCACCGCTATCCAACAACGCATCGGACAACTCATTGGCAGTTTTACCCAGGGGAAACACCTCAAAGAGGGCATCCCTATCGCCATTCTTGGGCAACCGAATACGGGTAAGAGCACCCTACTCAATGCCCTATTGGGAGAAGATCGCGCTATTGTAAGCGATATAGAGGGGACCACCCGCGATAGCATCGAAGAGAGACTGGTGATAAAGGGAGTGCTATTCCGCATCATAGATACAGCAGGCCTGCGCCATACCCAAGACCCTATCGAGCAGCTGGGAATAAAGCGAGCGCTACAAAAGGCAGAAGATGCCGCCCTCAGCCTTATCCTCCTGGATGCATTACGTGTACAAAAGGAGGGGGTAAATTCGTCTCTAGAGCAACTCACCTCTCTGCCGCTATCCCCTGGGAATCGCCTCATTCTCCTCAACAAAATAGACCTTCTGACGAGAGAAGAGCAAGATGCGTTAGCCTCAGAGGTTAGCTCGGCATTCCGGCAGATACCCGTCTTACTATCGGCAAAAGAGGGTCGTGGGTTGGAGGAGTTACAAGAGCTGCTTCTGGAGAAGAGCGGAATACAAGAGCGCAGTAGCGAGGAGGAAACTTTGATTACAAACGAACGGCACCTGCACGCCCTAGAGAAGGCAGCAACGCATCTTCGGAACGTGCTGGAGGCTTTGGACGCCAACGTCTCGGCCGACTTTATCACCCTGGATCTCCGTTGCGTGCTCGAGGCGCTAGGCGAAATCACGGGTCACACCATCACCGGAGAGGAGGTGCTCCACTCCATATTCGCTCACTTCTGCATCGGCAAGTAATTTCTGATTATCAACAATAATCAAGCATCACCAAAAATCACAAAGGCGTTCATTATGAGCGCCTTTCTTTTTGCCCTTTTTGTATTTTCCAGTTGTAAGTACAACGCTCAGATAAACAAAAACCTACCTGGGGTAGCCCCAAGGAGGTTGAACTCAAAAAGTTTATATTTGCGTTATTATGAAAACCTACAACCATTTGAGCCGAGAGCAAAGGTACACAAATAATCGACTTCTGAAGCAAGGTAAGTCCTATTCTTTAATTGCAGAAACCATTGGCGTGGCCACTAGTACAGTCTCCAGAGAGATCTGTAGGAATCAAACCCCTCGCGGAAAATATTCGTGTCAGCAGGCGGAGACATATGCCTCGGAATGCAAGGAATGGCGTTATTATCCACGCAAATTCACCCCGAAGATGCGACACGATATCGAACAAAATATCCAGCAGCAACAATAGTCGCCCGAACAAATTGTAGGACGCTTTCGCTTGGAGGGAATTCCCATTGTGGGCAAAACCACCC
>CAUTMR010000011.1:0-64297 GCA_963539975.1 uncultured Porphyromonas sp. | reverse complement strand
TTTGCCGTCCCGATAGGTCTTTCCACTATACTTTGCAATGATGCGCTTCGGAATATCGAGAAGTAGGACATTTGCTTCCACGCTTGTTTTCTGCCTTTTGGTCATAATCCACTGCTTGTCATCAAGTGTAACGATGTTGTCCGGTGTGAGATTGGATACGTCGATATATGCCAACCCTGTGAAGCAGGAGAAGATGAAAACATCCTTTACCAGTTCCAAACGCTGGATGCCGAAATCCTTGTTGGCTATCTTCATGATTTCCTCGTCCGTGAGGAAACCACGGTTTACCGGCTCCAAGTGGAAGCGGTGATTAAGGAAGGGATCGTGATGCAAGACACCCATTTTCTGCCCTAAGATGACAATGGTCTTAAAAGTCTTCATCGTTTTAGTTGCCGTATTGGCATTCTGTCCAACAGCTGTGCGAAGATAAATATCAAATTCTCGGATAACCGTATAAGTCAGCTCTGACAGCTTGATGTCTGCTCTTCTGTAGTCGTTTTGCAGGAACTCCAAGAAGTGCCGCCTGCAAACATTGTATTTTTGCAGTGTGGCAGCACTTACAGAAATGCCGACTTGTTGGGCAATATCCGCATTGTGCTTATCGAAAAGTTGCGACAGGGTGTCTATATCCTCTTTTTTACCTAAGAACTCTGCCTTGATGCGTTCCAAGCACAAATCGGAGGTGTCTTCCAACTTCCGATAGATGTTTTGCAAGCCATTACGAATGTTGTCCAACTCGAGATTTGTACTCAGAACGTCGGTTGTACGACCTTTGAGTTTCTCATTCTCTTTGTCCCATAGGGATTGCACTACGGCAATTCCCGTGGAACCAAGTGAAAGACGTTCGTTATTGAGATAAATTCTCAACATCACCGGTGTCTTTCCCTCCTTGTTTACATAGTTGCTTCTAAGATAGAAGACTGTTCTGAAAATTGACTTCATACTTTGCTTGTTTTTAATTGTAGCCAATAACAGAGAAATTTGTAGCCGGACAGATGGCTGATTGTAGTCAAAAGTCCATTGTTTCAATCTCTGTAGACCGGCTACAAAGTTCTACATAATTGTTTGAATAACAGCAAAATACAAGTACTCTAAACGAACTCTCTACGAACTCTTGGCTACAATTTTTGGGAGGCTCAAAAAAATGTAGCCGGATTGTAACCACAGGAGAGTATTTTGGGCGTTCATACGACCTTTTTACGTACTCTGAAAGCTTGAATAGGTATAAAATAAAAGTGTCGTAACTCCTTGAAATTACGACACTTACAGATTTTTGAAGTTTTTGTCTACTCATTTTACAGAGTACTTCACGCGGAGAGAGAGGGATTCGAACCCCCGGAGCCTCTCAGCTCAACGGTTTTCAAGACCGCCGCAATCGACCACTCTGCCATCTCTCCATTCAAGTAAAGGGAGCCCCTTATCCTCGAATCGCTTGCAAAAGTAATACATTCTTGTAAAATGGCAATGCTTTCTACCAAGAAAAAACAGCCTTCAGACTCTCGAATTGCTAGGAATATGGGGGTGATTAGGGGATTAGCCTCAACTAAAGTCCTGAACTAGAATGTAAAAGAGAGGATGTTTCCAACGCCGTCTCTCCTTCTTCTTTCATAGAATGTTACCTATGTGGAACCCGAAAAATCCTTTTGTGTGTCACGTGGAGGGTTACAAACCTTGGTATGCTGACAACATAGGATCTGCATCTCTTTTCCTGTGGAGCCTCTCCCCTTACTTATACTTCTCTTGGAATTGTGTGATAATCCTCTTCATGTCATCATCAAGATAGTTCCAGGCCTTCTCTTTTATGGGCTGAGGAATGCCGTAATAGGCTTCTGCAATGCTCCCTGTAATGGCGGCAATTGTGTCGCTATCTCCTCCGATTGAGATGGCGAGTCGGATAGCGCTTTCAAAGTTCATGCTTTCGAGAAAGCAAACGATGGCTTGAGGCACAGTCACCTGACATGTCTCGTCGAATGTGCTTGTTCGTCTGATTTCATCGCATGTTAGGTTGAGGTCGTAGTGGTACTGCTCTTGCACCATCTCTCTGAGTTGTGCTTTGTCTTTTTGGTTTCGCACAAGGTAGATGCAGTCCGCCACACATTGAGCCCCCTTGATACCTTCGGGGTGATTGTGTGTGCACTCAGCAGATATTTTTGCCTTTGTCAGGGCATCTTCTCTAGCCGGGAGCCATCCGCAAGGTGATACGCGCATGGCAGAACCATTACCAAAGCTACCATAGGGTTGGGGGCTGTTTGAATATACCCAACGGGCAAAGGAGCCTCCGTAACCACCCTTTGGATAGGGGTAATGCCTGCACCATTCGTGCAAAACCTTTCCTATTTCCTCATCTCTGATAATAGCATCCGCAACGGCAATCGTGCAAATGGAGTCGTCTGTGAACGCACATTCCGGAGTAAACAACTCGAAGTCTGTCTTATAGATATTGTCGAATTCGAAGCGAGAACCAACAATATCACCGATGATTGCACCTAACATTGTTTTCTTTTTATAATTGGATTATGGATTCTGTTCTCTAGTGTAGCCCTTTGACCTTGGGGCAACGCCGCCAGAGGGGGGGCTATGTATACGAAAAACCCCTTCACGATATAAAGGAGTTTTCAATTT
Source organism: uncultured Porphyromonas sp. (assembly GCA_963539975.1). Taxonomy (GTDB): domain Bacteria; phylum Bacteroidota; class Bacteroidia; order Bacteroidales; family Porphyromonadaceae; genus Porphyromonas. The sequence continues at coordinate 61,675 of CAUTMR010000011.1, read as the reverse complement.
ACAAACCAATGTCTTTTCCCTTGGATTCCTAGAGGGATGGGTAATTAAAGTGGAGCTGGAGGGGATTGAACCCTCGTCCAAACGTGGAATGAATATGCTTTCTACATGTTTATCTCTGATTGGAATTGTCGGGGATCGTTGCGCGGACAGAGCAACCAACAACCATCCCTTAGCCTATGAAATATTGGAATGCTGCCCCATAGACCCAGCAACCCCAAGCCCCGATATTTGTGCATCACCTAACTCGAGTAACTTCGGAGCAAGAGTTTCGGGTGACGTCTCGTCCGAGCCTATCGGCTCAAGGATGAAGCTAACTTACTGTTCTTCGGTTAGGCAGCGAGAGCGTAATTATTTTCGCCAACTAAAAATTTTGAAGTCTGATATTAAAGTGAGGGAACAACAACTCACTACATGCTTACTTACCCCTTCGTCACGCTGTCAAAGCCAGTCAGCCCCGTGCGTCTTGTCTCTAGAGTAGAGCTATGGAGCCCTAGTGCCCTGAGACTTATGGTAAAGTATCTTCTCCAAAAGAAGCCGCTGCCTCTAAATAGAGAACGAGCAAGATCTCTTGCTCGTAAAGGGAAGATTTTATCCTCCTCTCTTGTGGTCCCACTTGGGCTTGAACCAAGGACTCCCTGATTATGAGTCAGGTGCTCTAACCAACTGAGCTATAGGACCATTTGCCAAACATCCTAAGACGAATGTGGGTGCCCCTTGCACCTTTAGCCCTGCAAAGGTACAATAAAATGTTGTATGCACAATATATTTTGCCTATTCCTCTCTCAAGGGAAATAGGCCTATCGTGATGGATTGTTTGATTTATAGGGAGGCTACCTCTCTCCTTTTCTTTGATTTTTTAGGGTTAGGGCAAGGGGCCGCTATCTTGCCCGATTTGGCGTTTCCTATCTCGTGGAGGAGGGGTTCTGTGAGGGGTGCTTCGTGTGGGGGATTTGCCGTACTCGGATGAGTGGCGGAGTGTCTCCTCTCAGAAATGCAGCCAAAAAGCAACTCCTTTTCTGCCCTAAAACAAAAAGAATTTCAGGCAAAAATGGGGTACACTTTTGCCCTAGAAATTTTCTTTTTTCAGCCTGTGTTGGAAGGGAAATTAGCGGTCAGTCTTTGGGGAGGCAATTATTGTACTGCAACCACCAAGCAAAGGAGAGTCCATTGATGGTAGTGGGGCGCCAAGGCACTTTGTGCTGCACCTCTTTGAGCAGATCCCCCGCCATCAGTTGTCGGAATCCCATGAGGTCTCCCTTGGGGAAGAGGGGGCGGCGCCTACGAGAGTGTTGATAAACGAAGAAGGGACGGAGCAGTTGTTTTACTCGGAATGCCGGTTTTTGCCATTGTTGGTATGCCGAGCAATCATTGGCAAACGAGATGCCTGCCTCGCGGAATAGCTCCGTAGAGACCTCTTCGTAGAGTCGTTTGCCGATGCGGTAGGGGGCGGGTAGACTGTGCATGAATTGGCACAGATCTTTGTCGAGGAAGGGCATCCAAACAGATAGCCCAAAGTAACGCCAGCCTCGAGATGAATTGATGTAGTACTTGGGCATCAGCTCTCGGTTGCGGAAGGTCTCAAAGAGTTCGATCGCGGTTTTGTCCTGGGGATAACTTGCGAGGAGCGCTTGATGTAGGTCGGCTAATTGGGCGATCTCGTTACGCTCGAGCCGGCGATTCCCATTCTCGTGAAAGCACATCAGATAGGCGTTGGTCTCTAGGCGTGTGGCTCCCTCTACGAAGCGCAGATGTAGATTATCCCCCCCAATAATATCTCCATTATGCCCAGGGAGGACCACGGCTCCCGGGTAGCGTTGCGCCATCTGCTGCGCTGAGGTGTACTCGGCAAAGAAGTAACCCGAGCCAAGTCCGCTGATCTGTTTTAGATACTTGATAGCCTCGGCATCTTGGGTATAGCCCCTCCTGTCGTATCCCGTGGGTAGGGTAGAAATGAAATGGTGAGGGAAGCCGAGCTTTTGAGCAATAGTGCGAGCTCGTTGTACTTCGTGTATCGTCTCGCTAGCGCCATAGGTGCAGGTGGATACGGAGGAGACGCCCCGTTCTTTGAGGGCAAGGGCAATGAGCCGAGAGTCGCGACCTGCTGTTAGGGGGAGCACTACGGGATGATTCGAGAGCCGCTGAGCCATGCGATCCACCGCACACGAGAGTTGCTCACGGAAGAGTCGCTTGGCTTCTTCGTACTCAATCCCCTCAAGTCGGGGACCTTCGTAGAGCGAAGTGTCGTAGCGTAGGGTTGTCACCTCTCGGGTTGAGGGGGAGAAGTGTATGCCGCATCCCACGGGGATTCTTTTAATATCGGGGTGTAGTGTGCTCTCTTCGGGCGTGAACCCCCATTGCGAGAAGAAGAGAAGGGTAGAGGGGGGCGTCTCTATTCGGGCCTCGTTGGCGTGGATTAGGTCGAACCCATTGTCGCTAAAGCGAATTGCGCTACCCTCAATCCGATAGTAGAGGGAGAGGGTAGAGCGGTGATCCACAAAGGCAAAAATATCATGCGACGGGGTGGGTTGGCTGTCGGATATATAGTACCACGAGCCGTTGAGCTCCGCGGCTCTTTGGAGGTAGTCTTGCTCACTCCGTGCCGTGGAGAAGTGCTGTATGATGCCGTCGGAGGAGAGAAATGCGCCGTCCGTCGTGCGGAAAGCCTCTCCCCGAGCTACGCTAGTTGCCTGCTGTGGTGTCGACAAGGGTTCGTTCATAATGCCAAACAAATCGGAGTAAGAAGAGCAGATAGCCTACCTGCTCTAAGGTTATAAAGAGGTAGAAGAAAGGGACGAAGCGATCGAAGTCGAAGAGCGTAAATCCGAGAGCAATTACTGCCACGTCGAGAACGAGCATGACCACTTGCGCCCACATATTCTGCCGTTGGTGTGCAAAAATGTCGGGTAGTGTGTTGAGTATTGAGTTGAGGAAGTTGGGGATGCACATGGGGAGCATCCATACTACAATATGGGCTGAGGGGAGCCATTTATCCCCTACAACCAGGCTGACCAAGTAGGGGGCCACTTGGGAGAGGAGTAGCGCTGTGGGGATGCTTACGATTAGGGTATTGCGTAGCAGCTTATATGCCAGCTGCCTGATGGGAAGACGTTGGGATACGCATTCGCTAAGGCGTTGGAAGTAGACATTCGATAGGTTCTCTGCCACGAGTTGTAGGGGGCGTCTCGCCAGCATAATGGCCATGGTAAGGTACCCAACCTCTGCCAATCCGTAGCGGAGTGGTAGCATCAGCACGAGAAGGCTCCCGAGTAGATTATCGATGAGTGCTTGCACAATACCATAGCGTGGGAATCCCCTATACTTCTTGGCAACCGACCTGAGGGGGGTAGTTTTAGGAGCTTTGGATCCCTTTTTTAGCGACCTAAAGAAAAGGGGGAAGGTGGCGATGAGGGAGAGTATTTGGGCCGTGATAAGAGAGCCAATCGTGGCTGCTATGAATCCGAATACTGCCTTTAGGAGATTGTTCCCTACCCCCTTAATGAACTGCATCTTGGCGAGTATCTTGTATCTTTTGTGCCGCAGTTCCCACAGGGCGGATGCGTTGTACCAAGTGGAGAGTAAAACGAAGAAAGGGAGAGCGTAGATGCTGCTCCCGAGAGGGGTAAGAGAGGGGTTTACGTACCCAATTACAAGGGCTATGGGAAGGAGAACTAGAGCAAAAATAAGGGAAATACGTAGGGCAAGGTGGTAGAGCGTGTGAGCCTCGTCTTCGGCACTTGCTACCACGATGCCTTGCTCGTATCGGGCTCCGGATGCAATGGCGAGAAGGCCTCCCCAGGAGAGAAAACTACCTAAAACGCCCATGGTCTCTTGGTCGTATTGGCGACCGATGACGGCGAGCAACAAGAGGGCAACCACCTGACCTGCGGCCCCCGAGCCTACCAAGCGGATACTCTCGCGTAGTATGGAGTTGTTTGAATGTGTTGCTGCCATATCGCTTTCAAAGGTACTCAATTGGCATCAAAGCTCCCCTCAACGCATTTCTTTTCTCTGCCCAAAGAAGTTTTGACCTAAGGCGATAGCATTACAGCGAAAAGCCGTACTTTTGCAAAGCAAAGCACCTCTTCTTAGTAGGGATTTCCCTCTCGAGTAGGTGGTGCTCTAGTATGTAAATCATAGTTTGCTGCCTCCCTGCGTGGTGGCATTTATACGTAATAGATATATGAATATCTCCTATAAGTGGCTTTGCGATTACCTCCCTCAGGTGGCTACTATGTCGCCCGAGGAAGTAGCCGATGCTCTCACTTCCATTGGTCTCGAGACCGGGAGTGTAGAAAAAGTAGATAGCATTAAGGGGGGCTTAGAGGGGCTTGTCGTAGGGCGTGTAGAGACCTGCGAAATGCATCCCAACTCCGATCATTTGCATTGTACGACCGTAGATGTAGGAGGCGAAGAGCCTCTTAAGATTGTCTGTGGGGCTCCCAATGTAGCTTCGGGTCAGCATGTAATTGTAGCAACTATAGGTACCACTCTCTATAGTGGAGAGGAGAGTTTCGTTATCAAGAAGTCGAAATTGCGCGGAGAGGAGAGCTTTGGAATGATTTGTTCCGAAGTGGAAATTGGCGTCGGCACGGACTCTAGCGGCATTATGGTATTGCCCGAAACGGCCATTGTCGGTACTCCGGCAGCTAAGTATTTCGGACTAGAGAGTGACTACTGCCTCGAGGTAGATATTACCCCCAACCGCATAGATGCCACTTCGCACTTTGGGGTGGCGAGAGATCTTGCTGCCTACCTTACACGGCATGGTAGCCCCCAAGAAGCTAAGCTGCCCGAGGTAGATCGTGTGCTTAGCTGCCAACAAGAGGGTAAGCCCCTTACGGTTGCTGTGGATGTGGCTCCCGAGGAGTGTCCTCGCTACCAAGGCGTAACGATGGAGGGCCTGACCAATGGCGAGAGCCCCAAGTGGTTGCGCGAGCCTCTCGCAGCTATCGGTGTTCGCCCGATTAGTCTTTTGGTGGATATTTCCAATTTTGTCCTTCACGAAGTGGGGCAACCGCTCCATTTCTTTGATGCAGATAAGGTTGCAGGAGGGGAAATTCATATAGAAAAACTCCCCGAGGGTACCCCATTTACCACCCTTGATGGTGTAGAGCGCAAACTGAATGGTCGTGAGATCATGATTTGCGATGCCCGGCACAACCCCCTCTGCATGGCAGGGATTTTTGGCGGTGCCGAGAGTGGGGTGTCCGATACTACCACGCGCATTTTTATAGAGAGTGCCAACTTCAATAGTACCAGTGTGCGTAAGGCGGCACGTGCACACGCCCTCAATACGGATAGTTCGTTCCGCTTCGAGCGTGGGTTAGACCCCGCAGCCACGTCGTATGCTTTGCGCCGAGCTGTAGCTCTTCTGCAAGAGCTAGCCGGCGGGAAAGTGGTTGGCGAGGTTATCGATTGCCGACAAATGCCGGTAGAGCATCCTGTATGTTCGCTACGGAGAGCACGCCTCAGCCAAACTATCGGAGCCGAGATCCCCGACGAAGAGGTACTACGCATCTTGCAATCTCTAGATATAACGGTACAAGAGGAATGGCCCGATGGCTGGCTCCTCAATCTGCCGGTTTACCGCATCGATGTGCGTCGTGAGGTGGATGTGATAGAGGAGGTGCTCCGTATCTATGGCTACAACGAAGTACCATTGAAAGGTTACATTCGAGCTAATCTCTCCACCCGAAGCAAGGTGGACAAAGACTACCATACCGAGCTCCTCTTGAGTGAGCAGCTTGTAGGGGTGGGGTACCAAGAGATCCTCTCCAACTCCCTTACGGCAGAGAAGTATTACGCAGGGTTGGAGACCTATCCTGCCGAGCAACTTGTGCATCTTCTCAATCCTCTTAGTCAGGAACTAGGCGTATTGCGTGAGACACTTCTCTTTGGCGGTTTGGAGGCTATTGCTCGCAACTTTAATAATAAGCAGCAGAGTTGCGCCTTCTTTGAGTGGGGCAATTGCTATCGTTACAAGGCAGCGCCGCAAGACACTCTCGGGGATGAGGCCTCTCGTGATGTGCTCCGTGCCTACTCCGAGCGTGCCATGTTTGGCCTTTGGCTCTCGGGTACGTATGGTGGTACCAATTGGCTTGCGCCCAAAGAGCAACCTATGGATGTGTATCGCCTCAAAGCCGATGTGGAAAACATCCTTTGTCGCCTTAATATCCCCCTTACCTCCCTGCAACTAGAGATGGGAAGCAACGATATTTTCTCGGACTTCTTGGCGTATCAGATCCCGGGAAAGAAGAAGCATACGATTGTGTGGATGGGAGAAATTAAGCCCGAGTTGCTCCGCCGTTTCGATATCTCGATGCCTGTTTACTATGCTGAGTTCGACCGAGAGTTTTTGATGGAAGCCGGGCGAGAAAAAGCCCTTCTAGCACAAGAGATTGTCAAGTACCCGATTGTAAAGAGAGACTTTGCACTCCTATTGGGGCAAGAAGTTACCTTTGCACAGGTAGAGGCTGTGGCACGCAAGGCAGAGCAGAAGCTACTAAAGAAGGTGGAGCTCTTCGACGTCTATACGGGCAAGAATCTCCCCGAAGGAAAGAAGAGTTATGCCGTGAGTTTTTATTTGCAGGATGCCACGGCTACACTCACCGATAAGCAAATCGAAAAAACGATGCAGCGCGTCCGCACCCTTCTTGAGAAAGAGTTGGGAGCCGAACTGCGCTAAGCATGAAGAGGATAGAGACAGAGAAAGAAATAATAATAGCACGAATCATACTATATGGGAAGAGCGTTTGAATATCGTAAAGCACGCAAAATGAAGCGTTGGGGCAATATGGCTCGCGTTTTTACCAAGTTGGGAAAAGAGATCACCATGGCCGTGAAGAGTGGCGGTCCCGACCCTGATACCAATCCGCGCCTACGCGTTTTGATGCAGACGGCGAAGAAAGAAAATATGCCCAAAGATAATGTCGAACGTGCCATCAAAAAGGCGACCGACAAAGACTTTACGGACTATAAAGAAGTAAACTACGAAGGCTATGGCCCCAGCGGTATTGCCATTTTTGTAGAGACGGCTACAGATAATACTACTCGTACGGTTGCCAACATTCGTAGCTACTTCAATAAGCATGGTGGTAGCTTGGGTACCACGGGGAGCCTAGAGTTTCTCTTCGATCATAAGTGCGTCTTCCACCTTGTGGCAAAAGAGGGGGTAGACCTAGAAGAACTTGCCCTTGAGCTTATCGACTTTGGTGTAGAGGACGAAATAGAGGAGGAAGATGGTGAACTCATTGTTTACGGTGAGTTTGCACAAAATGCGGCACTCCAGAGTTATCTAGAAGGTGCCGGCTTTGAAATCTCTTCTGTAGACTTCGTTCGTATCCCCAACGACTACCGAGATGTAACTGCGGAAGAAGCAGAGAAGGTAAACAAACTCATCGAGAAGATCGAAGAAGACGAAGACGTGCAAAATGTCTTCACCAACATGCGTGAGCCAGAATAATCCGTCTAATAAATAAGAGTAGAGGAGCAATTAAAGTCCCGAGCAATGGCTTTGCAGAGGCTTTGATTTCTCCTCTTTTTGTATGATCTCTCCAAGTATATGAAACTATTCAAGAGTCTTTTTGGTAAATCCTCTTCGGGAGTAACTCCCAAAGAAGAATCGCCTGCAACCTCAGTGGAGACCACCTCTCCACAAGCCGAGCGAGACGCAGATGTACTCAAGTTTGATGCCCTTCGTGCCAGTAAAATAGGGGAATATCCCTTTGCTATTAAGGCATTTGGCAAAGCATTAGAGCTGCGCCCCGAGTTCGAAACACGCTACTATCTTGCCGAGACCTTGATGAGGATCGGGGCTACACGGCAGGCTCTGAAGCATCTCGATCTGCTCGTAGAAGAGGAACCCAACCACCTTACAACACGTATTTACAGGGCGAAAGCCGAGTACGAAGAGGGGCAATACGACAAGGCTATAGAAGACCTTAAGACGGCTCTTTCTCTCACTGAGGAGGAGAAAGACCTTGCCCTCTTGCATCGTCTTTTGGCCGCCAATTATATAGCTCAGAAGGAGTGGCAAAGTGCGGTGGACGAAGCGACGAAAGCCATCGATTTACACGACGAAGAATCCACCTCCTCGCTCTACAAAACCAAGGCTTTAGTCGCTCTTGAGCAATGGGATGAGGCGACTGAATTCCTTCGAGAAGCCTTCCGTTCTTTCCCCGAGGAGGAGCGTTTCCATCTCTACGAAGCTGACATTGCCCTAGCCAAAAGGGACTATCCGGCGGCACAAACGGCCTACCGAGCCGCTCTTGATAAGGATCCTTTCAATGAAGATGCATGCTGCGGCCTAGGGCATATTGAGGAACTCTCGGGCAACCTCTCCCAAGCGATCCAACTGCTACAAGGCTATGTAGAGGATGGTATTGTGGGAAAGAATATCCTAACCTATTTGATACAACTTCTTGACCAGACCGGTCGTGGAGAAGAGACCACGCCCTATAAGGCTCAATTGCAGGAGATGGACGAGAGTGAAGCCCAGAGTAAAGCGGACTTCGAGTACATCCACGATACAAGCGTCTATGGGGATATTTTTGGGCACCTTTAGGGGGGATGGCAAAAAAGTTTTACGTCGTATGGGTCGGTAAAATCCCTGGCATTTACGCCTCTTGGAGGGAGTGTAAAGAGCAGGTTGAGGGTTTCGCCGGGGCAAAGTACAAATCTTTCTCCACGGAGTTGGAGGCTCAGCGCGCCTATTCCGGCTCCCCATTACCCTCTTCTTTGGGTACGAGAGCAATGGGCGGTAGGTCAGGGGCTGATTATCCCATATTCCCGAGCATTGCTGTGGATGGAGCCTCGTCCGGAAATCCGGGCATGTGCGAATACCGAGGGGTAAATGCGGATTCGCATGAAGTGATCTTTGCTTCTCAACAATTTTTCGGGACCAATAATATTGCGGAGTTTTTGGCTATCGTACACGCCATGGCACTCTGCCGTCAGCAAGGCGTACGTACACCTATTTATAGTGATAGCCGCACGGCGATGGCTTGGGTGCGGACTGGGAAATGCAAAACCACCCTCAAACCGAGCGAGAAGAGTGCCTTTGCCCTCGATCTAATACGGAGAGCAGAAGCTTGGCTTGCCCAAAATCCCCCCGAAGTGCGTGTGCCATTGCTTAAGTGGAAGACGGAGGTTTGGGGAGAGATCCCGGCAGATTATGGGCGCAAATAGAGGGCTTATTCCATCTTACTAGAGAGGTAATGGCTGAGGTAATACCCCCGAAAGAGGATAGAAAGAATCCTTCCTGTGGACAACTTTTTTACTTTAATTGTGGTAATGAGGTTGCCCTTGCGCATCAGGGAAGTGCAAGCTATACACCCCCTCGTATTGTTCGGCAGATGAGGCGCGACCTTGCCTATCTACCTGCATGGATTGCCCCCAACCCTGAGCAGGATTGGGTTTGGTTGCCTTGTAATACCCCTCGATTTTCAAAAGAATTTCCCATCCCCCTTGCCCATGTATTTGGGGCAGAAGAGGTAGATTTGGGGAGAACGATTTATCCCCCTCTGCGCCTCTCCCTTTGGGGCCCGGAGCCTACCCTTCGTCCCCTCTTTTCGCAATTTCGTTCGGGCTTCCCCCTGTTGGATATCCCGGACTCGTACTCTCACCCTTGCCCGTCTGAGCTATACGATCGGAGCCTGTCGGTAGAGCTATTACGAGAGTTGCCTGTCCCTTCTAAAATTATACCCCAATTTTGTTATACCGACGAGGAGCTGGAGGAGGCTTGTCTTGCGCTGGCTTCTGGGGCTATTTTGGCAAAGCTCCCTTTTTCTTCTTCGGGGCGAGGGGTGCTACCTTACGTCTTGCCGTTGTCCCAAGAGAGCCGTCGTGCCCTCATGGCTCAGCGGCAAAAAAATGGAGTAGTCAGTCTAGAGCCGCTTCTTAATAAGCTGGAAGATTGGGCAGCTGAGTACCAGATAGACGAAGAGGGGAGGGTGGATTTTGTGGGCTTGTCGCACTTTGTTACGGAGAGATATCGGTACCTATATAATGAGGTGTGTCACCCTCGGATCCTTTGGCAGAAGTTGGCTTCTGTAGTGGGAGAGAGGCTTCTCGAGAAGGTAATAACGATACATCGGGATTTTTTGCAGAGGAGAGTTGCCCCCCATTATCGAGGAGCTGTAGGGGTCGATATGCTTACCTATCAAGGGGGGCGTGGTGAGGTCTTGTTGCATCCCGCCGTCGAGGTCAATGTGCGCTCCACTATGGGATTATTGGCACATCGGCTCTATGAGCGTTTGGGAATGCCTGAGGCCCATTATCGTTATCAAATTGCTTCGTTTGCTAAAAAAGGGGATGCTCTTGCATGGCTTCAGGCTTCGGAGGTTGAGACCCCTCCTCGCTTCGATGGTGATGGAAAGCTACTTAGAGGGCTCCTTCCACTCCACCCGATAGATGCTGATACCCAGTTTGTTGCCACTTTCAGCCTGATTCCTCCTAGTAAATAGGCTGATTTTAGAAGAAGTTTAGGCCTATATTTGAAATTAAATCACCTGCTTCCCCTATAAATTTTACCCTAAAAACCGAGTTTGGAATACCTAGGTTCGCATTTGTTTCTTACCTTTGCGCTTTGAATAGGTAGCAATTAACGAAGAATAAAAGATATAGTACATATATGGCTACATTACAGAAGATTCGTAACCGAGCCGGCCTCCTGATTATCGTTATCGGGGTTGCCCTCCTCGCGTTTATTGTCGGAGACGGATTGCGTTCAGGCGGAACCCTCTTCCAGATGAGTAACAACTATGCCCTCAAGATTGACGGCGAGAAAATCAAGGCAGAAGACTATCACCAACGGCTGCAAGAGCTGCAAGAGGCTGCTGAAGCAAATGGCAATCATCTCTCGGATGAGCAGCGCATGCAACTCAATAATCAGCTTGCCGAAGAGTACATCCAGAGCATTGCTCTAGAGAAAGAGGCTGATGCCCTGGGGCTAAAGGTTACTCCTGAAGAAATGATCGCCCTTGTATTGGGTGATGGCGTTTCTCCTGCATACCAAGCGCAGCAGTTTATTTCGCAGTTGGGTATTAACCCCAGCGACCGCAATGCTGTGCAGACGTTCCTTGAACAAATCTCAGATAATCAAATCGCCCAACTCCCCGCGGAGCAACAAGGGCAGATGCGAATGATCAAGAATAGTTGGGATGCTCTCCTTCGCTCGGTGCGCAATGAGCGTTTAGGCTCTAAGTTCAATGCGATCATGACTCGTAGCTATGCCATCAATAAGGTGGATGCTCAATTCCTTTCGGATGTGCCCTCTCGCGATGTGGCTGTGGTGCGTACACCTAGTACCATCCTCTCCGACACTACAGTACGTGCTACCGACGAAGAGGTGCGTGAATACTACAACAAGCACCCTCGCATGTTCATCCAGAAGTATCCTTTCACACGTGTGGAGTATATCAACGTAGCTATTCGCCCCAGTGCCAAAGACTACTCAGATGCTTTAGCTTCTATGAATAAGACTCGTACAAGTCTGCTTGGCGCGAGCGATGCTAGCACGATCACTCGTAATCACTCTGAGGCTTTTGCTCCTGAGTATTACATGTCCGGACAAGAACTTCGTGATATCCAATTGCCCTCTTCTCTCGTAGAGTTTATTGAGTCTTCTGAGGTGGGAGCCGTTAATACTCCTTCTATAGAAAATGATAGCTATTCCCTCGTAAAGGTGATGGCAAAGAAGTCTGCACCATCGGGCGTTCAAGCTCGTATCATTGTACTCGACTCTCTGAATGCTACTAAGGCAGACAGCATTGTTGGTGCTATCAATGGTGGAGCTGCTTTTGCTGATATGGCTATGCGTTACTCCGCAGACCCTCAAACGAAGGCTCAAGGTGGTTATATCATCTTCCAAGATCGCATGGGTATGCCGGATACAACGCTCACAGAGGCTATGGCTACTATGCAAAAACTTGACACCCTTTACAAGGTGCCGGTAGGGCGTGCTTTCACCTCTACTTTGGGGGCAACTAAGGTGATTATGCAGGTGGCTAAGGCAATGCCCGAAGCAACTAAGTACAAGATTGCTTACATCAACTTGCCTGTTACCTTCAGTGAAGGAACCTTTAGCGAAAAGTATTCTACCATCAACAATATCTTGGCTAGCGGCAAATCTTTTGACGAGATGGCTAAGGAAGCTGAGGCAAAGGGTCTCGAAGTTGTGCGTGATGCTCGTGTAGAACCTACCTCAATTAACCTTGCTAACATCCCTTCATCTCGCGAAGCTGTAAGCTGGCTCTTGAAGGCAAAGCCCGGTGAGGTAAACGAAAAAGTATTCCGTTGTGGGGATGCTAACCTCGTGGTGGCTACGGTAAAAGAGCAGGTGCCTGCAGGTACACAACCTTTTGAAGATGTGAAAGAAGACATTCGCGATTACCTAACAATGGAGAAGCGTGGTGACAAGCTTGCAAGCGATTTGGAAGGAAAGAAAATTGCTGACCTAGACGGCTATGCCGTAGCTATGCAGGCTAGTGTAGATACTATCCCTAGTGTAAGCTTGGTAGCTCGTGGCTCTGCTACTCCTATGTTGAGTGCTCACGCTATGACTACGGCTATAAATGCTATTTCTAAGCCCTTCCGCTCAGGTACCGAAGTAATGGTAGTGAAGCCTCTTCGTGAGATTAAGACGCCCGTAGGGCAGTCTCAGGAGGCACAACTCCGTCAGCAACGTCGTGCTTTGGGTCAAGGCCTTGGTTATAGAGCCTTCCAACAGCTCATGCGTGATATGGATATTGTAGACAATCGCGCTAAGTTCTTCTAAGTTTAGAAGAAGAAAAACTCTCTCTAGAGGGGATATTCCCTAGAGGTACTAACAATCTGCCTCCGCAATGCCTTCTAACTAAGGGAAGGAGTGTGGGGGCGGATTTTCTTATCCATACTATTATGACTAGAATAGGGATTCTCTCCGATACTCATGGTTATTGGGACGAGCGTTATGCTCATTATTTAGGGACGTGCGAGGCTATTTTTCATTGTGGAGATATAGGTTCTCTTTTGCTTGCTGAGCGTTTGCAGGATATTGCTCCTCTCTATGCCGTCTATGGAAATATAGATGATAGCGACACTCGGCGCCAGTATCCCGAGACGCTCTCCGTAACGATAGAAAAAGCGCGCATTGCCCTCATTCACATTGGAGGCTATCCGGGGCGATATACCGCAGCAGCCAAAGAATTGATCTCTCGCACCCGGCCTCATTTGTTTCTTAGCGGTCATAGTCATATTCTCAAGGTGATGCCCGATCGCAAGAATAACCTCTTGCATATCAATCCCGGGGCAGCAGGGATACAGGGGTGGCAGCCTGTACGTACTTTAGTTCGCTTAGTGGTCGATGGGGAGCAGCTGCGCGATCTTGAGGTAATTGAGCTTTCCGGTTATCGTTAATCCTCGCTTCGAGCAAGCCCTCTTTCTCCTTCCTGTTTCTTGCTAAGAGTGGAGATCCTCTTCTCTTATTCTCCTCCACTGAGTAGGGTGTAGACTCTTGTTTTCATTCAATGAGAGGGATGTTTTCTGCCAATGATGGTATATCCGATTTTATTAGGGATAGAAAATGCTTTTGGGTATTGCAGGGAATGAAAATAAGTAGTACCTTTGCACTGCTTTCTGAGAGAGTGTCCTAAAGCGAAGGCCTTACCTCTCTCCAAAATAAATGGCGAGATAGCTCAGCTGGTTAGAGCGCATGATTCATAATCATGAGGTCCCCGGTTCAATCCCGGGTCTCGCTACACGTTTCATAACACTTTTGGGGGCTTCCTTTTTTGAGGGAGCCTCTTTTTCTTTTATCCGAAGGGGAGCAATCCGTACCAACCTCGCTAAGAAACGGAGAGGTGGAATACACAATCCTAAAACATATAGGGCATAGAATGTCCTATGAGGATGGAGAAGACTCTGTAAAAGGCCGCTAAGGGGCAAAGAGAATGGGGAGTAGGGTGTGTTTCTACCTTCCTCTTTGTACATTCAGAGGTACAGGGATTCTATTAAGGGAGGAGAGGAGGTTCTCATCCCATGGAGGCCTTTTTCGTATTATGTTATATCCTAGTTGAGGAGTGAGTCTCGGGATATAAGAAGCCCTGCCTAGCGAGTCTAACTCACGAGGCAGGGCGCAGCAATTATATAGAAGAGGTAAAGTTAGTAGGTATGATGGCTGTCTTCAATCTCCTTACGAGTCATCTTTTTCTTGTCGATAGAGCGCCAAGCATAGAAGATATAAGCGAGCACAAAGGGGATCAATAGAGATACAATGCTCATCGCTTGTAGGGTGTAAGGGCTTGAAGAACTATTGCGCAGGGTTAGGGAGCTTTGCATATCGAAGAGGGAGGGATAGTAGGCCGTATTGTTCCACCCTGCTACGAGTAGCAATCCAAGAACAGCAAGGACAACACCCACGCCTTCTACCCAAATACCCTTGTGGAATGCGGGCTTGAAGAGAGTTAGAGCAATACCTGCAAGCACGAGTACAACCCCTATCAAGAAAATAATAAGTACGATAGGCATAGCTAGGAAGTTATGCAGATACTTATAATTTTCGAGGCTGATAACACCCGTGGTTGGGTCTTCGGTATATCCCGTTGTCGTTACTAAGAATACCACGTAAGCGACAAAGAACACTACAAAGATGAGGGCGTTGGGTAGGAGCGCCTTCTTCGCTTTGGTTTGGAGTGCCTCATCATCAATATTGTTGATGAAGTAGAGAAGGGCAGTAGTGCGAGCTAAGAAAAGGACGGCAATACCCAGCACTAGATTCCAAGGATTGAGCACAGCTTCTAATCCGTGGAGTTGAATGCCATGATAGGGTTGCCATGCAGAGATGGGGCCTGCAGCTTGAGTGAAGTTATAGATCACCGATTTATCTACGAGGAAATTACCTCCGGTAAATAGGGTCGATACCGCAGCTCCAAGCAATACGGGCGCCAAAATACCATTAAGTACAAGGAAGGTATGGAAGGTCTTTTTACCCCACACATTGCCATGCTTTGACTGGTATTCGTAGGATACTGCTTGGATGACAAAGCAGAAGAGTATGAGCATCCAAACCCAGTAAGCACCACCAAAGCTGGTGGAGTAGAAGAGGGGGAAGGAGGCAAAAAATGCCCCACCAAAGGTTACAAGGGTAGTAAGGGTAAACTCCCACTTGCGCCCTGAGGAGTTAATAATCATCTTCTGTAGCGTGACATCTTTTTGCCAGGGCCAAATGAATGTTTGCCCTCCCTGCACGAAAAGCAAGAATACAAGCAACGCCCCTAACAGCGAGACGAGTAGCCACCAATAGTGTTGAAAAAATGAATAGTCCATAGTCTCTTTTCTTTTGCTTATAAGGGATTACTTATTTGTTTCTTCGGAGGATGTACCCTGTTGTGCGGGGCCCTCTTTTATCGATTTCACCATGATATTGATTTCTGCCACCAAGAGCACCGTAAAGAGGAGGGCAAAAAGGGCAAATGTGATCATTACACTAGAAGCCTCTATTGAGGATACCGCAGCTCGTACCGGGAGGATGTCTTGGATAGTCCAAGGCTGGCGTCCGAGTTCGGCTACAATCCATCCTGATTGGCTTGCAAGGTAAACAAGAGGGAGGCATACGATGGTTAGTATGTGGAACCAGCGCATCTTTCTATACTTCTCCGGCTTACGTGCGAAGATGGTAGCGATGAGAAGGACGAGAATGAAAAGGAGTCCACAACCTACCATTATACGGAACGAGTAATAGTTAATGGGGACATTGGGAATGAGTTCGCTGCGATCGTTGATGTGACCGTAGCCAAAGTAGGGGAAGTTCTCTTGGATGATCTTATTTTGAGCATCCATCTCCGACTGATTCCCTGCCTTCATAGCTTCGTGGTATTGGGTGAGGGCCGCAAGAGCCGTACGTCCACGCTCCATTTTTTCTTCAGCACTGAGGGCAATGGAGCCATCGGGGAGGTAATATCCACCATCAAGCAAGTTGTTGATGCCGGGTACATAGCCATCGGGGGTGTGGGTGGCCATAAGAGATAGCATCTTAGGCACCTTTATATTAAAGTAGAAGGCTTCTTCTCCCGGTGCAGGTATCCCACTCTTGGGGATGCCGAATAGGCTAAGAGAAGCACCGCCCTCAAGAGATTTCCCTTCGGGAGTATTCATGCCTCCATCGTAGAGTCCCTCCATAGCGGCAAGCTTCATAGGTTGACGCTCAGCCACGTTTACAGCACTGGTATCGCCTGTGAAGGCTGTAAGAAGAGCTGCGATAAGTCCAAAGGGGGCAATTATGCGAGCATTGGCGAGAGCGAACTCATGGTGCTTTTTATCCTTGCGAAGCATATAGTAGGCACATACGGCAAGGGCAAAGATAGAGCCCAGTAGCCAAGACGAGGTAACTGTATGCCAGAACTTATTGATGGCAGTAGAGGAGAGAGCCACTGCCCAGAAGTCTGCCATTTCGCTGCGTACCGTTGCAGGATTGAAAACCACCCCTTGAGGATCTTGCATCCATGAGTTGGCTATAAGAATCCAAACAGCCGAGATGGTAGCCCCTATCACGGTGAGCCATGTGGAGGCGAGGTGAAAGCGAGGAGTCACTTTGTTCCAACCAAAGAACATGACGGCGATGAAGGTTGCTTCCATAAAGAAAGCCAAGATACCCTCAATTGCGAGGGGAGCCCCAAAGATGTCGCCTACGAGCCAACTATAGTT
Organism: uncultured Porphyromonas sp.; assembly: GCA_963539975.1. Lineage (GTDB taxonomy): Bacteria > Bacteroidota > Bacteroidia > Bacteroidales > Porphyromonadaceae > Porphyromonas. Next base: position 44,995 of record CAUTMR010000011.1, on the reverse strand, counting down.
CGACCAATTGGTGCCGAACTCAAATTCTAGAATGATACCTGTGGCAACACCAATGGCAAAATTGATACCAAAGAGCTTTTGCCAAAATTGAGCCCAGTGTTTCCACTCCGGTTTGCGTGTGCGATAGTATTTTGTCTCGGCTAGAGACATGATAATACCTAGCCCCAAGGTGAGTGGCACAAAGAGCCAGTGATAGCAGGCCGTAAGGGCAAATTGCGCCCTCGACCAAGTGAGTAATGCTTCAATTTCCATATCGTGATTATTTTATTTCCTTCTCTTTCAATCTCTCTAAAGGAGAGCTATTTCTCATGGGTAATTTGCTCCATAACAAAGTTGGCTTGCTGCTCTTTATCCCCTTGCTGCCCCACAATACGAGGGAAGAAGAAGGGGCGTAAGATGGCAAACATGATGAACAATTTGATAAGGGCGAGAGTCCACAAAACCTTAGAGGTGCGACTCATGGAGCGAAATCCATCATAGTAGAGATAAAAGGCTCTACGCCAAAAAGGAGCCTTCTTTACATCTGTCTTACTACTCATAGTCGTCTATGTGCTACGTTATTTCTATCCTATGCTTTCGCAAGGGTTGGATACGATTTTGTAATCGAATGCCGGTTTTGTCGGCTTCTTTTGGTGCAAAAGTAGAACTTTTTTCTCTGGAATCTTGTTTTTGAACACTTATTGTGTGATATTATTATTGATTTGTATTTCTTGCGCAGAGGACGCACTTGACAATTTTGCAAGAGTAACTACAATAAAAACAGATAGCTGAAAAGAAGGTTGAATGCCGGCTGAAAATAGATAGGATATAGACCTAAAAATAAAAATGTTTTACCCAGAATAGGACTCTTGTTTTGGGTGATTTATTTTTCGTTTTTGGGCAGAGGCGTTGTACATCCAAAGTTTATTATTACCTTTGCACTACGAAACAGGGGAGATGCCTTGTATTCGTGCTCTCATGGAGAGATGGTTCGTTAGCCAAGTGGTTAGGCACCGGTCTGCAAAACCGTCTACGGCGGTTCGATTCCGCCACGAACCTCACTAAGAGGAGTACTATGCCACTCTATTTGGAGAGGCATTTGTGCTCCTTCTTTTTTTATGGGAGGTAAGGCCTACTCTTCTTCTCCGCATACTCTTTCTCTGAGCATGCAGAGGGTTGCCAATCTCCTTTTGATGTACAGAGAATGTGGAAACAGAGAAGTTGGGGGCTGTTTGCTGTGCAAGGTTATCGGAAAAAGCACTAACTTTGCAGGGAATTTTTGACGAGCATCTAGGTGCCCGTTTGCAACAAGACGCTAGAATAAAAGCATGGTAGAAGCGCGTTACATACTTAGCCTTAGAGGGTTACCCGATGGTGAGTTTGATATTGTCTATACCCTAGATGATTCCTTTCTCGCCGCTATCGAGGGTTTCGACATCTTTGGGGGAGACGTAAAAGTAACGCTGGAGGGGACGCGTAGTGGAGATAATTTTGAGATCGACTTCGTGCTAGAGGGTACGGTTCGCACTCTCTGCGATCGCTGTAATGCTCCTCTTAATGCAGAAATCGAGGCTGTTTTCCCTATGAGTTTTGCTCTCGGAGCAGAGACAAAGGAGATCTCTGATAGTGACTTTATGGTGTCGCGCAACGAACCGGAGATGGGCTTAGACGAGATCCTTTGGCAACTGGTGGTTTTGGCCATGCCTATGCGCAAAGTGCACGAAGAAGGTGCTTGTAGCGAAGAGGTGGAGTCCTTTTTCCATCATCAGCAGCAGAATGCCAAAGATCCACGTTGGGCAGACTTGGAGCAAATACAATTCGACAAATAATAAATAAGTAAGAATATAAAGGAATCAAACAATGGCACATCCTAAACGTAGACAATCGAAAACCAGAACTCTCAAGCGCAGAACTCACGATAAGGCTGCTATGCCTACCCTAGCAAAGTGCCCCCAATGCGGTGCTTGGCACATCTACCATACGGTGTGTGGCGAGTGCGGTTACTACAGAGGTAAACTCGCTATCGCCAAGAGTGAAGAATAAGCAACTTTTCTAGGTGTCGCTCTCTCGGTATCTTTGCCCCTAGCAGTGTTGGTCATTTGCATTTAAGGGTTACTGAGTGAGAGAAAAAGAGACTTCGAGGTAACAATGTAGGCACTATGCCATAGGACCCTACATATACCTCGAAGTTTTTGTATTCTCTCTGAGCTGTTTTGTCTCACTAGAACTCTTGTAGATGATAGGTTTCTCCTATTTTCACTACCTTAGTGCTTGGAAAGCGGATACACTCTCTTTTCGGAAGAATGAGGGGGGGATTTGAGTCCCCCTCGGAGAGTAAACTCTCGCGATCATTAGTGCTACAAATTGATATATAACGCATAAACAGACTACAATGATGAATCAAATATACGCTACCATTACTGCAGTAGGGGCCTATCTGCCAGAGGATAAGTTGACCAACGCAGATATAGAAAAGATGGTCGACACCAGCGATGAGTGGATTATGACTCGGGTGGGTATCAAAGAACGTCGTATCCTGAGAGATCCCTCCAAAGGTGCTTCCTATATGGCAACCGAGGCTGTAAAGGGAATGCTAGAGCGTTTCCATATAGATCCCCTAAGCGTAGAGGGGCTATTCCTCGCAACCAATACGGCGGACTATCACTTCCCTCCTACTTCGTCTATTGTAGCGCACGATAGTGGTTGTGCCAATGCGTTTACGTTCGACCTTGTCTCGGCTTGCCCCAGTTGGCTTTATGCACTAGAGACGGGTGCTAACTACATTCGCTCAGGACGTTGTAAGCGTCTTGTAATTGTGGCAACAGAGAAAATGTCTGCGGCTGTAGACTACACAGATCGTCAGACTTGTGCTCTTTTTGGCGATGGGGCCGGTTGTGTACTCCTAGAGGCAACAGAAGAACCCGTGGGGGTAATGGACTCTATATTCCATACCGATGGGGTAGGGCGTCCTCACCTTATCATGAAGTCGGGAGGCTCTGCCAGCCCGGCAACTGCAGAGACTGTAGCGCGTCGTGAGCACTTCGTTTACCAAGAAGGTAGCCACGTATTTAAGTATGCCGTAAATGGCATGTCGGACGTTTGCGAGCAGGTTATGAAGCGCAACAACCTTACCAATAATGACGTTGCATGGGTTGTTCCTCACCAAGCCAATCGTCGTATTATAGACATGGTAGGGCGTTACCTTAAGGTGCCTCAAGAAAAAATCATGATCAATATCGAGAAGTATGGCAACACCAGTTCTGCCACTATCCCCATCTGTTTGTGGGAGTGGGAGAAGAAGTTGCGCAAGGGAGATAACCTCATTCTTACTTCTTTTGGTGCCGGTTATACTTGGGGTGCTGTGTACCTCAAGTGGGGGTACGATCCTAAGGAAGACTAATCTACTAGGGCCTTTGTAATTAATGATGGATAGTACGTTTTCTCCCCCCGTTGAGCATCCTCAGAATTATCGCTCAGGGTTTGTTAATATCGTAGGTAACCCCAACGTAGGGAAGTCTACGCTTCTTAATTACCTTGTAGGGGAGCGTCTCTCTATCATTACATCCAAAGCTCAGACTACTCGCCACCGCATATTGGGTATTGTCAATACGCCCGATATGCAGGTGGTTTACTCAGATACTCCCGGGGTGCTTAAGCCCAATTATAAACTACAGGAGCGTATGCGAGCCTTCTCGGATCAGGCTCTGACTGATGCCGATGTGCTTATATACGTGACCGATGTAGTGGAGCGCAGGGAGAAGAATCTAGACTTCTTACAAGCTGTGGGGCGCCTTGAGTGTCCTATTCTCCTCGTAATAAATAAAATCGACCTTACCGATCAAAAACATCTCGAAGAGCTTGTAGAGGAGTGGCATACGCTTCTTCCCAAAGCCGAAATACTCCCTATCTCTGCCACCAATCGCTTCAATGTGCAGCCGCTCAAGAAGCGTATTGAGGAGCTTCTCCCCATTGCTCCTCCCTATTTTGAGCAAGATGCGCTTACCGATCGCCCGGCGCGTTTTTTTGTATCAGAGATTATTCGGGAGAAAATCCTCCTCTACTATACCCAAGAGGTGCCTTATGCCGTAGAGGTGGTGGTGGAAGAGTTCAAAGAATCTTCTCATCGTATTGACATCAGGGCCGTTATTATGGTGGAGCGGGAGAGCCAAAAGGGGATCATCATAGGGCATAAAGGGGTTGCGATTAAAAAGCTCGGTATTGTAGCTCGTCGCCCTCTAGAGAAATTTTTCGATAAGCACATTCGCTTAGAGCTTATCGTGCGTGTGGAGAAAGATTGGCGACAAAATGATCGCGATCTATCGGAGTTTGGCTATTCGCTAGACTAAATTCTCCTTTTCTAAAGAAATAAAACTCGCTCAAAATGAGCAAGGTATAATATCAATATATGAGTAATTTAGTAGCCATAGTAGGTCGCCCCAATGTGGGGAAGAGCACGCTCTTCAACCGATTGGTAGGGAGCCGACAAGCTATTGTAACGGAGATATCAGGAACAACGCGCGACCGTCAATATGGGCACACCAACTGGACGGGGCACGAGTTCTCCATCGTCGATACGGGAGGATGGGTCTCCGGCAGTGAAGATGTTTTCGAGTCCGAGATAAATAAGCAGGTACAGATAGCAATAGAAGAGGCCGATGTAATCCTCTTCGTTGTGGATGTAATGGCCGGGATGACCGACTTGGATCGGGAGGTGGCTGGACTACTTCGACGTGCCAAGAAGCCAATCCTTCTGGTTGCTAATAAGGCAGATACATTCGAGATCGGCTACCAAAGTGCTGAGTTTTATGCTCTAGGTTTGGGAGATCCTTATGCCATTAGTGCGATCAATGGATCCGGTACCGGAGATCTTTTGGATGCTATCGTCAACTCGCTCCCCGAGCAAAACGAGAGCGAAACTGAGAAAGAACTCCCTCGCTTTGCCGTGGTAGGTCGGCCCAATGCCGGTAAGTCTTCCCTTATCAATGCCTTTATAGGGGAGGAGCGAAACATTGTAACGAATGTGGCTGGCACCACGCGAGACTCTATCTATACGGAGTACAATAAATTTGGATTCAGCTTCTATCTCGTCGATACCGCAGGGATTCGCAAAAGAGGCAAGGTGCAAGAAGACCTTGAGTACTACTCGGTAATTCGTTCGATACGTGCTATCGAAAATAGTGATATCTGTATTGCCATGATTGACGCAACGCGAGGAATTGAGAGCCAAGATGTCAATATCCTCTCCCTTGTGATGCGAAACAGCAAAGGGTTGGTAGTCTGCGTTAATAAGTGGGACCTCGTGGAGAATAAAACGAATGAGGCAATTCGTGTCTTTGAGGAGGCCATTCGTTCGCGTCTTGCTCCCTTTTCCGATTTCCCCATTCTCTTCATTAGTGCCCTCACCAAGCAGCGTATATTTAAGGTGTTGGAGGTGGCTAATGCGGTGTACCAACGCCGATCGAAGCGCATCCCAACTCACGAGTTGAACGAGGTGTTGTTGCCTATTATAGAAGAAACTCCTCCACCATCGTGGAAGGGGAAATACATCAAGATCAAGTACGTAACCCAGTTGCCCACGGCGGTGCCTTCGTTTGCATTCTATGCCAATCTCCCCCAATGGGTAAAAGATCCCTACAAGCGATTCCTGGAAAATCAGATTCGTAAGAATTGGGATTTCTCGGGTATTCCCATCAATATCTTCATCCGAGAGAAATAGATTTTACCCATAGAAGTATGCCAAAGTGCCACTTCGTGATCCCCGCCGGTGGGGTAGGACTTAGATTTGGAGGCCCTCTTCCCAAACAATTTGTGGAGGTAGAGGGGCTTCCTATTTTGATGCATACGTTACGCGCTATTGCTCCTTATGCAGAGAGTATTACACTGGCTCTCCCCCAGGATTATCAGGAGTATTGGCAGCAACTTTGTCGGGAGAAATTTTTTGATCTCAAGCATAAAATCGTAGAGGGTGGGGCTACACGCTTTCTCTCCGTGCGCAACGCCATAGAGGCTCTCGCTGTAGATCCTGATGCCCTTATTGGGGTGCACGATGCTGTGCGTCCCCTCGTCTCGGGAGAGACAATAGAGGCTCTTCTTGCCGCAGCTGAGGCGTCAGGAGCTGCAATTCCCTATCTACCTCTTACGGATTCTATACGACACCTTGAGCCGTTGGTGGGATCAAAATCGGTAGATCGAGCTCAATTTGTAGCGGTACAGACCCCTCAGGTTTTCCTTCTTGAGCGCCTTCGTGCAGCCTATAGACAAGCGGATGGTGGTGCGAATTTTACAGACGATGCTTCTGTGTATGAGGCTCTGTTTGATACGCCTATTGAGCTTGTTGAGTCTAACCCTGAGAATAAAAAAATCACCCATCCCCACGACCTTCTTTTTCTCCGTCAAGCACTTAACTCTCCAGCGAATCGCTAAGAAGCCCTTTCTTTTGCCCCGCTCTAAGCCCTTTTTGCCATGAATAAGGACTATCTACAGACTGCTATTGAGTATCTTCCTAGCATAGGAGAGCGTAAAAGTAAGTTGTTGCAGAGCGAATTAGGGGTCTATACGTTTCGTGATCTTCTCTATACTTTCCCTTTCCGATATGTGGATCGTAGTCGCGTCCTCACTGTGCGAGAACTGCGAGATGGGGGAGGCGAGGTACAACTTCGGGGGATAATCTCGGATTATGTGCTTGAGGGATTCGGAAGAAAAGCCCGATTGAAAGCAACTTTTAGGGATGCTACGGGCTCTATTGAACTGGTTTGGTTTAAGGGGTCGGATTATATTTCGGAGCAATTCCCCACAGGGCGAGAGTATATCGTCTATGGCCGCCCCAAGGCTTTTGGGCATTATTATAATATTGTGCATCCGGAGGTTACGCCTATTGAGCGTGCGAACCAAGTCGCGGGTGGGCTGCTGTCTGTCTACCACACCTCAGAAAAGATGAAACGTTCGGGGTTGGATAGCAAGAATCTGCGCAACGCCATTGGGAGATTGTGCCAAATAGCTCATCTGTATATCAAAGAAACGTTGCCAGAAGAGGTTAGAAATCGTTGGGGGTTAATCCCATTGCCTCAGGCTCTCTACGCCATTCACTTCCCAAAAGACGACGCAACGCTGGAAAAAGCTGTGCAGAGACTGAAGTTTGACGAACTGTTTTTCTTACAACTATCACTACAACTGACAAAGAAAGAGCGCAAGTCTCACTTCAAAGGCTACCTCTTCGATCAGGTGGGGGAATACTTCAATTCTTATTATTCGAGTCTCCCTTACGACCTCACGCAAGCCCAAAAACGGGTGCTTAGAGAGATCCGGCACGATACGCAGAGTGGACTGCAAATGAATCGCCTTCTGCAGGGAGACGTGGGATGTGGCAAGACACTTGTTGCCACTTTTGCCATGCTTCTGGCGTTGGATAATGGTTGGCAGGCTTGCATGATGGCCCCTACGGAAATACTCGCCCAGCAGCATTACGATACATTGAGTAGCCAACTAGCCCCCCTTGGCATAGAGGTGGCGCTTCTTACGGGTAGCACACCGCAGCGAGAGCGAACGTCCATATTGGAAGATCTTGCTCAGGGATCTTTGCGTGTGCTGGTCGGCACACATGCCCTCCTAGAAGAGAGGGTACAATTTGCGCATCTTGCTCTTGCCGTTATTGATGAACAGCATCGGTTTGGGGTAGTACAGCGAGCTCGCCTTTGGGAGAAAAGCCTCGATCTTCTCCCTCATGTACTCATTATGAGTGCGACTCCTATCCCTCGTACTCTTGCGATGACGCTCTACGGAGATCTGGATATTTCGGTGATAGATGAATTGCCACCGGGGCGCAAGCCGATCTCCACACGCCACTATTTCGACGATTTCTCCGAAGAGGTTTTTCGATTGGTGGAGCGAGAGCTATTTGCCGGTAGGCAGATCTATGTGGTCTATCCTATGATAGAGGGGACGGAAGACTCCGACTATAAAAATCTGGAAACAGGTTACGAACAATATCGTTATCGCTTTGGCGACCGCAATGTAACGTGGGTGCATGGCAAACTAAAACCCCAAGAGAAGCAGCAGCGTATGGAGCAATTTGTCACGGGTAAGATCCCTATTTTGCTCTCTACTACGGTGATAGAAGTTGGGGTAAATGTGCCCAATGCTTCCGTTATGGTTATCGAGAATGCCGATCGTTTTGGATTGGCTCAATTGCATCAGCTCCGTGGAAGAGTAGGGCGTGGAGCCGAGCAGAGCTATTGTTTGTTGCTCTCTAAACGAACCATCAGCCCCGTTGCTATCAAACGAATTGAGGCGATGTGCAGCTCCAACGACGGCTTTTTCATTGCGGAAGAAGACCTCAAATTGCGGGGCGCCGGGGACATAGAGGGAACTCGGCAGAGTGGCGACCTCTCGGGATTGCGCCTTGCAGAGCCTTCGAAAGACCTCAATATCCTCTACGCTGCAGCTCAAACGGTAAAGGAAATCCTTGAGCGGGATGCTCTTCTAGAGGGTGCGGATTTGGTCGCTTTGGCAGAAGAATTGGAGAGAATATATCCTAAGAGTAAGCGTTGGGGGAGTATTGGATAGCAGGATGGAGAGTGTTATTTCTTCGCAAATAACCATAAAAACGCCCCCCTTTCAGTAGCCTTTCTTCTCTTTTTTGTGGTCGTTTCGGTAGAATCTATTACATTTGCGATCGGACAAATAGGGTAGAATAGGAGGAGCGCTCCTTGAATGCCAAGTATGAACTAAGTAAGAACAGAATGAAAAGAACGAAGCTAACAACCGCTCGCTCCCTGCTTTTAGTGGGGTTTGTAGCTCTACTTAGCTTGCCTCTCGAGGCCTACTCCTTGGATAGAAAGAAGCCTCGAAAGAAGAAGTCGGCACGCACTACAGCGGTTGCGACGACCAAGAGCAAGAAAGGGATTTCGTCCCAAAGTGCAGATTCCACAGAGATGCCAACGCTTTATGCTGATGGTGTTAAGGGGATTGAGAAAATCAAGGCAAAAAAGAATATGCGCGAGCTTGAAGACGCGCGTGAAGCCCTTGAAGCACCAGCCATCGACCTCTACGGAGTGGATAGCTGGAGCTCATATGTCAACCCCTTCGCTGGTAAGCATTCTGCTGACATCCCCTCTAGTTACGAGATCAATTGTGAGGGCTTTGTGATGCCCCTCAGTGGTAAGGTAAAGGTAACTTCGAACTACGGTTATCGTTCCAGATTTGGTCGTAACCATCGAGGTATAGACCTCGCTCTCCATACGGGAGACACTGTGCGCGCTACCTTTAGTGGTAAGGTTCGTATCCGAGACTTCGAAGGTAAAGGGTTTGGATACTACGTTGTGATCCGTCACCCCAATGGTTTGGAGACCGTTTATGGTCACCTTAGCCGTCAGTTGGTGCAGCGCGATCAAGTGGTGAAAGCCGGCGATCCTATTGGTTTAGGGGGCTCTACAGGTCGCTCTACCGGCCCTCATTTGCATTTAGAGTTTCGCTTTATGGGGATTCCCATCAACCCAACGCAGATTGTGGATTTCTCCCTCGGTGTGCTACAGCGTGATACCTATGTGTTCCGTCGTGGTAACACTGATGGAGCCGGTCCTAGCTACGGAGAACTCTTTGCAAATAACAAAGAGAAAGCTACGGAGTATAAGCAATCTGCCAACAGTCGCGAGCGTGCAAAGGAAAAAGCGCCTCAGACGCACCGCATCAAAGAAGGTGATAGTCTCTCTTCGATTGCTAAGCGACATGGCACTACGGTTGCTAAGCTTTGTAAGCTAAACAATATGACCGCAAAGGCAACCCTTCGCCCCGGGAAGTCTATTCGGGTACGCTAGTGTTGCATAGAGGAGAGAGATAGGAGTCTCTTCCTAATACAGATAGGAGAGAGTGTGGCAAGAGGGGGAAACTTCTCTTTGTTACACTCTCTTTTTGTTTCTATGGGAGAGGGCGTTTCCTATAATCTTATGGTGGATGTCTCACTTCCTCACTGCGAGCAAAAACTCTTTTGTTGCGTGAGAGTTTGTACCTTCGTAGAGCCGAGCAAATAAAGTTGGCACCAAAAGCCACTTACTACTATGCAGTTTAGAGATATAATAGGCTACGAGTCGCTCAAAGAAGAACTTCGGAGAATTAGTGCTACGGGGCATATCCCTCACAATATCCTTTTCGATGTAGAGGATGGGATGCCCGGTGTTGGGCTTGCCCTTGCCTGGATACAGTATCTCAATTGTTCGGATCCTCACGATGGGGATAGCTGTGGGGTGTGTCCGCATTGCAAGATGCTTTCTCAGCTTTCTTACCCCGATGTTCATTATATCTTTCCTGTTGTTAATGCTACGGATGTAGAGACGCCTTCGGATAACTTCTTATCCCAGTGGCGTGAAATGTTTGCTGCCGAAGGGGTCTATTTCGATCATGAGACATGGCTTCGCTACCTAAATGCCGGTAAGCAGCAACCCGTGATTTATAGCAAGGATGCCATCGCTTTAGAGAACAAACTGAGTATCTCTTCTAGTGAGGGTGGGTATCGTATGGTCATTATCTACCAGCCCGATCGCATGAATGAGGCGGCTGCCAATAAGCTCCTCAAGCTGATGGAGGAGCCTCCCGATAAGACGATAATTGTTTCGGTTTGCTTTGCTACGGAGCAACTCTTGGAGACAGTCGTGAGCCGAATGCAGCGTTTTGAGTTACTCCCGCTCTCACAAGACGAACTCAAGGAGGGATTGCGGCAGTTTTTCCCTCAAGCTCAGGAGCGAGATTTGTTGCGTGCAGCCCTCCGTAGTGATGGTATACTGCTTCGTGCGCGTCAGATACTTTCTAACAATACGGCCATTGCCAAATACACAGAATGCTTCGGACAACTTATTGGGGACATAGTGCGTAAGGATGTGGTCGCACTCCGTAAGCTAAGTGAGAAGATGGACAGTGAGGGGAGAGAATGGATTGTTGCCGCCTTGGTTTACTTCGAGGAATGTTTTCGACTTAGCTTTACGGGCAATTTTACGGGAGCCGGTACTCAGTTTTCCACAGATAGGGAGCAAGCAATCTTTATTGCCTTGAATGAGGTGGTTACTCCCGCTAATATCGAATCTATATATCGTACAACTGAGAGTGCCATACGTCATGTGAGAGGGAATGTTAGTGCCAAAATGGTGCTTTTCGATACCTTCTTGCGCTATACTGCCGCCCTATCTCCAGCCCTCAAGGCGAGAGCGGCTCGTTCTGTTTGATGTCTTAGAGGAAATCTGTTTATACTTTGCCATGCCTCCCATTTCACGCCCCTTGCAAATTGTTCATCTCTGTACCAGTGATAGTGCAGGGGGAGCAGCCATAGCAGCGCGTCGCCTCATGATGGCGCAGCGTGAGGCTGGTCTCGAAGCTTCTATGCTTGTGCTCCATGCTTCTCAACGTGGTTCCGGTATTCATGCTTTACGGAGCGATAGTGCTTGCTCTCGAGGGGTTGCGCAATGGAAAAAAGCTCTTGAAGTGGGTGCCGCATGGGTTGCTCAGGGCTTTCGTTGGGCTCACGTTTTTGATGTCTCCTTGCCGATTGCCGGCTTTTCTCTTAAGCACCATCCCCTTATTCTTAAGGCGGATGTTATTCATATTCACTGGATCAATCAGGGTTTTCTCGGGCTCTCCTCTCTGCGTTCTCTGGTACAACTGAAAAAAAAGGTACTCTTTACTTTGCACGATGAGTGGGCTTTTACTTCTGTTTGTCATCATGCTCGGGATTGTCGCCGTTTTGCAGAGCCTCGGGGGTGTCGTGATTGCCCTCAGTTGCAACCCGGGATCCCTTTTTTCGATCCGGCACAGCGGATTTTCCGTGCTAAGTGGGCTCTCTACAAAGAGTTATCCCCCTCTTTTGTGGGGTGTAGCGAGTGGATTACAGCCGAAGCCCGTCAGTCGTTGTTGACACAAGGGTGCCGTGTGGAGGCTATACCCAACGTCTTTGATTCCAAGACTTTTACCCCTATCTCCCGAGAGCAAGCTCGCATAAAACTTGGCTTGCCAGCCGATAGACCTATACTCCTTTTTGGAGCAGCTCGTACCGACGATCCTCGCAAGGGTTTTGCCGAGATGCTCAAGGCTCTTCAGATTTTCTACGCAACTCCCTATGCTCAGGGGCAGAAGCCTCTTGCCCTTCTCTTTGGAAAAATATCCCATCCCGAGTTACTTTCGTCGCTCGCTCCCATAGAATGTAAGAGTGTGGGGTACTTAGCCCCGCACGATATGGCTTTCCATTATGCCGCAGCCAATCTGTATGTAACGCCCTCTCTCGAAGAGAATCTGCCTAATACCATTATAGAGGCGGCTGCTATGGAGTGTCCTACGGTCGCTTTTGAGGTGGGAGGGATCCCCGAGATTATTACTCATGGAGTCACGGGCTATTTGGCGCGTTATCGAGATGTTGTAGACTTGGCTAGGGGGATGGAAGAGATGCTCCGTGCCACCGAAAAAGGCTCAATAGCCCAATGCCGTACCGATGTGCTCCATCGTTATAATACCACGAATATCGTACAACGATACCTCAATGTATACTCCTCTTAATGCTAGAATGCTATGTATAAGTCTTTTGTAATAACACCACAAATAAGGCAGTGGGGAAAGAAATGCTCCCTATTGCTCTTTTGGGGGATGCTTTTCTCTTTTGCCAATCTCCATGCCCGAGAAAATAAGAAGGTATTGGTCGCCTATTTTTCGCTCCGTGGAGGCGTAACCAAGCAGGTCGCTGAAGAAATCCACCATAAGGTAGGAGGAGACCTTTTCCGTATCGAGCCCGAGGTACCCTATCCTAGTGAATACAGTGATGTAGTGGCTCGTGCCAAGGAGGAGCGTAATAATAATGTGTATCCCAAAATCAAGAGAAATGTACCCCGATTTGCTGCTTACGATACGATTTATCTAGGTATACCTATTTGGTTCGGTCAGTTGCCCGGGGTGGTGAAAACCTTCATTGCACAGCATGATTTTCTCGGAAAAGTAGTTGTCCCTTTTGCTACAAGTGGAAAGAGCAGTATCACTAAGATAATGCCTCACTTGAGGCGATTGCTCCCCGAGTCTAGCCTGATGGAAGGGCTTTTGATACACAAAGACGAGGCCGATACATCTGCTCCACGAATACATGAGTGGCTTCGTACTTTACAGCCCTATAAAGAATCTCCTGAAAAAGATAGCTGATTTTCAGAGGATTTTCTGCCCTATTTTGAAAAAATTCTTGCCCAAAATGGAGGAGCATTTTTGCCTGGGAAATAAAAATTTCTAGGGCAGGAAATTTTTGCTTTCTAGCGAGGGAGAAAAAGAACAATCCCTATGTTGCTTTTTTAGTCTGGTTAGTTAGGGATGGGGAGGAGCTAAAAAGAGTTGATTACGGCAGCAAAATAGGCCTTGTGTGATTGTCGACTTTTTGTGCTTTAATAGGGAGGTAATCTCGTTACTTAGGGCTTCGAAGTCGATAATTCTTTGCTAATTGTAGCCCCTATTTGCAGGGAAAAGATTAGATTTGCGGTTGAAATACGAGTTGGGAAGAGCCCTAATGCTCGTGAATTTCGCTCAAGTATCTGATATTCAAAGATAAAATACAAAGATGCTGTGGGGTGAAATAGTTAGGAGAGATGCTCGAGTGGTTGAAGAGGCACGCCTGGAAAGTGTGTAAACGCCAAAAGTGTTTCATGGGTTCGAATCCCATTCTCTCCGCAGAACTTTGAGAGGGAGAAATAAAGTCTAAAGGAGTGTTCCTTCACCTTATTATCGCCATCAAAGGAAAAGTATAATAGAACAAATTAAAAAGATAGAACAATTTAATCTCAACGTCAAGATGAAAAAGTTATTTGCAACTCTTGCCTGCACCGCCTTGTTGTCAGTGAGCATTACCACTGCTTCGTGGGCTCAAGACCAACCCGCACAAGCTCCTGAGGCTGCTGCCACTGAAGAAGTAGCTGCTCCTGCTGTAGCGGATCAAGAGGAAACCCAAGAAGCTGCTGAAGCTCCTGCCGAAGCTCCTGCCGAAGAAGCTAGCTTCCATCAGGCTCTTAAGACGAAATTCATCGAAGGGGGTGCCGACTTTATGGCCATTATTGCTCTCGCCCTCATCCTTGGTCTCGCTCTCTGTATGGAGCGTATCATCTACCTCAACCTCTCAGATACCAATGTAGATAACCTGCTTAAGGGTATCGAAGATGCACTTGCTCGTGGTGATGTAGAGGGTGCTAAGAAAATTGCTCGTGAGACTCGCGGTCCTGTAGCTTCTATTGCTTACCAAGGTCTTATGCGTATGGATCAAGGCATTGACATCGTTGAACGCTCTATCACATCGTATGGTGGCGTGCAGGGTGGTCTTCTCGAAAAGAACCTCTCTTGGATTACCCTCTTCATTGCCATGGCTCCCTCTCTCGGGTTCCTCGGTACTGTAGTCGGTATGGTTATGGCCTTTGACAAGATTGAAAAGGTAGGTGATATCAGCCCTACGGTAGTTGCCGGCGGTATGAAGGTAGCTCTTATTACGACCATCTTCGGTCTTATCGTAGCTCTTATCCTTCAGCTCTTCTACAACTACATCCTCAGCAAGGTAGAGGCTATCCTCAATAAGATGGAAGATGCTTCTATCTCTCTCCTCGACTTGGTTATCAAGTACAATATTAAAAAGTAATTACCCCCATTAGTAGTTATGTCTGTAACAAAATCTAGAAAGATATCCAGTTGGACGTTCCTCGCTCTCCTGGTTGTCTCAGTTCTTATGTGTGTTGCTCTCTTTATGGGAGGTTCGCACATGGAGGGGACGAATAAGGCCTACGAGCTTACCGGAGCATTCCTCGGATGGGTATACATACTCACAGGCTTAACCCTAGTGGTTACCTTGTGTTTTGCCCTAACCGGCTTCTTCAGAAGCTTTAAGCAGAACCCAAAGAAGGCTCTTACCGGTCTTATCGGTTTGGTAGCTCTTGTATTGCTACTCGTTATCACTTACGCCGTTGGCAATGGAGACCCTGCCGCTATGAGCGCTGTAAACGAAGACTCTCAGAAGTATCTCACTGCGGGCTGGCTCAAAACCGCCGATATGGTGCTTTACAGTAGTTACGCACTTATTGCAGGAACTATCATTCTGATCATTTGGGGCGCAATTCGCCGTAGTACACTAAAGAAGTAATTATCAAATTAAATCAGTAATAAGAGCATGGCTAAGTCTAAAAAGAAAGTACCAGGCATCAATGGTTCGTCTATGGCCGATATCTCTTTTATTCTTCTGATCTTCTTTTTGATAACTACTTCAATGGATACGGATAAGGGTATTAAGCGTCGTCTTCCGCCGCTTGTGCCCAAAGAAGAACAACATGATGATATAGAGATTAACGACCGCAACATTATGCAGTTGCTCGTTAATCGTAAGGACCAGATTGCCGTACTACGTAAGACGGCAGGTGGCGAGAGTACTCAGCTTATCTCTATCGATCAGCTTAAGGATCGCGTAAAAGAATTCGTCGTAAACCCCAAGAATAGCCCTGAGTTGCCCGAGAAGGAAACTCGCGAGGTACCCGGGCTTGGAGTGGTTGAGACTACAACTCTTAGCTACGCTATCTCTCTTAAGAATGAGGTAGAAACGAGTTATCAGATGTTCATCAATGTACAAAATGAGATCCTCAAGGCTTACAATGAGATTTGGGATGAGTATGCTCGTATGAAGTTCAATACTCCCTACGAAGAGCTCAGCACCGATAAGCAGAAGATGATCCTCGAAGTGTACCCGATGCACCTCTCCGAAATGCCTTTGTCGAATCTCAAGTAATTAGTAAGGAAGATAGTAATGGGAAAATTCAGTAAAAATGGCGGACGTGAGATGCCGGAACTCAACACTTCCTCTCTCCCCGACCTTATCTTTGCATTCCTGTTCTTTATCATGATGGTTACGAGTATCCGCGAAGTAACCGCCAAGGTAGAGTACAGCAATCTTCCTCGCGCTACAGAGCTCACAAAGCTCGAAGAGAAGTCGCTCGTGTCTTATCTCTACGTAGGTAAGCCCATTGCAGCCTATCGCGCAAAGTTCGGTAATAACTCTTGCATCCAAATCAATGACAAAATCATCCAGAATACGGAACTTGTTTATGACTTTGTAAAGCAAGAAGAGGCCAAGATACAAGATGAGCGTAAGAAGCTTATGACCATCTCTATCAAAGCTGATGCCGATACGAAGATGAAGATTATATCGGATATTAAGTATCAACTTCGCCGTGCCGATGCACTCAATATCAGTTACTCGGCACGTCAGCCGGGAGGTCAGCAGAGCCGTTAATCGGACTCTCAGTACCTCTTCTATGAGGCTATAGAAATCACCAAAAAGAGAGGAGAGGGGGCATTTTGTAAGTGCACCCTCTCTTTGTTTTTAGTTAGGAGCTAATCCTACTAAATCTCAGAAAAATGGGATATCTCCCCTTTGGAGATCCTCGACAAATAGCTACTTTTGTTGCGCTATTAAGCATAGAAAAGAATAACACAATACACTAGAGAAAGAAGAGAATATGACTTCAACCTCCCAAAAGCCACGCGTGCGGTTTGCACCCAGTCCTACGGGGCCACTCCATATCGGAGGGGTGCGTACAGCTTTGTATAATTACTTGTTTGCTCGTCATTTTGGTGGCGATATGCTCCTTCGTATTGAGGATACGGATAGCAAGCGTTTTGTGCCGGGTGCCGAGGCCTATATATTAGAAGCACTCAATTGGCTTGGGATAGAGATAGACGAAGGTGTGGGTGTAGGAGGTGAGTGTGGCCCCTATCGCCAGAGTGAACGCCGAGATATTTATCGTGAATACGTAGCTCAACTATTGCGCGAAGGCAAGGCTTACAAGGCCTACGATACAGCCGAGGAGCTAGAGGCTGCTCGTAATGCAATCCCCAACTTCCAGTACGATGCCACTACCCGCAATAGCATGAAAAACGATCTTGTGCTCAGTGAGGCGGAGATCCGTGCTCTCGAAGAGGCCGGAGTGCCCTATGTGGTACGTATCAAGATCGAGCCCGGAGAAGAGGTGGTGGTAAACGACCTAATCCGTGGTGAGGTGCGCATCAATTCGTCTATTATAGACGACAAGGTGCTCTACAAGAGTAGCGATGACCTGCCTACCTACCACCTTGCAAATATTGTGGACGACCACCTAATGGGTATTACCCATGTGATACGAGGGGAAGAGTGGTTACCTAGTGCCCCCTTGCACAAGCTCCTTTATAGAGCGTTGGGTTGGGAAGATACAATGCCCCAATTTGCTCACCTTGCCCTGCTTCTTAAGCCCGAAGGAAATGGTAAGCTCAGCAAGCGAGATGGCGATCGATTGGGCTTCCCCGTATTCCCTCTCGAGTGGCACGACCCTGAGAGTCAGGCCGTTTCTATGGGCTACCGTGAGAGTGGCTACCTGCCCGAGGCTGTTGTCAATTTCCTCGCCCTCTTGGGGTGGAACCCCGGAGATAACCGAGAAGTGATGACTCGGGAGGAGTTGATAGAGGCTTTCTCGCTCGATAAGTGCAGCAAGTCGGGGGCTAAGTTCGATTTCGAGAAGGGCAAGTGGTTCAATCATCGTTACTTGCAGGAGGCTCCTGTTGAGCATATTGCTGCTCTATTTACTCCTGTTTTGGAGCAGCATCATGTAGCCGCACCTGCCAACCTTGAGAGCATCCTCAGCGTGGTTCGAGACCGAGTACAATTGATTCCTCAGCTTTGGGATGAGACCTATTTCTTCTTCTTGGCGCCCGAGGAGTACGACGAAAAGACGGTGAAGAAGCGTTGGAAGGCTGAGTCTTCGGCTCAAATGCGTGAAATTATTGATCTATTGAATGCTCAAACCACCTTCGAAAGCGAGGCTTTGGGAGAGGCTCTTAATAGTTTCATTCAGGCCAAAGAGTATAGTATGGGAGGGGTGATGAATGCCCTTCGTCTAGCGCTTGTTGGGGCTCCCAAGGGGCCTCATATCAACGAGATTATCTACCTGCTCGGGCGAGAAGAAAGCATCCGACGTATTGAGCGTGCCATCGCGCAGCTCGGTTAATCGGTCCCTCTTAATAAGAAAAACTTCTCTCCTTGTGGTCTCTTGCCATGGGGAGAGGAGTTCTTTTTGTAGGAGCTACTCAGCCTAACTCTTCCTCAATGCTTTTTTCTCTTGGAGCCCCATTTGATCCATTTCCTATCATTTTATTCTATCTTCATAGTGGATAAGGAGACTTTTATACCTTTCTCTTAGACGGATTGTAGTTCCTCCGGTGAAAAAGTTATGTAAGTCTCTTTATTCGATCCTTATTAGAGGAGTTAGCAGTATAGCTTCACCCCGGCTGCCTTTTGGAGGGCTATAAATTCGGAGGTTGCTTTACAGCTATCTCCTTTTTCTGTCATATAGGGATCCTTTGGTGGGGACTTTTCACCTGCCTATTCCATCTTTTTTGTACCTTTGCCGTAAGAAGACTTAGCAATGACTAGGCAGGAAGCAGAGTATTTGCAGCGGCTGGAGCGTGCTTTTGGAGGTCTCTCGCAGCTTTTGGAGCGCCAACAGGTGTACATTTCGGAGCTACAAGCTCGGGTGAAGTACCTTGAAGGGGAGCGTTTGAGACTGGAGGAGAGCTTGATTACGGAGCAGCAAAAGAATAACGCTTTGCTTACAGCTCGGATGATTATTGCACAAGACAAAGATTGGGCAGATGCTCGTCAGCGTCTTGTAGGGTTGAAAAAAAACATCCAAGAGGCCCTACGCCTTTTGGAGACAGAATAAGAAGCCGGAGAAGAAAGAGCCTCTCCGAGAGTTGAGGGAAGTGTCCCTATGATGGAAGAGAACGGCTTAAAGGAAGCGATGCGTAGGACGAGAGAGCATGTGTAGCATACACATAAAAAAGAAAAAGTATGTCTCAAAAACCTATTGTGCAGCGTAAGAGCTCGAGCGTAGCTACAGAATCCGAACCGACGATGAAGGCGAGGATTATAGTGGATAGTGTAGAGCTTAATCTTAAGAGAATCCCCGTCTCCCAAGATGGTGGATACCGCAGAGCTGCTGATTTTGCTACGGATCGTATCCTTCATTACCGTCGTCTCTACGGAGGGAGTATGGAGCAGATCACGGAGCAACCGCGTCTTATGGCGTTGTTGGAGACCGCTTATTTATTGGATCTTACAACCCAACGAGCCGATCACTCCGATACAGAAGAGTCCTTGGCTAGGTTGTGCACGGATGCCGAGACGCTCTTAGAGCAGTACAAAACCCTCGTAGACGATTTACCTTCACTCTCGTAGTGTAGAGAGGTGGATCTTGCTAAGGGGATAGGGAGCAAATGGCTCCTAATTGTGCCTCAGGCGAGTGCTTCTATTCCTTTTATCCCAATATCCGATAGTCTTTGTGTTAAGTTGGAATGTCCTTCACAGGGGGAGATTTTTCTCTGTTGTAGGGTGAGGAAATCATGTGCCTCTCTTCTTTCAAAGAAGAAAAGTCATGGAGGCAAAGTAAACAAACCGGCTTGCTAAGAGGGAGAGAGTCCCTTTTTCGAGTTCGGACAAAGAGAGACAGATTATGGGATATCTAATTGGAGCCATTGCCCTCCTCATTGTAGGATCTGTAGTAGGTTGGCTATTGATTCGCCGTAAGGCAGACAACCTCTACAAGGCAAAGTTGGCCGAAGCAAAGAGAGAAATAGAGCGTCTTCGTAAGGATGCAAGACGAGAAGCGGATGCTCTAGAGAAAGAAAAAATGAAGGAGCTCAAGCAAAAGTTCCAAGGCTTGAAGGAGGAACTGGAGCGTGAGACGAAGCAGCGAAATAGTGCATTTGACAGCCGCCACACCAAGTTAAAGCGCCGAGAGGAGGATCTCAATGAGCGTCAGTGCGAGCTAGAGAAGAAGAATGGCGAGCTAGATGCGGTGCGCGAGATGCTTACTGCACAGCAGGATGTAGTAGAGCACCGTCAGGAAGAATTGAATGAGCTCATTGCCCAACAACGCAATCAGTTGGAGCATATCGGCGGGCTTAGTGCTACTGAAGCTAAGGAGCAACTCATTGAGACGATGCGTGCTGAGGCGCAAGACGAGGCTACGGCCTACGTTAATGAGATTGTAGAAGAGGCTAAGATGACTGCCAACAAGGAGGCAAAACGCATCGTTGTACAGTCTATCCAGAGGGTCGCTACAGAGACGGCTATCGAAAACTCGGTAAGTGTATTCCATATTGATAATGACGAAATAAAAGGGCGAATTATTGGTCGTGAAGGACGTAATATTCGCGCTCTTGAGGCAGCTACGGGTATTGAGATCATTGTGGATGATACTCCCGAAGCTATTGTGCTCTCGGGCTTCGACCCCGTACGTCGTGAGATCGCACGGCTTGCTCTGCACCAGCTTGTACAAGACGGACGTATCCACCCCGCTCGTATCGAAGAGGTGGTAGCTAAGGTGCGTAAGCAGGTAGAAGAAGAAATTATCGAGACGGGTAAACGTACTGTAATTGACCTTGGGGTACACGGTATTCACCCCGAGTTGGTACGCCTTATCGGTAAGATGAAGTATCGCTCCTCCTACGGTCAGAATTTGTTGCAGCACTCTCGTGAGACTGCCAACCTCTGTGCCATTATGGCAAGTGAGCTAGGGCTTAATCCTAAGAAGGCGAAGCGTGCAGGTCTACTCCACGATATTGGTAAAGTGCCCGACGACGAACCCGAACTATCACACGCCATCCTAGGGATGAAGCTCTGCGAAAAGTATAAAGAAAAACCCGAGATCTTCAATGCCGTAGGTGCTCACCACGACGAGGTAGAAATGACCTCTCTACTGGCTCCTATCGTACAGGTTTGTGACGCCATTAGTGGTGCTCGCCCGGGTGCTCGTCGGGAAATTGTTGAGGCCTATATCAAGCGTCTTAATGACCTTGAGCAGCTCGCGCTCTCCTATCCCGGAGTGGTTAAAACTTATGCCATCCAGGCGGGGCGCGAATTGCGCGTAATTGTGGGGGCTGACAAGACTAATGACAAAGACATTGAGCAACTCAGCAATGAGATAGCACGTAAGATACAGGATGAAATGACCTACCCAGGGCAGGTTAAGATTACTGTAATACGTGAAACGCGCTCTGTGAGCATCGCAAAGTAACAACGAGAGAGCCTAGGAATATTATATGTCTTCCTTCGAGCAAGAGATTGACAAGCGGCGTACGTTTGCCATCATTTCGCACCCGGATGCGGGTAAGACAACCCTCACAGAGAAGCTCCTTCTCTTCGGGGGGGCGATCCATGTGGCAGGTGCGGTCAAGAGCAACAAAATCCGTAAAACGGCCACTAGCGACTGGATGGAGATTGAGCGGCAACGTGGAATCTCTGTTGCAACTTCGGTGATGGGCTTCCAATATGGAGACTATAAGATAAACATCTTAGATACCCCGGGTCACGAGGATTTTGCGGAAGATACTTTTCGTACCCTTACGGCGGTAGATAGCGTTATTATCGTAATTGATAGTGCCAAAGGGGTAGAAAAGCAGACGCGTAGACTGATGGAGGTCTGTCGTATGCGGCACACGCCCGTTATTGTCTTTATCAATAAGCTAGACCGTGAGGGGCGAGATGCCTTTGAGTTGCTGGATGAGGTGGAAGAAGAATTGGGGATTCACGTTTGCCCGATGAGCTGGCCCATTGGTATGGGAGAGCGTTTCCAGGGTGTGTATAACCTATTCTCTCAAGAGCTTTGTCTCTTCAAAAGCGACAAGCAGCATGTCTCCGACGATATCCACTCCATCAAAGATATATCTACCCCTGAGGTAGAGGGGTACATAGGGAAGGCTTCTGCCGATCAACTTCGTAATGAACTTGAATTGGTTCAGGGCGTCTATCCTGAGTTCGCTTCAGACGAGTATTTGTCGGGTCGATTAGCTCCTGTTTTCTTCGGCTCTGCTCTCAATAACTTTGGTATCAGGGAACTGCTCGATTGTTTTGTACGCATTGCTCCGTCGCCACAACCCACAGAAGCAGAAGAGCGCATTGTGGATCCGCGCGAGGAACCTTTCTCCGGATTTGTTTTCAAGATCCATGCCAATATGGATCCCAATCACCGCAGCTGTATCGCTTTTGTTAAGGTTTGCTCGGGGCGTTTTGAGCGCAATAAATACTATCGTCACATCCGTCTCGATAAGCAATTCCGCTTTTCTTCTCCTACCGCCTTTATGGCACAGAAGAAAGAAATTGTGGATGATGCCTATGCCGGAGATATTGTGGGATTGCCCGATACCGGTAACTTTAAGATTGGCGATACGCTGACAGAGGGCGAGTCGCTACACTTCCGAGGGTTACCAAGTTTCTCCCCGGAGCTTTTTCAATACATTGAGAATGCCGACCCCATGAAGCAAAAACAGCTTATCAAGGGCGTGGATCAGTTGATGGGCGAGGGGGTTGCACAGCTCTTTATCAATCAGTTTAATGGTCGTCGCATCATTGGTACAGTGGGGCAGCTCCAGTTCGAAGTGATCAAGTATCGCCTCTTGCATGAGTATGGTGCGGAGTGTCGTTGGGAGCCTATCCACTTATACAAAGCATGTTGGATAGAGAGTAGTGATGCCGCAGTGCTTGCCAATTTCAAAAAACGTAAGGCACAGTACATGGCGTACGATAGAGAGGGACGAGATGTTTTCTTGGCGGACTCCGGTTATGTATTGCAGATGGCGCAACAGGACTTCCCCGAGATCAAGTTCCATTTTACAAGTGAGTTTTAGGGCGAATTAGGCCCAGAGTTTTCAGAAAATTAGGTAGCGTTACTCCATTTTTGGGGTAACGCTTTTCTTTTTCTTACCCTCATCGGGATAGAATAATGGGCTGTGTTTTGTCGGAAGCTATCCTATATCATCATATCTTTTCTATATGCAATAGCCCGTGACCATCATCTATTGTTGTAGATTCATCCCCTCATTGGCAGATTGACTAAGACGAGATTCGCTATTTATATTTTTACGATCGGACGTTTTGAGACCCTTGTTACCCAAAGTACAACTTATACTAAAAGTGATTTTAGGGCTATGCCAGTTTTGGACAAAGGAGATAGGACTTTTCATACCTACTATTTCACCTTTGGCTATATTTGTATTCAGTATATCATATCCATTGAGAGAGAACTTCCAGTTTTGGATACGTTTACTAATGGAAAAGTTTATCCACCACTGTTTCTCGGTTTTATATACTCCCAAGAAGAGAGGGCTATAGTAGGTAATTTGAGCGTCGAAATACCACTGAGATGGAAGATTTAATGATTGTTTGTGTTGTGCGTAATAAGCTGTGAATGTACGATTGTAATCTAGGGCATTTACTTCCCCTTTGTCCTGTTGTACATGGTAAGCAATGTAAGTATATGCTATCCATTGCAGTCCATCCTCTTTGTAGATAATTGGGATTGGAGCTCCTGCCACAATTCGTAGATACCGACTATAATCTAGATTTGTTTTAGTTAGAGCATAACCTCCATTATATGGCGTTAGGTATTCTATTATTGGACACCTTTCATTAGATAGATTTATTTCTAATGTAGCAGCCCTCATGTAAGCATAATTGAGAGAAAGATTATGCCTTGTACTATTCTTGAGATCGGAATTTCCCAATCTGTACAAGAATCCGGAATAGGAGGCGTAAGGCATCAAGTCTCGAAAAGAGGGGCGTCGGTAGTAGGTTTGTAATGAGGTGGAAATTCGGTGATTGCGTGATATATCATAAGCAAAATTGAAATAGGGTTGCCAATGATATGTATTATCAAAGTGACTTATTCTTTCTTGAGCAATACCTTTCTGTTGATCATAATTGAATTGAACACCTCCATATGCATCAATATCTCCCTTACGATAACGTAGAGTAAGATAGGCAGAAGTATTACTTTCATCATAAGCATTGTTCAGGAGCTCAGCCTTCATTGTCGATTGGGTTACAAACCACATGTTATTTTGACTTCCTCCGATTAGAACTCCCAGTGTCGGGGTCGGCCAATAGATAAAGTCGGACGCTATGCGGAGATAATGGAATCTATCTTGTAATGAATTATTGCTTGTGTTACCATAAAAATAATTCCGACCATTACTACTAAATGTGTAATCTGCATAGTTTTTCCAATCCCAATTCTTCTCAGACAAGGTATGATACAAATTCAAAGTAGCAACTTTTCGATTCATATCGATCCTATTCGTATGATTGTAATCGATATTCTCTTTAGAAAGAGATAAATGACCTCTTGCTTCAATCTGTTGTTTGGGTGTGATTTGCCATTCGATACCAGTTTGAAGACTATGTCCTCTATAAGGCTTGGTCGTTGTTGTATCTGCTCCAATGGAGGTTGTAAGAGTCTCTTGATGGCGTGTGTCAAAAAATTGATAGGATACATAATTCCTCCAATTCTTCTTGTTATAGTTGATTCTTATACGTGCATTTTCGGATAGTAGCTTTCTGTAGATAGCATCCATAGATATAAAAGCACTGATTCCTTCATTTGGCTTTTTCTTTGTGATGATGTTCAAAATGGCATCTCCTCGCATACCATATTCTGGTCCCGGATGACGAATAATCTCCACCACTTCTACATCCGTTACACTCAAGGATGCAAGATATGCTTGTATCTCTTCATTTGATAATCTGAGCACCTGACGATTAACAGCTACTGTTAGGTTGTAGAATCCAAAAATAGACAACCCTCCACTTTCTTGTATTTGTACTCCTGGTATCAACTTTACACCATCCAAAATATTTCCTCCGATGGATGCCGGATTCGCAGATAGATTATATCGAGCGACACTAGCATTGTATGAAACAAAGGGGCGTTTAGCCGTTACAACAACCTCACTCAGCTCTTTATCTTTAAGATTGATACTTATTTCCGGGATTTCTATATTCGATTTATTTACCAAAATCCTATTCTTTTCAGGAGTGTAATTTTCTCTGATATAAGAAATAACATATGAGTACTCGCCGTAAGGTAATTCCTGATGGTAACGTCCTTGTACATCACATATCGTAGGATAAATTTTCGTTGAATCTTGGAGATTCTTAAATGTAATAATGGCATTGATAAGCTCGTCCCCTGAGGTGGATTTAACTTGACCACTAACCATCCCTCCGACATGTTCCTGTGCAAAAGCCGTTAGCATAGATAACATAACGGAAAGCAATAACATTACTTGTCTTTTCATTGTACAACACATTTCTCCATCAATGGCATAAAGATATTAAATAATCTCGTTTGACATACGGATTTCTCTTCTTGTTCTCTTTGAACTATTCCTTTCGCGTTCGTTTGCCAAAAAACACATAGTAAAGAAGTTGTGTGTAATATCGTTTGGGGCTCTCTAGTATTTCTGACAGAGTTCCCATTAATCTTATGGATTTGTCTCAAGGACTTAAAATGGGTAGAGCCCCTTTGTGTAGTAGTGACATAGATCCTTCGGTTCCAATCAATTTAGGTTGCCTTGTAAAACGGAAGACTTTTCTTTTTATTATCCTCATCGGGGCAGAACAATAGATTATGTTTTCTTCTTTTTCGGCGTGGATTAGAAATTGTTTTTGTAATATTGCGCTCAGAGTACAAACCTTCTTGAGCTTCAGATGAGGGTGTGAAAAATAAATCCTCATGCTGTTAGGATATTATTATGTATTGATTTTCCCCCAGATTGGAGGCCTTCTGAAGGCATTGTTTTTAGAGAGAAACATTTGAATTTGAGAACTAAAAATAGATTAGAAATGAAAGAGATTTACTTTGTTATGAAGAGACGGTTTGTGCTGCTTTTGGCAACCATTGTGGCTCTTACAGCAATGGGAACTACTTCCATTTGGGCGCAGGAGCTGCTCGGAGTAACTGTTGCAGGTGTGGAAGTAACTAGTGACAATGCTGCCGATCTTATGAAAGAGATTGTAAAGGAGATTGGCAATGGGACGGGTAAGATCAGCTATGATGCGTCGACTTTTACGCTTACTCTTGAGGGAGTAAAGATGGCGATTGATGATTCTACAAATCCCATTCAGACCTCGTCTGAGCTAAACAATTTTATAATCGAACTGAAAGGGGATAATGAGATTACCTCTAAAGGTGGACGCCTTGAGCTCTCTAGTCTTAATAACATAATTAAGGGTAGTGGCTCTCTCTCTTATGATGCATCTGCTGCGGTTGCTATTTTTCTAGATAATTCTAACCTTACTATAGAAGGCGGCTGTACCGTAGATGTAAAGGGAGCTTGGGGTATTACAGGAGATATGGGGCTCTCCGAAATCCTTGTAGTCAAAGCTTCTACTTTAAAGGCTAAAGGAGATAGGGGCTCCATCACAGACTTGAAGGATATTAAACTCGAAGATTGTGTGATTACAGCACCAGCCAATGCTAAGATTGTAGAAGGATTTGTTGTTATTGGTGAAGAGGCCTGCACGGAACAAGTCGTGATAGAAAAGGTAGGTGTAGACTACGATATTACGGTAAAAGGAGTAAAAGTAAATGCCAGCAATGCTGCCGATATATTGGGTGATGGCACTGTAGCTTACACTGCGGAGACAAAGACTCTTTTCCTACGCAATGCTACTTTAGAGGGTGGGGATAAGCCTACTCTTGAGGTAAAGTCGGATTTGTATATCGCTCTAGAGGGTGCGAATACGTTGAGTGCTACGTCTAGCGATGCTATCCTGCTTGAGGCTGATGTGGAAATAAGGGGAGAAGGCTCTCTCAACGTTAAGTCTAAGGAGCAAGCTGCACTTAAGGCAACCAAGGGATTGACCGTGAAGGGTACTTCTATTATTGCAGAGGGGGTATATGGATTCTTAGGCGATAAGAATAAATTGTCGTTTGCGAATGCCAAGGTTGAGTTACAGGGGAGTACGGCCTCTTTGTCCGGATTTGGTGAAGTCGCATTCGAGGGGTGCCATATCCATACTCCCAAGGGAGCTAAGGTGGATAAGGGAGCTATTTATTTCAATGGGGCTATCTGTAAAGAAAAAGTATTGATAGATAAAACTATTGACTACCTCTTCGTGGGAGGAAAGATGCTCACAAGCGAAAATTACGAAGACCTCTTTGGGGATGGTTCTGTTCGTTATGATGTGGAAAATCGGATTCTCACGCTTAACAATTTCTCTTTCAAGACAACCGCTGGAGAGTCCGGTATCAATGCAGCCAGCAAATTAGAGGATATTACTATCGTGGTTAATGGTACCAATACGATTGAGACTCCCTACTTTGGATTGGCATTTTCTACCAATGCCCTCATCAAGGGGCAGGGAACCCTCAAAGTGAAAACCGGTAGTGCCGCCATTGCTTTGAGCGGAGCCACTCTTACGATAGAAGAAGGTGTTGATGTGGATCTTGAGAGTGACGATAATGCTATTACCGGGCTTCTGTCCTACCCGGGTAGTCTTGTTTTCAAAAAGGCCAAGGTTAAAATCTTGGGTGCAAAGGGAGCCATAAATAAGAGCTCTTCTGTTACATTCGAAGATTGTGCCATCCTCTCTCCCGAGGGGGCAAAGATGGAGGGCGACCGCCTTGTGCTCAATGGAGCTGCCATTACAACTCCCGTGATTATCGGTGTTAAGGGTGTTAGTGTAGACGAGGTTGAGGCTACCTCTGCTAAGGTGTGGGGTGCTTCGGGCAAAGTTCATCTTATGGTTGATACGCCCACTTGGGTACGTATCTTCTCGCTCGATGGGGTTTGTCTACACGCCACCGAAGTGGCTGGGTATGCTACTTTTGCTCTCCCCTCTTCGTCTTATATTGTAGAGATAGGGAATACTACTCGCGAGGTGTTGGTGCGCTAGTGTAGTCGCCATCTCCTTTTACTCTATAGGACTACGACCTCTCCCCGAGTGTGAGGTTGTAGTCCTTTTTCTTTCCCTCTTGAGAGAATTGTGCCCTTCTTAGCCCTATTCACAATAGCCGGCGGGGAATCTGCGTTAGTATAATGTATGATTAAGATCTCCCTTATTACGATCTGTTACAATGCAGAGAGTACGCTATTACCTACGCTTGAGAGTGTAGCTCGGCAGACCTATCCTCATATTGAGTACATCGTGGTGGATGGGGCTTCGCGCGACA
This sequence comes from uncultured Porphyromonas sp., assembly GCA_963539975.1. GTDB lineage: Bacteria > Bacteroidota > Bacteroidia > Bacteroidales > Porphyromonadaceae > Porphyromonas. The sequence goes on along the minus strand of CAUTMR010000011.1, from coordinate 16,997 downwards.
ATTCTCTAGACTTGGTGCGCTCAATATATCCTGAGGCTCTTATCACAAGTGAGCCGGATAGAGGCTTATATGATGCTATGAATAAGGGGATCTGTAGGGCAACAGGGGACTATATTTGGTTCCTCAATGCCGGGGATTCTCTGCGAGGGGAGACCACGGTGCAAGAAGTGGTAGAGGCAATAGAGCAGGGGAGTGCGCCCGATATTGTCTATGGAGGCACTATGATTGTGGACGAAGAGCGCAAGGAACTGGGGCTTCGCCGCCTACGCCCCCCTCATAATCTTCGGAAAAAAGACTTCTTACGAGGCATGTTGGTTTGTCATCAAGCTTTTGTGGTGGCTCGTCGTATCGCTCTTCCCTACGATCTTTCCTATACGTTGAGTTCCGATTACGACTGGTGTTTGCGCATGCTTGAGCGTTCGCGTGAGAATCGGCAGGTTCAAACTGTTTTAGTCGATTACCTGGCAGGAGGGCTCTCCAAGCAGAAGCATTGGCGTTCGCTTCGAGAGCGTTTTGCTATTATGCGCCGCCATTTTGGACTCATCCCTACCTTGTTGGCGCACGTTTCGTTCCTCTTTGTTCGTAAACGTTGATGCACACGGTAGGTTCGATTCAGACTGAAGCCCTTTCTCGACTTTCCTCTCTTTACTCTCGGGAGGAGGCGCGCTCGCTTGTCCGTATTCTTCTAGAAGAAATTTTGTCGATCTCTCGTACCCAGCTTCTTATGGCGTCGGAGAACCCTTTGGACGAGGGGCTGGAGGAGCAATTTTGGGGGGCTGTAGAGCGTCTATTGTACCACGAGCCTATTCAATACATTTTGGGTCATGCCCCTTTTGGCGCGCTTGATCTCTTTGTCGCTCCAGGGGTGCTGATCCCTCGACCCGAGACGGAGGAGCTTTGTGCCACCATCGTAGAGCGACATAGGGGACAGAAGGGGTTGCGCATTCTCGATTTGGGTACGGGTAGCGGTTGCATTGCTCTGTATCTAGCACAGATGTTGCCCCAAGCGGAGGTGTTCGCTCTAGAGAAAAGCGATCAAGCTGCCGCCATAGCTCGGAGAAATTTTGACGGATCAGGCTTGGGTTCTTCTACGCCCCAACTCTTGCGTGGGGATATGCTCGAAGTGGGCTCTTGGGCTTCGTCTCTCCCTCCCTTGGATATTATCGTCAGCAATCCTCCCTACATCCAGCCTACCGAGGCTGTGACTATGGAGCCTCACGTCTTGGAGCATGAGCCGCACCTTGCCCTCTTTGCTCCGGAAGCAGATCCTCTGCTTTTCTATTGGGCGATATGCCAAGCCGCAGCACGGCTTCTTGTGCAACCATCTGCCCATATTTACCTAGAGCTAAATGCTCTTCTTGCTGAGGATACTCTTGCCATTTTTGCAGAAGCTCCTCATATTTATTCAGCAACTCTTTTGCCCGATCTCTCGGGAAAGTCGAGATTTCTCACCGCTACACTTACTCCCTAATGACTCCGGAAAACCTATACCGCAAGGTCTCTTCTTATTGCTCTAGTGCAGAACGTTGCTCCGCAGAAGTAGCACAATGGCTTTGGCGTCATGGCATTGATGCCGAAGATCACAGCTTCATTATCGAAAAACTCAAGGCCGACAACTTTATCAACGAAGAGCGGTTTATTCATGCTTTTGCTTCCGATAAGTTGCGCTTCTCGGGTTGGGGACCCTTCAAAATTAAGCAAGAGTTATTACAGAGAGACCTGCCCGAGTCTGCTGTGGTGCGCATTGTGCGGGAGGTAATGGATGAGGAGGATGCTCCGCGACTTCTGAGAGAGATGCTTACCAAAAAGCTACTCTCGCTTGACGATCCTACTCCGGATGAAATACAACGCAAGGTAATTACTTGGGCAATGAATCGGGGTTTTGATCTCGATGAGATACTCTCTATTCTTAAGGAGTTCTAGGCTAAGAGCAGTGTCTATTCGTACCTATCATTATGCTCCTCCCGGGCGTTGGCAGATCTATCTCAAGGCTTGTTTGGAGATCGTTTATCCCCAGTATTGCCCGGTGTGCCACCATCTTCTTGCCCCCGAGATGGAGGGGATTTGTCCGGATTGCCTCCTCTCTCTCCCTCTCTATCACGATAAATTGCTGCATGCAGCCGACCGATTAGAAGGAGGAGTTTTCCCTTTTGAGCAACTCCTGGCCGGTTATCAATTTAGCCGTAGCAATCCGGTGCAGGAGGTGGTACATAGTATCAAATACCAAAGAAATAGAGCTCTTGGGATTACCCTTGGGCGTGTTTTGGCTCATCGTTTTGCTCTCTCTTCGGAGCGTTACGACCTATTGATCCCCATTGCTACGCATCCCAAAAGAGAAGCCCTGAGGGGCTACAATCAAGCGGAAACTATAGCCCGAGGGGTAAGTATGGCAAGTGGAATACCCGTTGCAACAGAGACACTCCAACGGAATGGGAGGCACAGCCAAACGATGTTAGGGCGTGAGGATCGCTTGCGCTCAATGGTAGGGGCATTCTCCCTGTCGCGCGATGTGCCGGCGGAGGGGAGCCGCCTTCTGCTCGTCGATGATGTGCTTACTACGGGAGCAACCCTAGTGGCGGCTGCGGACACATTGGCTCTCACAGCTCCCGAGAGCCTGACGGCTCTTGTACTCGCAGTGGATGAATAGCCATCCCCTTATAATCAAATGAAAGGATCTCTACCAAGAGTTTTCGTAGGAGGGTGCGTGAAACCCTCTTAAAGTGCTGCCCTATATTTTTTCCCGTATAGGGCAGAATTTTTTTATTTCACAGGCAGTATGGAGGTAAGTTATAGGGCAGGACTTTTTTCATTTTAGGGCAGTGATTTTTTTGCCTTTGAGCTAGAGCCAAGACCTTTTTGCACTCATCTGTTTTCTATCTTGCCAGACTCGCAGATAGAAGTTGTGTGCCAAAAAATTTTTTTGTCACACCGTTTTTTGTAACTTATTGATATACAATTGATTACCCCCCCCCTATTTGTTTGGCGAAAAATAGCTTTGATAATTCAAAATCATTTTTTTACCTTTGCCCCTAGTTTTAGGTATCCTCCTCATATTGAGGAGTTAGTAGTTTGTGTTCCATCCAAGGTTTGTAGCAAGGCTCATGGGAAGAAAAGTGTACTTTTCCCTCTTTGGGCTATGCACATTATAGTATGATATATTAATCACGAAGAAATGAAACGAACCCTTTCAGTTCAAATGAAATTTGGGCACCTTGCTCCTCTTTTTTTTTCTAGAAAGAGGAGACAATCTGCACTTGCGTTGTTACTTGCATTGTTTTCAATTCCTGTCTTTGCACAGCAGCCAAGTGATATTGAGATCTCTACTACGACTAAGAATGCACATTGTACGCAAGATGGCGAGGTGAGCATTCATATTAAGAAGAAGCCGGGAGTGCCCTATGAGATTCGTAGCATTACATACGATCTCCGAGATGACCAGAATCATAGTTATGGAGGCACTGGAACGGGCTCCTATGTCTTAAACTATACTTTCCACAATCTAAAGGAAGGAAAATACAAGGCTTATGCTCGTATTACATTCAAAAATAATACAACTATCAATGTCGGTCCAAAAGAGGCTCGCATCACTAGTGACTACAAGCAGCCCACTGTGGCAATCAAAATGGAGCGCAAGACGCTTCGTCACTACAAACGCAATGGGCATCGAGCCTACACGGGCATAATCTCAGTGCGCGTCCATGGTGGGAATCGTCCCCCTTACAATGTAAAGGTCATAGATATGCCCTCAGAGTACAATAAGCCTAAGAATAAAAAGTCTAGTACACTTACTCCTGGAAAGACAGTCTATTTTTATGACCTTCCTGAGGGTACTTATAAATTCCAAGTAACGGATGATTGTGGAGGGTTGGAAGTGCAAACTATCAAGATGGAGGAGGTGAAACATGATGTGCCTTTTGGAGATGATGGACATGGTAGTCATGTGAAATTGCCTTTTGAGAGAGATGCTTATTCCTCAACAGAAACTAGAAGACATTGTCGTTGGTTTTTTTACAGATACAGAGCATTGCGCCCCGATGAGTGGAGCAGTAAGGATGAGGAACTTCTGCCCTACCTGGCTCCACGTGGTAAAGATCTTTCCGAAACTCACCCTGAGAGAGAGGTTTCACCTCGGGATACGGTAGCCAAATACTACGAATATGGATGGGCATACAATGATGCTAAGCCTACACATTACTATCCTGTGGGCACAGCTCCTTTCCAGGCAGGGAAAGATGCCGGAGACAAAAATAAAATAGAGGAAGTCTACGGTAAGATCCCTGAGGGGAAAAATTGGGGTGAAGTAGGTTATGATAGCAGCACTGGTACTGTTAATAAAGCCTTGTGGCCCGCTTTGTTCTTCAGGTTGAAGGATGCCACTACTCAGGAGATCATGCCTAAGGGGTACCGCGCTCGCAAATTGCTAATCAATGAGAGGCCAGAATATACACGATTTACAAATCGCTGGTTCTCCTCCATTGAACCTTGCTCTACCGATTTTTATCTTAATGTAGGAGAGCAAATACATAAGAAAGAGATGTTTTGTTATCCTATTAAGACGGAGTTGCTTGATAAGAACAAGAATCATCTCAAGCATGGAAAAGAAATAAAAGGACCGAATGAGAGTACCAATTTTAATAACTATCGCTGTAAAGCAGGCGAACAGTATTTCGTCAAGGCGACAGATGGCAGTGGATGGGTGCATATATTTGAAGTGCGCTTGAGGCCGGAGATTCAGTATGGGATTGATAGAAATTTGCAGGATAAGGATGAATTAGACTGGTGTGCTGGGAAGCGTTCGAGTGCTATTCACCTTAAGCGACTTACTCCTTTCCTCTCCGATTTCCGAGATAACAAAATAACTTTTCTCTCTGCTCCCACTGGCTATCAACCTGCCGAGGATGGATTTGCTGTGGGTGAAATATTTCGAGTACCTCATACAAGTGACAAAATAGAGATCCTCTATCCTTTTGGCAAACGCTCCGAAAATTTTGCCAAGGCTGGTCGCCATATCTTTGCCCCTCCAGGCAAGTACGTTTTCAAGGTAGAAGCTTGTGGTAAGACTTACCACGTGGAGTATGACCTCAAGGCTACTTGCCCGAAGTACACCACTAAGTTGGAAAACTTTAGACCACGAGTTACCAACTCAGAGTGTGGTCGTATACGTATATATCCCTTTACGGCAGAGAATAAGACCAATCTCATCTTTAAAGATGGAGTGGCAGATCCGAGACCTTTTGTATACATAAAGAAGTATCCGGAAGGGGTGGAGAAAAAGGATATCCGTCATAACCTTCCTTCTGGGGATAAATGGGCTTGGGACTATCACGATGCCATACTTTTTGTTGATAATAACGGCTTCGATCCTAAGGAGCTTTATCTAGATTTCCCAAAAGGCAATGGAGAGGTAACTCTCAAGATTACAGCTGAATACAAAGAGGAGGGGCTAAATATTCTCCTCAAAAAAGACGGAGACTGCTTGCAAGAGAAGAAGATTCCGATGAGTTTGGTTCCCATATCCTACGAGCGAGAGTCTTACATTGGCTACATTTGTCCGGGAGGAGCCTCTGGGCGTATTTTCTTGCGTCCAACCAATAATGTGGGAGGGGTGAAGATAGAGTTGACCAAGAATGGTGCATCAACCCCCTTCGTAACCAAGACCCTGCAAAAGAATGAAGTGCATAAGGGAGCCTCTTTTGACCTTGTAGGTTCAGCTTCCGACCCTATTCCCAACAGGATTACAGCAAAGATTACCGATTTGGAGTGCCAAAACTTTAGTGTAGAGAGGTTGGCGTTGTATGATCTTCCTTCTCCTGATGTAATTGAGAGTGAAGGGCAGCAGCGTAAGTATTGTGTGGGGGATGAAATAAAGCTGAGAGTAGCAACTCTGGGGGAACCGGGAACAGTTACGTATACTTGGATTCTTCCCGATCACTCTACTGTACAGGGGCAGAATCTCCATATCCCCTCTGCAACTGCGGCTCACTCCGGAGAATATACTATGAAGGTGGGCTCCCTTCACTGTGGAGGAACCCCCTCAGACATCGAGATTAAGTTCTTCCTCTCAGTTGCTCCTCGTGAGCTATGGTGGCGCAAGGATGCCACGGATGCCAACTGGCACAACCTAGACAATTGGGCAGAAGCCAATGGTGCTCCTATACAAGCGGTGCCTGCCCCCTGTACTACTGTGCATATCCCCAGTGTGGTAGATAAGGCATACCCCAATCTTGATGGTTCCATTACCCAACGTGATGTGTATGGTGCCCCTGAGTGTGATAAGATTTACATGCACTATGGGGCGCAGCTTGGGCAACCTCAGCAGCTGACCTATTCTCGTGCTTATATCGATTATAACTTTGGTATTGTTGCCACGGATGGTTCTATTACCTATCATAAGCCTTCCGGTCACGAAACCTCCGATCAAAAGCTGATGGAACGGAATAGATGGTACATGATAGCGGCACCGCTCAAGGATATCCTATCAGGAGACTTTGGCCTAGCTGGGTATCCTAAGACTAAGCAACGTTACCTCAAGATTGCTACTGTTCCGTCAGCTCCTACAGATGTCTCTTTCCGGACACCTATTGCTAGCCTTGTAGAGCCATTAGCGGGGCACAACAATGCTATGGCTCTGAGAGTGGGAGGTTATGATACCGGTAAGATAGGTTATAAGGATCATAAAAACCTCAATACACTCAAGGGGATTATACGTCTTCCTTTCTTTGACGATGCCAATCGACCCTCCTCTATCTCATTGCATTTTTATAATAGTGCCAGACGTCAAAGTCGCTTCTTTTATTTTGGAGAGTCTACACTTATTCCTCTACAAAAGCACGATGATGCTATACGTTCTGAGCATGCCCATCGGTTCATCTTCGAGCAAGATAACCTAAAACGCATCGGCTCTATCATGGTGGAGGGGATTACTACTGAGGGGTATGCTCTCTCTCTAAGTGAAGGTACACACTCTGCTGAGTGGATGATGTTGGGAAATCCCTTTATGACCCCAATTGACTTTGATAAACTTTATGAGGTGAATAAGAATGTCATTGAACCTTACTACTATATCTTTGAAAACAATGCTTGGAAAGTATATCACAAGGGAGGAGGAGTCTCTTCTCTCTCCAAAGAGATTGCACCTTTGCAATCCATTGTCGTACGTCACAAGCAGGGAGATAATAGTGGGCAACTTCTTTTCCCTACGACTTCTGATAAGTCAGTGCTCCTCCCTTCTTGGAGAATGGGACAAGCGGAGATTGGCTTGCGTAGTAGTGAGGTAGAGGCTTCGCGTTCGCCCCTTACTTTCCACGTCACAGATGCAGAGCAACATACTTCATCCGCTTCTCTTCTTTGGTCGGGAGAGGTTTCTGCTCCGGCTTTGAGTAATAGTGAGTATGGCACGGCTCCAACTCTTTTTATTGTAGATCCGGAGAGCAAGGAACGTAATGCTATCGAGATGGCTCATCATAATTTTGCTACCTTCCCTATAGGAGTCCAGGCTGACTTAGGAGGTACAATGACTCTTCGCTGTGATGCTATTGACCTTTCTGTATACGAAGAGCTGGTGTTGGAGGATCGTAGAAATGGATCAAAGCATAATCTTTTGCAAGAGCCGGAGTATAGTTTTATTCATAACCCGGGGCAAGGGGAGACGCGTTTTTTACTGCACGTAAAGAGAGTGGGAGTTCCCAATCTTGATTCGGAAGAGTGTCTAACTCCTGAGGTTGAGGTTAATCTTCGTCGTGATGTCCTTCTTGTTTCTTCTTCGTCTGCAATGGCAAAGGTAGTAGCTTATGATATGCAAGGTCGAAAGCTTCATGCTGTGGCAAACAATACGAAGAAGGTTACTATACCCATAGAGGGGTGCTCTCCCATAGTAATTTTGGAGGTTGTTTTTGTTGATGGATCTCGTTTGGTGCGTAAGGTCTATACCACCTCAAACTAAAATCTCTGATATGAAGTAATAGCGTGAGAGGGGAGACTTATTTTTGTTTAGGTCTCTCCTTTCTCTTTTCTAATTTTGGTTTGCTTCTTTCTTTTATATTGGAAAATAGCTTTGTATTTTAGGGGTAAGATTGGACTAAGTCCGAAATAAAATTCTATCTTTGCACTTGGTTTTTGAGTTGGACTTTGTTCAAGTTAGTTGAAGTTAAGCCGATAAAATAGGGTAAACCATAGGATGGAATTTATCAAGATATTCTCTATAGCAAAGGGCGTTATCTCTATTCCCAATTCGTTTTTGGTGAGGTCTCGCCTTCTCCTCTTTACACTTCTCTTTCTCTCTGTCCCCTCTCTGTCGTGGGGGCAAAGAGGGGATAAAACCTCCTCTTTTACCGTCGTAGTAGTGGAGGAGGGAACCGAAGATCCTATCCCTGGGGCTTTGGTGCAGCTAGAGGGGCAACGAGCCCTCACAGATGGTGAGGGAAAAGTCGATTTTCCCTTCCCTCAAAAGGAGCGATGCGAGGTGTTGGTTCGCATGGTTGGGTACAATGAGTATAAGAGCATCGTTAAGCCAAAAGCCAAAGGTCTACACTTGCATCTTGTCCCTGTACGGCTTGATGAAGTGGTAGTCGTGGGCGATAAACCGCGTAGCGAGTCCACTACTATTGCGGTACGCCTCGGGGAGAATGCTTTGCGTAGTGAGGCCAAGAGTTCTCTTGCAAAGGTCTTGCAGGAGGTGCCGGGGATGAGCAGTATCAGCAGCGGAGCAACTATCATGAAGCCTGTAATACAGGGGATGCATAGTAGTCGTATCCTCCTTATAAATAATGGAGTACGGCAAGAAGGGCAGCAATGGGGAGCCGACCATGCTCCTGAGGTGGATATCTCTACGGCAACGAGTGTTGAAGTAATCAAGGGGGCTGAGTCTATTCGCTATGGGGCTGGAGCCATAGGTGGGGTTATTCTGCTGGAGACAGCCCCTCTACCTAAATGGGGAGATCCTCTCAAGGGGCGACTCTCTCTCTCGGCAACATCTAACGACCGAGGGGCTGAGGTCAATGGTGATCTCTCGGGGAGCGTAGCGGCTCTTCGGGGATTGACCTGGCGCACGCAAGCCGCCTATTCGGTAGCCGGAGATTATGAAACTGCGAAGTATGTGCTTAATAATACAGGAGCTAGAGAAGGTAGCTTTACGGGAGTGCTTGGCGTTGATCGTCCTCGTTTTTCTACGGATTTATTCGTGAGTTACTATTCTTCTCGACTCGGTATTTTTACGGGTTCGCATATTGGTACCCTCGAAGATCTCTTGGAGCGATTTGAATTGGGAGAGCCTCAGGTCTTTGTCCCACGCAGCTATAAAATTGCAGCTCCCAAGCAAGAGGTACAGCATTGGCTTGTACGTCTCTCGGGAGTGTACAAGCTAAAGCAGGGCAGTCTATTGCGGATGCAATATGACTTTCAGAACGATGATCGACAGGAGTTTGAGATACGAGTGGGATCTCTGGCACATAAGCCTGCTTTGGGGCTTCTACTAGCAAGTCATGGTGCACAAGCTATTTGGGAATCCTCTAAAGAGCAACCCTTGCATTTTGTTGTCGGCTCTAGTGCTCAATTGCAGCAGAATAAAACGACCAATACCGGTACGGTGCCCCTTATCCCCAACTACGCCGGTCTTACATTTGGGGGATATGGTATTAGCAAATGGGAACGTCCCCGTTACGAGGTTGCTCTTGGGGTGCGTTACGATTATAAGTACCTCAATGCCCTAGGCTATGGGCTCTCGGGCGAGGAGTATGGAGGGGAGCATCACTACAATAGCCCGTCGTTTTCGCTCTCGGGTCTTGTACGTCCTCTAGAGGGAGTTACCTTTTCTTCCAATCTTGGTTTGGCTTGGAGAGCCCCTGATGTCAATGAGCTCTACAGCAAAGGTTTGCATCACGGAGCGGCAGCGTATGAGGAGGGGGATGCCACTCTGCAGCCCGAGGCTTCTTGGAAGTGGAATAACGAACTTCGCTATGCCAACTCTTGGATACATGCCTCTGCAACCGCTTTTTTGCAATCCATCGGCAACTATATTTTTGCAAGCCCCGAGCACGACCCCAATACGGGAGGCATTGCCGTGAAGGAGTTGGTAGCCGGGGTCTTTCCCATCTTTCGCTATCGGCAGGTTGATGCTCGCTTTTGGGGCGGGGATGTACAACTGAGGGTGCACCCATTCGGGGGGTGGAAATACACTTTCGAAGGGCAGTGGATTCGCGCTATAGAACGCAAAAACGGGGGATATTTACCCTATATCCCCTCCGACCGTTACCGCCAGTCTATCCAATGGGAGAGCCATAATCTCTTTCCCCATAACCAATTCTCGTTTGGGTTGGATTGGGTTTTTGTCACAAAGCAGTGGAGGTTTGACCCCTCAATAGACTTTTTACCCACGACGCCTGATGCCTACCATTTACTAGGAGCATCGGCAGAGTATACCCATACTATGAGTCAAGGTAGATCGTGGAAGGTATCGTTGCGTGCGGAGAATCTGCTCAATGCGCTCTACAAAGAGTACACGAATAGGTTTCGCTATTTTGCCCATGAGAAGGGGCGAGATGTGCAGCTTATCCTAGGTTACTACTTCTAGAATAACAAAACAAATAGATATACGACAATGAAAAAACTGCTCTGTACAACTTTCGCTACTGCCCTATTTGTGCTCCTGTTTTCCCTTAGTTCTTGTGGAAAAATTACCCCGGAAAAGCCGATAAATCAGGCAAAAGAGCGTGGGCATGAGGTACCCTATAGTACCGATTTTATCTTTACCCCTTGTGAGGTGGCAGATACAACCGCCCTCTTTGTGGATAAGATTACGAATAAGGGTGCGTCTTTTACGTGGAGCTTCTCCAATGAAAAAGCAAATCACACACCTCTTGCACTAAAGCGAGGTCAATGGTATCACTTAGAAATTGTGCTGCGTAATGCCTCCGACTCCGATATTAATGCTCAATACATCACCCCTGAGCAGGCGGCTCTGCACCAGTTCTTTTTTATAAGTAGAGAGCTTAAAGACGAGGCAAAGAAAACCTATCGCACCATACCAAGTGCTATCACCTATAAGTATGCAGAGACGCTACAACTTGAGGGGAAACGTAATCCGATTGGGCTAGAGGGTGCCTTTTATGTACATCCTGATGCCACTCCGGATCACTTTTTCTTGAACGTGGTACTGGTGCACGTATTGCCTCCCTCGACAAAGATTAACCGAACAACAAACTCTTTTTATCCCTTCGATCAACCTGCTCGCACTATGGGTACACGCGATCTTGAGTTGTACATCCCAATAGACCTACAATAACTAAGTGATAGAAACGCAATATGAGGAGATCTGTTTTTGCGACTCTTTTATTGTCGGTAGCTTTCTCTCTAGGGATCTCTAGTTGTAGCAACGATCCTAAGCCCAATATGTCGAGCTTTGTTTTGCCCGATAAGATCAGCATTGAGATGCATTGCGGTCACTTGCATGGGGCAGAGTTCCATGGGAATCCTTCCTATCTTAATATCGATTTCCCCGATAAGGGGGTACAAAAGATTGATTTCAAACTCAATGCTGATGGCAAAGGGTATAGTATAGCCGGAGGGAACAACCCTGTCCGTTGGAAGTCGAACGTGATTTGGTCTCTGGAGCTTACTTGCTACGATAAGGAGGGGAAGCGGGTCAATAATATGTTTGTGAAGGAGGGGGCTGAGGATCTTTTCCAACTCTTCATCATGGTAGACAATATCCGAAAATATACCCCGGGGAGTAAGGTTGAGGGGCCTCTCGTGAATACGACTTTCGAAAAGGTGGGAGCGAAGTTTTTCTATCGTGACACTCATCCGGAAGATCGCATGTTTGGGTATAGTCGTCCCGGTGAAGACTACAAGGTAGAGCTCTCTCGTAAGCAGTTGGGACTGAAGGGCTACTTTGATGATCCGGAGTCTCTCAAAGAGAGCAATCCTTTTATCGGGCTCCGTGATAAGCACCTCTCTTACGATCTTCACCTCCGTATGGTGCGCTTTGCAACTCCTAAAAGGAAGAAACCTAATGGCTCTTACCGCTCTGCGTATGCTTGGGAGGAGGCTTTCTCTGCACTCTCGGTTTTTGAGCTAACGATCCCCATTCGAGTAGTGACAAAGCGCCCCTCTGATGATCCTAAAACGTTGGAGGAATATCTTGATGACCTCGCTGCCGAGTACGAAATGTCCCGAGAGGAAATAGAGGATCTCTACAAAGAATCTTGGGATGTGCCTATAGAGGGAGAGGGGGCTGAGAAGTATTATATGTAATCCCTTTCGTTTCCATACTTAATCGTCTATATTGAGAGCCCCTTTACCTTGGAGGCGTTTTTATACCACTCTCTAGGGTAAAGGGGCTTTTTTCTTTCTACTGAATGAGAGATCGAAAGGCTCAGATCGTTTGTCTTTTCCTCCCTTTTCCTGGTCCTGTTTAGAGGATGGGGGATAGGGCAGTGTAGAGTACTAGCGAGGAATGTCGTACCTTTACGTACAGAACAATGAAGATGAACGAGAATAAAAACCGACCAAGTCTCCTCACAGCCGAGCGATACCACGATATCAGCATGGGGCATCGCGTTGTAGGGCACGAGAGCAAGTGCCGCCATCTACATGGACATAACTATCGTATCCACTTTGTTTGTACAGCTCCTGAGCTGGACTCCTTGGGGCGTGTGATAGACTTTGGTGTGATCAAAGAACGCCTTTGTCTCTGGGTAGAGGAGGCTTGGGACCATAAAATGATGCTTTGGCAAGAAGATCCTCTTCTACCTCAATTGAAGGAGATTGCCCCCGAGGATTTGGTGATAGTCCCCTTTAATCCAACAGCGGAGGCGATGGCTCGCTATTTGGTGGAGGAGGTCGCTCCCCACAATTTGGAGGGTACGGGTGTTACTCTAGTGGCTTGTACTGTAGAAGAGACCGCCAAGTGCCGTGCGTCTTATCGCCTATTGCCATGCTAGGCCATCTCGAACTTCCCGTAAACGAGATATTCTATTCCCTACAAGGGGAGGGGGCACAAGTGGGGCTTCCGATGGTATTTATACGTTTGAGTGGTTGCAACCTTCGGTGCAGCTATTGCGATACGGATTTTTCCTCTTTTACTCCAATGTCGTTGGAGGCAATTCTTGCAGAGCTTGCCTCTTTCCCCACGCGTAATATCCTTTGGACAGGGGGGGAGCCTACCCTGCATCTTACCGAAGAGGTGGTCGGCTTTTTCCATCAAAAGGGGTATAGACAGAGCATTGAAACCAATGGTACACGCCCCGTACCCCATGGATTTGACTACATCACGTGTAGTGCCAAACCCGAGTCCTTTTCCCATTTGTGGGAGAATTTCCCCCATGGTGTGGATGAGTGGCGTTTCCCCTTTGGAGCATCAGCTCCATTACCTCCGGCAATAGAGAGCCTTCCGCCGGCACACACCTACTGTTTAAGTCCTATTTACGAACCGGGAGAAGCAATATCGCAACCTCCTCATGCGTTGGAAGAGTGTATTGAATATATCAAGCAACACCCTACATGGCGTCTAAGCATACAACTCCACAAAATCATTGGTATTCAGTAGCTCTTCTCGTTGGAGCTTTCTTTTTCTTGCTCTTGCTTGGGGGGGGGTGCGCAGCGCGTAAAATACGTGATGCGGAGTATGCACACAAGGCGGGACGTTACGGAGAGGCTGCTGAGTTGTATCGTGAGCTCTACCGCAAGCAGACTCGCAAAGACAAAGAGAAAAAGGCGTTCTTTGCTTTCCGTGCTGCAGAAAATTATCGTTTGGCACGCAATGCGCAGAGGGCCAAATCCTTTTATATTTCGGCGCGCTCTTATCAGTATCCGGATTCCATTGTGCTTTTGCGACTTGCGGAGATGGAGCAACGCCTCGGGCGCACTCGGGATGCTCTTGTAAATTACGAGGCCTTTCATGCCCTTTATCCCAATGATTACTTTGCCAATTTGGGGAGAGAGAGTTGCCTCCGAATTGATACTTTACGAGCTAATCCGTATCACTATCAAGTGCGTTTAGCACGCAACTTAAATTCTTCTCGAAGCGACTTCGGGGGAGCGTTTTTACCCGATGGAAGTGCTTTTATTTATTCTTCGGCTCGTAACAAAAACCCTGAGATAGAGAATAGTGCCATTACGGGAGAGAAGCCCAATGACCTCTACTATATTCACCAAGATGCCCAAGGACGATGGTCTCGCCCCGACAGTATCTCCGGAGGTGTCAATACCTCTAATGACGAGGGGATGCCTGCCATTTCTCCCGATGGGAATACTCTCTATTATACGATGGCGGAGTATAGCGATCTCTATGACAAGACGGCTAAAATCTATAAGTCCTCAAAAAGTGGAGAAGGAGGCTGGAGTGTGGGCAAAGAATTGGAGATTTGGAGCGATACATTGCGTATGGCGGCTCATCCAGCCCTCTCGGCTTCGGGAGAGAAACTCTACTTTGTGAGCGAGGGAGGGTATGGCGGTAAAGATATTTATTACATCAATGTAGAAGAGATTGGGAGTGCTGTACCTACCAATATAGGCGGGGTAATCAATACACCCGGCAATGAAATATCTCCTTTTGCTGTAGGGGATAGTACGCTCTATTTTGCTTCAGATGGTCATCCCGGTCTAGGAGGCTACGATCTCTATCGAGCTACGTTGCAGCCATCCGGAGAGTGGCTTTGCGAGCATCTTGGAGTACCTCTTAATTCCCCTCAAGATGATTATGCCATGACCCTTAATCCTAAGCCGGATAAGAGTAATACGAGCGAAGGCTATTTCTCCTCCTCTCGGCAGGATGCATGGGGGCGTCCACATCTTTGGTCTTTTACCCAACCTGCTATTCTTACGATTCTAGAGGGCATTGTTTCTGACCGCGAGGGAAACCCCATTGCAGGGGCTTTCGTGCGTGTTGTAAGTGAGACGAATCCCGATACTCCTCTTGTGGCTACTACCCACTCCGATGGCTACTATTCATTAGATATAGAGGGGGGGACGCGTTATGTTCTCTTGGCTGGTGCGGATAAATACTTACGTGCTTACTCCTCTTTTGAGAGTGACACTGCTACCGAAGATGCCGTTTATGCCATTGATTTTACACTTGCTTCCTCTGTAGTGAGTGAAGTATTTCAAGATATATTCTATGCCTTCGATAGTGCAGATTTATTGCCGGAGAGCAAGGCTGCTCTAGACCAGATAGCTAAGATATTACAAGACAATCCCGAGGTAGTGGTTGAGCTTTCGTCTCATGCCGATCGGGTGGGATCCGATGCCTACAACTTGGGCCTTAGTGATAGGCGTGCGCGTGCTGTAGTGGATTATTTAAAGGGGAAGGGGATTCCGGCCGATCAGTTGCAACCCAAGGGATATGGCAAGTCGCGTCCTAGAGTGATCACGTCTGCCCTTCATGCCCTTTATCCCCAATTCCCCGAAGGTACGATACTTAACGAAGCATTCGTTACTGCCCTTAGTGAAGAGGATAAGAAGATAGCGGATGCCCTAAATAGGCGCACAGAATTTATAGTTATAGACCGAGTAATGGGGGCTTCGGAGTTTTCGGAGAAGATGGAAGAGGAAAATTCTCCTGACGTTATCCTCGAGAAGTAATCCAATCTCCCTTTACTCGTTTTAATCTCTTAGTTAGAAATGATACAATACAAAGAATTAGAAATTCCAGGAGTTTGGCTTCTCACGCCTCAGGTTTTTGGAGATGAGCGTGGCTCTTTTACCGAGGTTTTACGTTTCCCTGAGTTTGCCGAAAAGGTCTCACCTTGTCCCTTTATTCAAGAAAATGAATCTTTTTCTACCCGAGGGGTACTGCGGGGGCTACACTTGCAACATGGGGAGGCTGCCCAAGCAAAACTCGTGCGTTGCATTCACGGGGAGGTGATAGATGTAGCCGTAGACCTTCGGTTGCAGAGTCCAACCTTCGGTCGTCATGTCGCCGTTCGTCTCTCTGGTACAACCAAGCAGCAGCTTTACATTCCTCGGGGCTTTGCCCATGGTTATCTTGTGGTGAGCGACGAAGCTATTTTTTCTTACAAGGTAGATAATGGTTATTCCCCTCAAGATGAATGTCATCTTTATCCCTTTGACCCTGAGATTGGGGTTGATTGGTTGCAATATGGAGTACCTAGCGAGCAGTTAATCCTTTCCCCCAAAGATTTGGAAGGTACTAGTTTGCAGGAATATCTTAAGGGTTAGATGTTTCGCTTTTGATTCTCTTTCCTTACTTCTTAAGCCCAATGCTGAATGAAAATATACCAGTTCGTTTTTGATGGTAGGGAGCAACTCCTACACTATTACTATAAAGGGGAGGCACTCATCCGCAAAGGATATCCCTTGTTTCTGCCTAACACCTCGCCCGAAGAGTGTTATGTGGCTTATCCCTCTTTGTTTGTGCGAATCGGTAGAACAGGGCGCGAGGTGGCTTCCCGCTTCTCGCATCGTTACATCAATGGGCTAGGGGTTGGGTTTGATATTGTGCATCACAATCGCCTTTGCGACCTTATTGCCGCCCGTCAGCCATGGAGTGAGGCCGTGGCTTTTGAGTATGCTGCAGCCGGAATGCTTGTGGATCAATCTTTTGACGAGGGCAAGTTGCAATCAAGCTATCATCTTGAGAGGGGAGACTGTACGTTGGAGGTGACGGAGACTATGATCCGCAAGGCTGTAGAGCGAATGTCCTACTTAAACATCATCCATGTAGGGGATATTTTGCTTGTTCGGCCTCAAGTCTCTCAACAAGTAGCGCTGCAAGTTGAGCAGAATTATCGAGTAAATGTTTCTGGGTTAGGGGAGTATACATTGCGGGTTAAGTAGGTGCTTTTAGCTCTCTAATTGATCTCTATCCAGAGTTTATTGAAGAATATATGAGGTCTCTTGCAGAAAAAGATTGGGTGTAAGTTTTTGTAGAATAAGCGTGTAACTAAGTTTAACGTTTTAAGGTCGGTGAAAAATTTGGCTGGAATAGAATAAAAGCGTTACCTTTGCAAACGCAAACGAGGGAAGGGGGCGAGCGAGTTCCC
>CAUTMR010000010.1:0-65567 GCA_963539975.1 uncultured Porphyromonas sp. | reverse complement strand
AAATCTCTTTTCTCCAGAGGAAAGAGGATGAGGTGATAGAGGAGAATACATACCTCATTTGCTCTGTTGTGTTTTCTGTCAGGACAATCTCTTCACCGACCTTTCGAGCGGTAAGTCGGATAGCCTCACCCATACAAGCATAAAAAACATCCCACGCCAGGATCTTAGGATTATAAATACGGAGTGTTGTTCCATATTCGGCATCAGGCTGTTTGTTTCGCAAACGTTCCGTACGAGAGGGGACAATAAAAAGGTCTTGCACAGCCGTTCCATCCAACACTCGGGAGAAAATCCATTCGCCCTTTACCTTTCTAGGATTGACTTCCTCCAAATGGTCATTCCATACAATATCCCATTCCCCTATCAAAATACCAAAGAAATCATATTCTTCGGGGATTCGTCCATTTCTCTCCTTGCTACACAACGCTGTTGTAAAGTCATGCATCATATTTCTTTTGCTCTTCTCTTGTTTCTTATTTTCTTCACATTGCGATTCATCAGATGTCTCCCCAAATAACGATATGCCAACTTTCTAAATCCGGAAATTTCCTGCCGGTGCTCTTTTAGCAGGCTATCGGGAGAATCATAAACTCCCAAGTCCTGATTGATCCCTTCGCTCTGGATGTATGTATTATTCCTATTGAAGTCTATTATGGGATGTTCGAAGTCTGCAACGGCAATTCCATATCCACAAAAAAAACCTCTGCAATCTACATATATTTTCTGTAGTTGGTCAAGATAAGCCCTATCTAAAATAAAGGCTTCGAGTTCGTACCATGTCTCTTCAAAATATATTTCGACCCAACTGTGCAAGATACAATCAGGAGCCTTTCGATAGACAAACCCTGTCATCACTCCTTTTTGGAGTCTCTTATCTATCGTAAAACCATGAATCCTACATGGGATATGGCAAGCCCGAAGAAGAGCCATAAACAATATCCCCTTTGTATTGCACTGTCCGTAACCATCGGATAGCACTTTGGATGCAGAGATATTGTCGTCAATATTATATCCGAATAGGATATCGTCGCGAACGAACCCGTATATGGACTTGATTCGCTCGAACTCTGGGGACTCTATCCATCTACGATCTTCCACCAATTTTTGTATTGATGAGTCTGAGAAGTTGAGCAGAGGAGTCTCCCTCAAATATTTTTCCATTTACACAATCGAATTGTCCTTCATCATCCCCAAAACCACATCACCGCTGTTACCCCCACAAATGAAGGCTTCAAAACTATGGATCGAAAACTTCGACCAATCAGTAACGCAACTAGCCCACTAACAAGTCCCCTCTCTTTTTTATTCTATGAATATTTAGCATTGGTATTACATCAATTATCCCTGCTATAAATCCAATAGCAGCCCCAACTAAAAGTCCTTTCATCGCTTTTTACATCTACATATCCTCCTACTGCTCCATCTCCCGAAGTTGGAGGGTTTCACTTACGGGGGAGATCTCTTGAGTTGACAACGCAAATATACTCGTTTTAGTTACAAGGTGCTGCTCCTCAGGATGTAAAAACAAAGAAGTCGGGGCTGTGGACAAATCCACAACCCCGACTTCGATAAAGGGAGGAAGGAGTGGCGAGGGGTGCATCCCTCAGGGGGAATTACAGCCCTCACCCTCTTTCCTCTCTGAGTCAATAGAATCTTATTTCGTAACAAGTAGGACTATCGTTGTCTCGCCACTCTTCACGAAGTATTTGCCGGCGGCTACGCCTGCAAGGTCAAGACGCGCTACGCCCGCTTCGTCGGCTACGGTGCGAAGCACCTCTACACCATTGATCGAGAAGACCTGTACCATCGCACCCGGCTCTACACCCGAGAGAGTGGTAGTTTCTTCTGTAGGATTCGGATAAAGGAGTACCCCCGTACTAGCTACATCCTCCAACGCAGTGTCTTTCTTAAAGGTAGCCTTTACCGTAGTTTCCCTCTCCACAAAAAACTTCTTCGTCGCCGTGATGTCTTCGCCGTTGGCAGTGAGCTTCTCAAGTTTGTAACCTTCGTCCGGTGTTACCTCTACCGTAAGTTCCGTACCATAGGGAACATTATTGAGGTCGCTGTACCCCTTGATCGCAATCTTGCCATTCTGTGGAGCCGTGACTGTTACCGCAAAAGTCTGTAGTGCGAATGCAGCCTCTACCATAGTGGCCCCCTCCACCACGAACTTCTTCGTCGCCGTGATGTCTGCGCCGTTGGCGGTGAGCTTCTCAAGTTTGTAGCCTTCGTTCGGCGTCACCTCTACCGTAAGTTCCGTACCATAGGGTACCTTCTTGAGGTCAGCGTACCCCTTGATGGTAATCTTACCATTCTGAGGTGCCTTAGCCGTTACCGCAAAGGTTTGCTTTGTAAAGGTAGCTTCTACCGTGGTAGCTTTCTTCACCACGAACTTCCTCGTCGCCGTGATATCCGCGCCGTTGGCCGTGAGCTTCGTAAGTTCATAGCCTTGGTTCGGTGTGACCTCTACGGTGAGTTCCGTACCATAGGGCACCTTCTTAAGGTCACTATAGCCCTTGATGGTAATCTTACCATTCTGTGGCGTCTTGGCCGTTACCGCAAAGATCTGCTTTACAAAGGTAGCCGATACCGTGGTAGCTGCCTGCACAATAAACTTCTTCGTCGCCGTGATATCTGCGCCGTTGGCGGTGAGCTCAGAAAGTTTATAGCCTTCGTTCGGCGTCACCGTTACCGTAACCTCCGTACCATACGCTACCGAACCGCTATGTGAGAGTGTGACCTTGCCATGCTCGATATCTGGATCAATCGTGATTGGATAGAAAGGAAGATCTCCTCGCTTGATCTCGCACGTAGTACCCGCGAGAGGCTCTCCGTTGAGTTTGATGGTGCCTCCTTCCACAACGGCACCTAGAGGAGAAGCGATATAAGCATTCTCAATAGCCAATGTCTCAAATCCTCCGATCAATCTTGAGGAAGACGTGGATAACGTCGCATTAAGATTCCTCAAAATCACTTTTTTGTTTTGAGTTCCGGTAGAGATACAAGAAAAAATGCTCGAAATTTTGAGATCAATATTCTTAATTAGCATATGGTCGCCCACCGACGATTTCGAGTAATCAAAAATCCCTACCCCTGGGAAAAAAGCACTTGTAGAGGGATATATTTCAAGTGAGGAATTCGAATTCCATCCTTCTCCCATGATAACTGGGCTTCCTATATCCTCAATATAAATCCCCGATTTTTTTGTGGCAGTGATTGTATTGATTCCTTTACATTTAATTGTGAGACACTTAGAGGGATGGTTAGAGAAGATCCCATTGTAATCCATAGGGCGATTCGGAGATTCAATTGTAGCACCCGCGAGGGTTAGGGTGTGCTCCTTGGCATTATATATAACTCCCCCCGACTTGATAATGGAGGGGTAGTTATTAGGAGACAAATACACTCTATACTTGTGTAGCCGGATACCTCCGACTTCGATGGGATAGTAAGGAGCAAGCATAACCCACTCATCTTCCACTATATTTCCGTTCCTTGCATACACTATATTTCCATTCTTGTACTCGACCTTTTCGTCAAAAGAGGTTACCTGAGCATACGTTACGCTTTGATTAATTTTTACGAATCCTCCATTCTCATATACTTTGATATAGTCTTTGATGTCTGTAATAGCACCGCTCTTCCCTTTAGCCTCTATCATACCACCATCTTTCAGCAAGATACCTACTCCACGACCATTTCCTGCTCCCGTAATCCCGATATTCTCCGATTCAACATCTACCAAACAGTTGCTTACAGTGAGATCACGGTTTTGGTCTATGCGAATTCCATGACTACCCCCGCGTTTGGTTTTAAGGGAGAGTTTAGAGTCCTCTCCCTCTCCTACGATATTGATACTATTCCCTTCAGACTCTACCACGCTCTTGTTTTTTGCACTATTTAAAAACTGACACCTTCCCACTACCTTTATTGTAAAATCGGGAATATTCTTTGCATAGATACCCTGTATCGGCTTATTACTATCAATGTTGTCGATCAGAAGAGTTTTGGTGCTATGATCCCAAGACCAAGAGCCGTTCCAATTTTCCTCATTGTCGAGATCGTGTCCGGATTGATTCCCCGAAGCATCCTGATTCATAGGTTCTCTAATACTCTTGCCCAACACTATAAGCTTCTGCGCCGATGCCGTGTAGGAGGTTCCTACCAGCCCCAGTAACGCTAGGGCGATGGAGGCTACGTAGAGCCATCCTCTGTGTAGCATTTTTTTCATGTCGTTGTTCGATTTTGTGTTTTGCTCTCTCCTACTCTTTTATCATACGCTCTTGCTAAAAGAAGAAGAGCGAGCAAGACGGGTTTAGTTTTCTTTTCTGTGTTACTACTATATTCTATTCTCCTATTATCTCTATTCTACAATTCTTTTCTACCTTCCCTCCTCCGAAAGAGCGCCCTAAATCACGGCAAGAGACAACTACCGCAAAGAGGAGGCTCGGGAGCAAGCCCAGAATGCCTTGGAGCGGATGGTGCTCTCGGCTGTGGCTTGCTTTCCCGTTGCCCCTCTTCACGCCGGGCGAACTTCACATTGACCTTCTCATACACAATGGAGAGCAGCTCCATGCAGTTTTCATGGATTCTAAGGTTTTCCGCCCGACGCTCTCCGGAACGATTTGTGCTTTTCTTTATCATATGGTCTCCTAACTTTTACTTATAAATAGGCGACTCGTTTTCTTCTATTCTGGTTCGTACCCCTACGACGACGAACCATGCTTTCTTGGAGGCAAAGGTAGGGTACTTTCACGAATAAAATCTTGCAAAATCGGTCAAAAACATTGCAAAATCTTGCATTCTTTCATTCTGACCTTTTTCACGGAATTAATCTAAAAACGCCTATCAATTTCCTGTTTAACAACCGATTAGCAGTGACAGGTTTAATGGATTTTAGACACTAAGAGAGAGCATCCTTTCCCGAGAATCAAAACTATCCTCTTGCAGAATGAAAAGAGTTTTGAGGTGTGCGAGACAAGGGAATTGCCCAAGAAAGAGAGAGTACCTATAGGGTGATTTCCCCTCCTCCCCCTTTAAGAGAACCCCATGACAAAAGAACCTTCAGGTGAAAACTTTTCTATTACCACCCAGAATAGACTCCCAATTCCGGCTGAAAAAGAAAAAAGTTTTGGGCAGAATCGGGATTATTTTCGGTAGTGTCTGGAAAAGTGTGTAAGGGAAGTATCCTAGGATGGAGTTCCTTGTCATTACTTTTCCTTTAGATATTATTTTTATTGTGCTCTCTGAGAGCATCCCAATCCTTGAAAAGAGGCAGCGATCTTGCATAGGAGGTTTGGGTTTTCTCCCAGGCCACTCTTCCCATCAAAAACAGCACCGCCTCAGCCGAAGGGAGTGCTCCCCGCATCTTGAGGGTTCGTTTGTAGAACCTGTTCAATCGCTCAATCCAATTGGTTGTGTAAATCATCCGATGAAATTGTGGCGGATAGTTCAGATAGGAGAAATAAGCCACATTGCGTGGTGCATCGAAACGCCGAAATGAGGGATAACGCCGGCTCCATCGGGCGACGAAGGTACGGAATTTTTCAAATTGTCCGACCATAGAGTAGCCTTTTTGTTCAACAGGGAAGATTTCCTCCAAATCCCGCAGGAGTTCTCCCTTATCTTTGGAGGCGACACATACGCTCATCGAACGCTTTAGGTGGGTAATGCAGAATTGATGTTCGGCGGAGGGAAAAGCTTCTGCAACAGCTGTTTCTATCCCCGTAAGAGCATCCGAAACGATCAGGTCAATCTGTTCTACCCCTCGCTCCCGAAGTGCGATGAGTTCGTTCTTCCAATTCAGAGCCCCCTCGCTCGGATGATTAACCACGCCTAGAACCTCCCTCGTGCCATTGGGCAGTACCCCTAACATCGTGTAGTAAGCCTCTTGATGGACTCGTTCTTCACGGCGAGTCGAGACGTAGATAGCGTCAAGGTAAACGACCAAATAGCGAGGGGAGAGCGAGCGAAGAAGCCAGGCGTCAATCTCGGACTTGCAGCCTCGGGCTAAGAAGCTAACCTGTTGTTTACTATAATAGCGACCATAAATCTCTTGGGAGATTTCCCCAATCTGTTCCGTGGTTAACCCCTTGCTGTAGAGCGATGAAAAGAGACGGACTTTCTCTTCTTCCTCGCTTCGAATAATCCCTAAAAGCATCGGATGAAAGTTCCCCTGACGACTCCGGGGAATCTGAAGGGCGAATTCCAAATGACCAAAACTCCAGCGTCGGGGACGGTAGCCATTGCTGCTTTCCAAAGACCCCTCTTGCCATAAGCTGCGCTCTTGTTTCATCAGACTATTCAATATTTCGCTCATTAGGAGGCTAAAACTCTCCTTGTTCTTTGTCAAATCAGAAATCATTTCCGATATTTGTCCCTGTGTAAGCTTCATAAAAACAGTTCTTCTTTTCTATTTTATTTTTTCAAACTCCAAAGATAAGAACCTTGGAGGCTTACACACTTTTTCCGGACACTACCTTATTTTCAGCTAAAAGGAGTCGGACTTACAGGCTGGTTTTCTCACTCCCCTCCCCTCTCGGCGAAAAAAGATATTCCTATAGTGATACCTCATCAAGGGAGAGGTCAGCATCATAGGGCATTCAAAAGAGGAGGCTCTTGCCCTACGATAAAACAACGTCCCCACAATAAATCCACTATAAGTCTCAGCCCATAACACACCTCCATGAGTCCGTTGGGGACTATCCTTTCGAACCCCTCACTTTTGGATACACACAAAAAAAGAGGAAGCCACCCCCAGAAAAGGAGCGACTTCCTCTATAATGTAGGAGGAGTAAGACTCTAGATCAAACCTCCCCTATTCTCTACATTGAGAATATCTTAGAGTTCCCAAATTTCTTGGTCGTTGGGCACCTTGATCGCAGGGTTCAGAGGAGCGATGCGAGAGATATTCATAAGGTGCTTGTAGGTAAAGTTCTCAGAAATTGAGTTATTACCCCAAGAACCGCAACCCAACGTATTGGTTACGTTAAGACCATTCTGGATGTGACCACCGGCCGTTGTTGCACTAGGAGCGTTAACAACGATACGAGAAACCGTAGCCTTAGACCCTGTAAGGATGATGTGAGCTTGGTTGTTTGAGTGGATGGCACAAGAGTGACCGTTACCTTCGTTAGCAAGGTTGCGGCATGCAATATCCACACCTTCTTCGAAGTGCTTGTAGCTGAGTGCGCACATTACAGGGCACATCTTTTCGCGGCAGATTACGTCTTCTTCACCAACGCCGTTAGCTTCTACGATGATTACACGAGAGCCTTCGGGTACGTTGATACCAGCCATCTTAGCGATCTTTTGAACGCCTTGACCTACAACGTCCTTGTTGATAGGACCGCCGTTTTGGAAGAGAAGATCACGCATCTTCTTACCTTCTTCATCTGTACAGATGTAAGCACCACGCTTGCGGAGAGCTGCAAAAACAGCATCCTTGTCAGCTTCGTTATAGATAACGCTTTGCTCACCGGTGCAGATGATACCATTGTCGTAAGAACGACCATAGATAACCTTTTCTGCAGCATCTTCAAAGTCGATATCGCTATCGAAGATAACCTGTACGTTACCGGCACCTACACCATAAGAGGGCTTACCGCTAGAGTAGGCGCTCTTAACCATAGCCATACCACCGGTAGCAACTACTACGTCTACAGCACCCATAAGCTGCTGAGTCATTTCGATGCTGGGCTCTTCGATTACTTGTACCATACCTTCGGGTACATTGAAAGGCTTGATAGCTTCGAGGATGAGATCAACGGCGTGCTTAGAGCATTTCTTAGAACGGGGGTGCGGAGAGATAATGATGGCGTTGCAAGTCTTCAATGCAAAGATGATGTTACTCATAGGAGTAACGATAGGGTTGGTAGTAGGAGTAACAGCACCAACTACCCCCATAGGCTTAGCGATCTCAATCATACCCGTACGTTCGTCGATGTTGAGAATGCCTACCGACTTCTTATCGTGAAGATTGTACCAAACACCCTTAGACTTACCACGATTCTTAGACACCTTGTCTTCGTAAACACCCATGCCGGTTTCGTCTACAGCCTCGCGAGCAAGCATTTCTGCGTTTTCGTAAATTACCTTAGCAGCAGCACGGCAGATATTGTCTACAGATTGCTGGTTGTGAGTAGCTTGGTACTCCTTTTGGGCCTTGCGAGCAAGAGCCACCATTTCTTTGATTTCCATTGGATTTATTCTATATGTATTGTTTATGATACGATGGATTACTCCCGATTAAAAGAGACGATTGTAGATACCTTCGATCTCGTCTACGCTAAAGGGAACGTAGTTGTTTTTGAGCAAACGTTGCTGAGTAACGAGTACAGACTCGGCGAATCCACGACGTTCTTCGGGCTTCATGCCATACTCCTTGAGGGGCTTACGGCTGATAAGCTGACCGAGCAAGCCATCAAGAGCTTCGTACACATTCTCTACCGTAGAGCCGAGCAACTCTGCCAAGTGTGCCTCTAGAGGAGCAATTGCCCCCTTGGGATCCTTAGCGTGATAGAGCTTAAATACTTCAGTAAAGAACTGGTAGTTAGCTTCCCCGTGGGGCACGTGGTAGTTACCGCCCAAGGGATAAGAGAGCGCATGTACAGCACCTACCCCGGCATTACCAAAGGCAATACCCGCCATGTTGGCAGCGATAAGCATATCGGCAGCGTACTTGTGACGTTCTTCGGGAGAGGTAGCAGCGATCTTCTTGAATACGTCAATAATAGTATCCATTGCAGCAATGCTGAATACACGTGTATAGGGATTGCATTTGGGCGATACGTAAGACTCCACAGCGTGGATGAGGGCGTCAATAGACGAAGCTGCATAGAAACGGAAAGGCAACCCGGCAAGAAGTTCAGGGATAATAACAGCATCATCAGCCACAATCACGTCATCAGCAAGACCCATCTTGGTGTGGCGCGACTTAATCTCTGCAATAGAAATATTGGTTACTTCGCTACCGGTACCGCAAGTGGTGGGCACAATCACGAGCTGACGATCCTTTACGAGGGGGATCTTGTGGTCAAAAGCATCCATTACATCAGTAAGGTCTTTGATTACAAAGAGCTTAGCGATGTCGATAACCGTACCACCACCAATGGCGATTACACGGCGGAAAGAAGCACCACCGAGGTCGCGGAGGATGCTATTCATCATCTCATCAGAGGGTTCTCCCTGGCCATACTTCTCCTGCATTACAAAGCGGCAGGGGAGACCAAGTTTCTCCATAAAAGGTTGATAAATGAACTCGTTAGTCAATACGAGGTCGTGCTCATTGAGCTCAAAATCCTTTGCAAACTCGGCAAAAGTTTCCGAGCGATGCAACTTAGTGCTTAGCTTAAATAATTGCATGGATTGGTTTATTTTGAAGGGAAACGTTTATTAAATTCTTCGAGGAGTTGAGGGCGGAAATCGGGGTGTGCAATGGCTATAAGAGCTTCGGCACGCTGGCGAAGGCTCTTTCCTTTGAGCTTAGCTGCCCCAAACTCTGTCACTACATAGTCTACGTCGTTGCGCGAGGTGGTAACAGCGGCTCCCTCCGCAAGGAGAGGAACAATGCGGGATACCTTACCCTTAGCAGCCGTAGAAGGCATTGCCATAATGCTTACACCATGACCCGACATAGAGGCACCACGTACGTAGTCTACCTGCCCGCCGGTACCGCTAAACTGCTTGTAACCGATAGTTTCGCTAGCTACCTGCCCCATAAGGTCCACCTCAATACAGCTATTGATGCTGACCATACGATCGAAGTTCATTACCGTAACGGGATCGTTAACCCAGTTCACAGGCGCAAGACGTACATCAGGATTGTTATTAACAAAGTCATAGAGATCTTTGCTACCCATAAGGAAGGTAGCTGTGAGTTTACCATTGTCGATCTCTTTTTTCTTACCCGTAATCACACCGGCACGCACGAGCTCCAACACGCCGTCTGAGAACATTTCGGTATGGATCCCAAGGTCTTTCTTATCCTTGAGGAAGAGGAGTACAGCATCGGGGATAGCACCAATACCCAACTGAAGAGTATCGCCATCTTGTACAAGATGTGCCACATTATCCCCAATGGCTTTCTCTACATCACCAATCGTGGGAAGGGCAATTTCGTAGAGAGGATAATCTGCCTCTACGATATAGTCGAGCTTAGATACGTGGATGAGGTTATCGCCATGAACAAAAGGCATCTGCTTATTCATTTCGGCAATCACAACCTTAGCGCGTTCCGCAGCAGGCTTCGTATAGTCACAAGACACCCCATAACTGCAATATCCCTCTTCGTTGGGTTCAGAAACATGCACTACAGCCACATCTACCGGTAGCGCACCATTCTCAAACATGCGAGGTACTTGATAGAAGAAAAGGGGGATAAAATCGGCACGCCCATCAGCAAGAGCTTGACGCGTATTGCCACCAACAAAGTTGGTTACATGCCTGAAGTGCCCCTCCATCTCCGGTGCACAATAGGGGGCATCCCCCAGCACCAACATATGGAAAATCTTTACGTCTTGATAGTTTTGGTAGTTGTCTGCCAAAGCACGGCTAATAAGCTGAGGAGCTCCTGCGGCGTGCGATAAAACAACAAAATCGCCATTTTTTATGGCACGTATAGCTTCTTGAGCCGATACGACTTTGCTTTTGTACTCTTCCATCGAGGTTATATCTAATGTGGGTTATTCGCTAGTAGTGTATGGGGATTGTATTATTTGCTTGTCGGGGATAGGGGATAAAACTATCTATCATTGCTCTCTTTTTGATGCAACTCACGGAGTATATTGCGAGCCTCTTGGAGCAACTCTTCATCGGTATCCCAGACTAATATTAGATTGAAAGGAGTATCGGGGAATGCTGCACGCAGCTGACCCATGACAAGGGCATCCATTGTCTCGGTCATAGAGGGACAAGCAGCACAAGCTCCCTTGAAGGCGACACGGATGTCGCCTTCGGGGGAGATGCTACAGAGCTTGACACCACCACCGTGCAGAGCGAGCTGCGGAGCAACTCGTGTCTCTAGCACTTCTTGTACGGCATCAAAATCTAAATTCATAGGATTTACAGGGGTGCTACGGATTACTTACCGGCAACGTGATCCTTAGATACATCAACATGTGCAATCTCACGAGCAAGTTGCTTCTTAGCTTCGAGGTTGCCCTGACGTTGAATCATAATACGTTGAGCCTGGGGAGAACCTGCACCATGCATAGACTCAGTACGATAGCCAACAGCAGCAGTACCAAGGGTGATATTTTCGATCAAACGAAGCACGCGCATACGATTTTCTACGTCTGTACCGGCTGCACCTTGTAGGTATTTGCGAACAACGGGACCGAGCATATCGTCACGGAGATCTTGCTCAGCAGGCATAGTAACCATGATACCACCGGCGATATCTTCTGCGAGGCGAGCGATCTCGTAGGGGAGGCGAGTTACGTTTTGCTTGCAGACATTAGCAAGGAGGAGGTCAATGAGGTAGTTACCACTCTTAGTAGGCTTACCTTCTGCCGAGCAAGCAATACCGCAAGCATAAAGGGTCTCATTGAGGTGGATCATCTCGATGAGTTTATCCTTGATGTGTGAAGCCTTGGGTACGCCGTTGTAGTCAGCAGCAAGAGCAGCAGCACCGATAAGTACGTCGCCCACACCTACTTTACAACCACCATAAGACTGACGGTGATAACCGGCAAAGCGCTCAACCATCATACCAGCGAACTTGTACTCTTGGCACATAAACACGCGTTCGTTGGGGATAAATACATTGTCGAATACAACAAGAGCTTCGTGACCACCGAAGGTATTGTTACCGAGGTCGATGTCTGCACCCTCTTCCATCTTACGAGTATCGCAGCTCTGGCGACCATAAATCATGATGATACCGGGAGCGTCGCTTTCGATGGCGAAAGAAACAGCGTAAGCCTTATCTTCTTCTTTCATTGCCTGAGTAGGCATGATAAGATGTTCGTGCGAATTCACAGCACCCGTCTGGTGAGCCTTAGCACCACATACTACGATACCATCAGGACGGATCTCTGTAATATGCAAGAACATGTCGGGGTCGGGCTGTTGTGAAGGGCTAAGACTGCGGTCTCCCTTGGGGTCGGTCATAGCACCATCCACCACGAGGTCTCTCTCTTGTACCATCTCAAGGTACTTAACAAAACGCTTGTGGTATTCTGTACCGAGCTCTTGGTCCATATCATAAGTAGTAGAATAGATCGCGTTGAAAGCGTCCATCCCTACACAACGTTGGAAGCAAGCGGCGGTCTTCTGCCCCATAAGGCGTTGCATCTTTACCTTCTTAACGAGGTCTCCGGCGTTCTGATGGATATGGCAGAAACGGTTAATAGTTTTACCCGTAATGTTGCTGGTAGCTGTCATTAGCTCCTTATATTCATCCTTCTGTGCAAGCTCATAACTCATAGCAACAGAGTTGAGCGAGGGACGGATAATAGGGTGATCTACGGGGTTTTCAATGCGTTTACCCATGAAGTAAACCTTAAGATCGAGTTTGCGCAAGCTCTCGATGTACTCTTCTCTCGTCATCATAACTTTAATTCCTTTCCTTTTTATTGCCAAGTGTACACCGCCACAAGAAAAGGGAGGCGTACCCATCGACTTATATTGTAGTTATCTATTTCCAATCCAACACAATCCAACAAAACGATGTAGAGAGGCGGCTAACGTACACTCCTACATATAACAATAGGTGTATCACAATAGGAGGAGCCGTACAACCATGGTCCTAAGCCATCCTGCAAGTGGTCTTTCACCTCTAATCTTCTTTAGGAAGAAAGAAGAGAAAACCCGTTTCCCAAAAAGAGAAAAGCCCCCTACTTCGCGTATCGAGACAAGCGCACACATTCTCCTTCTCGTCGCCAAGCGGGAGCCGTCATTAGCAGGCAGTGCTTGGTATGAGGGGAAGCACACTTCACGAAGGCACGTCAACACGCGAGTACTTATCGCGCCCCAGCACCACCCCATGTACCCTACATGGAGATCCGACTAGAGCCAAAGCACACATTTTTTTGCACCTTGCAATGCTCGAAGGAGCTATCCATTTTGGCAAAAGCCCCTCCCTTCTTTATCACCCACCGTCTCCTATTCCCCCGGAATAGGCGGGTTTGTCTCACAAACGAGTTATGGCAGGTCTTCTGACTTCCTCTCCGAGACAGCGTCTTCCCAAGCCTTGTTTGCACTTCGCTAAGTGACCTACTGCCGCCCGGCTTCAAACCGAGGTTACAGCTGTGGGGACAGTCTCGGATTTACACCGAATTCCCTTTTCAAACGCACGACCACGAGGGAGCACTTGCCCCACTTCATAGTAATGCCTTCACCATAACTCCTGCAAAGTTAGCACTTCTTTTTTGTTTTGCCAAGTCCATTTGCACCCTCTTCTCCTCCTAGAGGTGCTGGGGTTCATACAAAACTCTCAGAATCTCCCCGTCCTATCCTATTATTATCCGCATTTTTGCCCGAGAGAATAAAATCTTCTTTTCCCAAATAGGGAATCGAATTGAGAGTATGATTACAAAATAAGCAGACTTGCTGCCATCACAGCCATCCCTGCAATGAGGCCATATATGGCTTGGTGGTGCTTTCCATACTCCTCTGCCGCAGGGAGCAATTCGTCCAAAGAGATATACACCATGATACCGGCAATGGCGGCAAAAATAATCCCAAAAGTATTATCGGTCAGGAAGGGAGCCAATAGCAAATACCCAACAATGGCGCCAAGAGGCTCTGCAAGGCCGGAGAGGAATGAGAGCCAAAAAGCACGTTTTCTATTGCCCGTGGCATAAAAGATGGGCACAGAGACGGATATACCTTCGGGGATATTGTGGATAGCAATAGCAAAAGCGATGGGCAGAGCCACCCGATAATCTTGCATCCCGGAGAGGAAAGTCACCATCCCCTCAGGGAAATTGTGAATCACCAATATGAGGGCAGTAAAAAGCCCGACACGCAGCAACTTACGCTCTGATACGTTGCGTTCCTTGCCGTGCGACTTAGAGGGAAGCTCCTCCATCCCGTGCATTTCGTGCGGATTCTCGCGCTGGGGTATTAGTTTATCGATGAGGGCTATAAACAGGATCCCTCCAAAAAAGGAGAGTGCTGTGTAAAGAGCGGCTAGACGGGCCGGATAAAGTTTTTGGAACATCTCCAGCGAAGTAGGGAACATCTCCACAAAAGAGACATACATCATCACCCCTGCCGAGAAGCCAAGAGAGACGCACAAAAAGGTAGTGTTTGTCCGCTTAGAAAAGAAGGCAATGGTACTACCAATACCGGTAGCGATACCGGCAAGGAGCGTCAAGAAAAAGGCAAAAAGGACTTGATGATCAAGCATACTCAAAACCAGGATACAAGGGCTGTACGTTAGCATTCATCGGCACAACGCTGAGTAAGCGTGCCAAAAGCATCGATCCGCCGATCGCGGAAGAAAGGCCACCAGCGGCGCACCTGCTCCGTGCGATCAAGGTCGACCTCCACCAAAGCGGTGGCCTCCTCACGCCCCAGTTGTGCCAGAATCTCGCCCTGCTGACCTGCCACAAAGCTATAGCCCCAGAAGCGAATTCCACCCGTGCGACCTGAGGGATCCGCCTCGTAGCCGACACGGTTCACCGAGACTACGGGTAGGTTATTGGCGATGGCATGCCCCCGCTGTACAGTGCACCACGCCTCACGCTGGCGCTCCTGCTCTTCGGGCGTATCGCTACTCTCTGTCCCAATGGCAGTGGGGTAAATCAAGAGATCGGCTCCGCGTAAAGCCATAGCCCGAGCAGCTTCGGGATACCACTGATCCCAACAAACCAAGACCCCTAAGCGACCCACAGAGGTATCTATCGGGGTGAACCCTAAGTCCCCCGGAGTGAAATAATACTTCTCGTAATAGGCGGGGTCGTCGGGGATATGCATCTTGCGATATCTGCCCGCAATAGAGCCATCTTTCTCGATAACGACCGCCGTATTGTGGTACAGGCCTGCCATACGACGCTCGAAAAGCGACAGCACCAATACCACCCCAAACTGACGAGCCACAGCGCCAAAATACTCTGTACTCTCGCCGGGGATAGATTCGGCCTGATCGAAAACGGACACCTCCTCTGTCTGGCAAAAGTAAAGCCCATTGTGCAACTCTTGCAACACAATCAGTTGGGCGCCATTCTTCGATAGCTCCTCTATCTTCTGCGCCAAGCGTTGCTTGTTACTGGCGCAATCCGCCGTATTGGCTTGCTGTATGATTCCTATCTTTAGCGTATTCACGTGATTTCTCTTTTTAGTCTTGCTCTTATGGCTTATTTGGGGAGGTACTCCGAGGCAATAAAACCACGGGGAAACTGCATTGTAGCGCAGTGCAAACTACCATGCTGGCGTGTAAGAGTGCGACAATTGACCCCCACAATCTCATGCTCGGGCAAGGCTCTTCGCAAAATCGCTAGAGCCTCTTCATCTTGGGGCACCCCGTAGGTAGGGACAAGTAGAGCGCCATTAACAAACAAAAAGTTGGCATACGTAGCAGGGAGAGGATCACCCTCTTCGTCGCGAAGGGTACCCACATCGGGCAGGGCCAGCAACCTATACCCACACTCTTTTATCCCCTCGTGCTGTAAGAGCTCCTCCTCCATGGCCTTCAACTCGTGGTAATTAATCGAATTGGGATCGGTGGGGGCAACATATACCAATGTATCATCATCAATAAAGCGCACAAGTGTATCTACATGCCCATCCGTATCGTCTCCCTCAATCGCTCCATGCTCTATATATATGACCTTCTGCGCTCCCAAGGAGGACAAGAGTAGGCTATTCAAAGCCGCCTCTTGCTCGGGAAAAATATTTCTATTCGGCTCGGTAAGGCAACGGCGAGTAGTTACCATCTCGCCTCTACTATTGGCATCTATCGAACCGCCCTCCAGCACAATCATTTGCTCATCGCACCACTCCGCATCCTTGGCAAAGAAACCCATGGCATGGAGACGTCTGGAGATCATATTATCGTAGTTGGAGGCAAACTTAAGCCCCCAGCCATTGAATCGGAAGTCTACAACTCGCTTCTTTCCCTCCATAAGGCAGCACAGAGGGGCATAATCTCTAGCCCATGTGTCGTTACTCGGGAGGTGAATCTCCACAAGTCTTGCTCTTAAATCTTCGGGAAACAAATGGGCTATCTCTCGCCCCTCGGGGAGGACAACCACCAACGGCTCATAGCGCAGGATAGCTGTAGCCATAGCTAGGTAATTGGCTTCGACCTCGGGGAGGATTTCACACCAATCGCTAGCAGCATGAGGCCAAGTGATAAGTACGGCATCTTGGGGTGCCCACTCGGGGCACAACCCTTGTGGTAGGGAGGCTTTGTGCATATAGCGGTCTATATCGACTTATTTTTCTAGTACGAAATTAGGCATTATAGCCCAATAATCCGGCAGACTACCTTACTATTGCGAGGGTGGGAGATGCTCCTCTACAAAGACGAGGATACGCTCTTTACAAGCCTTGGAGCGAGCATCGAAGGGATGATCTAGGCAGCCCAATTCCGCTACAGACCGGAGGCGCTGAGCAAGAGAGTGGCACAAATCTTCCTCTCGTATCTCCTTCAAATGCCGCTCTATCCTCCCCCGGATAACCACCCACATACATTGCCGTTGCCATCGGATGCGCTGACTCTCCTCGGCTTCGGTCTCGTAGAGTTTGTAGGCATGCTCTAGGCCGGTTATCCAATCGTTTATCTTGCGTGCTCGCTCGGTGGAGAGGTCTATCGAGCCCTCGTTGGGATAGTAGTAATAAAAAGGTAGAGAGGTGATGGTGACGCGCCCTTTGTTGCGGAGCATGAGTTCGCTTGTCCAAGGGAAATCCTCAAAAGTGATCCCCTTGATGAACTGGAAGTCGGTCAGTAGCT
This sequence comes from uncultured Porphyromonas sp., assembly GCA_963539975.1. Classification (GTDB taxonomy): domain Bacteria; phylum Bacteroidota; class Bacteroidia; order Bacteroidales; family Porphyromonadaceae; genus Porphyromonas. Next base: position 48,667 of record CAUTMR010000010.1, on the reverse strand, counting down.
CTCTACGGATCAGGAGGCGCCACACATAGAAGTGCTTGAGAGGCATCTTGATATTAGAGTGCGATTGCTCCGTAAAATGGGCAAAAACATCTGACGTTGTGAGCTGATTTACATTCTCAAGTTGGTAGCGTTTATAATAGCTCTTGGGCAGCTTTTTATCCACATCAAAGCCCAACTTTCGCCTCAGAATGGTAGTGAGTCGGTAATAGGGATCTTTGTACCACGTTACGATATTGCTCCCATTCGATCGGGCGAGAGCCAAGCTCAGCTCTAAGGTTTGGGGGTGAATGAAGTCGTCCGAATCGAGGAATACCACATACTCCCCTTGGGCTTGCTCTAGGCCCTTATTACGTGCATCGGAGAGGCCTCCATTCTCTTTATCCACAATCTTAATGCGTGCATCCTTTGCTTGATACGCGGCAAGAATAGCCCTGCTACCATCGGGACTTCCATCATTCACGCAGATAGCTTCCCAATCAGTATAGGTCTGATTGAGTACACTATCGAGGCAACGAGCTAAATAACGCTCCACATTATACACCGGGATAATCAAGGATATAACAGCCATAGGGGTACTCTACACAATCTATTCTTGGGCACAAAGGTACACTTTACCCCCATGTAAGCCAAGCCTCAAGAGGCCATTCAAATAAAATGCAGCCTATGAAGGGGGAGACTCCTCGTAGGCTGCTTGGATAATCCTTTTATGTAGAACTGTTTATTTCCTCATGGGAGGAAACTTCAGGGCATAGACATATTTCTCATCCCCGGAGTACGGACCAAGCTCTACTCCTGAGCACTCCAATACGGCAACAATGCGATTGTAGTTTTTCTTTGTAGTCTCTGCCGCTAAACGTATGGAACCGCGCAAAATTCCCTCTTTGTCAAAGAATTTTACATCTACAGAAAATTTACTCACATACCCCAACCATGGACGAACCTTCCCCTCGGGTATGGCGAACATGGGATCTCGAGAACCTTCTCCTCCCATTTCTACAGAAATGATATTTCCCTTTGCGTACTGACTAAACTCATGATAGCCTCGAGAGTTTGCATTCTGAATCTGAATGCGAATATCCTCTGTCGGAAAGTTTTCGGGGGTAAGATTGAGGATCTTAAACCTGATAGGCATCGGACCAACAACATTCTCTTGTCTACTGCAAGCAGAAAACAAAAGGAAACAGCCGAGGGCAACAATCCCGGAATACAATAACTTCTTCATATCAATATTCTATTTTAGAGGGAAAATATGGGACATTTCAACCCCATACTGGAAATTATACTCATCATTAGAGCTACGGAGATCTCCGGAGGGAACTACGGGTTCATGACTAGCGTCAAAAACGTTTTCATAGAAATAGCCGTCCAAAGAGCCGCCCCATCCCCAATTCACGTGAACGAGTTCATATGTTCTATCACGTACAGAAGGACTTTTCATCCTCGCATAGCCATCAGCAAGCCAAGCATGACCACCTACAGTCCAGCTCCACGAATGGAATATAAAATACCGCTCCTCTCCCGAGCCATGCATATAGGTCAATTTATTATCTAGCAAGCCATTCCGCACATTTTGTGCTGAAAACTTATACATACTAGGGCAGGTGTCATATCCCTGGGTTTGAGCTAACTTGAGAGCGGACTTAGAGCTCATAGGAGTCTCCTTTACGCCATATTTTGCATTACACTTCAGTCCTATCCAAAGAAGCAAGTTATACACACCCTTTTGAATATACTCTGGAGATGATATTGTGAGATTACCATTATTCTTTGCACACTCTTTCTCTATTGCTTTCAAATCAACGGAAATCCCCGGAAAAATCGGATTGTTAATCTTCTTGTAATAAGCAAAAGCTTGCCCAAGGGCTACAGCAACACAACCAGCAAGATATCCTTCTTTTGTGGAGAAATAAAGTCCATTCTGATCCCACCTTGTTCTCGTCTTATGCTCGATCAGCTCAACAAGTTCAAACCCTTTGCCCTCAAATTTTTCTCGGTCAGTTGTCTCTGCAAGCTGCTTCAACTCTCGAATGTAATCGGAACCCAATGCATTATCTATCAAGAAATGCATTACAGAGTCCTGCTTCGAACTCGGAGCTTTAGTCAGAGAGAAGTTTCCTTGCTCCACTACTGCAATAGGAGCATTCCCTACTTGAGGGGACATAACTACAAAGCCATGCTCTCCTTTGAAGTTTACAACACAAACATCTGCCTGTGCAGAAAGAAGAACGAAGTCGACTCGAAGATGCATAAGAAACAGAAGCAACTTCTAACTCTGACGCATCTCTCAGTTGAGACGGGTAGAGGGAACAATAAAGTCCTTTGGCATCTTGCACTGCTGCAAGTTCATCAAAATCAAAGTTCTTTTGACTAGTGTTTTCTTGAATCATCTTCTCAACATCCCGAGAACAAGAGGGAAAGAGAAGTAGCAAGAACAGAGGAGCTAGCAAGAAAGTTCCTATTGGCTTTTTAATATTTTTCTTCATTCGACATTAATACTATAAATACCTTCTGTCAGCAAAGATAAAAAAAACATTTTGAATAAACAGCAGAAAAATACACAACAAGCCTCTATTCACGACAAATCAAGAAGATACTCCTTTCTGCTCTAAAATAAATCAAGATTAAACCTCGAGAATCGTTTTCCATCTCTAGTTCTGTAGAGGTTTTGAATGCAAATGCCTCGTAACGAAAGAGAAGAAAAAGATGATAGATTCCCCCCGAACGACCACAACCTGCCTGCAACGTTTTTTCGTTGCACTAGCCACTATCCTATTCTTCAGCCTTCCCCTAGTCGCTCAGACCCAGACATACACTCTCTCGGGCACGGTGCTCGACACCCGGCAAGAGACGATTGTAGGGGGGAATGCCGTGCTATTTACCCAGCAAGGGAAGCAGGTAACCGGTAGTACCACCGATGCCGAAGGGAATTTCCGCCTCCGCAATCTCTCCTCCGGCAGTTACGCCTTACGCGTATCTTTTGTTGGCTACAAAGAATACACAACCATAATCAAGATTCCCTACTCGGGCAGTCTCCGCATTGTTCTCGAAGAGGACAGCCAGCTCCTCAATACCGTGACCGTGGAGGCGCGTGCTGCGGATATGACCATCAAGGGAGACACTGTGGTTTTCAATGCCGATGCCTACCACGTGGGGCAAGGTGCCATGCTCGAAGACCTCATCAAGCGCATTCCCGGTGCAGAGGTTAGCTCCTCGGGCAGCATTACCATCAACGGAAAGAGTGTAGACAAGATACTTGTAGAGGGCAAGGAGTTTTTCTCCGGAGATACCAAAGTTGCCACCAAGAACCTCCCTGCCGAAGTCGTGGATAAACTCGAACTACTCGACCGCTCTAGCGAGCAATCTCGCATGACGGGCTTTGATGATGGAGACGAAGAGACGGTACTCAACCTCACCTTCAAAACTTCTCACAAAACGGGATTATTTGGCAATCTCTTCGCCGGATACGGGACGAACAACCGATACGAAGCCAATGCCACTATCAACAACTTCTCGGGAAAAAACCGCCTCACATTCATTGCCGGAAGCAACAACACCAACGACCGCGGCTCCGGAGAACTCGACACCGATAGCGGGGGCGGGTTCCGACGCCGAGGCAGACCCCAACAGGGGATCGCCAACACCTCATCGGTTGCCGGCGATATTGTGTGGGGCCTACTCGCCAACCTCGACCTAGAAGGCAACGGACGCTATGGTTACACAGACCGCGTTGCCCTGAGCGAAAAACTTACCGAGCAGTTCCGCACCAATGCGGCAAGTCTCTTCTCCCAAGAGAAGCAAGACCTCCGCTCCTTTACACACGGCGTTGGCTCTCAACTACGCCTTACCTATAAGATAGACTCTCTCACCGAGCTCGTCTTCCGCCCCTCTGTTTGGTGGAATAAGAACTACGACTTGGGGTACAATACAACCTCTACTTGGGAGGATCAAACGAACCCCATCAGCACGGCTCAGACGCAATACAACTCCTCAAGCAACTTCCTTTCGCTAGGGGGAGACCTAGACGTAAGCCGTCGCCTAAGTAGCAAAGGGCGTGTCTTGAGCCTAGGCATTCGCACGAGATACAACGGCAATCAAAGCGAAGGCAACTACCTCGCCACCTTCTCCGGGCTCGGGGCAGGCAGCGGCATCAATCAAAATAGAGACCTACTACAGCAAGACGACAGCCACACCCTCTCCACCACGCTACGTCTATCTTACGTAGAGCCTCTTACCTCTCGCCTCTTTTTGCAAGTGCTAGGCGAGTGGAAGCACAATACACGTGAGGGAGATCGCCAAGTGTTCACCCCCGACGCATCGGGCAAATACACCCTACTCGACCCTCAATTCTCCTCTAAGTTTACCAGCGAACTTGATGCTTATAGAGGTTCTCTCAACCTGCAATTCCGCACCAAAGGCTTTGACATAACGGCAGGTCTGGGACTGGAGCCCGGCAAGATGACGACCCAATACCTCTCCCGGTCTTGGGTCAATCAGCAACTCTTTTTCGTGCCCAATCTTCGCATCAACCTCCAGCCCAACAAGCAAACGATGTGGCGACTTGATTATAGAGGGAGCACGGAGATGCCGAGTGTTTCCTATATGATCCCCACGGTAGACCCCACTGACCTACTTCGCATCACCGAGGGGAATAGCAGCCTCAAGCCCTCGTTCAGGCACCAGATACACTCCTTCTTCCGCAGTTTCAACCCCACTACACGCGTTGCCATCAACCTCTTTATGGAAGCGAATTACGAGCTCAACGGCATAGCCTCTGTAGTTCGTTACGACAACACGACCGGGCAGCAGCACATTAGCTATCGCAATGTGGATGGCAACTCCTCCGTACGATTGTTTGGAATGAGCTCCATGCCCTTTTTCTCCTCCTTGCTGACCCTCAATGCCGGGCTTCGTGGGATGTTTACCCATCAAAATGGCTACGTTGTCGATGCCGCCACAAACACAGAGCAACTCAATAAGAGTGACAACTGGAGCGTAAGCCCCTCACTTTCTCTCTCCTTTGCCAAGGGCAATCTCTACCTTCGCTTGCGAGGCGGCCTCTCCTTCAATACGGCCCTTAACTCACTCAGCAGCCAAGCCAAACGCACGGCGTGGGACTACGAGTCTGGTCTCGAAGGCTCCTACGACCTGCCCTTTGGGCTAAAGCTCGAGAGCGACATTCTCTACCAAACCAACCAAGGCTACGGCGCGGGATATAAAAAGGACTCGTGGCTATGGAATACAGCCCTCTCCTATAGCTTCCTCAAAAACAAGGCGGCAACAATCCGCCTCAAGGGCTACGACCTCCTGAATAGTGAGACCGGAATCTCTCGTGAGGTAACCGCCCTCAACGTAACCGACAGCCGTACCAATGTGCTGGGTAGGTACTTTATGGTACACTTCATCTACCGCTTCAGCAGCTTTGGTAAGGGGAGCTCTCGCAGCGACTTCGGGGAGCGTCACTTCGGCGGTCCTCCTCCACGCTAATTACCCCCTATCATTTTCCAAGTGAGGAAAGGCAACTTTCCATAGGAGGAAAACTAACTTTCCAAAGGAGGAAAGAAAGATTTCCAAGCGTGGAAAACCACAACTTCAGGAAGGGAAACAACAGATTCCGATGTAAGTCTGATGCAGGAATAGTCAGGTTACAAGCAAAGGAGCAACGCCCCCCCAGGCAGGAGCAGGCTAGTTTCTCATCAGAACACAGCTAATTTCTGAACAAAAACAGCCTAGTTTCTTCTCAGAAACTAGGCTGTTTCTTTTGCGTTTTAGGGCAAGAGGGAGTTTTATATAGGGCGGAGATTCTCGCGCCCTAAGGGCAAATGTTTAAGCAAGACGTGTGTAGACTCCTCCTGGAGGGAAGCTCTAGAGGCAAGCGTTAGCTCCCACTCTCGGGCATATTTCCGGCGATCGACTTTGAAGTTTTCGCTCCCAACGCTGTCAAGTCGCGCAATAAGGGAGCCCACAGTAAGCGTCTCGGGGTCTACCGCGGGATAGTAGTTGCCCGTTCGCGATTGCTTGGTGTACTTCACCTCCACAATAAGGTTGAGCGCCAAGAGCTGGCGTATAATCATGGTGGTCAGCTTCACGGGGATGCGGCATCGATCCGCTAATTGCTCCACAGTATAGGGTTCTTGACTTTTGGGGTCTACAAAGCGTTGCACAATATGCGCCATGATAAGCACGGTAAGGAAGTCCGTATAGCGACGCGAGACCTTAGTTACCTCCTTTTCGTAGGTGAACTTATTCACATTCTGTATCGCGTAGCAGAGTTTGGCACAAAAGAGCGTGATAATCCAGGTCAGTTGCATCCAAAGGAGTAATAGCGGGAAGGCGGCAAATCCCCCGTAGATGGCATTATACCTCGAGATCCACAGCATCCCTCCGATGTAAAGCATCTGGAAGCCCTGAAAGGCAACCCCCGCCAAAGCTCCGGAGATGAGGGCCGGCACGAAGCGCACCTTCACGTTGGGCAGCGCCATAAATATGGCCACAAACGAAAAGACGGTGAGGACAAAAGGCACCAAATTGATGAGGAACGTGGTCATACTACCGAGGAGGAAGAAATCCTTCATAAAGGTATTCTTGATGGTAGTCATGGCAAGTGTAATACCCGAAGACAGCACCATCAAGACAGGCAAGAGGAAGACCATCGTAAAGTAACTCATCACCTTATCTTTGAAGGTTCGCCCCTTGGTGGTCTCCCAAATGCGATTGAAAGCATTCTCGATAGTGGAGAGAAGATTGAAGACCGTATAGAGCAAAAAGACAAGACCAATCCCAAAGAAGAGGCCACCTTTTACCTGCGACAAATAATTCTCGACAAAGCCCAACGAGGTCTGAATCTCCGTAGAGTGGGAGGGCAGAGTCTCTACAAGGAAATTGGAAATCGCGTCTTGTACCCCAAAGCCTTTGGCAATCCCCACCAAGACGGCAAGCATCGGCACAATGGCAAGTACCGTACTATAGGTGAGCGCAGAGGCCTTACTCGTGAGGTCGCCCTGCACAAAGCCCTTTATTGCCATGTATAGAGACTTGAGTGAATTGATGTAGATACGACGGAGACCCCGCACCTCAGAAGTCTCAATATGCCACATGTCTCTCGACACAAAATCCATGAAATCAACGAGAAGTACTCGACTTACGCGAACCCATCTTCTCACCTTATTTTTCTTTGCCATACAGAATACTTTTCGTCTTTAGACCAACCAAAGATAGTAATAATAGCGCAGCAAAATGCTACCTTTGTCCCGTCAAAGAGCAAACCAAATGGGGCAAGAGGCATTTGGAGAAAGTGCCTCTCCGGCTTGAAGTGCCGGCTCTGCCCAACTAAAATACAGGGATGAAACCCCTCTATAAGGACGTTGTACAGATTATGAACCAAACTACTTTGCAGAGAATATTCTTCTCTCTTTTCCTCCTCCTTTCCACGCTCAACCTACAAGCGCAAATCACCATCAGCGGTAAGGTTACCGACAAAGCCACGGGGCAGCCGATCCCCGGTGTTACCATCCGTGTAGACCACAGCCTGAAGGGAGCCACGAGTAATGCGAGAGGAGAGTTCATCCTCAAAAATCTCCCCGATGGCGAGCAAACTCTTCGCTTCTCCGCCATTGGTTACCGATCTGAGCACTCCACTTTTGCCCAAACCACCTCCAACGTACACATCAGCATGGCAGAAGAGAACCGGCAATTAGCGCAAGTGGTGGTAACAAGTACCGGCACACACAGACGTATGGCAGAGACTCCCATCCCCGTACAGGTAATTACCGCACGAGATCTCTCCTCAGCGCATATATCCACCCTCGAGGAGGCTCTCTCCAAACTCTCCTCGTCCTTCTCCTTCTCCGGCAACGCCATGGGTACCGAAGTCTCGCTCAACGGGCTCAAAAGCGGCTATATACTCTTCCTACTCAATGGGCAGCGGATGATCTCCGACGATGCTATACAACGCATCAATATGGCTAATGTCAAACGCATAGAGATCTTGAATAGCTCGGCCTCCCTACTCTATGGGAGCGATGCTGTGGGCGGTGTGGTAAACATCATTACCGACGACGATAAAAACGGAATAGAGGTATCCTCCACTACCCGAGTAAGCAATCATCAGCGCCTCAGCGAGGCTGTCACCCTCGATCTTAACCTCGGGAAAATTACCTCTGCCACCTCCTACCTCTACCGCCAAGCCGGCAACTGGCAGCTATCTCCCATGGCAGAAGTTGTAGACAAGAAGACCAAACAGGTAAAAGAAGAACCTACAACGAAACAGGCCTCTCTGGGCTATGGGAATCATCTCGTTCAGCAACGCTTCTCCTATTCCCCTCTTACGAACCTCACCTTTAAGGCGGAAGGTAGTTTCTACGACAACATGAGTAGGCGTCCTATTGAGGGCTACGATTACAATGTAAACCACCGCGCCTATGCCTATGGAGCCGGTATGCAATACATCATCTCTCCACGCCTTTTTGTTACGGCCAACTTTGCTGCGGACAACTATAGCTCCAGCTTCATCTATCTCAAAGACACCAAGAAGAACAAGCAAGGCGACCGCTTAGAACGCAAGAGAATACAGTACTACAAGGGAGATGTGTCCGGCGTATTCAAACTGAGTCACAACAACAAACTCAGCACCGGTTTGGAGTACCTTAATGACGCACTCAGCAGTGCGACCGACTCCTACGACCACAAAAGCACCTACACCGCCTCGGCTTTCGCTCAAGATGAATGGACCATCGCACCCGGGCTGGAGCTAGTGGCAGGGCTACGCTATTCCTTTAACGAAACATCCCACAGCCACCTATCCCCCTCTCTCTCCATCATGGGCGTAAGTGGTGGATTGCGTGGTAGGGTCTCCTACTCTACAGGCTTCAAGGCTCCTACGCTCCAACAGATTTATTCTTCGGAAGTGGCTCAAAGCAGCAATCGTCTAACCCTAGGAAACATCAACCTAAAGCCCGAAGAAAGCCACAACCTCTCGGTAAATCTGGAGTATCTACATCGTCGTTTTTCGCTCTCGGCAATGGCATTTTTCAATCATATCTCGCATATGATCAATTACCGTACACTCACCAAAGAAGAGGCGGCTCCCTACCTCAAGGAGTACGACGAGGTGCAAATGCGCGACAATATCGACCGCGCCAGAGTATTAGGGCTCAACCTATCTGCCCACGCCTACTTGGGGGCAGGCTTCGACTTTGCCGGCTCGCTCTCCCTACTCGATGGCAAAAACATTACACCCATAGCCACGAAAAAGAACCCTCATCCCGATCCTATCCAACTCGATAAGAGTGTGGGCATACTCGGGAATGCTCGCCTCAATTGGGGGCACACTTGGGGTCTGTACGATCTCAAGCTTGGCGTCTTGGCTTATGGGCAAGGCGAACGCTACTCCGCAACCTACGACTACTACTCGCCCTCTTTCTACCTACTCGATTTTGTAACAACCCACGACTTTACGTTGGGAGACTACAAAATAACCTTGGGAGCCGGAGTAGAAAACATTTTGGACTGGCGCGATGCTCGCCCCTGGAACACCTCTAAACCCTATGCCAGCCTACAGCCGGGGCGTTCTCCCTACGTGAGTCTAACGCTCCACTATCGCCGCTAATTAGGGAGGGGCAACATGGCTTCTGTCGTAGAGTTTGTAGCCCTAGGGCCCGGGGGTACTCACCTCATAACGGCACATGCGCTTGCGGCATTACAGGCTGTGCAGCACGTGTATTACCCTGAATTGGGAGGCAAAAGTCAAGCCCGAGAGTTATTAGTGCAACTCGGGATCTCCGGCGAAAAGCTAAGAGGCTATACCCTACCCATGAGCCACAATAGGCAGGCAGCCCTTGAGGCATACGCCCAAGTGGCTAGAGAGGTAGCAGAGCTAGCACAGCAAGAGCACTCTATAGCCATTGTGGCAGAGGGCGATGTGAGCATTTATTCCTCCACCCACTATATTGCGACCCAACTGGAGGCGAGAGGCATCTCTATACGCCATCATGCAGGCATCCCCTCATTTATTGCAGCAGCTTCTGCCCTCAACATTTCTCTCGTAGAGGGGAACGAAATGTTGGTTGTCTCTCCCGGCAAAGTCTCTCGGGAGCTACTACAGAGTGTAGCCGATGGGGGTAGCACCCTTGTCGTTATGAAGCTATCGCAATGCGAGGCTGGGCTAAAAGCCCTTATGCCCCACTTTGCGCCCTACCTCCAATACTACTATTGTGAGTTTATCGAACGCCCCAACGCCCTCTACCTCCGTGACCTAGAGGCGATACAAGCGCACCCCTTTACCTATTTCTCCCTACTTATCTGCAAATTACATCCATCCCGTACAAACCGATGAAACGTATCAACCTTTACCTATTTCTCTGGGCAGGAATCTTTTTGTTGCAGTCTTGTACCTCGAAAAGAATCAGCCAAGGAAAGACTCCAATTTCAGTTGCAACAATAGCCCCTCAAGGTGAGGAGCAAAAAAGCCCAAGCATGCAAGTTTCCACTCCACCCCAAGAAAAGGAAAAACAAGCTAACCTAGCACAAAAGATCTCCTCCCTACAGCGGGGAAAGAATGCCATCCTCCTCGTGGCTTTTGGTAGCACGTGGCAAGAGGCTCACAATGCCTACAATGCCCTACAAAGAGAGTTAACCCACACCTTTAACGCCGCCACCACGGGGAAAAGTGCTCCGCAAGATGTGTACCTCGCCTTTACCTCGGGGATGTGCATCCAACGCTGCCAACAAAAGGGGTTGGGCGACTTCTACTCTCCCCTCACTTGGCTCGCGGCTCTGGCACAAGTAGGCTACACCTCTATAGTAGTACAGTCTCTACACGTAGCCCAAGGCAAAGAATATCTCGATCTCACACAAGAGGTAAATACCTTTACCCAAGCGTATCCCTCTATAGATATTGCGCTACAAGGCCCACTACTCGACCACGCTCCCGAGGTAGCCAAGATACTCTGCAAGAGCTACGAGCGTGAGCTAAAGGCTGGAGCTACTCTACTCTTTATGGGACATGGGACTCCCAAGAAATACGACATTGGAGGGCGAGAAGAGATACATCTTCTATTCGAGCAGGAACTGCAAAAACAGGCTCCACGCTGCTTTGTTGCTACCATCGACACCGAGGGAAATCTACTAGAAGATACCATCGCACGAATGCAAAAAAAGGGAATAAAAGGGGGCAAAGTTATCTGCATCCCTCTCATGACCATTGCCGGAGATCACGCCCACAACGATATGCGAGGGGGCGACGAAGATACGCCCGAAGCGGAGAGCTGGCGCGCAGAACTAGTGAAAGCAGGGTACCAATGCAGCAAAGAAGATTGCCGACTTATAGGACTTATTGAGATGCCCGAAGTAGTACAATTCCTAGAGCGACAACTAGAGAAGCAGATCACTCGCAAGCGATAACGCCTCCGCTCCTCCCGCTCTCTTCATCAGCAAAAAGGCTTCTACTTTATAAATAAGTAGAAGCCTTTTTTATATTCCGATAGGGTGGGTCTAGAGAGTCAGCCATTAGCGCTCTACACTCTTGCGCTCTGTCGTTTGCTGTTTGCGTTCAGCCTCTTTGGTGCGTCGCTCTTCTTCTCGCTTTTTCTTGAGCTCTTCCGCGCGTTGCTTGCGCTCAGCCTCTTTGGCACGTCGCTCCTCTTCCCGCTTTTTCTTGAGCTCTTCCGCGCGTTGTTTGCGCTCAGCCTCTTTGGCGCGTCGCTCTTCTTCCCGTTGCCGTTTGACCTCTTCTTCTCTCTTCTTTTTGGCTTTTGCCTCTTCCCGCTCACGCTGCTTGCGCTCACGTGCTGCCTGCTCTACATCTTCGTAGGAGATAGGAGCGGTATCGTTTACTTGGTAAATAGGCGTTTCCTCTTCCCTAGGTGCGGGTTGGGGCTCAGGGGCTTTCTCCGTCTCTACGGGGGCAGTCACTTGGGGTGTTTCCACCCCTTTAGCAGGGGCTACGGCGGCTTCTTCACGAGCCTTTGCAATCTCTTCGTAGCGACTTAGTGCCAAGGCAACCGCCGCCTGACGGGGGGCTATGCTATCGGCCAGGAAGTCGAAATAATTCCCCAAAGAAGCTCCGGAAAGAAGTGCTTTGTAGCTCGCCTGATCCATGGCAAAGAGGAGGGCATCGCCCGGCAAGGCAGGCATATACCCCTCGGGACTATAGGCATCGCGTACGTAGTCCCAAGCATCACGCTCGGAAGTGAAGCCGCTGATCGTTACTCGTTGGATGGGCGAAAGTCGCTCCAGAGAGACCTCTAAGGGGAGATCGGTATAGCGTGAGAAATTGAACGAAGTAAGCGCAAAAAGGAGCGAATGATACTCCACATTTGCCTCGGCACAGAGCAATACCACACTATGCGGAGAGCGCAAAAGCGGCAAGCGATAGGTGTAGAGAGAGTCCGGTACCGACTCACCATCCCCTGCAAACGACAACTCGTAATTCAGTCCGGAGTAGCCTCCCTTGCTAATGCTTCTGCCGCCTGTCAGCTCTCGCAACATCTGCTGAGCCAGCTCCAACACCTCGTCGCGTTGGTACTCTTTCAGGAGCTGTTCCAAAGCCTGCTTAAAGGCGATTTCCTCTCCCTCCAGTACATAAGAGAGAGCTTTGAGGAAGTCCATCTTCGGCATCAAAGGCGAGAGAGGATATTGCGTATGAAGCTCTGTTGCCAAAGCTCTCACCGCCGTAGGATTACCACTCAAATAGGCAGCAAACGCCTCGTTGTAGAGCCTCTCCTCTTGCTCTTGAGCCGTGCGAAGCTGCTCGAGATACTGCGGAGAAGCCACTGCTTTAGCCAAGGGTTCTTCGGCAAACTCGGCCAAAATCTTTCGTCTCCAGGCCTGAGCCTCACTCGTCAAGCCGCGCCGCTCCATCAGCATATATAGACGGTAGTAAACGCTCAAACGCTCTTCATAATTAGGATAGCGACGGAGCAACTCCTCTAGAGCATACGTAGCTTCGTCAAAAAGCTCCATCTCTTCTTGGAATACTTGAGCCATCCCTAGGAGTCCATTTTGGATAATAACGTCGCTAGCTGCGAGCTCCTCGGGCGTAGTAGGTAGCTGAGCCAAATAATACTCTCGCTTGGTTGGGTCTTGGCTGGGCGGTAAGTCCTGGGGAGCCCCCGAGGGAGAGGCAGTAGTATCCGAAGCTAGCGAATCGGCTTGCTCCGGAGTGGGCTGCGACTCAAAAGAGGGCGAGGAGGCCGAGGGCATCACACTCTTCTGACGGCGGCGCCAATTGTCTTCCAACACGCGATTGCCCCACTTCTGTTTGAATTGAGCTTTCCCACGAGCAATGAGCTGGGGATTGTAGAAATAAAATTCACCCGAAGTAGGCATCCCCTGATCCGGAGTTTTAGATACCCCTGATGGGGTGTTACTACCGAGTTGCTCGTTGATAGCATCTTGTTCTTCTTGCCGAGCAGCCATCCGCTCATCACGCTCTCGCTCTCGTTGCGCCTTCTCATAAGCGGCAATGGCACTATCTATAATGCGGAATTTCTCCACCTCGGGGAGAGAAGCAAGGTGTCGCAAACTATCCTGCTCTGCCACGGCACGCACATGGAGCGCCAAGGCATCAAGTTGCTTAGAGAGTGTAGTATATCCTTCGCTCTTTGGGTGCGACTTAGGGAGAGCAGCCACCCCGGTAGCAAAACTTTTTTGCGCCTCGTCCCAATCTCGTTTTGCTAGGTATATCTGCCCGGCTGCCACGGCACACAGGGCAAAGTCGCCCCCATGCTCCGTACTCTTCTCCACCCCTAGGTTATAAGACTTTAGAGCCGAAAGGGAATCCAATTGCCTTAGGTATAAATCTCCCTGTGTGAGGTAAAGGCGATCTAATACCTCCTTGTTGCGCCCACGACGTGCCATCTTTTCCGTTGTCGTGATAGCCCTACGCACATTGCGCTCCGCCTCTATCTCTACCAAGCGGAGCTGCGTGGCAAACTCCAAAGCAAAGGGCGGAGCCTTGCTCAATAGGGAGCGGAAGACCCTTTGTGCCTCACCGGGACGCCCCGACTGCACAAGCAACTGCCCCAAGAGGTAGCGCATACGCAACTTTTCTGTTCGGCTCTCTTCCTTGGCAATAGCACGCCGCAGAGGCTCAATAGCTTCGTCAATTCGCTCCTTGGAGAGAGCTACCTCTGCCAGGGTTTTGTCGTAGACTTGACTTTTTCTGAGGTACGCAGCGTCGGTCTGTAATGTCCTTATCATCTCCTCGGCCTCATGCAGCCAGCCCATAGCCGTATAGCTGCGTGCCTGCCAGAGACGGGCCTCATCACGGATAGCAGGCTCCGTAGCATAGAGACGAGACATATACGAAAAGGTAGCCATGGCATCGAGGAAGTCGCCATTATAAAACTGCGATTTCCCCACAAGGAGCCAAGCATTATGCAAAAAGGTATTGTACTCGCGACGCTTGTAAAACTCAGCTTCGCGAGCGGAGGGTCTTCCCTTTCGTTCCGGTTTTGTGCGGATGCTGTGGAGTTTGATGGCCGTCTGCCCTTTGGCTAAAGCCGGGTCAAACGCCCCTCCTTTTTGCTCCTTAAGCGCCCCCCGCTGTGCCTCTATCGGGTCAAGGAATATCTGCCGAGAATAACTCTCGGAGTAATTCGCCACAAAACTATTATAGGTCTCGTCAAAAGCATTTTTGCCATGGAAATAGACATTGTAGCGCGTGGTCAGATTATGGTAAAAGCGGGTTGAAGCATTATTGCGCCGCACCGAGCAACTCCCCAAAAAGAGGGCTAAGCACAAGCAAACTACGGAGACAAACGAAGCACGGCGCATACGAAACAACGATATTTTAGCGAATCGGCGGTTGGGAAGTCGTCCCTTTTTTCTCCGAAGCAGCCCTCAAACGCTCCTCCGCCTCGCCCATGAGCGACTGCGGCAGAGCTATAGAGCGACGACTAAGGCTCTGCAGCCAGCCCGCCACATCCTCGGGTAAGAGCGTAACGAGTACGCCACGAAACTCTTCCACCTCCTCGGGGGTGTAATCGCTATGCGAACGAGAGGCAAAACGGTCTAGCTCCTCGTCGTCGTAATAATCAATCTTCGGAGCAGCCTTTTCTTTGCTACAGGTGCCCTCGCCACAGGTGCAAACAGAGCACTTCTCGCCCGACTGTCCCCAAGAATCCAGCCCCTTAGCTATATCTTTTTTGTGCTCATCGATCGCGCCGTGGCGTCGTCCCCAGCGAAAGATCACCCAAATGAGCAGAGCAATCCCTAAGAGGATGCCCAATAATTTAGTTGACATCATAGGGCAAAGATAACGATTGAGCTACGATAATAGGCACCTCTACCCCGTGACATCGGGCAAGAAAAGAGAAACTTTCTCCTCGAGGAGATGGATACGAAAACAAGCGAATTACCAAATAGTCTCGATATCTTCTTCCGGCTCTAGGGCGTGCTCTAGGCGTAGCGTGATGGTTGTGGCATCACACACAGCAGAGGGGCCAAAGTACTGAATGGGGCCGGGATAACGGAAGGCAATGCCCTCTGCCCACTCCTTGCGATGCTCACGGAAGTAGCGAAATGGAGCTCCCTCTATATCTACCAACGCCTTAGCGATAACGGGTTTGTCCACGCCGTTTCGCTCCTCTATGGTCAGCATCTCGGTAAGGGGGATCCCTCTGGGTATCCACTCTTTGGGGGGATGAACCAAATTGCCCACCGTAGCCATGTATCCGGAGCAGCCCTCTTTGGCAAGAGCCACCGCAGTACGCCCCAGAGCATAACAGTAAGAAGCATCGAAATTGGAGGGCATCGAACAGCGACCTTCGTACCCAAAGAAATGGGTCAGAGGAGAGGGGTTCCCCTCAAACTCGCCCTGTGAGCGACGCTTCTCCAGCTCTTGCCCCAAGAGAGTGACAATGAGGGATTCCGTCTCTATACGCGACACTTGCACATTTCCATGAGGGTCACGCTCCAGAGCGAGCTGACGAGCCACCTCCTCGGGGAGTGAGCGCAAAGTCTCCTCGTCCTCATCCGAGAGTTTGCTGGCAATGTAGTTGATAATCTGACTCTCTTTTACAAGATGGAGCTTATGCCCATTCTCTGCCAATACTCGGTTGAGTGAGGCAATAAGGCGACGTACCTTGGGCACGAACTCTATCAATCCCTCGGGGATAAGCACCACGCCAAAGTCCATACCTCGCCGTGAGCGATCCACGATAACATCCGCCAGCTGACGCACAAGGTCTCCCAGAGTAAGCCCTCGAGCGGCTACCTCTTCACTGATGATGGCCACCGTGGGTTGGGTCATAAGAGCGCACTCCAAGGTCAGGTGGGAGGCCGAGCGTCCCATGAGTTTGACAAAGTGCCAATACTTCTTTGAGGAGTAGCAATCGCGCTGGATGTTACCCACCAACTCGGCATAAACCTTCACGCAAGTATCGAAACCAAACGACGTCTCTACCCAACCGTTTTTGAGGTCGCCGTCTATCGTCTTGGGGCAACCCACCACTGAGAGGGGGTCGTTTACGCTTCGGCAGTACTCAGCAAGCAGGGCTGCATTGGTATTGGAGTCGTCCCCACCGATCACCACAAGAGCATCCAAAGCCAAGCGATGAGCATGGAGGAGTACCTGCTCAAACTGCTCCTTAGTCTCCAGTTTCGTACGGTCAGAACCAATCATATCAAATCCACCCGTATTGCGGTAGCGGTTAATAACGTCTGCCGTGAGCTCCCGAGCCTCGCCTCGGAGTAGCCCTCCGGGGCCCATGATAAAGCCATAAAGGATGGAGGCCGGATGGTGCATCTTGAGGGCATCAAATATGCCGGCTATTACATTATGCCCCCCGGGAGCCTGCCCCCCTGAGAGCAAAACCCCCACCGTGAGAGGGCTGGTGGCTTCCGCCTCCACGTCGGCTGCGGCCAAAGAGACTACGGGTAGCTGTGCCGTATGAGGGAAAAGAGCCGCAATACGCTCGTCGGGAGTCGCTGCATTGGTAGAGACATCGAGCTTAGTAGGGTGCTCTAGCACCTCGGGGAGTTGAGGCTTATAGACAGCGCGCAACTTATCAAGACGAATATAGGTCATAGGGCAAAGATTAAAAACAACGTGGGGCACCTTAGCATCATGCCGGGCACCCCACTCTTTGACTACATATTAGGCTTCAAACTCAATATCTACATCGAGATGTTCGTGCCATGGCAAACCCTGCTTGGCCACCTCTTCGAGGAATGGATCGGGATCGAACTCCTCTACGTTGTGCACCCCGGGCTTATTCCAAAGCCCTCGTGCGAACATCAAGGCTCCCACCGTGGCAGGTACCCCCGTTGTGTAGCTCACACCCTGCATCCCGGTCTCACGGAAAGCGGCTTGGTGACTACAATTGTTCCATATATAATAGGTGTGCTCCTTACCATCCTTCACCCCTCGGATACGACAACCTATTGAGGTCTCGCCCGTGTAGTTGCTCCCGAGGTCTTGAGGATTGGGTAGCACGGCTTTGAGGAATTGGATGGGCACGATCTCCATACCGTTGTAATTGATCGGTTCGATGCTTCCCATACCAATGTTTTGGATTACGCGCAAATGGGTCAGATACTCCTCACCAAAGGTCATCCAAAAGCGTGCTCTCTTGATAGTGGGGAAGTTAAGCACCAAACTCTCGAGCTCTTCGTGGTAAAGAAGGTAGCTCTCACGCACACCGATACCGGGGTAATGGAGGGGACGATGGATCTCTTGAGGCTCCGTCTCTATCCACTCTCCATTGAGGTAGTACTTACCCTTTTGGGTAATCTCGCGGATATTGATTTCGGGATTAAAGTTCGTAGCAAACGCCTTGTGATGATCCCCTCCGTTGCAGTCTACAATATCGAGGTAGTGGATCTCATCGAAGTGATGCTTGGCGGCATAGGCTGTAAATACGCTCGTTACCCCGGGGTCGAAACCACATCCGAGGATAGCAGTAAGGCCGGCCTTTTCGAATCGTTCGCGATAGGCCCACTGCCAGCTATACTGATATTTTGCCTCGTCAAGAGGTTCATAATTGGCGGTATCAAGGTAGTTTACTCCGCACTCCAAGCAGGCATCCATAATGGTAAGGTCTTGGTAGGGAAGAGCTACATTTATTACAAGGTCGGGCTTAAAGCTGCGGAATAGAGTACACAGCTCGGGCACCTTATCGGCATCTACCGAAGCCGTTTGTATCTTCACACCACCAAGGGTTTCTTCGATCTCCTTAGCAATCTTGTCACACTTGCTCTTGGTACGGCTCGCCAGCATTATATCGGTAAAGACCTCGTGGTTCATAGCTACTTTCTTAGCTACGACGGTGCCAACGCCTCCGGCACCAATTATCAAGACTCTTGCCATAATTATAGTTGTTTGCTTTCTATGCTCTGTTATTTTTATGCTCCGCAAAGATAGAGAAAAAGAACTATCCTCTGAATAACATACTCCACAATACCGAGATATATTCCATACCCAAAACAGCACTTGAACAGGGAATCCCATGTCAAGTGCCGCATAATATAAAGAGATGAGATTACAGGGATACTTTATGAATAGAGGTGCCAACCCGCACTACATAAACACCCCCTGACGGAAGCTGTAGCACGTGAGAGCCCGTGAGGTATCCCTGAGCTATCGTTTTCCCTTCCACTGTGTAGATAGAGTAGAGAATGGGGGACGATGGCTCCTCAGGAAGCTCGATAACGAGACTGCCATCCCTTCCATATACCGTGTACTTCCCAACCCCCTCCACCAATGGAGGCTCTACCCCTAAGGGAAACTTATCCGTTTCTATAATATTGGTGAAGTAGTTCCAGCCGAATGCCTGCCGGTACTTCTCCCCTGAGCCGATAGGGACGTAAACAGGAATGTCCTTGGGAGTAAAGCCATGAAATGGGCCCTTCCCAGGATTCGCATGATCTTCGGTACAATGAGGAGGATTGGGAGAGAGAGAATATATCTTCTGGAGGTAACGCAAGTCTCTAAATGCACCGCCTTCAATATATTCCACGGTAGAGGGGAAAACAATCGAATCAAGAGCACAATAATCAAAAGCATCCCAACCTACCCAAGTCAAATTTGATGGAATGTCGGTTTTAAGTTTATAGCATAACTGAAAAGCGTTCCTCTCTATCTTGGTTACAGATTCGGGAATATTAATCTTTTCTAAATTGTGGCATAATCCGCAAAGTCTTTCGGGAATTTCGTTAAGTCCTTCAGGTAGGACAACCCTCTTTAGCCGTTTGTTGTCAGCTAAGGCAGCACCTCCTATTCTCTTTACCGTACTAGGCAGAACAATCTCCGTGAGATGAGTAGCGTATATAGCGGAGAATCCAATGCTATCGAGCCCCTCAGGGAAGTTCAGCTCTTTGACCCTTGCGTAATAGAATGCAAGTAGGTCAATGGTCTTAAGGGAGGAAGGCAGAACAACCCTCTTAAGACTATCGCAGCACTGAAAACATCGAATAGGTATCTCCTTCACGCCTTCAGGAATTACCAAAGGGTCTCCTTCAAGCCATCGA
Source organism: uncultured Porphyromonas sp. (assembly GCA_963539975.1). Classification (GTDB taxonomy): domain Bacteria; phylum Bacteroidota; class Bacteroidia; order Bacteroidales; family Porphyromonadaceae; genus Porphyromonas. The sequence continues at coordinate 29,200 of CAUTMR010000010.1, read as the reverse complement.
TTATCCTCAAAACTACTTGCCCCTAATTTTCTCAAGGAAGAGGGAATATTGATCTGCCTCAACGTCAACCCTATAAATGCACAGTAGCCAAACTCCGTAATATCATCAGGAAGAATGATGCGACGAATGTCTAGATAGTGTCCGGAAGTATACCAGTTCCAGTCAACGAATCCAGAATCTGGAATTTTATGGTTCTCAACCTGCGCATACTGCAAATTGACGATTCGCAGATTTCCATCCTTTGCGCAACGAACTATAGTTTTGAAATCGGGAGCACTGATGGGGCCATGTACGACCAACGAATCTATGGTGTTCCACTTGTCGCCCAAAACTTGCTCCAACTCACCATACCTGCTCACCCTCGCATCGAAGAAACTCTCCTGACTCCATACCTCAGGAGAACAGACCAGCCCCAAAAAGAGCAATAGAAATATCAGTCTTCTTTTCATCATTTCTCTGTGTGTTTTATTCCATAAACAAATACGGCAACAGAGGTAGAGACTACCCTCCTCTCTGTTGCCGAGAATTGATTAACTATTTCTTACTGAACTTCCTACTATCAACTATCTGACCATCTACAGAATAGATTAGTACGTAAATTCCGCTTGGCAGAGATGTCACATCAAGTCGCATCTTCTTAGTATCTACAGAGAGTGGCTCACTCAACAAGACACCCCCGATCTGCGTCAAACTACTTACCTGAAGTACGGCATTCCTCGACTCTACAGGATTATGCAACTCAACGTCTATAAAATCCTCAACCGAGGTGGGGGCAATCGACTTTAATCCGATCTTGGGCTCCAACGTAATGCTCCCCTGAGCCATTTCTCCCTGAGAAGAGATGGCAGTAACGGAGAAACCATTATTTTTTAGGGAAGGGGTGACTGTAACCCTATTTTCCGCTCCTATGTCGTTGCCATCACTATCCGTCCATCGGAAGGAGTAGTCCCTATCCTCCAATTCTGTCGAGAGTTCATACTTCCCATTCCCGAGATCAATAGGAGTAATCCCAAGCGACTTACGGATAGACAATGGAGCTTCTACTACAAAAGTTTCTCCTCCTACGATATTGCCATGCTCATCCTTTTGGATCAAGTCAAACGTGTAACTCTCTCCAGGGTATGTTGCCGATGATTTGAAATCAATATTCATCTTCACCTTATCAAAATTGGCTCCATACATACAGATATCCTCTAGGCAGGCATCCCAGGAGTTGAATACCACTTTTCGAGGATTTATAGCTGAGGGGCTGGTAATACCCTTTGCCTGGAACCCGCCTCGCTTCCAAGCATCATAGATCGGTTGTGCCATCTCCATCTGCAATTTTGCCTTGGATAGAAGAGCTCTATCGGCGGGAGTACGAGGTTGTATTGAGAGAGAGTACTCATGATTATTCTTGTAGATGTTTCGCAAGAAAACAGTGGTCTCCTTCGAGAGCTCTTCTTTGACAATAATAGAAACATTTTTCTGCGCAATGTCATTACTCTGTAGTACCGCAGGAACAGCTTTTAGTTCCGGATCCCAATGATCAAAAATCTGACCTAAGAGGCAGAAATGGTGCTTTGCTGTACCATTATCTTCAGACGATAATCCACGGGGCAAAGACCACGTAACAGGAATAACTCTATATCCTCCTGCCTCTATAGGGTTGATGTATGCAGGTTCCATGTGTCCACCCGTTACACTATGATTTATGTAGTACTCTTGTCCCTTCCATGCCCTGGCATTAAAGCCCGTAGACGCAAGAGCCCAATACAGATGGAGCCATTGTCCCCCCTTATAGTCCTCTTTTCCTCTGTTGTGAACCCTGACGTAAACAATCGCATAGGGATGATCTTCCGCATAATACGGATTTTCATGCTTTTCTATGCGATCTGCCTTATTCCTCACCCAAATATCGGGGCTATCCCAAAAGATTTCCGTGGTCAGATTGGGTTCTTTTCCCGTATCCTTTGCATTGTCTTTGATATAAAGATCCACCGCCTTAGGTAGATTGTTGAAAGCTAAATCCTCACCAACAGATATAGGTTTGGAGTTGTATTGAGGGACTTCTGAGGCTCTGTCATGCTGCTTGGCATATCTGAAGGCCTCATCCATCGTTACTCTACCATTGTGATCTTCATCAGAAAGTACATTATGATCGAAAGCATCCTTCTCGTTAATGGCAGAGGTCCATTGGTAAACAAATTCATCAAAGGGAATCCTGCCACAAGCGTAAGAGGGTTTGTCCCCTTCTGATGCGGTTGCCACAACACAGCCGATCTCGGTCAGCTCTTTCACAAAACCTCCGGAATAGCACTGCCCCAAAACAGCATTGATATAAATGGATTTTTCTCTAAAGGGACGAAGCCAATCTGCAAGTTCGTAGTCGTGCAGGGATTCCCAATTCCACAAACAGATATACGACTGGTTCTTTTCGTCGATTGAACCGCCGTGATCTATTACGTAGAAGAAGAGGTGATCGTCTTTTTGCATCTTTCGGGAAAGATCAGAGAGCACTTTTTTTACATTAGCACGTGTAGCGGCATACTCTATATCCGGCTTTCCATCATAATCCAAATCCAATGGGGACGATTTGAATACCCCTTCTTCTATCTGTATATCGTCAGCCGGATCTGTACCATCGGACATTACAACCGAGATATTGTCTTTGGGCACTCCATATTTATTGACCAGCGTTTGATAGACGAAGGAGCAGTCGTTCCAGTAACGCTCTTTATTAGAAACTTTAGAGATCCCTCCACTAAGGATTACAGCATAGGTATGCTCCGCTGCTCTTTTGGCATCATTGGTAAGGGCAGCCCGCTTGACACGAGGTTTTAGATTCGCCCACGCACCATAACGATTCTTGACTAGCAACGGAGAAAAATTACCCCTGGGCGGGAGTCGGAACTTGAATAGTTTAGAACTGGGAGGAAGAGAGGTCTCTGCTTTTCTGGGAACGCAAACCAAATAACAATCGTGCTCCCACCCTTTCATAGGGTCTGCATCTACAAAGAACGTCCAGGTTTCTTTTTGAGAGATGGTAAGATTATGCTTCCCACTTTTGACCTTGAGGACGGCATCCTCGCAGAGATAGTAGTCCACATCTTGATCATAAAATCTTAGCCCTGCAACGAATAGAGCTTCTTCCTTCGAAACTGTACGAAGTTGCTGTGCCACGGCCGAAGATGAGAAGAGGCAAGCAACCAGCAAACATAAAAGTGTAAATCTACGTCTCATAGTTTGTGATTTATAAATTAAACTTGAAAATAATCCACTCCAAAGATGATGGGGAAAGAAAAGGAGAAGGAACGCATTGCCGCAAGAAGACAGTGTGCCCATGTAGTAAATATCGCTCCGACTGGTAGAGACCTTTGCATCCTCCGCTCCATACCTACCGTTTCCTACTAGAAATCATCTTTTACATTAAGCCCATCAGGGAACAAATCGCCTCCTGCATGTCACTAATATGGTGCAAATGTATACATTTATTACATATCTACAATATCCAAGGAGGGGAAATTCAGTCACTTTGCCTACCTCACACTCACCAAAAACCTCTTAGATTACAAATTATTTCCATACACATAGCCGTACCCTAAAGTCTTCTTCCAAAATGGGTATGGAGGAAGGGAGAGGAAACCGCCGTGTGAAACGCGCTAAAAACGCTGCCCTAAATTTCGGGCGGAATAGGGCAAGAAAATTTCGTTCCACAGCTAATTTTACACCTCAAAACCAGCCTAAAAAGTTTGGAAAATCAGGCAGTTTCCGGAGCCGTTTTTGCCCTGCATTCCCAGGAGAATAGACCTAAAAAGAAAAGCGACCTCCCCCTTTAGCTACCTTTTCTCTTCGTCTCACCGAGATTCTCAAAACCACCCCTCTCATATACTATTCTACCCCAGACCTCTCCCCTCTTTCCTCTCTCCTCTAGCAGGTTACCCCTCCACAGGGTGATTTTTTTTGCTATCTTTGCAGGGCATGATAGAATACCTCATCCTACTCGCATCGGTTATCGTATTTGCGGGTATCATCATCGGGAAAGTGGGTTCTCGGTATGGCATTCCGGCCCTTTTGCTCTTTCTCTTTACGGGAATGCTCTTCGGGAGTGATGGATTCGGGTTCCAATTTGAGGATGCACAGATTGCACAACACATTGGCATGGTGGCCTTGGCCATTATCCTCTTTACGGGAGGGATGGACACAAAGCTGCGCGAGATCCGCCCCATTATGCTACCGGGGCTATTGCTCTCTACCCTCGGGGTACTGCTTACGACCCTCTTCACCGGACTTTTTATCTACCTACTCACTAAGAACTTTGCTCTTGGGGTAACGCTGAGTCTTCCGCTCTCGCTCCTTTTGGCAGCCACCATGTCGAGTACCGACAGTGCCTCTGTCTTTGCTCTACTGCGCTCCCAACGTGTACACCTCAAGCACAATCTCAAACCCATCCTAGAGCTAGAGAGCGGGAGTAACGACCCTATGGCGTATATGCTCACCATTGCGCTCATTGGATTTTTGCAGCAATCGGAACTTTCGATAGGGGCTTTACTACTACACTTCGTCCAGCAATTTGTACTAGGAGGAGCCTTGGGGCTACTTTTCGGTTGGTTGGCGGTCTGGTTGGTCAATCGCACAGAAATCCCCAACCGTACCCTCTACCCCATCATGCTGCTCTGCCTCCTCTTCTTCTCTTTTGCCCTTACAAACATAATCCAAGGGAATGGGTACCTTGCCGTTTACATCACGGGTATTGTATTGGGGAATGCCAAGTTGCGCCACCGAGGTAGCATCAATCACTTCTTCGACGGCATCACCTGGCTCGTACAAATCATCCTCTTTATCATGCTAGGGCTGCTTGTCAACCCCAACGAACTACTCTCCGTAGGCGTATTGGGCGTACTCATTGCCCTCTTTATGATGGTGGTAGGTCGCCCTCTGGCTGTGCATATCACCCTCCTCCCCTTCCGCCGCTTGGGATTCAAGGGTAAGGGGTTTCTCTCTTGGGTGGGACTGCGCGGTGCAGCACCGATCATCTTTGCCACCTATCCGGTGGTGAGTGGCGTATCGGGATCTTCTATTCTGTTCAACATCGTTTTTATCGTAACTCTTCTCTCCCTACTCATCCAGGGGATGACCATCACCCCTATGGCTCGCCTACTAGGATTGGCAAAGCCGGCTCCCCCCGAGGGGAACTTTATAGGTGTAGAGATCCCCGACGAACTGGGGACGCAAATGCAGGAGAGAGAAGTACGCAAAGAGATGCTTGCCAAAGGGGATGAACTGCGTCAAATCGAACTATTAGAGACTGAACTTGTTATATTGGTACGGCGCAAAAATAGATTTATTGTGCCTAAGGGCGCGCTCAAACTTCACGTGGGAGATATTCTACTTATCGTTTCGGAGCACTCCCAGCAGTCCGCAAGCGACGACGGACACCACCAACTTATAGAGCGCATTCGAAAGAGCCTATTACAATAACAAAGTACAGATATACTACCCCTATGAACAGCAATTACATTTTCATCAGCCTTGTAGCCTTAGTTATAATTGGAGCTATCTTGGGTTGCACGCTCCCCAAAAAAGGGAACTCTCCTCAAATCGTAAATACCGATGTGCCCACTTTCAAGAAAATAATAGAGCGACCCGACATACAACTAGTAGATGCTCGCACCCCAAAAGAATACAACGAGGGGCATATCGGGAACGCCATTAACATAGATGTTTTGGCCGAAGATTTCATCCCAAAAGCCACACAACTTCTGAAAAAGGAGAAGCCCATAGCCATCTACTGCCGCTCAGGTAAGCGGAGTGCCATAGCAGCTCAAAAACTCAGCGAAGCAGGCTTCTCGGGCCCCATCTACAACCTCTCCGGAGGATATCTCGCCTACTCCGCTCACGAATAAAAAAGAGCATACACTCCCACCAACACACCTCAATCCTCCACTATGCTACGCCTCCAACGCGCACACTACAAACCACTACTCTCGATAGGGATCCCCATCATGATCGGGCAAGTTGCTATTGTTTTAGTCAGCTTTGTCGACAACATTATGGTGGGCAATCATAGCCTAGACGAACTAGCCGCAGCAGCCTTTGTCAATAACTTTCTCAACCTATTACTCGTGTTGGGGATGGGCTTTTCGTACGGCTTGACCCCTCTCGTTGCGGAGTCGCACAAGCTTAACCGCCCAGAGCGTGCAGGCCTTTACCTCAAGGGTAGTATGCTGCTCAATACCCTACTGGCATTGGCCTTAGGGGGTATCGCATTGGGGCTATCCCCCTTTCTCGAATTCTTCAACTTGGAGTCTCGATTGATGCCTCTAGCCCAACCCTACTACTACCTACAGGTCATTAGTTTTGTGGTATCGATGCTCTTCAATGGGCTGAAGCAGTTCTACGATGGCATGAGTCGCACTCGCCTACCCATGTACATCACCATAGCCGGCGTAGGGATTAACATTCTACTCAATTGGGGACTTATCTACGGACGCATGGGCTTACCCGAGTGGGGGCTGTACGGAGCCGGTATCGCAACGCTCATCAGCCGTGTCGCCATGGTACTGCTCCTAGGGCTGAGCTTCTTTGCCGATCGCTCTCTAGGGAAAGAGCGGAACGGATTCTTCGCAGGACGCCTAGATCGCTCCATACTCAAACCCCTTACCCTATTGGGCACCCCTGTTGCCATCCAACTAGGGCTGGAGACGGCCTCCTTTACCATCGCCGTAATCTTTGTAGCGCGCATCGGTAGTTTCGCGCTCGCTGCCCACCAAGTGGTGAATACGGTAACCGTACTCGGCTTTCTTATGTACTACGGGTTAGGCTCGGCAACCGCCATACGGGTGAGCCACTACAGAGCCATAGAAGACTACCAAGAGGCCAAAAACGTAGCTCAAGCCGCCCATCAAATTGGTATCGTTATGGCATTCGTTGCGATGATTGTGATCTTTGCCATCCGAGGCAAAGTAAGCCTGCTCTTTAATCCCGATGAGCGTCTAGCACCCCTTGTTGCCATTACCTTGATACCGGTAGTGATCTATCAACTGGGAGATATGCTGCAAATCGTCTACGCCAATGCCCTCAGAGGTCTGGAGCATGTACGCAAGCTGGTACCTATTTCTATCCTATGCCATCTGTTGGTTGCCCCTATCCTAGCTTACCTATTCGCTTTCGTTTTGATGGCACACTACCCTGAGTGGCAATTACTTGCCGTGTGGAGTGCATTCCCCATCAGTCTTACTCTCATAGGGATATTGCTCTATCGGGATTTTTATAAAAATTGCAACAAGGAGAGCCTTCAGCTTAAAAGCTAAGTACCCACAAGTAGGCAATACAACCCGATATTGGGCAGGAAGCTGTATCTTTGCAGCGAAAATTTTTAGGTAAACCACTGATAGGATTTTAGCTTTCAGCATATGACAGTTAATCATCTTAAACGTATTGCTCAATTCCTTGCCGACTATTCAGCTCGTCTTATTGGCTCGGGAGTGCATACGTCTCGTACCGTGCGCAATACTAAGCGTATAGGTACAGCTCTAGGCTGCGAAACGCACCTCAACCTCTCGATGAAGACCATGACCCTAACCGTACGCGACGAAGAAACAGGGGATATTATCACCGAAGTTATCGATATACCTACACTCCCAATAAAGTTTGTACTCAACTCCGATCTAAGTGCCCTCAGCTGGGAAATCCACGATCGTAAGCTCTCTATAAACGAAGCCGAGAAGCGATACCAAGAGGTACTTGCCCGCTCCAATAGACAACCCTTTTGGCAAGCATGGCTCCTCATCTCTATGTCTAATGCCTGCTTCTGTGCCCTCTTTGGTGGCGACCTTTTCGCCTGCCTCTTGGTGGCACTTGATACGGCAGCCGGCTTCTATCTACGAAAATTCCTCATCGGCAGGGGGCTAAACCACTACGTAGCCATTACGCTGGCCGCCGCTATCTCCATCGCCATACCGGCCCTCGGGATTTATCTGGGATGCCCTACCGAAACCGGCCCTACCGCCTTGGCTACCTCGGTGCTCTACCTCATACCGGGTGTGCCCCTAATCAATGGCATTATAGATATTGTAGAGGGGCATACCCTATCAGGGACCTCCCGACTTATCCATGGAGCCTTGATCATCCTTTCGATTGCCTCCGGTATGGCTATTACGCTCCTTGTTGCAACCGGTAGCATTGCCAAGATATAGTCTCCTCACCTCCGTTTCAATACCACTATGGATATACTACTGAGTTTGCTCCAAGATGCTTTTTTTGCAGGTATGGCTGCGGTAGGCTTTGCCGCGGTATCGGTTCCCCCTCGTAGGAGCTTCCCTCCCATCATAATACTAGCCGCCCTAGGGCATGGACTTCGTTGGTATCTGATGAATCACCTCGGCGTGGACATCGTTGGCGCCTCCCTTTTGGCCTCTATTTTTATCGGCTTTGGTAGTTATATTTTCGGACGCTGGTGGGTACATATCCCCATGACGGTACTCTATATCCCTGCTCTATTGCCCATGATCCCCGGTATGTATTGTTACAATGCCGTCTTGAGCTTGGTACTCTTTGTAATACACCACAAAGAGCCTGCCCTTGCCGTGCAATACATGCAAGACTTCCAGACCAACTTTGTAATAGCCCTTACGGTTATCTTCACGCTAGGAGTGGGTAGCATCTTACCCGTCTTTATCCTCTATAAAAGCTCTTACACGCTATCTCGTAGGAAGTTTAAGGACTCGTAACCCCTCGAAGCCGGCCCCTCTCGAGAGACGGCTTCGCCACCTCCCCCAAAAAAAGACGCCCTATTCTCCCCCTTTGGTTACATTTGCAAAGCAAATGGTATAGAGTATGACAGAAAGCGATTTCGATCTATTACTGGAGGCTTGGCAAAAGAGCGGGCTTGCCGGCAAGATGAGCACCGAAGAGGTAGCTCATCTGCTCCGTCAGTGCCCATGCAAAAAAGAGACTCTAAAGCGGGGCGAACTATACGCCATCGGAGGGGACAAACTGCGAGACCTACGCATCGTAGGCAAGGGCGGTATCAAGGCGGAAATGGTGGGCACCTCGGGCAAACAACTGCTGATGGACACCCTAACACCCGGGCGCATCGTTGCTCCGGCCCTTCTTTTCGCCGAAGACAACGCTCTCCCCGTAACGCTCATGGCCAACGAGGAGAGCATACTTTTTAGGATGGGTAAGGAAGACTTCCGAGACCTTATGCACCAATCGCCCCAACTGATGACGAACTTTATCGGTATCGTTTCTAACATCAGCGTTTTCCTCATGGGCAAGATTTACCAACTCTCCCTACGTAGCTTGCAAGGGAAAATTGCGGACTACCTGCTCCAAATCTACCTCAAAGAGGGCAATAAACGGCTACAAATAGACTCATCGTGGAAGGATCTTGCCGATCGCTTTGGCGTGAATCGACAATCGTTGGCACGCAGCCTCGCCCAACTAGAAGAAGAGGGGTTACTACGCGTAGAGGGAAAGTCTATAGAAATACTCCAACCGCACCGGATGGCAGGGTTGGAGTAAGCACACATATTATATAGATATAATCAAACTATTGGCCTCCCCAATTACATGGGGGTTCGTTGTCAATAGCCCAAGGGAAAAGGATGTTGTTCTCCAAATGAATATGCTCGTGTAGCTGTTGCTCAAAGCGGGCAATCCGCTGAAGAACCAATTTATAACTTTCGCACGCATCCGCAGGTGGGGTATATCCGTTGGTGAGAGCGGCAATCGTGCGATAGCGTTCGCCCTCGCCATCGTGCTCTGTGAGCATCACTCCAATAGGGTGAACCACCGAGCCACAGTGGAAAGATCCCAACGTGCCACCCCCTTCCAATGCGGCGAAAAGATCGTATAGATAGGGGAATAGTACCTGCTCCTCTTTCTGGAGATGCTCTTCTAGGTCTACCAGAGACTCGGCAAAGAGCCTCCGTACTTCCATCAATTCAGGATGATTTTCACCATGCACACTCGCGACCTTGTCTAGCAACTGGAGCGTTATAGGCCCCTCTCTGCGGATACCTCGGTGGTGTACCTTGAGGATATAGTCCATCAGAAGATCTTTGTCCCACTCCTTAAAAGCATAGGAATAGGAGCCTTCGCTTTGGTCTTGGAGCGCTTTATCCAAGGCTGTAACCACCTCTTCTACCGAAGCTCCGGCCTTAGCACAAGCCTCCGTAAAGGGCTCCTCTCCGTGACAACAGAAGTCGATCCCATAGCGATGAAATACGGGTACAGCGCGGTAGTCGTAAGCCGCAATAGCACCAACCGTAGCGGTTTTATAATTCATTCCAGCCATAATTGTGTTCTGTTAAAAGGGTTAAGCAATCAGATTTTGGATATCCTCTTCTACCGTGCCGATACCGGCAATGCCAAAGTTATCGACGAGTACTTTAGCCACATTGGGCGAGAGGAAAGCGGGCAACGTGGGGCCGAGATGGATGTTCTTCACCCCAAGGCTCAACAAACCGAGCAGCACGATAACTGCCTTTTGCTCATACCATGCGATGTTATAGACGATGGGGAGCTTATTGATGTCGTCTAGCCCCATCACCTCTTTCAGCTTGAGGGCAATCACAGCAAGCGAGTAGCTATCGTTGCACTGACCGGCATCCAATACACGAGGGATCCCCCCGATATTGCCTAGAGGCAACTTGTTGTAACGGTATTTGGCACAACCTGAGGTCAGGATGACGGTATCTTGGGGGAGAGCCTTGGCAAAGTCGGTATAATAACTACGGCCACTCTGTCTGCCATCGCAACCGCTCATCACAATGAACTTGCGGATAGCTCCACTCTTTACCGCCTCCACTACTTTATCGGCTATACTGAGAACCTGATGATGCGCAAAGCCGCCCACAATCGTACCATGCTCAATCTCCGTAGGGGGCTGGCAGGTTTTTGCTAGAGCGATAACCTCACTAAAGTCTTTATTCCCTTGCTCATCGCCTTCGATGTACTTAAAGCCGGGGTAGCCCGTTGAGTTCGTCGTGAAGACACGATCCTTGTAAGAGGCATTCGCCTTGGGCGGAACAATACAGTTAGTGGTAAAGAGGATAGGGCCATTGAAGGTCTCAAACTCCTCTCTTTGCTGCCACCAAGCGTTACCATAGTTACCAACAAAGTGTTTGTATTTCTTGAACTTAGGATAGTAATTAGCGGGAAGCATCTCGCCGTGTGTGTAGACATCGACTCCGGTTCCCTCGGTCTGCTCAAGAAGCATCTCCATATCTTTGAGGTCGTGCCCACTGATAAGAATACCGGGACGAGTGCCTACACCTATATTTACTTCGGTTATCTCGGGATGCCCGTAGGTCTCTGTATTGGCTTTATCAAGGAGTGCCATCACTTTAACTCCGAATGCACCCGTCTCGAGTACTAGGGCGGTTAGTTCCTCCACGGAGAGGAGCCCCATTGTAACGTCGCACAAGGCTCGTTCGGTAAAGACATTTATTTCATCGTCATTGTAGCCTAGGCGATCGGCATGCTCGGCATAGGCAGCGAGGCCCTTTAGCCCATAGATGGTAAGTTCTTTAAGCGAGCGGGCATCTTCGTTCTGCTCACGAAGGATCCCAACGCCAAGGGCGAGTTGGTCGTACTCTTCAGGAGTACCCTGCATCGTAACCGCTTCGTTATCGGGCAATACAACGCCTAGGGAGAGAGCCTCCTCGCGCAATTGTTTTTTGAGATTGAAGGTGTGGGTCACACGCTTGGCGATGGAAGAGTAGTCAAAGTTGGCATTCGTTATCGTAGCAAAGAGCGACTCCATAATCGTCTTATCTGCGGTACGATAATCCAATGCTACTCCGGCTTTACGCGCCGCCGTGGTGATAATGGCAATTCCCTTGAGGTTGAAGATGAGCAAATCCATTAAGTTGGCTGTGGTAAAGTCCTTACCACAAACTCCTTTGAGGGCACACCCCTTATTGCCGGCCGTCTCTTGGCACTGGTAGCAAAACATTCTATTTTCCATTTCTTCGTCTTCTTTTTCTTTGTTATTTCCTTTTACGGGGGCAAAGGTAGATAGCCCCGCTTTCCTCAAAAGTCGCCTATGCGACACTCCCCCTCTTTTGCTGTAGAAAAAAGAAGAAATCCGATACGGATAACACCAACCAGCACCAGAAAAAGTCCGCCCACCCTCAAGAAAACCTCCCTATATATGCAAAATAAGATTTCATAAAGAGTCTTTGGCACTCTTGTTTTTTAGGTGTACCTTTGAGTGCGTAAACTATACATTTAGAAAAGATCTCCTCTCTATCCCCGGCATTGAGATGGTGGAGATCATCTGAATTATATGATTGATGGCATCCAAAGACAATAATGTAAAATAAGACTATGAATACAAATACACCAAAAGGTAGCCGAAACTACTACGGAGAATACTCCCTCGAGCAATGGATCAAGCTCATACTCACAAAAGAAATCGTCTTACCCCCTTATCAACGAGCCTTCGTTTGGACAAAAGAAGACGTACAGGAACTTATCAATAGTTTACAAGAAGGCTTATTTGTTCCACCTATAACCATCGGAAACTATGGAGGAACGACAAACTACATTCTAGATGGACAGCAACGTCTATCAGCACTACTTATTGCCTACCTAGAGCTATTCCCCAAGAAAGAAGAGTTCCAATTCTCAAGTCAAGAATATCAAACCACAGCCAATGACAATGATGATCCAGCCAATGATAATGAGGATATAATGCCTCTTGAATGGAAATTCGAATATTTCACTCAAGCAGGGCAGGACAAGGAGTGCATACTCCAAAATATAGATAGGAGAAAATACAATCCTATTGACCTTCGCTTAGACAGCAACTTTTGGAAAAATTCCTATATCGGATTCTCTCTCATAATCCCCATCAGCAATACTACGGAAGATCAACAAAAATTATACTCCACAGTCTTTCGCAATATAAACATTAGGGGAAAATCTCTATCGCTCATAGAGAGTCGTAAATCTCTATATTTCCTAAGAGAAGGCTTTGATCAATGGTTCTCTCCTGAATTCTCATATATGGTAACCATAAAGGGTGCTCCCATTGACTTTGTGCGATATCTATCGTTACTATCCCAATATAAAAAGGATAGAAGTGCAGAAAGACTCGCACAAACCTACAAGACTAAAATGGAGCAATACTATGAGTCTTATATCTTGACAGAAATAAATAACGAGGACAGCTCTATGTTTTCTCGTCTGTTAGACTCTGACAATCAGAGCAGATATGAGACACTTAGGCAATGCCTACGAACAGACAGCTTCCCCCACCAAGAATTTTCTTCAATCATAGATGCCGACATTTATTTATTTGGTTTAATATACTACACTATTGCTGAGGGAAGGATAATATCTATAACAGGAAGCTTACTCGATGATATAAACAGCAAGATAGAGGAATTCAAGAGAGACACAAGACACACTAAATCGCCTTCATCCGTTATGCACCTTCGCCAACGTGTAGAAGCCTCTATTAATATATATAGCGACTATCTAACAGACCTAATAAACTCAAGCAATGAAGCATAAAGAGTTCATTCTTTCTCCTCTTTCCTCTCTTATTGAGAAAACATTGTTCCCTATGGACTTATACAAAGGACAGGTTTGTAATTACATAATGAAAGAGTACGTCTTACAGACTCTTTTCCTAAGACTAACAGGGTGCATGGAGCAAAAAGCCAAGTGTATCTTATGGGATATTGCCACCCACGACTTTGAGTTTCGACGAAAATTTTTGAACGAACTCAATCCCAAACAAGGAGAATACTCTAATTTTGAAAGCAAGAACCTAGTCTATAAGAGTCTCATCGAACAGGTTGAAAAGATTGAAGACACAAAAAAGCAAGATCTACTAAACCAACTCAAAGAGTTCAAGGACAATATTCTCGGGAAAAGCATTGCCAAGGAGTGGCTCCCTCGAGAAATGCAAAACCTTAATATTAAAAATCTATTCGATATAAAGAGATGGGGAGTGGATACCCTCTTTAACAGCCCTCTCAACGATAAAATATACAAGAGCCTATATGACCATCGCAATCGCTGTGCTCACAATGCACTCTCGTTTCAAGGCAACGTAATGAGTCCCACAAAGATTATGAAGACCGGGGAGAACAATTATGCCTCTTGGTTTACTCTATTGGTTCTTATGGATCTGATCTACATGGAACTCTACAAGAGATTTTCTTCCAAAAGTTACTAACCTCTCGTATAAGATGTGCCCATACCTATTACCCCAAAATCCTTATCCACAATTGAGGATATAAGTGTGGGATAGGGATATGTAAAACGTTATCCCGCACTTATATTTTCCCAAACTACGCCCTCCCAATACTTCAGATAGTTCTGTAATAGAGGAAACTTTCAAGGTTTAAAAGTCTCCTCTAAACAAAAGAGGAAGACCAATTGATTTGAGTAAAAAAGGAAAGGGAGTAGATTGTGCGCAATGCGCACAATCTACTCCCTTTGGTGCGGAGAGAGAGGGATTCAAACCCTCGGAACGGACAAGCCGTTCACCGGATTTCGAGTCCGGCCCAATCGGTCACTCTGGCATCTCTCCTGGTTGCTAGAACTGCCGACAAAGGTACAAAAGAAAATCGAAAAAGGTTCTTTGCAGATTCCTGCAGCACCCAGTATCAAATACAACGACGTAGCAAAAGTCTTGATAGGACTCCGTCATGCTAGGGGACGAAGACTTTGCCGACATCAGAAGCTCTCCCAATCCTTAATATCGTAGAGCGAATAGGCTTTCCCCTTTGGGTAGTAGTCCTCTATCTTTTCACTTCGAGGTTTGGATTTGTCTAGAATAGTGAGCGTCCGACTCTCTTCGAGTTCATCATCATCCCACGCGCCTCGACTCACGGTATGCTTTACATAAGCAACTACTTTCCCCTCCTCTAATTTGTAATAAACCTCCTCAAAACTAAGTCCGCCCGAGTGTTCCTCATAGTACCGAACAAACCCATCTGAATAGTAGGCATAGTCGGCAAGTCCACCGGATATTCGCTCACAGATCAGTTCAACAACGCCATCCACATAGGAGTAGACTCCATACCAATTATACTGTTTAACCTTCTCTTTCATGATAAGCAATTCGGGAGAACCATTCCGGTCGAGGTCTACAAGTTTGTAAACATACTCCTCGGGCTTGAACTCCTCGTTATACTCCTTCAGCCACATCTTCCCTATAGCCTCCTGTAGTGAAGTCTTCTTTTCGGGTTGGGGACAAAAGGCTGACAGCAAGAATGCCACAGCACATACAACAAAGATGTTTACGCTTCTCATAAGAACGACATTATAGGTTATTCTCTAAAGAATCGACTTCATCTTCGGCTGGATTCTCCTCTACTTCAGAAGATTGTGGTTGTGTCTTCTCGGTCGAATCCTCCTCTATCGTCTGAGGTTGCTCGGGGAGAGTATCCGTGGCAACTTCAGGCTTAGACTCCTCCGGTCTAGCAATAGTATGAGGTTTAGCCACTACGGGATTGTCATCAATTGTAATCACAGGAATCTCTCTTCCCTCAGATTCATTCACCCACATATCCTTGGGACCGGGATTGATAATAATAGGCATGTTGGGCTGAACGTATTTCACGAGTTCTAAGATATTATCGTTGTGAATGCGAATGCAACCATGGCTACACCGCCTCCCAAGAGCCCATGGAGCACAGGTGCCATGGATACCTACCGGTAGGTTCCCCTCCCCCTTGATGCGAATAAATCGCGGACCGTACTGCCCCCGAACAGGACTTGTATAGCCGTTATCGTCCGTATAAAGCCAGTCGGTACTATTGAACGTTTCTCCGGCATAGAAGAAGCCCTCGGGGGTACGGCAGTCGCCTTTCTTTGCTTTATGCCCATAGTTGCGAGCGCAAGCGCAGGTGTACTCCTTCTCTTTGACTCCGTAGCGATTGTAGAGGAGTACGCGCATAGAAGCCTTATCCACAACGATGAAATAATCAAAACGATTGTTCATCAAACGCTCGCAATAGGGCAGGTTCTCGCGAGCCATTCGGGGTAAAATCCCCTCCTTATATTGCTTTGCATGGCTCGATTTTTCCATATAGAGGAGAGCCTCGTCTGCATCAACAAAGGCGTGGTAAAGCGTATCATTTGCCTCCCACTCAGCCACTTGCTGCTCAATGGAGAGCGTATCCGGCTCTACGATTGTATCTGAAGGAACGGTTTGCTCCTGCTCTTGTTGTGAAGACCCCGTACAGCTCCCTAGGAGTAGAATGAGAGGGGCAATTGCCACTAATAAATACTTCTTCATGAGTTTTTCAACCTTATAATTTTAGGGTTCTACCCCTCACCTCCCCAAAAGAGTTGAGGTGTAATCTCTCTAAATTATCCTGCAAATGTACAAAATCTCATCCTAAGCGCACTATTTACACCACAACCAATCCAGAGAATCAAGCCTTTAAGACATGAAAGGGGCATCGTGGGATTCCCTATGTATCACTCTAAAGAATAGAACCAATTCTAGTAAGAAAAGGGAGAGACTTTCGTAATGAATCCGACAAAGTCAGCGAAAAAGAGATTAGGTCTCTCCTTAATAAACTCGTACCTTTGCGCCATGGATATTGTAGTAATAGGGAGCGGAGGCGTTGCCGAGAGCCTTGTATTCTCTCTGACCCAAGCCGGGGTTGCTCCAAGAGTAATTGTAAGCCCCACTCCGGGGCACGCAGAGCGTCTGCGCGATCTCTATGCGCCTGAGAGTTCTGTCTTGCATGACTTAGCGGAGATGCCACGGAATGCGGATATTTACCTTTTGGCTGTCACCGATACGGCTATTGCTTCGTGTGCTACTCAGATGCCCTCTACATCGGGAGTTTGGTTACACACGGCGGCTTGCGTACCCGTAGAGACCCTTATTCAGTATCACCCTGATAGCGGTATCTTCTATCCCCTCAATACCTTTAGTAAAGGGCGCCCCCTCAGTTGGCAAGGCATCCCTCTTTTTGAGGAACATCGGAGTGAGATTGCCGCCCAAGCCATACAGCAATTAGCAAGCCTATTGCACGTAGAGCCCCGCCCTTCTACCCTTACGCTCCGCCAAGAGATCCATGTAGCAGCCGTCTTTGCTTGCAACTTTGTCAATCACCAATGGGCCATTGCCTCAGAATTACTTGAGCAACACCAGATCCCTCGCGAGGTATTGCATCCTCTTATCCAAGAGACGTTGCAAAAAGCGATAGCACTCGACCCTAGAGATACCCAAACGGGGCCCGCGCTCCGTGGCGATACTGCAACCTTGGCAGCCCATCGCGCTTTGCTGGCAGAGAGCAGAGAGGCGGTTCAAACCCTCTACGACGTGACCTCACAATCCATTTGGTCGATGTATCACCCCGAGACTTCCCTATCCCATGAGTAGTATCCCCTACAATCTGCAAGAGATTAGAGCCTTTGTTTTTGATATAGACGGAGTAATTAGCCGTAGTACCTGCCCCCTCGACGAGGAGGGTACCCCTCTTAGAACAGTGAACGTAAAAGATGGTTATGCCCTGCAATTTGCCGTAAAAAGGGGCTTCGTGGTGGGCGTTATCACCGGCGGATACACCCCTGCAATGGCGCTTCGGATGGCCCATCTTGGTATCGAAGACTACTACCAACAATCGCGCAACAAGGTGCGAGACTTAGAAGATCTGATGGAAAAACATCAGCTCCAGCCCCAAGAGGTCGTTTATGTAGGCGACGACATTCCCGATTTAGGAGTAATGCGCCGAGTTGGACTCGCTGTTGCACCCCAAGATGCGGCTCCGGAGATTTTGGCCGTGGCGCATTATATCTCGCACTGCTGTGGTGGCGAAGGGGTAGCCAGAGACGTGATAGAACAAACTCTCCGCGCCCAGGGGCTATGGGGTAGCGAAGGTGCCGGACTCGCTTGGTAACGAGTGGCAACAGGATTAGAAAGAGCGTATGAAAGTAGTATTAGCGACTCAATCCCCACGACGTCACGAGCTTTTTTCGGGGCTGGATATTCCCTTCACAATTCGCCTGATTGAGGGTATCGACGAGAGCTATCCGAACACTCTTCCCCTCCATCAAATCCCCCAATATATAGCGGAGCGAAAGGCTCTTGCCTGCCGGTCTTCTCTTGCAGAAGACGAAGTAGTACTAACGGCAGATACGGTGGTAATTGTGGAAGATAAAGTGCTAGGGAAACCGCATTCCCCCGAGGAGGCGAGGGCTATGCTGCACGAACTTTCGGGGCGTAAGCACCAAGTCTCTACCGGAGTAGCTCTCATGGGACCGGATGGCAGAGGCACCTCTTTTGTAGCTACTACACGCGTTTGGTTTGCATCGCTTAGCGAAGAGCAGATCGACTACTACTTGCGTTCTTACCACCCCTACGACAAGGCCGGAGCCTACGGCATCCAAGAGTGGATTGGCTATGTAGCCATAGAAAAAATCGAGGGTTCGTTTTACAATGTAATGGGCTTGCCTGTGCACCTTGTATATCAGACTCTCCAAAAATGGCAGGTATGCAAAAAAAAATTCGTACCTTTGCCCACCGTTATAGTAGACAAAGAATAGATTATAGGATAAGTAGCGATGAAAAGAACGTTCCAACCCTCGAACCGAAAGAGAAAGAACAAGCACGGATTCCGTGCCCGTATGGCAACGGCAAATGGTCGCCGTGTACTTGCTTCGCGCCGTGCTAAGGGTCGTGCCAAGCTAACGGTTTCGGACGAGTATTAAAACACACAAGGCTCTCTTACCCTTTCACGCTGAAAGGAGAGAGTCCGAAGGTCAAGCAGGGGCAAACTCAGGGCGCAGCAAACGCCACGAGGACTTGACCGAACAGACCCCTATTGTTAGCCCTCCCAAACTCAGAGTCTCCGTCGTTTTATACGAAGAGGTAGCCTAGTTTGGGAGGTTTTCTTGTTTCCAAAGAAATGATAGATCGGCTACTCTCAAGCTAGAGTTGCCCAACCTAAGAAAATCGATACCCTATAGCTAAATTGGGTTTGTTGCACTTTTGTTGTACTTTTGACAAGAGAAAACAGAATTTTTAGAGATATGAGTAATACCTCCCCTTCGCAACAATCCCTTTCGGAGAAGGCTCCTAGCCATTTAAGACCCTTTATTTTTATGGTAATACTGATGGCACTCATCGGTTTTATCACAAGTCTTAATCAACAATTTCAAGCCCCCCTCAAAGAAACCTTTTTGGCAGAGAGTGGTGCGCTCAAGAACGCCTTTGCCACCTTTATTACCTTTTCTTTTTTCTTGTCCTATCTCTTGATGGGGCCCGTAAGTGCTCGTTATTTACAACGCTGCGGCTACAAGAAAACACTGCTCAAAGGGATCGTAGTTGTTGCTTTTTCGCTCATTGTTTTTGAGCTATCAGCCCTCAGTTTCCAATGGATTGGTGAGGGGTCGCTCAATCATATCACTATTGGGAGCATCCAGTTACCTCTAGGATACTTTTTGTTTTTGATAGGGTCGTTCGTATCGGGTACGGGGTTGACCTATCTGCAATCGTCTGTTAATCCCTACGTTGTAGTCTGTAAGGTGCCTCATACCACGGGGGTAACGCGTCAGAATATCGCAGGTACGGGCAACTCTCTCATGACCACCTTGGTGCCCCTCTTTGTTGGCTTGATAATTTTTGGTGGCAAAGAAGGAAGTGAGCTGGAGGTCAGTGCCATATTCCTACCCATGGCTATTTTGATCCTCTTTGTTGGTCTTCTCTATTTTGGAGTTAGGACGACAAATTTGCCCGAATTGCCCAATACGACTGAGGCGAAAGGGGAGCATCTAGAGCACTCCGTATTCTCATTCCGCCACCTCACATTAGGCGTTATAGGCATATTTATGTACGTTGGTTGCGAGGTATGCGTAGGCAGCAATATTGTACTGTACGCCCAGCAAGATCTTGGCATCTCGTACGAAATGGCCGTTAAATGGGCTTCTCTCTATTGGTTTTCTATGCTAGTGGGGCGCTTCTTCTCTAGTTTCCTTTCGATGATCAAAGCCCATGTACAACTAGCCGTAAGCACTTTCTGTGCAGGGCTTTTGGTCGTGCTCGCCATCCTCCTCAAGATGCCCTGGTTGCTGATTGGTGTAGGGCTTTTCCACTCCCTTATGTGGGGAGCTATTTTCTCTTTGTCCCTTGAAGGGCTTGGGAAATACACGGCACGCGCTACCGGAGTGTTATTGATGGGCGTTGTCGGCGGAGCCATACTTCCCTTTACGCAAGGGCTGCTTGCCGACCTATTCCACAGCTGGACTTGGACATGGCTCCTCATCATTGCAGGAGAGGTGTACATGCTCTACTACGCTCTTTGGGGGTATAAACCCAAACAGGTAAAGAGAGCGTGAAAAAGACTCGGTTACGGGGAGAGTAAATAACCCCTACCCTAGTTGGGCTTCGCAGCTCAGTGTTTCCCTCCCCTTTGTCTAGGCAGTAGACTAGGTTTGCAGTAGATTCTGTATATTTGCCGAGCAGGTATGGAAAAATTACGAGAACTACCTCCCGAAGAACAAGATCTCATAGCCGCTCTTCGTGAGCCGAGCAAGCGTCGCACTGCTTTTGCGACCCTCGTTCGGCAGTATTCGCGCCCTCTCTATTGGCAAATCCGTCGTATTGTAATAAACCACTCTATTGCAGACGAATTGGTACAGGAGACCTTTCTCAAGGCGTGGAGGGGGCTAGATGCCTTTCGGGGAGAATCAAAAATCTACACTTGGCTCTATCGGATCGCCGTCTTCGAAGCCCTCAACTATGCCGGTAAAGCTAAGAAGCGCAGCGAAAACGTTGTAGAGATAACCGAGGAGAATCGTTACCTGGTGGAGAATGTATCCGGGGATCCCTACTTTGATGGGGACGCCGCCGAGGTGCTATTCCAGAAGGCGATAGCCACACTCCCTCCCAAGCAAAAACAGGTCTTCTTACTGCGCTATTATGAGGAGAAGAACTACTCGGAAATTGCGGAGCTCACAGGCACAAGTGAGGGGGCACTTAAGGCAAGTTATCATCACGCCGTAGCCAAGATAAAACATTATATTGAGGTACACCATTAAACCTTAGCCGCTAAATCTATCCTATATTGTACGAGATATGGGAATTATAATCGAAAAGCATTTCTTCAAAAGATGAGGACCAATAAAGAGCAACTAAACTACGGTGCTGAGGAGAGTCGTAGCCACTACACAACTCCCGAAGGGTATTTTGAGACTTTGGAAGAACGTATCATGGCGCGTATTGACGAGGAGCCCGTTGTCTTAGAAGAGCCAATCACACCTCCACTAGGTAAGCGGCTTGTATGGCAGCGTCTGCGCCCCTACGTTTATTTGGCAGCCTCTTTCGTTCTTACAATTGGTATGTTTAGAGGATTCCGATACATCCGCTCTCAGCATATCCCAAGCCCTGTAATAGAAAAGGAAGCCAAGCTAGAGCAAGAAAAGGATACTCGATACTACGAACTCCTTGCCGGTGAATACACAGAAGAATCTGAAGAAGCAAATCTTTGGTTCATGGATGCAAACTATACTGACTAATAACCTCTCCATAATGAAACAATCGACCCTACGTATTTTCTTTATCACTTGCTTATCGCTTTTCTACGGAGCTGTTGCCTTCGCTCAAGAGCCCCCCTCGATACCGGAGCGTAAAGCGCTGGCGGCACGGCGAGATAAGTTTGTCTGCAAAGAACTCAGCCTGACAAACGAGGAGTGCACCAAGCTAACCATTATATTGCATCAGATGGATGAGGAGCGTATGAATATCTGGGCCGACTTTGGGCAGCTCCATATGCAAATCAAAAAAAATCCACAAGCATCACAGGCGGAGATGGCTCAGTATCTAAAGCTAAAGAGCGAATGCAAGATCAAAGATGCCAAGCTTGTGGAGGAATACTATCTTAAACTCTCCAACGTACTCCCCCCGGACAAACTTCTCGAATTGGATAAGGTACAGAGGCGTTTTGGGCAAGAATTGTCTCGAGAAAAACACCTCAAATGATTGTTTTGCCGTACCTTTGGAGTCGGTATAAACAAGGAACAATTATTCAAACGTATAAATAGAACCGATGAGCATAACAAAAGACTACTTTGTATCGTGCAGCTACGACCTCTATGCCGGTCCCAACGAAGTACGAGACTTTATAGAGCAAGCAACCCCCGAAAGCCCCATGCAATACCTACATGGTATTGGGATGATGCTCCCTGCTTTTGAGCAAAAACTAGAAGGACTCAAAGAGGGAGAGTCTTTCGATTTTGAGCTTACTCCCGAAAATGGTTACGGGGAGCGTTTCTCCGATCGTGTGGTACCTCTGGACTACAAAATCTTCTGTGACGAAGACGGAAAATTTGACGAAGAGCACGTATTCGTAGGTGCTCGCGTACCTATGCAGACAGCTGATGGGCAACGCATCGAAGGTCAAGTAGTGGATCTAAATGACCAAAAAGTAACCTTGGACTTTAACCATCCCCTTGCCGGCATGCACCTTCACTTCTCGGGCAAAATACTAGAAGCCCACGTTGCTTCTGAGGACGAACGCGCCGAGATTGAGGCCCTTTTGCAACCCCACGGAGGTAGCTGCGGTTGCGGTTGCCACGACGAAGATGGCGAGGGCGGTTGCGAAGGTGGTTGCTGTGGAGGATGCCACTAATCCGCCTTTATCCCTAAAGTAAATCCCTATAGCTCCCCTCTCCGCTTCTAGATAAGTGGCAGAGGGGAGTTTTATTTTTTTTCCTATATGAATACATTTGGCCAGCATCTTCGCTTGACAACCTTTGGAGAGTCGCACGGGAAAGCTATCGGTGGTGTACTGGATGGAATGCCTGCCGGGGTTCGTATTGGCCTCCTAGAGGTGCAGAAATTCCTCGACCATCGCCGACCGGGCACTAGTCTGAGCGTTACACAACGCCGGGAGGCAGATAGAGTCGAGGTCTTGTCAGGACTTCTCCCCAATGGCACAACCACAGGGGCTCCGATAGGCTTTATTATTGCCAACCAAGATGCTCGCAGTGGAGATTATAGGGCTTTGGAGCACCTGTATCGTCCCTCTCATGCCGATTTCACCTACCACAAAAAGTACGGAGTGCCCCCACAACCCGGAGGAGGGCGAACCTCGGCACGCGAAACAGCTGTGCGCTGCGCTGCAGGAGCTATGGCCTTGCAATTATTACAACCCTTAGGGGTGAAAATCTATCCCTATATCAGGGGTGTTGGAGAAGTACAGCTCCCCTCGGATGCGCTTACAGCTCTTGATTTGGATAAGATATACCACTCTTCGGTGCGCTGCCCCCACCCTATTTGGGAGGCTAAACTAGAGCGCAACCTTGCCGAAGTGCGCCGGCGTGGTGATAGCGTGGGTGGACTCGTGGAGTGCCTAGTACAGGGAGTACCTGTTGGTTGGGGTAGCCCCCTCTATGATAAACTCTCGGCGCGATTGGCTTTTGCGATGCTCTCCATCAATGCTGTAAAGGGCTTTGAGATAGGAGACGGCTTCGCCCTTGCACGTTGCTTGGGTAGTCATGTAAACGACGTTATGGAGCGCACCGAATGCGGTACTATAGCCTTTCGTACCAACCACTCGGGAGGCATACAAGGAGGAATCTCTACGGGAGCCGAAATTCGCTTCGCCGTAGCCTTCAAACCCACCCCCACCATTGCACTGGAGCAAGAGACGCTCAACCTAGAGGGAGAGGCTGTGCGCTTTGCCGGCACCGGACGACACGACCCCTGCGTAGCTCTACGCGGCGTAAGTGTGGTGCACGCCATGACAGCTCTTGTCTTGGCCGACGCCTACCTAGCCTCCCGCTAGCCCAAACTAAGGCATCCCTCAAGTATCGTCCTTTCTCCTTTCTACAATCCCTGCATTTACAATTAGAGGACAATACTCAGCATCTGGGGGCTGGTTGGTAAGGTCTATATTTCTACTTCTCTTATTCAGTACGCATCGAAATTATCCTTTCTCCCTATCTCCTAGAAAATCTATATCTTTGTAACACTTCTTTCGTAACTATAAAAAATCTTCCTAGAGACGTGTGCAAAGGAGGATACTATCTTTTTGACAAGGAGACTTGTTACATTGGAGGTCACACACATTTGAAAACGTAAATATTAGATTGTATGAAAAAGCTTCTAACCCTTATCCTATTACTGATGGCATCTGTAGAGATGTATGCACAGAGCAATGTTACGACGTTTCTAGGTATCCCTGTTGATGGCACTAAGTCTTCGATGATTCAGAAACTGCAACAGAAAGGTTTTGTCTACAACCAAAAGAAAGACATGCTCGAAGGAGAATTTAATGGTAAGGATGTTTCTATCGAGATAGACACACAAAAAGGAAAAGTTTACGCAATTAGTGTCAAGTATTGTAAGAGTCTTGACTCCGAAGTGGTCAAAATGATTTACGAATATTTATGTAGCCAGTTTCAGAATAATCCTAAGTATATGGTTGTTTTGGAAAATACTCTTCCCGAGAGTAAAGACCTTGACTATGAAATGACCGTAAACAAAAGATCATATAGCTCCTGCTATATCCAAAACCCCCAATTTAATGAAAGTGATAAGAATAGATTGGTTATGGTTTCTCTTATTCGCACAATAGATTATACTATAGGAATAACCTATATAAATGTTCTCAACATGGCAAATGGAGAAGATTTATAGGGACTAGAGGAGTGGAACAAAAAAAGGCTGGGGGGAAACCCTCAGCCTTTTTTGTATTCGGAGTAATCGGCAGCCGCTTAGCAGAGAAAACTCTTGAGCTGATCGCACTTGTTCCCTGCACGCAACTTACGAATTGCCTTTTCCTTAATCTGGCGAACTCTCTCGCGAGTGAGTCCGAACTTATCGCCAATCTCCTCGAGCGTCATCTCCGGATTGGGTCCAATCCCGAAGAAAAGCTTTATAATCTCAGCCTCACGCTCAGAAAGTGTAGAGAGCACACGGTCAATTTCTGTATTGAGCGAATCACGCATCAGAGAGCGGTCCGTGCTAGGCGCATCTTCGTTTACGAGTACATCCAAGAGACTATTGTCCTCACCATCCACAAAGGGGGCATCTATAGAGACATGCTTACTGAATGACTTAAGCGTAACAGCCACCTTCTCTTCGCTTTGATCGAGGATAATGGCAAGCTCTGCAATAGAGGGACGTCGCTCGTTTTCTTGCTCAAACTGCTCGATAGCTTTCTTGATCTTGGCTTGAGCACCTACCTGATTGAGAGGAAGACGTACAATACGAGACTGCTCGGCCAATGCCTGCAAGATGGATTGGCGGATCCACCACACAGCATAAGAGATGAACTTAAAACCGCGGGTTTCGTCGAACTTCTCTGCAGCTTTGATAAGGCCTAAATTACCTTCGTCTATCAGGTCGGGGAGGCTCAGTCCTTGGTTCTGATACTGCTTAGCCACCGACACTACGAATCGCAAATTGGCACGTGTGAGTTTGTCTTGTGCACGGCGATTGCCTCGGCGAATCTCCTGTGCAAGGCGCACCTCTTCATCCACATCAATAAGCTCTTCTCTACCAATCTCTTGCAGATATTTATCGAGAGACGCGCTCTCACGATTGGTAATGGACTTGGTAATCTTTAGTTGTCTCATATATAATACATTCTTCTATTCTCTCTACGCTTCTCACCATCCATCGCTTGGAGAGATGAGGTTAGCGAAAGAAGACAAGTCTTGTGGTAGCCACTATCCAATACAGAGCCTTGCTGCTTCTTTGGAGAGCTTCTACCACCAGTCTTGCTCTTAGTTGTTCTCTACAAGGGAGGCTTCGGGGAACTGTTCTCTAGACAGCTTTGGCGATACCCTACCTTGCTGTTGCGGTACCTATCCGCCCCTTACGGGGCAAGAGCCACGGCTCTTTTACAATAGGTCTATAACATAATACTTTGTACGCCCATTGGGGTAGAATCCCCTTAGGAGTAGGCTACCATCGCCTCTGCGAGATTGCTGCACCTGAGTGATGGCTCTACGAGCCTCTTCTACAGAGCGTACCGGTCTATTATTGACAGAAAGGATGATAAACCCTTCCTTGATACCTGCTTCTTTGAATTTGCCATCACCCACTTTGGCCACGACTACACCATAAGAAACGCCATACGAACGCTTTTGTTCATTGGTTAGCGCCTTTAGCTGAGCACCCAGCATCACCTTAGGATCATTGTGGATGATCTGCTCCCCGCCCTCTTCGTTTTTGAGCGTGACTTTTAGCGTTTTGGTGCTACCCTTACGATTAACGGTCACTTCTACCTTATCTCCGGGGCGGCGAATGCTAATGAGGTCTTGGAGCTGTGCCATATTCTTGACGGGCTTACCATCTACGGCCGTAATCACGTCATGCTCTTCCATCCCCGCGGAGAAGGCTCCACTGCGCTCTGCAAAGGTGGTTACAACTACACCTTCGTTTACCTTGAGCCCTAGTTTTTCTTTGATTTCGCTCGTAACGTCAGTGCCACCGATCCCGAGAACGGCACGCTGTACGGAACCAAACTTTTTGATGTCGGACACCACCTTGGCAGCACTATTGATGGGGACGGCAAACGAGTAACCCGCATAGTTGCCCGTTTGAGAGTAAATCATCGTATTGATACCCACCAATTCGCCGGCTGCGTTTACGAGAGCACCTCCACTATTACCGGGATTTACGGCTGCATCAGTCTGAATAAAGCCTCCGATCTTGTTTCCTCCCTCCGAAGCTGTGGAGCGAGCCTTTGCACTTACAATACCGGCTGTAACGGTACTGGTCAGATTGAATGGGTTACCTACGGCCAAAACCCACTCTCCCACTTTGAGCGCATCGCTGTTGCCAAAAGGAATGGTAGGAAGATCTTCTGCGTCCACCTTAATAAGGGCGATATCACTAGCAGGGTCGCTACCTATAAGTTTGGCACTGAGGGTACGATTGTCGTTGAGGGTAACGGAGATCTTATTAGCATTATCAACAACGTGATTATTGGTAATGATGTACCCATCGGTACTGATAATTACGCCGGAACCATAGCCTACAACGGGACGCGAGCTTGGGCGATCGAAACTACCACTGCCCCCTCCGAAGAAAAACTCGAAAGGATCCATATAGCTCTGATCTATCTGCTGCTCGCCCTCTACTTTGATATGTACTACAGAATGTACCGAAGCCTCTGCTGCCGGCACAAGATCGGGTGCATTGCCCACACTACGGGTCATATCGAAGCCCATAGCGGCATTCCGGAAAGCCCCTCCATCGATCTCCGTCGAAGCCATTCGACGCGCCGAGCGACGTTCCATTAGAGAGTAAACACCGGCGGATACAGACGCACTCAGAAGAGCAACGCCCATAGCCCCTAAAATGATTTTCTGAATTCGTTTCATAGATCCAAATATATTATCTACAAGTTCTCTATCAACTTTGGAGGGCATCTTCTCGTTCTAAACGAGACAACCTCCAAACATAGAGACGATTTTGTGCGACAATTGTTGCTTAGACCTTTTATCATTACATCTATCGGAGCCTTCCCTCTCTGTCTAAGAGGAGATCCGCCCCAATCCTTATAACGACCGAATCGACACTTTTCGTATACCCACTACTCTGCAAAGCGACGACAAAAAGAACTAGAGATTGTTTTTCCACACCCTCCAATTCTTCTCTACAAAGAGACTCCTCACATCAGCCACTCCCTCCACAAATGGAAGAAAAGGACTGAAAGGAGGAGTATATAAATCTTTTTATTTGAGGGAAGAGATCGAAGACATCTCCCTCAAAAGGTATTATTTCTTCTTACGATTGCCGTAGCGGTTCATGAACTTGTCTACGCGACCGGCGGTATCGACAAGCTTAGCCTTACCAGTGAAGAAAGGATGCGAAGTATTTGAAATTTCGACCTTTACGAGAGGATACTCTACGCCGTCAATTTCAATCGTTTCCTTAGCTTGGATGGTAGACTTGGTGATAAACACCTCTTCGTTAGACATGTCTTTGAATACTACGGGACGGTAGTTTTCGGGGTGAAGACCTTTTTTCATTGCTCTTATTATCTATTACTTATTCTATTTTTGCGGGGCTTCACCTGCCCATCGTCTGCCGATCTCATCCCCTCACTCCCATGAAAAAAGCAAAGGGCTATCTAAGCAAGATGGGAGAGCTAGGCGCATAGCTATCCGCATATCAGTTGCAAAGGTACTACATTGTTTCGATTCCAACAAATTCCACCCTGCAGATTCCAGTGCAGATTCCAGTATCAAGTGCAACTGGAAAATAGATATTGTAGACCCAAGAGACACGACCCAATTGCAGGCACAAGGCCTGGGAAATGCACAATCATCCCCCAACCATCCTCATCTCAATTCGTTTTAATACATTTGCAAAAGGGACTACAACAACGGAAGTTCATACCATAGAAAATTCAAGTCAGCAGGCGGGATTATGAAATACGACTCTAAGACGCGAGCATTAATGCTCTTTTTACTCTCCATTTTCAGTGCAGCACTTCTTCTCAGTTATAAGAAAGAGGGCAAGGAAACTGTGGAAGGGAAGGCAGACCAGACTACATTGCAGAGATTGAAGGCAAACCACAAGAGACCGAAGAGGGTGGTTGATAGTACGTATAGCGATTGGCACGTCACGGTGCAAAAGGCAGACATCAAGACCAAGCACAATCGGATTAATAGCAAACTCTTGATCACTATCTCGAAAAGCGGAAAGACACTGTTCAATAAAGAGGTGATCACCCCGAGCATCTTAGACCCATCCCTTGACAATCACTTACAATTGACCAGCGTATACATCAAGGGGATCACCAATACAACCGTGTATATCTCTCTGGAGGCTTTCTCCCGGGAAACAGATGGGGAGAATTATTTCATTCTCGCATTCTCGCAAGATGGGAAG
Source organism: uncultured Porphyromonas sp. (assembly GCA_963539975.1). GTDB lineage: Bacteria > Bacteroidota > Bacteroidia > Bacteroidales > Porphyromonadaceae > Porphyromonas. Next base: position 381 of record CAUTMR010000010.1, on the reverse strand, counting down.
TTTAAGGAATACCGGCGACCTTTGTCACTGGACGACTCAGACTTTATCGTGGATTTTTACATCATGTACACGCATGAAAACCTACAGAAATCTGTAGACAAGGCTTCTTTACAGAAGATCGCAAAGGCTTATGGCACCTCTAACTTTGTAGCGCAACTGGAGAAAAACGGCTCCTTATCCATCTATCCGCCCGAGGTTATCTCTCGCTACAAACTTGATGTCGAGATAGCAACCAATACCCTAGAGGATTACGACGACATCTACGAATGCTGCAGGGCTTTCTTCTACCCTAAAGACAAGGACAACCCCATTGGCTCTATGGATGTGGAGATAAAGGCAACCGAAGGAGAAGACGGCGTAGTATTCTACAATCGCATCGAC
>CAUTMR010000009.1:0-79827 GCA_963539975.1 uncultured Porphyromonas sp. | reverse complement strand
GATTGAGAAGTATCTCACTACGATAGACATAGTACCAACCATCATCGAGGTAAATTCCATAACGAGCCTCCCAATCCGTATCATGAGATAGGCGAATGCGTTGGTATTCCTCCGGACTCAGGGGGCGATCCGCAAAGATATTGGGAAGGTCAAACCACAGCCAGTGCTCTACATTCGTCAGAGCCCTATTCTTGGGAAAGAAGACCCGATCAAGGTCTTTATGTGAACTGATCAAGGCAAATTCATCCCGATATGATCGCCTCAGCTCTTCGGGAATAGATACCTCAAAACGGATGTCATTATTAAGGCTATACTTCCGCTTAATAAACCCATATTCACAGCTGTACATTGCCTCTGCAATAGCCCCGGTTAGGGCAGCTAGGAGGTGTTTGTCTCCATAGGAGCATCTCATTGCATTGTGAAGAGCGGAGGTAAAATCCCAACTGTGCAAGAAGCATTCCCACGCATGGTAGGCATAGCCAAGAGGGCTTTCTGGGTCAAGGAGACTCCATTCTTTGAGATAATGAACACCTTCCATAGCTTCGTGCTTTGTCGCTCCCTGCCGCAAACGATAGATAACCTCGGCCAACCGGGAGAGGTAATGCTCCTCCTTATTTCCGTGAAACTTTCTCGAAAAGGCGACAATCCGCTCTCTGTCCACACCATTCCGATCAAATGCGTTGCACCACCCTCCGACAAGAGGGATAACAAGGAGCATCACCCGTTTTACTCTCTCGGGGATAGGCGTATGATATCCAGCTTGCAGCCAATCTCTGAAGGTGGGAGGGAGAGAGCCGACGTTAGCTTTCTGAAAAACGCCTCCGATATGTTTGTAAAGAGCCTCCCACTCAAAGTCAGAAGGCCAACGAAGCACGGGCTCTGCAAGGCCAAGCACGGCAAGCCCGACCTCCGAGATTTGGGCATCAGGCGCAATGAGTCTTCGATAAAAAAGAGCTGGGTCACGTTCCCAAGTCCAAGCAGCTAAATCTCCTATAATTGCTCCTAACATAATCCGATTGCTATCTTCTACTCAAAGTTACTTCATTCTATATTCTACTCACCCAACCGCATGCTTTTTCCCTTAAATATCTGCAAGAGGAGATTCAATAAATTCATCTTACTACTCTCTTTTGGGGCACAGTATCGGCCAGCCATAGGTGCGGGAGGCAGGAAAAGGCTACTTTTGTAAAGAATAAAAAACATCAGAGATTTGGGTATCTATGTTGCAAAAGGGCATATACGAACATATCATAAATCAGGATACTGAGCAAGAGATACAAGAGGCAGAGCTGTCAGGCCTTGTATGTACACACCTATCGATAGATAGCGCCGAAGCCCCAAAGGTGTTGGCAGACTATTTGGCAAATGCGATTCGTCAGCGGATCGAAGATATAGATGAACAAGCGGAGAGAGTGACCCTGATCAATCGCATCATGCACGAAGCAGGCCTCCTCGATGGTAAACGCATTACTAATCCCACAGACCTACTTGCAGAGGTCATGAGTAGGCAGCAGGCTACATTGCAACGTGCTAGCCAGACTCATACAGTCCGCCCCATATCCGGCTTCCGTGTAAGCAATCTATTCACAGGAGGTAGCAGTGCTTTATCCTTGGGAGAGGAGATTCGTCGGGAGATCGCCAGTGCCGATGAGATTTGCTTCATAGTCTCATTCCTGAGAGTTTCGGGTGTTCGTCTCTTACTCAACGACCTAAGGACATTCTGCGCCCGGGAGGGGACTCGCCTTCGTATCATCACTACAACCTATTGTGGAGCCACGCAAGCCAAAGCCATTGAGCAATTGGCAGAACTTCCGAATACGGAGATTCGTATTTCATACAACACCGATATAGAACGCCTCCATGCCAAGTCCTACATCTTCGTTCGCAACTCGGGTATGAATACCGCCTATATTGGTTCTTCCAACCTATCCAAATCGGCTCAGACAGAGGGGCTGGAGTGGAATATGCGTGTAACAAGTGTAGAGAATCAGCATATTATCAAGACTGCTCTAGCCACCTTCGAGATGTATTGGAATAGTGCCAACTTCGAAGACTTTAGACTTGGCGGGATAGAGAAGTTCAACAAAGAGATCAATCGCAATACCTTACGGTCAGCGACTCTCGATGTAACGTATCAACGATATACCCTACTGCCCCATCAAAAGCAAATTTTAGACAAGCTACGTGTAGAGCGAGAGGATAGAGGAAATTACAGAAATCTAATAGTCGCAGCTACGGGTACTGGCAAAACGGTTATCTCGGCTTTCGACTATCAGGAGTTCGCTCGCACTCATCGTAATTCTAGAATCCTCTTTACAGCACATCGAGAGGAGATACTAAGGCAATCGCTGGGCACCTATCGCAGTGTATTGCAAGACCCTAACTTCGGCACCCTATGGGTAGGAGGCTCTCACCCCAATGAGGCAAGTGAATATGAGCACTTGTTTGTTTCCGTCTCGATGTTCAACTCTCGTTTCGAAGAGTTTTTCAAGAATTTGGATTCGGACTTCTATGATTACATCGTTATAGACGAAGTACACCACAGCCAGGCAGATAGCTATCGCAACCTCTTCAATCACTTTGCCCCCAAGCTACTTCTTGGACTTACGGCTACGCCAGAGCGTATGGATGGTAAGGATTTACGTCCCGATTTTGACGGACGCATAAGTGCAGAAATACGATTGCCTCAGGCTTTACAGGCAGGGTTACTTACCCCATTTCAATACTTGTGCGTATCGGACAATACAGACCTAAGTAGCGAGAGTCTATGGAGTGGACAGAAGTACAACAAAGAGCGTCTATCGGACAAACTCAGCACCCAAGCGAGGGCTCAACTTATCGTAGATGCCCTGCATAAATATCTGGCAGACGAATACACATGTAAGGCCTTGTGCTTCTGTAGCAATAAGCGTCATGCCGATTTCATGGCAGAACAATTACGGCAATACGGCTTCAATGCTCAAAGCCTCACCTCAGATACCCCAGCCGAAGAGCGCAAGCAATTGGCGATAGACCTCCGAGAAGGAAGGCTTCACTATCTCTGTGTGGTCGACATTTTCAATGAGGGAGTAGATATCCCTGAGGTAGATACGGTGCTATTCCTACGCCCAACGGAGAGCCTAACAGTCTTCTTGCAACAGCTGGGACGTGGGTTACGTCTGGCACCAGGAAAGACAGAACTCACAGTACTCGACTTCGTGGGCCAGGCGAATCGGAAGTATGACTTTGCAAGCCGGTTTCGTGCCCTTACTCTGCAACCCGACAAGAGTATTTATAAGCAAATCCGAGATGGTTTTACGCTCTTGCCTATGGGGTGTAGCATCGTAATGGAGAAGAAAGCTCGGCAGTATATCCTAGAGAATATCCAGAGTGCGATCTATAACAAGAACCGTATTATCAGAGAGATTAATTCCTATACTTCCGTACCGACTCTATCTCAGTTCCTAGAAAACAACGGTCAGGATATTCGAGTACTCTACCAGGGAAGCAATTGCTGGACCTCCCTAAAGCGGGCCGCAGGGCGTATCTCTTATACCGACGATAACATCACCAAACGATTAGAAAAGGGCGTTTCTAACCTGATTCACCACAATACTAGTTCCTTCCTTCACTTTGTGGAACAGTTTGTCTCAGGGAGGGAGGTACATCTTGAGACCAGCAACCGTACCTATGCACTCATGCTCTACTACGCACTATTCCAAGAGCGTATAAGCAAGGCCGGGTTCAGCTCTATAAACGAAGCCCTCGAGCTCATACATAGCCCCCGGTACGCCCATTTCAAGCAAGAAGTAGCGGAGATCGTATCATACCTATTAAGCAACTTGAGTATCAAAACAACAGCAATTGGTGCTGACATCATACCGGGGCTAGAGTTGTATGGTTGCTATACTCGGGAGGAGATCTTCACATTAGTAGGGAAACAAACGGCAGATCTCAAGATGCAAGGAGTAGCTGCGGGGATATTCAATCTTCCTGAACATAATGCCCACTTGCTATTTGTCACGCTCAATAAGTCTGAGAAGGATTTTTCCCCATCCACACAGTACAATGACTACCTAATCAATGATCGGCACTTTCACTGGCAGTCTCAGAATACAGACGCTCACCATAATAAGGGCGGACGCCGCTATACAGAGCAATCGCAAACGAAGAGCAAGATTATTTTGTTTGTGCGTCAGGAGAAAAAAGATGGATTTGGCAACACCTCTCCATTTCATTGCTTCGGTCTAGTCGATTATCTCTCATCTCACGACGACTTTCCCATGAATATCATTTGGGAGCTACACCACCCTGCAATGGCACAATATCTCAAAGCGATCTAGTAATGAAAACTATTGAAGTTGTAGCAGCCGTACTGTGGCATAACGGATCCTACCTGGCGACCCAACGCGGATATGGAGAGTTTGAGGGGCAATGGGAGTTCCCCGGAGGAAAGATCGAGCCGGGAGAAAGCCCTATAGAGGCACTTGAACGTGAGATACAAGAAGAGTTGAACGTCGGCATCTCTATCGAAGAGTTTCTCTGTACTACCGAATGCGATTACCCTTCGTTTCATCTAACGATGCACAGCTACCTGTGCCGCATCGCATCCGGGAGGATCGAGCTAAGGGAACACAAGTCTGCCCGATGGCTCACTGCCCCAGAGCTGGGTAATGTAACCTGGCTACCCGCAGATATCGAAGTAGTCGAGAGAATAAAGAAAAGGGAAAGCTACCCCTGAGGAGAGCAGGGGGGTAGTTGGGTTTTAGTTTTCCTGGTTAGGGGTGACATCAGTGCCGTCACTTAAGAAGAGACGCCCACTAGCCTCATCTTCAATTACGATAGTACTCAGGCCGAGCCCTTCCGCCCAACTCCATCTAAAACCACCTTTTCGGAACTCGGTAAGCTGCTTCCCATGCTCATTGAAGAAGGCACGTTCCTCCCCTTTGGATACGGAGAAGCCTGCGCCATTAAAGTTCGCATGACAACAGTCAATAGGGAAAGGGGTGAGACTCTCCCCCGTAGTTGGGTCTAAAACATACAGTTCCTTACCTTTAGCAGCTAAAACCCAATTCTTTGGTCTATCTAGGGAAAGGATTTTATAGTCCGGATACTTCTGCTCCAGGGTCGCCACCAATGCATGACACTCTCTGAAAAGATCATGGTACTTTGGGTGATAGTCCAGAACTTGTTCCATTCTCCCCTTGAAGATAGAGAGGTCGAACTCATGAACTTGGGCATCCTCTATACTGTCTCCATACGCACACCACTTTTCAAAACTGGCATTAGGATCTTCGTCGAGGAGGGAGTTGCACGAATGATACTCATCGCAAATCCATCCCTCGGAGAATCCAAAGATCCGTGCAACATCAAAGGCATCTTCTCTTGGCCACAAGCGAATATGCCCATTGATATCCACCGAATAGGGCCAAAAGTAAGTGCTGTACCGAGACATAATCCATATATCCCAGTATCCTTGCCTCAGAAAACAAGTAGCATGAATGAGAGGGAGTTCAAAACTATACTCCAGCAAATCCTCCGGATCCTCCGAAGAAGTGCGGAACCTTCCCCAATCAGGAGAATCTGAATTATGGATACAGATGTCCTCTACAAACGACTCTCTCCCCCCAAAGTACTCTGCAATCTCTTCGATCTTTTTATAGAATACTTTCGTGGCAAGGGCATTATCCCAGATGTCATAACATTCATTGGGAAGGATTAAGCTAAGATCTACACCCATAACTTTAACTATCTAACGCCAGTAACTTTTCTGATAAAGGGAACCGCTATGCTCAGATATATACAATTGAAAGCACAATGCCATAGCATTATCCACTCTAGCTCATCAAGAATAAAAGGCATTCTAATCCGAGGATAGCTAATAGCCCATTAACGACCAAATTTCCTCTTTTACCTTCCGAGCTAAACTGATATTCAGTTTTATTTTATCCAAATCAGATAATAGTTTTTCGCAGAGTTTCTGGTCTGGATTTGAGTTAGATATTTTCTCCACTTGACGTTGAATCTCCTCTATTTTCTCCAGCATCTCCACTTCTTTGTAAAGATCAGAATCTATTTTCTCTTGTACATTCCCCTGGGAGTTAAATTCAATCGGTTTCATGTCATTAGCTTTGTATAGACGCCAGAAATTAGACACTCGCTTAGCCTTTGGAATATCATCTTCCATACACTTCTCAACGAAGGAAAGGAAACGGTCTTCATTGCCAAAAATCTGCTTCCAGAAAAGATCACAGCCTACAGAGCCAACCTCATCTTGATTCGAGGATACAACCAACCGAACAAAATGCTCTATATAATAATCTGGATGACTAGTAATATAATCTCTACCTGCATCTAGACAGTCTTTGTCAAGAATCAGTTTTCTAGAAGGTTCTTCCATATAATCAATACAATTATACAAACACCTTATCAGGCTGCTTTCTCTTTCATCCCCTCTAATGCGTTTCAAGAACTCTTCTTTCATCTTTGGCCAGACATCAGCATCCTTAAGCAGGTAATCTTTTTCATTCAAATCTCCAAATTTATAAGAAGTATGCAGGCGTCTCAATAGTGATAGATTGTTATCATATTTCTCGTTGGATATAATCTTGAGAATAGTCTCTTTATAACTCTCAATATCCAAACCATACTTCTTACAATGACTCTCTACATACGGAATATAGATTAGAGTTAAAAAGATAGAGAGCCCTCTATCTTTAGGTCGCTTCCCCGCAACATAAGCAACAATCATTACATAACGAAAGTATTGATCTTTTGAAAGGAGATTCAGATCAAGAGTCTTTAAGTACTCAACAAAATGACTCAACTTCGCTTTCTCCTCTAAGCAAGAATCTACTGTAGAGATAGCCATCTCTTCTGTATTATCAAATATTTTTTCCATGTCTTCAACCCGGGGCAAGCCAAATGTTTGATTGACAAAATAGTTTTCAAAACTATATACATTAAAAATATGCCGAAATGTATTTTTGATAGGCTTATCCCCTTGAGGGAACAAAAGCTCCAGGATAGGAAAAGCATTTACCCCGCCCCCGACTTCTTCTTTCTTTCTTAGATAAAGGACATCAGGGTTCATTAATTCATTCTTATAAACGAAATCCTTCTTATATATACGCTTGTACTCATCCGGATATTTATACTTAATCAATTGTATCAACAAGAACTCCTCTATTATAACATCCCCTTGAACTAACTTATAGTCTTGCAGAAACTGATTTATGAACCTTTTTGCATCACGTAAAGTTGGTAAATATGCCTGAAACTTATCAACTCTATCCGATAACACACTCCCAAAATTTTCTCTCTCAGTTTTACTAGCAGGTAGTTTTTCACAGAGTTCATCCTCAATAAATCTACTGATGTACACATAGGGTCTTTGGGGAACGAGAAACTCTAAGTTGAAGAATTTATCCACAAAATGGGCATCTGAAGATGAGGAATTTTCTTCAAAATGTTTATTCAGCTGCCCCTTATCATAGGCAGTCAAGAAAATCAAATTAGGGAATGCAGCATTATTGTCAATTAATTTCAAGACTTCTAAGATCTCTTCTCTTGATAGACGATCGAAGTCGTCAATAATGACAAGAACTCTTTTTTGGATACTCCCAATGGTATTCTTGATTCTCTCTCTTAAATTCTCTTTGTTCCATATCCTATAAAAGCTAACTGCTTTCTCTATTACACCTCGATTGTCAATGAGCTGTAGAGACAACATGTAGTTTTTCATCGTGGAACTACACCTACTATCATATTTAGAAAGGATGCCTGTCAAGCGAGAAAAAAAATCTGTCTGAATGGTATCAATAGACTTACTAGCACGAGGATTGAAATATATGATTTCTAACTCCCTTCTATTTTCTCTTAATTTCTCAATTACAAGATTCATAAAAGAAGTCTTCCCAGCCCCCCATTGAGCCGTAATAGCAAGACTCCAAGTTTTATGTCTATCCAACTCACTTATAATAGCCTCAATCTTGGATATATCATTTTGAAAATCAAAGATATCTTTATCCTTGCTGGTGATAGGACAATCATGTAGAACGGTACAGGAAGAAGCTTTCTGATCAGATCCTTCACGACTATTCTTTTTGTGGACTCTTTCCCTACAGATTCGATTCACTACTGACGATACTATGTAAGGTGCCCCAATCAAGAGAAAGACATCCATATAGGATACTATACCAACCCATGGAAGATACTCATACAACTGACAGAAGCGATATTTGAGAACAACGACTAATAACAGAAAAATGAAGAAGATAAATCTTTCATCATAACGATATCTATTGATTATCTTACGAGAAATATCGTATCCAACGATAATCATTAGCAAGGCTGTCAATACTTGAAGTGCAATATTAGAAGTGACTTTAGACAGGTATCTGTCAATAATATGCTCATCATACCATTGTAGAATGGGATCTTCGTAAGAGCAAAAGCAGTAGACAACAAAAAGTATTATACACAAATACCAATGAAGACGATTCTTTTTAATGAATTCCACCAAACGAACAACCTTCTCCTTAAAAGACCCTAGCATATCTTTTTGTATCTCCATGTCTTTGGAGTTATATTAGTTTTTACTGACTCAAATCCTATTTCTCGTTGGAAATCCAATCCCATACCAGTAAACAAATATACCCATTTATACTGAAACTAAGATTTTCTCTTACATCTAAAAAACACACATCTCCCCAGTCTATAAGCGAAGTTAAGCTCCATGCCTATAAGGAAAGGGGGGGGTAGAGGGGATCCGTTGCGGGGCATGGTGGCTGGGGCGTTGCGCGAACGGCGAATTTCTGGCGACTCTAAAGGTTCGGATAATTTCGAGCTAAAGAAAAAAACTTTTCAGGCAAAATGTCCATCCCTTATCATCCAAGAAATAAAAAATTTTTAGCTAACACGCTAGATAAAAATAGGCTAAGAGAGAAAAAGAAATCAGTGAAGAGAGGATTTCAGGTCTAGCAAGCCCTAATAACAGATTGACTTAGGGGAGAGAAGTTCTTGGCGAGAAGAGAATCAAAGGGAGGCTTCAAAGGTTGAAATCACCCCCTTCTTGCATCGTTAATATCAGAGGGGAAAAGGAGGGAATGATGAGTAGAAATAGATATTTTCTCCAGAGATAATCACCCCTCTAAACAGCTTACCCCCCAAAAACAAAAGCACCCCGAGGCAAGATGTTTTACCTCGGGGTGTCTCTATAAAAAGAGAAGTTTTCTTCAATCGCCTTAGTAGCTGACTACACGATTTTGGGATATCCCCAAATCAATTTATAGGCTACGATAGGCTATGAAATAACTCTTACTTAAGATCAAGATTAGCACCCGGCTTAAAGTGTACTACCTTGCGAGCAGCAATCTTGATAGTTTCTCCAGTGCGAGGATTCTTTCCTTCACGGGCCTTTCTCTGAGAAACAGAGAATGTACCAAAGCCCACGAGAGGAAGTCTATCCCCCTTTTCCATCGTTTCCTTTACTACTTCTGTAAAAGCGTTGACAGCTCTTTGAGCATCAGCCTTCGTAAGGCCGGCCTTTTCTGCAACAGCAGCGATAAATTCAGTCTTGTTCATTGTCTTCGTATTAATCTTATTCTGTATTTCAATCTTTACCTCCCCTACCTCTTTGGCTAAATTACCCTGTACAAAAGAGAGTTACAGAGTCCTTCAGTCCAAAAGAAGAGAAGACTACTCTCGCCCCCAAAAGTACTAATAAATATGATTCACACTACCTTTTCCATGGAAATATTTGTCTAAAAACAGCAATTTGCCCCTAAATAGACTTTTACAATCCCTATCAAAGGGATTTTCTAGGACTAAAAAGGTAGAAGGGTAAGGATATCAGCAAGAGAAGATATAGAAGCATCCACTCGATGATAATCGAGCTGCTTCTTAAACCATGTCATCTGTTTTCTTGCATATATACGCGTATTGCGCTGTATTTTATGGATAGCTTCGTCGAGGGAAATTAGTCCATCGAAATAACAGAACAACTCTTTATAGCCGATTGTGTTTAGAGCATTTAAGGCTCGATGAGGATAAACGGCTCGAGCTTCGTCCAGCCAACCCTGTGCGATCATCTGCTCAGTTCGAGTATTGATTCGGTTATATAACTCCTCCCTAGAAGAGGTTAACTCAAAGGGAATAATGGTAAAAGGGCGCTCTTTGCTCGTATTGGTTCGGAAAGAAGATAGGGGTTGCCCCGTGGTACGAAACACCTCCAATCCATGAATTACCCGCTTGGGATTGCAGCGGTCTACTATGTGGTAATAGTTGGGATCCACGAGAGCAAGTTCCCGGAGCATACCCTCCAAACCCTCTGCAGCGTAGCGTTCGTTGAGCTCTTCTCTAATGGCTCCATCTACATCCGGCATATTGTCTATACCCTGAGTAATAGCACTAATATAGAGCATTGACCCACCCACCAAAATAACTATGGGATGCGTCTTGAGAAGGTCTTGAATAAGGGGAATAACTTCACTCTCGTAGCGCGCTGCATTGTAGGGATCATGTATCGTCGCATTCCCCACCATATAGTGTGGGATAGCAGCCCGCTCTTCCATAGAGGGAGCTGCAGTGCCAATGGGCAACTCCCGATAGATCTGCCGAGAGTCTACAGATACAATAGGAGCGGAAAAGTGATGGGCTAAAGCAAGAGAGAGGCGCGTCTTACCGACGCCTGTAGGGCCTGCCAAAAGCAAGACGTGCCCCCTCTTTGTGGCAGTATCAGTAGTCCGGATTATCACTATAGAAATCGCTATCGTCGAAAGAGGCGTCTTCACCAAAGTCTTCATCGTCCTCATCGCATGAGAAATCCTCAAAAGAGGAATCATCCAGAGAATTTTCGAAGAGAAGAGCATCCATCTCCGCTTCGGATAGGATAGGCGTAGGGGCATTTCCCTTGCTCTTCACAACCTTAGCCTCCTCTTCGCATGAGGGAGAAGTACCCACATACTTAACAAAGAAACAACGCTCCGTAAGAGTATCGAAGATATAGACAAGTTGCCGGTCCTCCTGATTTATTACCTCACTGAGTGATGTAGTCTGCATGCTACTAGGTTCCTCTTCGGAGGTCGAATCATTGGTAATCTCTTGCAGCACGTTGTAATCCTCGTCACACAGCATGAAAGAGGTAAACAGGTTGGAGGGATAGTCCACAGCCTGCAAGATAAGCTGATGAAGATCGAATAAAGTTGCCGATTTGGGGATCTCTAGAAGGCACTCAAAGTCCTCTATTTCGGGAGATAGGAGAAGTAGTCTAAAAGCCATCTCTACTATTAATTGCGACGAATTCGAATAAGATTCATAAACTCTTCTCGAGTGCTAGCCTCTTCAAAAGCTCCCGTAAAGTCACTCGTTGTGGTAAGCGAATTTTGCTTCTCTACCCCTCGCATTTGCATACACATATGCTGTGCTTCTATGACCACGATGGTACCAAGCGGATTGAGAGTGGCTTGTATGCAATCTTTTATTTGCGTAGTAAGGCGCTCCTGCACCTGCAAACGACGTGCAAAGACATCCACTACACGAGGGATCTTACTGAGTCCCGTTATATATTTATTGGGGATATAACCAACGTGAGCCTTGCCAAAGAAAGGCAGCATATGATGCTCACACATGGAAAAGAAATCAATATCTTTTACAATTACCATCTGCCGATATTCTTCACGAAACATGGCAGAGCGCAATAGCTCCTCGGGATCTTCTCTATATCCTTTGGTAAGGAATCTAAGAGACTTTGCTACCCGTTCGGGTGTTTTGATCAAACCTTCTCGGTCAGGATCTTCGCCGATCAGCTCAAGGATACGACGCTGAAGATTTTTCATCTCAGCCATCTCTTCGGGAGAGAGCTGAGGGTCGAATGTAGATTGTCTGTTCACTAGTTTGAAACTCTAATATTGTCTCGTACAATGTATAGCTCCGGAGCAATAGCAGGGATCGCTCGCTTGAGATCTTGCATAGCCTTCTGAGCCTCTTCTCGGGTTCTGAAGTCGCCTACCGATAAGCGCCAAAAGGGAGACTTGTAGGTTACATAGCAGCCCAATGCAGGATTGGCAGCATTTACAACCTTAGCTCGGCGGTAAGCCTCGTCTTTCGATTTTGCAAGGTTGCCCGTATAGGCTTGTATGCGAAATCCTTGCTGTGTGTGGGATCCGCTCCTCTCGCCCTCGGAGTGGCGGGCTTGCTTTTGATGCACAAGGCCGACTTGGTTTTTAATGTCTTCGGGCTGAGTAATATCAATTGTTCCCTGCCCTTCACGTTGGGCAGAAAGAGCCTCAAAAATACCGTTAGCACCATGGCTCAAAGATTCCTTTTCTGTCTGAGCATATCCTTGGAGACAAGATGCTAAGGAGACGAATAGCACTAGCGCCATACCCCTAAAGAGGGTACGGCAACCAGTTGTATTTGAGATCGAACAACGAACCATCTTACATTGTATTAATTGAGAAAAATCGAATCTTCCTACTCTACTTCCAGAGAGGGGGAGGATCTGTTATTTATCAAAAGCACGGATAATGGGGAGGAATGTATCAGCGGCAAGGGCAGCACCTCCAATCAAACCTCCATCTACGTCGGGGTTGGCAAAAAGTTCTTTTGCATTAGAAGCCTTACAACTGCCACCGTAGAGGATCGAGCAATTATCGGCTACCTCTTGACCATACTTCGAGGCTACAAAAGCACGAATACGAGCGTGCATCTCCTGAGCTTGTTCGGGAGTTGCCGTACGACCGGTACCGATAGCCCAAACGGGTTCGTAAGCGAGAATTAACTTAGAGAAGTCCTCTGATGAGAGATGGAATAGAGCTTCTTGGATCTGCTTTTCAACCACATCGAAATGGCGGTCTGCATCCCGATCCTCAAGCTGTTCCCCAACACAGAAGATGGGTGTAAGCCCTTCTGCAAGAGCTAAATTAACCTTTGTTGCGAGAGTTTCGCTATCCTCGTGGTAGTAAGCACGACGCTCCGAGTGGCCAATAATTACGTAACGGACACCACTAGCCGATAGCATGGGAGCAGCCACCTCTCCCGTATAAGCACCACTTGTATGATCGGCACAATTTTGAGCACCTATACCTATTATAGATTGGTCTACACGCTCCACCATCGGCACAAGATGCAAGAAGGGAGGAGCAACAATAACACGACAATTCGGACGCTGTTCCTTCAGCTCCTTTTGGAGAGTTTCTACTAGTTCGAGACCTTCGGCAACGCTCTTATTCATTTTCCAATTGCCTGCTACAATTTTTGTTCTCATAATGGTGTTGTACGTATTTTAGGTAAAACAATATTCTTTGCTATGCAGAGGGAGGGATAGGCAGCGTGCGAGACTTGGTAATCTCACGACGCGTAGAAGTAATTATCAAGGAGACAAGGGTGTATAAAAACCAAATAATCAGAAGAAGGGAACGCAGTAAGTACCCCTCGTGACGTACCCCTTGTGTATATGTATTCTCGAGCAATGCACCCATTTCTTCCCTACTACCCGGAAGGTCGTGTCCATTCATCTTTCGATAGATCACGCCATCCTTTACAAAAATGATAGAGGGCACCCCTCGTGCCATTGTTTTGATGGTTGTAGCATCGAGGAATAGGCACTCATAAGAAGCTCCGGTGCTCTCTCTCCAATCCCTTTCTTCTTCAAGCGTAGAGCTAGAGAGAGCATACAACGTAGCAGAACGCTCCTCAACGGCTTCATGTAAGAGGTTTAGTTCCTGCCCCAATGGCCTTGAAACCTTCTCCCAATTAGGAGTGGTTATAAAGATAACTTCTCCCTCGCCGGCAAGTACATCGCCCGTGACATCTTCAGTCCCGGAGAAGAGAATAAAGTCCGTGATAGGAGGTGTGTAGCCTTTGGATATAAGTTTATCGTGCCTATCTACATAGCTCCAAGAGCTATCGGGTAGATTGTCCATATCAAACGTTTTTTGCACCCCATCCTTTTCGTAGATAAACTCATAGGCGTACTCATCTTGAGGAGCATCCTCGGGCACAAGCACCAAGGAGCGAAGATTTTCTCCCACCTTATAGGGGCGGAAGTCAAGCATCGGGAGGTGCCTATAATTAGCAAACGTAAAAACCAGAATACCCAATAAGGCAAACAAACTAGGGATCCACACCGCCTTGTATGTAAAGGCTCCGGATATACGTTTCGAACCCAAAAGGAAGACAAGAGCCGCAGAGAAGAGGACTATATTCTTCTCAAAGGTTTGCCAGTTCGTTAGCTTAAAAGCATCCCCAAAACAGCCGCAATCTGCTACCGGATTGTAGAGGGCAAGGTAGAGTGTAAGCAGCGTCATAAAGCCCATAAGCAACACTGTTCCCCAAGCTGCAAGTTTGCGCCACACCCCCATAAGAAGTAATGCCCCCAACATGAATTCGAGGGTGGAGAGAGCAATAGCAACAGGCATTGCAAAGGAGGTCATAAAGGGCATTTGGAAGGAGGTAAAATACTCTCCCACCTTGATACCTGCCCCCACAGGATCTATTGCCTTTACCACCCCCGAAAAAAGGAAGGTAAGGGCGAGAAGGTATCTTGCAACCTCTATTACAATATGTTTTGCAGCTGATTTCATTCTACCATGAGCCTTATGAGGGCGAAGATAGCATAATTTACTATATCCATGTAATTCGCCTCAATGCCTTCGGATACCAGCGTAGCTCCATTATTATCCTCAATCTGTTTGGTACGTAGCACCTTAGACAAAATCATATCGGTAAAAGAGGTCGTACGCATAGAACGCCAGGCCTCTCCATAATCATGGTTTTTGTCCATCATGAGACGGAAAGTGCGCTGGGCAACTGCATCGTAGAGACGCAAAGCATCTTCTACCTCGAGATCAACGCTATCAGCTTCTCCCAGTTCTAACTGTATCTGTCCCATAATGGCGTAATTGACAAGCCCGATAAACTCAGGAATAATCCCCTCGTCTACCCTAGCCTCTCCCGTTCGCTCAATGCTACGGATACGCATTACCTTGATGTATAATTGATCCGTAAGCGACTCGTGACGCAGGATACGCCATGCCACTCCATAGTCTTGTAACTTTTTACTGTAGAGTGTACGGCATACGTTAAGCACCTCCTGGTACTGACGAGTGGTAAGGTCTACATCTTGTATCATAACTAGGAATGGTGGTATGGGTTAGGACTAAATCATTTCTGTTTCTTTCCCTTGGGCAACAAAGCAAAGTCTAGGACTTGGCGTATATCATCCACGTAGTGGAATGTTATCCCCTTGGTGTATATTTCGTTAATCTCGTCGATATCCTTTTTATTTTCCGACGAGAGTACAATATCGGTAATGCCGGCACGCTTAGCGGCGAGGATCTTTTCCTTCACACCACCCACGGGCAATACCTTCCCACGTAGGGTAATCTCGCCGGTCATGGCAATGCGCTCCCGTACAAGACGCTGAGTAAATGCCGAAACAATAGAGGTGACCATCGTGATACCTGCTGAGGGACCATCTTTGGGGATTGCCCCTTCGGGCACGTGGATATGCAACTCATTGCTGGCAAATAGCTCCGGGTCAATATCCAACTCCGCAGCATGCGCCCGTGTGTAGTTAAGGGCTATAATGGCAGACTCTTTCATTACATCGCCGAGATTCCCCGTAAGGGTGGGACGGCTCTCCTTACCCTTATGTAGGCTCGACTCGATGAAAAGAATCTCTCCGCCCACACGCGTCCAAGCAAGACCGGTTACCACACCTACGTACTTATTACCTTGGTACATATCACGGGAGAAAGGCGCAGGACCGAGGTACTCTTTTAGCTCACTCTCTTTGATAGAGACATTGTAGGGCTCCTCTGCAACTACCTTTTTTGCGATTTTACGCATGGCAGCGGCAAGTTGCTTCTCAAGCGCACGCACACCACTCTCACGGGTATATTGTTCGATAATCTTCTCTAGAAGGTGATTGCTAAACTTAGCTTGAGTCTTCTTCAATCCATGCTCCTCTAGCTGGTGAGGCACAAGGTGTCGCTTGGCAATCTCTATCTTCTCTTCGGTGATATATCCGGATAGCTCTAGCAATTCCATTCTGTCCAAAAGGGGACGAGAGATGGTGCTCAGAGTATTTGCCGTAGCTATAAACAAAACATTACTGAGGTCGAAGTCGAGGTCGATATAGTTGTCGTGGAATGTATTATTCTGCTCGGGGTCCAACACTTCTAGAAGGGCGGCTGAGGGATCTCCCTTGTAATCGCTGCTCACCTTGTCTATCTCGTCGAGCACAATCACCGGATTAGCGGTTCCTGCTTTCTTGACGGCCTGGATAATACGCCCCGGCATAGCCCCTATATAGGTACGTCTGTGGCCTCGTATCTCAGCCTCATCGTGCACCCCTCCAAGAGAGATACGTACATATTTTCTCCCCAAACTCTCGGCAATACTCTTGCCCAAAGAGGTTTTTCCTACTCCCGGAGGGCCCCAGAGACAAAGGATGGGAGACTTCATATTTTTCTTGAGACGAAGCACAGCCAGATGCTCTATGATGCGCTCCTTTATTTTCTCAAGACCAAAGTGATCTCGGTCTAGTATCTTTTGTGCCTGGGCGAGGTCGAAATGATCTTCGGAGTACTCGTTCCAGGGGAGCTCCAGCAGTGTCTGTAAGTATTGGTACTGAACGGCATAGTCGGGGCTCTGTGGATTATAGTTATCGAGTTTGCGCAACTCCTTTGCAAAGACCTGGGCCGTTTCCTCACTCCACTTCTTATCTTTTGCCGCCTCTATTAGCTCATAAAAGGGAGAATCCATGGCGTCTCCACCCCCAAGCTCTTGCTGCATGGCACTAATCTGCTGCTGCAAAAAGAAATCCTTTTGGTTGCGATCTATGGCCTTGCGCGCTGTTCTACGAATATCTTCTCGGATAGAAAGGAACTGACTCTCCTTGTCAAGAATCTCAAAGATACGCTCCCCTCTTGCCTTGATAGACCTTAGCTCGAGTAGCTCCTGCTTAACGTAGGGAGTGAGCGATGAGCTCTGAACGGCAAAATTGATGATGAACTGCAGATCATTACTATCCTTTAGATTTTTGAAAATCTCCTTAGATAGGTTATCGAATGCCTTGGATACATTCTTTTGCGAAGCGACAAGGATATTATCTACAAGCCCCAGCAGATAGACATTCTCCTCTTCATTGCTAGAAGCAAGCACCTCTTGGTAACTATTTACCTCTGCAAAAGAGAAGGGCGATTGACTATTTATCGTGTGGATACGCACCCGTCTCAAACCCAAAACAATGGTTTGCGTACTATCTTCGTCCATGGCAATAACACGCACAAGACGGCATAGCACGCCCACTTTGTAGCAAAACTTGTCGTATTCGTGCTCTTCGTGCCCCTTTACATCGGGGGTAGTAGCGGTCGCTATAAAGTAACCATCCCCATCATGCAGATGCTTAAGCAAAGCCTGCTCGCGTGGAGTCGAAAACTCCATCGGCATAGTCACGTGTGGGAACATCACGGCCCCACGCAAAGGAAGAAAGGGCAAAGGCTCCGAAAGGACCTTAGTATTGCGGGCGTCTTCCACAAACTCTTCCATGATTTGGTACGGGAGAGGGAATGGAATCGTTATTGTCGATAAAAAGTCGAAGTAGCTCGACCAGTGCAGAAGGTTATCTTCTTTTTTCATGCTTTGTCAGTACAATCTCTATCTCTCTATAATAGGATGTAATAAATAATCGTTTGTCTCTTTTGTAAGGGGAATGCGCCATGTAGAGGACCTCTAAAAAGGAAGGGCAGAGGATAAAACCCCGAGGTCTGTATCTAGAAAAACATTCTCTAAAATAATTTGTTCACCGGATACTCTAAAGCCCTACCACCCATTGTAGTGAATGCAATCTTCGGGCTTCTTTCTCTTCTTAGGTCGCTTGGAGTCTAAAGAGTAGCCTACGGAGATATCGAAGAGCACCTTTTTGGTTTTTGGGATCCCCAACACCTTCGCCACCTTGCGTCCATTAAGCCAACCCACAATACAAGACCCAAGCCCCTCAGCCTCCACGGCGAGCACTAAGTGCGCAATGAGAATGCCAAGATCATAGGGCACATAATTAATATCGCGAAACGTCTTCCCCATCGTCGCGGCTAGGGCTCCGGGTCTATCGCCAATGATCAGGATATGAACAGGAGCCTGAAGTAGGAATTTATTCTGCCCCAACATGCCCGAACGTGCTGCCGAAGCTACCTTCTGAGATAAGTCCGGAGTATCTACTACCACAATCTGCCAAGGTTGCTGATTGGTAGCTGAGGGAGCAAGAAGAGCATTCTCTACGATACGCTGTAACACCTCCCGAGGGATAGTACGGGTCGTATCGTAATGCCGATCGCTCTGCCTCGAGAGAAATAGATCATAAAGCGCCTGAGCATCCATAGAGAGACTCGTCTTTAGTCAAAGTTTTTTAGTTTGGCAAGATACTTACCAATGATATCAAACTCAAGGTTTACCACACTCCCCTTTTCTATACGGCAGAAGTTGGTATACTCCAGGGTATAGGGAATAATGGCGACTTCAAAACTCGTATCGGTGGAGTTACATACGGTCAGGCTCACACCATTGACGCACACAGACCCCTTTTCTACCGTAGTGTATCCCTTACGAGCCATCTCTTTGGGGACGCTATACTCGAAGCGGAAGTAATGGCTACCATTGGCTTCGCGGCGGTCTACACAACGCGCTGTACAGTCCACATGCCCCTGCACGATATGTCCATCAAGACGGCTATCAAGCAACATGCTGCGCTCTACATTCACGAGGTCTCCTTCATGCAAAAGACCTAAGTTTGAGCGATCCAACGTTTCTCGGATGGCTGTTACTGTGTAATCATTCCCCTCAAGGGCAACTACCGTGAGACAAACTCCGTTGTGCGCTACACTCTGATCGATAGTCAGAGCCTCCTTAAAAGGAGATGTGAGTGTAAGGTGGATATTGTCTCCATCTTGACGAATATTTTTGACCAGGGCAGTGCCCTCTACGATTCCTGAAAACATACGATTAGTCTCTATACAATCTACTTATTCAGGTACAAAGGTAACGAATCTGGCGCAATGCCATCCAGATTCGCTTTAACAAAGAAGCTCCCATCCCGAGGATAAGCGCGCACAACGCCTCTTTACTTACGCCCCCTCCTTGAGAGAAGCCCCCTACCCAAAAATCCTTTTATCCGGGAGGCAGGCAAATCTCAGGCCTATTTTCTCTCAGAAATCAGCTAGTTTTCCCTCCCCTTTCTAGCCAAAACTTTTTGAAAAATCAGCCTGTTTTGCACCTCTATTCTGCCCAAGAAAAAGAAAAATTCCAGCCAACGATTTTCCGCGCTCTACACACAGGCTGTAAAGTGTACAGGGATAGAAGAAGTCTCCCGAGGTCATCCCCTCCCTTTTTCCGACTGGTCGCGAAGCAGATCCCACCCACAAAGAGAATGGAGGGTTGCTGGGTATTCGTTACCTTTGTAACTAGAATTGTAATACACTTAGCGAAAGAAATAAAATGGAACACCCTTTTTACCTCTACAATACACTCTCACGCAAGAAGGAACAATTTATCCCGGTGGCTGCTCCCCATGTAGGCATGTACGTTTGCGGTCCTACGGTATACGGAGATGCACACCTCGGTCATGCTCGCCCCGCTATTACCTTTGACATACTCTACCGCTACCTAACACACCTTGGCTACAAAGTGCGCTATGTACGCAACATCACGGACGTAGGGCACCTCGAAGCCGATGCCGACGATGGAGAAGATAAGGTGGCAAAAAAAGCTCGTCTAGAGCAACTTGAGCCTATGGAGGTGGTGCAATTTTACCTTACACGCTACCGCCATGCCATGGAGGCTCTCAATGTGCTCCCCCCAAGCATTGAGCCAATGGCAAGTGGGCATATCATCGAACAAATCCGATTGGTAGAGGAGATCCTCAAAGCCGGATATGCCTACGAGAGCAAAGGCTCTGTCTACTTCGACGTAGAAAAGTTTAACCGAGAAAAAGGGTACGGAAAGCTCAGCGGACGTAACATTGAAGACATGCTCTCCAACACCCGCACGCTAGATGGGCAAGACGAAAAACGGAATCCCTTGGATTTTGCTCTTTGGAAGTGTGCCAAACCAGAGCACCTAATGCACTGGCCTAGCCCTTGGAGCGAAGGATTCCCCGGCTGGCACTGCGAATGCACCGCCATGGGGCGTAAATACCTAGGAGACCTATTCGACATACACGGGGGAGGGATGGATCTCGTATTCCCTCACCACGAGTGCGAGATAGCCCAAGCCGAAGCCGCTATGGGGCACGAGCTGGTACGCTACTGGATGCACAACAACATGATCACAATTGAGGGTAAAAAGATGGGCAAAAGCTATGGCAACTTTATCACGCTCGACGAGTTTTTTGCCGGTAGTCACCCCAAACTTACCGAGGCTTATTCGCCCATGACCATTCGCTTTTTCATCCTAGGGGCACACTATAGAGGCACGGTAGACTTTAGCAACGAAGCTCTACAAGCGGCACGCAAGGGACTGACGCGTTTGCTTGATGCCAATACCCACCTCGACAAACTCACCCCCGGGGCAACAAGCACTTTTGACCCCAAGGAAATCGAGAAGTCGGCTCAGGAGGCGATGAACGACGACCTAAATACCCCCATTGTGATAGCAACCCTCTTCGAGGCAGCTACCAAGATCAACCGCCTACGCAACGGAGAAGAGAGCCTGACCCAAGACGATCTTGCTGAACTTAAGCGCGTATTCCGCCTCTACCTCTTCGATATACTCGGGATGCAAGATGAGCGTGAATCCACCTCTTCGGGGGCAGAAGCCTACAAGGGTGCTATGGACCTCTTGATGGAAATCCGCAAGACAGCCAAAGACAATAAGGACTGGGCAACAAGCGATAAGATACGCGACCGCCTTGCCGAACTAGGGTTCATCGTAAAAGACACCAAACAGGGGGCTGAGTGGTCTCTCGGGGAGTAAATATCCCCACCTCGGACTAGAAACGACATACGCAAGAGGTGCTATGGAGGATTTTTTACTCTCGATAGTTGTACCGGTCTACAATCGCCCCGACGAGATTGAGGAGCTACTATCCTCTCTCGTTGGGCAAAGTCCCTTCTGTTATGAAGTTATTATTGTAGAAGACGGGTCGGCTATTCCTTGTAAAGAGGTGGTAGAGCGTTATGAGGGAGCATTCCCCGTTCAATATATTGCCATCCCCAATGGAGGGCCTTCCAATGCCCGCAATGTGGGAAGCTCCCAAGCCCAAGGGCGTTACCTTGTGATACTAGACTCGGATGTTGTCCTCCCCCCGGATTACATCAAAAACGTTGTAGAGGCTATCAACTACTACGATGGAATAGGCAAGCCTTTGGATGCCTTCGGGGGGCCCGATGCCGCCCACGAGCATTTCTCCAACGTACAAAAAGCCATCAATTACTCGATGACAAGTTTCCTAACAACCGGGGGAATACGTGGAGGGAAACGCCGAGTAAGTCACTATTTTCCTCGGAGCTTCAATCTCGGTTGTAGGCGAGCTCTCTACCAAGAGGTACACGGCTTCGATACCGGCATGCGCTTTGGCGAGGACCTCGACTTTAGTATGCGACTCCATGAGCGCGGAGCCCATGTACGTCTATTAGAAGATGCCAAGGTGTACCACAAGCGGCGTGTGGACTTTCGCAAGTTCTTCCGCCAGGTATTCAATAGTGGCATAGCACGTATTCACCTAAGCAAGAGGCATCCCAATAGCCTTAGGCTGATCCATCTGCTCCCCTCCATAGCGACCCTAGGGATTGTCGCCCTGTTGCTTTTGGGGCTTATCCTCCTACCCTTGTTGGGGGCTTGGGCTACTCTTGCCTGGCTACCCATCCTGTTACTTGCTCTACT
The DNA here is from genome assembly GCA_963539975.1 of uncultured Porphyromonas sp. Lineage (GTDB taxonomy): Bacteria > Bacteroidota > Bacteroidia > Bacteroidales > Porphyromonadaceae > Porphyromonas. Next base: position 57,966 of record CAUTMR010000009.1, on the reverse strand, counting down.
CTTCTTTGTAGACGCCCTTCTCAAGACCCATTCTTTCACCATTGCCCTACTTGCCATCAGGGCTTCGTTTACTCAAGTAATTGGCTACGGCTCGGGGCTTCTTATTGCAGCTTGGCGTTGTGTTGTGCTCCGCCGCCCCGAATTCTCTGCCTTCAATCAAACATTTTACAAATAAACTATGGCTCTCTCACTACCCCATTGGCTTCGCAAAGCCCTCCCTTACATAGGTATTATACTGCTTTTTGCGGCTATTACCTTTGTCTATTTCGCCCCTGCCAATCTTGAGGGAAGAGGGCTTTTCCAACAAGACGTTGCAGGTGCCTCGGGCACCGCCCAAGACGTACGAGACTTTGAGGCGGCCACCGGAGAGCATTCCTACTGGACCAATAGTCTCTTTGGGGGGATGCCTATGTACCAAATAGCCCCCTCGTACCCCTCCACTCGCCCCTGGATGAATTTGGAGAAACTATACGGTTTGAGGGCATTCTTGGGTAGCCTAGGGTGGCTTCTCTTTGCCCTAATGGTCGGTTTTTTCATCTTCCTAAAATCGTTGCGAGTTCGCAACCTTCTTGCTGCCATTGGGGGGATAATGTGGGCGTTCTCGAGCTACTTTGTAATCCTAATTGCCGCCGGGCATATTTGGAAGCTCACCGCCCTAGCCTATATCCCACCCACTATCGCAGGCCTTGTTTGGATATATAGGGGAAAGTGGCTCTCGGGGGGTGTCACGATGGCTTTCTTTACGGCGATGCAAATCCTCGCCAACCACGTGCAAATGACCTATTACTTCCTGTTCGTTATGGCAGCACTGGTCATAGCGTGGGGCGTAGAGGCCATACGCACGAAAAAGATGGCTCAATTTGCCAAGTCTACCGCCGTAGCTCTTATTGCCGGACTGGTGGGAGTAGCGATCAATGCCACCAATTTATACCATACTTATAGGTATGCCAAACAGACGATGCGTGGGGGTAGCGAATTGACCATCCCCGACCCCACGGCTCCGCAAGGCGCATCATCACAAGCCAACCCAAAAGGTTTGGAACGAGAGTATATCACGCAATGGAGTTACGGCGTAGGAGAAACCATGACCCTACTCGTGCCCAACGTACGAGGGGGAGCCTCCGAGCCTATCGGCAGCAAGCCTGCAAGACTATCCAAGGTAAGGCCGGAATACCGGGAGGTAATAGCCGGGGCTTCTGCCTATTGGGGTGAGCAACCTTTCACCTCCGGCCCCGTGTACGTAGGGGCTTTCGTGCTCTGTCTTTTCCTCTTAGGATGCTTTATCGTAAAAGGCCCCGTCAAGTGGGCTCTCCTTGCAACTACCATCCTCTCCATTCTCCTCTCGTGGGGCAAAAACTTTATGGGACTGACCGATCTCTTCATCGACTACTTCCCATTGTACAACAACTTCCGAGCGGTCTCCTCTATACTGGTCATTGCGGAGTTTACCATTCCCACTCTCGCCATTCTTGCCCTAGTAGAAGTGATTCGTGCCCCTCAAGAGGTCATCAAGAATCGCCTCGCCCTTGGCATTTCTCTAGGGATACCTCTCGTTATTTGCCTCGTCTACGCGTTAGCCCCCGGCCTATTGGTAAACTTCTTATCTCATGCAGAGCAAGAGCAACTATCCGCTCTCGTATTGCAAAACCCCGAGTATGTAGGGCTTCGAGACGCCCTTGTGTCGGTACGTAGTTCTATGCTGCAAGCTGATGCCTGGAGGTCTCTTCTCTTTATCGTACTCTCGGGGGGTATCCTACTTGTCTACTGCCGGGGGAAACTCAAAGCACTCCCTGCATTTGCCCTTATAGGCGTACTCTCCCTTGTGGACTTGTGGATGGTAGACAAACGCTACCTCAACGACGGAATGTTTCGCCCCCAAAGGGAGGTTAGTGCCATGGCTGCGCCCAAGACGCCTGCGGATGAGACAATCCTAGCAGACAAGACCCCCGGATTCCGAGTTTGGAACCAATCTGTCAATACCTTCAACGATGCCACAACCAGCCGATGGCACCACAGCATTGGAGGGTATCATGCTGCCAAACTACAGCGTTATCAAGACCTGATAACGCACCAATTAACGCCCCAGAGGGCGGGGCAATACGATGCCTCTGCCATCAACATAGAGGTAGTAAACATGCTCAACACACGCTATGTGATACAACCTACTCCGCAGGGGCAGCCTCAGGCGATACTCAACCCCAATGCATACGGAGCGGCTTGGTTTGCACAAAAGGTAGAGATCGTGCCCGATGCCAATAGCGAGATGCAAGCTCTCCGAAGGGTAGACCTTCGCACTACGGCCGTGGTAGATGAGCGGTTTGCTAGCGACGTTTTGCGCGCGCTCCCGGCACAGCCAACAGATAGCATGGCCTCTATATCGCTCGTTAGCTACACCCCAAAAGAGATTGTTTATAAGACGCAAAACAGGGAGACTGCCCTTGCTGTCTGCTCCGAAATCTACTATCCCGAGGGATGGCATGCCACGATCGACGACAAGGAAACAGATATCCTACGGGCGGACTATGTATTGCGAGCAGTCATTGTCCCCAGTGGAGAGCATACTCTGCGCTTCACCTTCTCGCCTAGGAGTATCTCCACACTCGAAGCCATTGCTTGGTCAGCAAGCATACTTCTTTTACTCATGGCTTTACTCTCGATTATGCTCCCTATTGTCCGCCGTAAGAGAGCCGAGTCTACCCCTTCTTCCCTACAATCCTAAATAGAAATAACCCCTATAATCGCTCTAAAAATGATCCGTTGTCAATCTTTTTTCCACCTTGCAGTAGGACTTTCTTCGGTAGTCCTTATTTCGTCGTGCGCTGCCAAACTCAAACCTCTAGCCTCAGAGCATATTACCGCAGACCCACGCCCTCTAGAGCTAGTGGGCTCTGAGGTTCCCGCTTCCTTCACAATCAATATCCCCTCTAAGTGGATGAATAAGAATGCCCAGGTGAGCTTCGTGCCCGTACTGCGCTACAAAGGAGGAGAGACCTGGGGAGCAACCTATACCATACAGGGCGAGAATGTGCGAGATAATAACTCCGTCGTCCCTTACGAAGCAGGGGGTACTACCCACTTCTCTACCCGCTTTGCCTATACTCCTCGCATGCAGGAGAGCGACCTCTATCTCTCTTTTAGAGCCACGATAAAGGGCAAACAGGTAACACTACCCGATGTAAAAGTAGGAGAGGGAGTACTCTCCACGGTAACGCTTGCCGGCGTATCGGGCTGTACTCCTGTAATTGCCCCCGATGCCTTCCAAAGGATAATCAAAGATCGCTACGATGCCGATATTCTCTTCTTAATACAGCAGGCCAACGTACGCTCCTCTGAGCTAAAAAAGCAGGAAGTAAGCGAGCTACGAGAGCTCATCGAGAATGCACACGAAGCTCCCAATCAGCGTGTATCTGTAGAGGTACAAGCCTATGCCTCCCCCGATGGTGGGCTCGCGCTTAACGAAAAGCTATCAGCTCAGCGCGAGAAAAACACCTCCGAGGCTTTGCATCGTGCCTTAGCTCGTGACATCCAAATAGCGGCACACTACACCGCCGAAGACTGGGAGGGATTCCGCACCTTTGTAGAGCAAAGCAACATTCAGGACAAAGACCTTATCCTCCGCGTCCTCTCTATGTACACCGACCCCGAGGAACGTGAGCGCGAGATCCGCAACATCAGTCTCGTGTTTAGTCAGCTTGCCCAAGATATTTTGCCCAAACTGCGTCGCTCTCGTGTATCGGCACTTGTAGAAACCATCGGAAAAAGCGACTTGGAGATTGCCGAGCTAGCTCAGAACGCTCCCAAAAAACTGACTATCGAAGAGCTACTCTACGCCGCTGCCATAGCCAAAACCGACAAAGAAAAACAGCAGATCTACCAAAAGGCTACCGGGCTATACCCCAAAGATGCACGAGCCTATAACAACATAGCCGCCCTACAAATTTTGCAAGGGAAGACAAGTGAAGCTAAGACCTGGCTAGAGCGGAGCAGATCGGTAAACGACACACCCGAGGCTCGCCTCAATCTCGCTCTTCTTGCCCTAGAAGAGGGTAAGACTTCGGAGGCCCAAGAGCTTATCGGGCAATCGTTGCAAAGCGACAACGGCGAAGTGCTCGCTCTACTCTACCTCAAGCAAGGGAAGTACGAACAAGCTCTCAAGGCGTTTGGCTCTACCAAAAGCAACAATGCAGCCATCGCCCAATTGCTCAATCGCCAGTACGATAGTGCTATGGAGACGTTGAACAACGTAGTACGCACCAATGCCACAACAGACTATCTGAAGGCCATTGTTGCCGCACGGATGCAAGACGACCGCAGTGCCATCAACTTCCTCTCAGAGGCTATCAGAAGGGATCCCTCCCTACGCTCTCGCGCCATCTTAGACAAAGAGTTTGCCTCTCTCGCCAATAACGAAAGATTTGTTCAGCTCCTCAAATGAAAAACCCCATCACGTTGGTCGTCATCGACCCCCAAGTCGATTTCGTAAGTGGGTCACTTGCTGTCTCTAGTGCCCATGAGGCAATGAATTATCTTGCCCAATGGGGACTGGAGCACATCGAGGAGATAGAGAATGTCGTTTTTACGAGCGATCAACACCCCTTCGACCATTGTAGTTTTACACCCCAGGGGGGAGTTTGGCCCTCCCACTGCGTGCGTTATACCGAGGGAGCTGCCATCACACCGGAGCTGCTCCCTCTGGTGCACGAAGTCTATCGGCGCCATATCCCTTTCTGCATGGTAGAGAAAGCGACAACGCCGGAGCGCGATAGCTATAGCGCATTCTCCGAGACTGTTCCCCCGGCCATTAAGCAAGCCCAACGGATTGTACTCGCAGGAATTGCAGGGGATTACTGTGTACTCGAAAGCCTAAAAGACCTCATCCGCCACGGCTATGCCGAGCGCATTGCGTTACTCTCTGCCGGCATTGCTCATATAGATGATGGCTCTACTCTTAGAGGTTTTGTTGCCGCAAACCCCACACTCCAAACCATTTAATTCTCATTTTATACTCTAGTGTCTCTTTTCCCTTACAGCAAACCTCTCGGATTTGCGCACTAGAAAAGAAACTGCACTCCCCAAAGACCCCACAATAAAATGGACGACTCTACTCCTCAAACTCTCTTAGATAGGTTATTCCTCCACCCCCAAACGCCCGATGGAGCCTACCCCTTCGACCAAATCAAAGACGAGCACTTTGCACCCGTCTTTCGGGCTGCTATCGCCCAGTATCGAGCGGAGCTAGCCGAAATTATAGAGAACCCCGAACCTCCCACTTTTGCCAATACAATTGTGGCACTGGAGGAGATGGGGTCGGCCTTGGAGGCTGTAGAGGGAGTCTTCTTCAACCTACTCCATGCCAATAGCAATGCACAACTGATGGCTCTTGCCGAAGAGCTTTCGCCCGAACTTACGGCACTGGGCAACGACACGAGCCTCTCGCCCGAGTTGTTTGAGCGGATTCGCATTGTCTATGAACAGCGGGAATCCCTCGATTTAGACGAAGCAGATCTGCGTCTTCTAGAGAATTGCTACGATGGGTTTACCCGACAAGGTGCATTGCTTCCCCCCGAGAAGAAAGAAATTTTGCGGACACTGCGCGAGGAGTTAAGCCTTGCCACGCTCACCTTTGGCAACCACGTTATTAAGGAGGAGAACGCCTTTTCGCTTTATATTGACCAAGTGGATGCCGTAGCCCCTCTCCCCCAAGCCATACGAGAGAAAACCGCCTCAGCTGCCCTAGAGAAAGGACACAAAGGAGGGTATCTCTTCGACCTCTCCTTCCCCTGCTACACGGCTATCATGAAGTTTTGTCCCGACCCTAATATCCGGCAACAAATGTACCTAGCCAAAGCAACTCTTTGCTGCCATGGAGGGGAGACGGACAACCGAGCTATAACCCAAAAGATCGTCAATCATCGGCTACAGATAGCCCAACTCCTCGGCTACAAAAGCTATGCGGACTATGCTCTAGAGAAGCGAATGCTCAACACCCCTGAACAGGTAATGCAACTCCTTACCGACCTAAGAGAGTCTTACAAGCCTACGGGAGTAAAAGAGATGGAGGCTATTGAACGACTCAAAGGTGCCCCCTTGGAGCCATGGGACGTCATGTATTACATTGAGCAATATCGAGAGCAACATTATGCCTTTAGCCAAGAAGAACTCCGCCCCTACTTCCCTCTCCATCGTGTGATAGAGGGTGTTTTTGGCTTAGCCTCTCGCTTGTACGGTATTTCATTTATCCCTGCCAAGGAACTCCCTATCTACCACCCCGATGTACTTCCCTACCGAGTACAAGACAATAAAACAAAGCAACTGCTCGGACTTTTATACCTCGACTTCTTCCCTCGCGAAGGTAAAAGGAGTGGTGCGTGGATGAACAACCTCAAGGAACAACGAAGCGAGCGACGCCCCCACATCCTGCTTGTGATGAACTTCACGCAAGCTACCAAAGATCTCCCCTCGCTCCTGTCGCCCAACGAAGTCAATACCTTCTTGCACGAGTTTGGGCATGGGCTCCACGGGCTCCTTACCCAAAGCAAATACACCTCCCTCAGCGGAACCAACGTAACGCGCGACTTCGTAGAGCTACCCAGTCAGCTCATGGAAAACTGGCTTCTACAGGCTGAGTTTGTCAAGACTTTTGCCCTGCACTTCCAAACGAATCAGCCTCTACCTGAGGAACTCTTGGGCAAGATGATCGAAGCCGAAGGCTATCCTGCAGGATACAATACGCTACGCCAACTTTCGTTTGGGCTCCTCGATATGGCGTACCACACCCTAGAGGCACCTCTACCCGAGGGGTGCGATCTGGAGCAATTTGAGCGCGACGCCACGGCCTCAGTACGCATTGTCCCCCCGGCTCCCAAGGGCTGTATGGGCTCGACCTCCTTTGGGCATCTCTTCTCGGGAGGCTATGCAGCCGGGTACTATGGCTACAAATGGAGCGAAGTACTCGATGCCGATGCCTTCTCCCTATTCCAAGAAAAAGGAATATTCGACCCAGAGGTGGCTCAAGCCTTCCGCACTCATATTTTAGAAAAGGGCGACCTACGAGAGGCCATGGAGCTATATGTAGCCTTCCGTGGACGCAAACCCGAGATCAATGCTCTCCTCAAACGAGATCATATCCTATAAACAGATTAAAAACTAAGCACTATGGAGTTATGAAAAAACACCGTACCTACATTCAAATCCTGATCTCCTTGTTGTTGGGGATTCAGTTTCTTTTTGCCCAAGAGAAACCTACAACCATTACGTTTCTCTCTGTAAACGACATGCATGCAACCCTTGACCGCTTCCCTCGCTTCGCCTACATGGTGGATAGTCTTCGCGGTCTTTACCCCGATCTCGTGCTCGTATCGGCAGGAGACAACCAAACAGGCAACCCCATCAACGACCAGTTCTCTCCTAAGGGATACCCCATGGTCGCTCTTATGAATGCCGTTGGGTTTAATTACTCCACGGTGGGGAATCATGAGTTCGATTCACGTCCCTATGGCTTTGCCCTCCTCACACAAGAGGCCCAATTCCCCTTCATCTGTAGCAATGTAGAGGTAGAGCCCTATATCGGTATACGTATACTCCCCTCTACCGTACATACATTCTACGAAAAGGGGGTACGCGTTGCCCTCCTCGGAGCCGTACAACTCGAAGCCGACGGCAAGCCGGCTACGCACCCCGATTGGCTACATGGGATCAAATTTGAGCTTGCAAGAGACGTCCTCCCTCGGTACAAAGACATGCACGACCGGTGCGATGCGACCGTTCTCATCAGCCACTTGGGGCTCGAAGAAGACCAAGTGGTAGCCGCTCAGAATCCCTGGATAGACCTTATCATCGGGGGGCATTCGCATACCTTTCTACCCGCTCCCGTAGAAGTCGGTAGCGTCTCCATCTCACAAAGTGGATGCAAACTCCAGCACCTCAACATGATGCAAATGACCCTACATAAGGGTAAAGTGATTGCCAAAGAAGCACACTCTCTACCCATAGACCCCAAGGCAGGGAAAGAGAAGAAAGAGGTACGCGCTCTCGTAGATCAGTTTAATAACAATCCCGTCTTCTCCGAAGTTGTAGGGACTGCCCTCGACAACTTCACTTCGTACGACCAGCTCGGGTACTTTATGGTAGACGCCTACCGCTCGATGACGGAGAGCGACATTGCCGTTCAAAACAACGGAGGTGTACGTATCTCTAAGCTCCCCCAGGGGGATATTACCCGCAGGGACATACTCACACTCGACCCCTTTGGCAACGAAATGATGGTGGCAGACCTATCGCTTGATGAGCTTAAAGCACTACTTCTATCCGGTACAGTGCGAGAAGAAGAGCACCGACCTTTCCTCATCTCCGGCGCTACGGCCCACTACGTCTTCACCCCCGATAAGAAATGTACCTCCATCGAATTGCGCGATGCAAAGGGTAAACCCCTTAGCCCCAAGCGTCGCTACAAAGTGGCTTACAATTCCTATATCAATGCAGCTTACCCCTACGAGCACGAGCACGCGGCCGTAGGACAGGGCTACAATACGGCAGAGGCAATTATGCGTTACATTGGTCAGCTAAAGAAAGTCCCCTCGTACCAAAAAGCTTCTCCCCGCATTCATATCAAGGTAAAGTAAAAGAATTGCAACGTTAGTCACTAAAATAGGATAGAGAGAGAGTGTGTGTGTAACAAGCGTACCACACTCTCTATCATATAGCACGATAGTATGATACTCTCCGAATAACAACTCTCAATCCCTAAAAAGAAATGTTTAGAAAATTATTCCTCAGCATGGGCTGTCTTGGTCTCTTATCGCTCCCCATGTACCTCAGGGCGCAGCAGGATAGCACAAGTCTTGCTGTCCCTAGCAAAGAGCTCGAAACCGTAGTAATCAAGGCAGATCCTGTACGAACGAAAAGCGATCGAGTTGCTTTTTCGATTCCCGAAGTAGCACGCAAAAAAGCGGCCAACGCTATGGATCTCCTTACCGTACTACCGGGTATCACTATGAATCCCGAGACGCGCAAACCCGAGATGATGAACGGGGAGCGTTTTCTTATTCTCATCAACGGAGTACAATCGGACGTGAGCATCTTGCGATCCATGCCCGCCGAAGAGATAAAGCGTCTGGAGATCCTCGATATGGTACCCATGCGCTATCGTGAGTATGACAAGGTGATTAACGTACTTACCTATGGCAACTTCCGCGGAGGGAGCCTCGCCGGAGACCTTGTACAGAGCGTCTCTCCCATGCTTGGGATGAGTGATGTATGGCTGCAAGGGGCAGCCTTTGGCAAAAAGGATATGTTTGCCGCAACTTACTACTTCTCTCGCCGAGAGTATAAAGAACGTATCACCGATAAGGAGCAGAGTTTTACCCTCCCTAGCATTGGCAAGATCTCCAGAAAGAGCCGCCTCGAAGATGCCTTTGGCTATCGCCTGCACCTACCTACCCTAACCTATCAGCGACAAGAGACCGGCAACTATACCCTACAACTGGTATCGGCCTCCTCTATCGTTCCCTACCATGCTGTAGGAAGTGGTACGATAAATGAGAATGGAACAGAGCTTTCGACGAAGAATAGCAGTCATTCTAAAAAGGTAAAGTCTTCTGTGGATCTCCTCTTTATCAAAGAGATCAACCCGAAAAATTCGCTCTCGTTTAATGCTGTATGGACGGGGATCTTCACCGATAGAACAGATACCAATCACGAAGAGAAAATCAGCAACAAAGAGGTGGTCTTTAGTGATAAAGTAGTACAAGACCTCAAGAAAAATTCGCTCATCTTGCAAGCGGACTACACACATACCTTTGAGTCTCCTACCCAACTCTCTCTTGGGTATCGCTACTACGGAGCAAAGCTAAACTCCGTCGTAACCAACTCTTTTTTCGAGAATAAACCAAGTGTAACAACGCAAAACAACCACTCGCTCTATGGGGATTTCTCCTACAAACTCGGGCAGGTAAACCTCTCCCTTAAGGGTACATTGGATTACCTACACAGCAATTACTACGGAGCCCGCCAATCCTCTTTAAGTCCCCAAGTGTACCTCAATGCCAAGTACATAATAGACAAACATAATGCCCTACGTCTGCGCACAAGCTATACCTATTACGAGTCTCAGCTAGGCTCCCATGCCGAGAATATGCGCTATCTAGAGCAATACATTCTCTATCGAGGGAACCCCAATCTCAAGCCAACCCGTAGCCTTGGAGCGAGGGTAACCTATAGCCTGACCTATCCCAATCTCTATGTAGAACTAGCCCCGATAGCTCACTGCAATTGGGGAGACGAATACAACGATTACTTCTTGGAGAAGGACCCCAAAACGGGGCGTGAGTACCTGGTCACCACTCCCGTGAATGCGCGCTATCGTAGAGGCTATGGTACGAGCTATAACCTGCAATACGCTCCGTGGATGAGCGACAAAGGTAGCTTGGTATTCAAGACCTCCGGCGATGTCTATAACATACGCATTGATAGAGGTGCCGACCGTGCTGCCATCCAAAAGTGGCTTGTTCCACTCAACTACTCGGTGGAGCTCAATTATGGCAAATGGGGCATCTATTACAGGGGTAATCTCCTAAGGAATGGAATAGACGGCTTAGTGGTAAGCAGTAAGGAGAATCAATCTTCTCTAGGGCTTAGATACACCACAGGGCCTTGGACGTTTAGGACCGATTGTCTTTGGTTCTTGACCGAATGCGAGTACCTCTCGCACACAGTGCCTCAAAGCCTAGTACAGAGCAGGGCTCGTACTCATATCCGCGACGACCGATCGGTAATTCGCCTCAATGTTGCTTTCGACTTCTCTTGGGGCAAGAGCCGCAGCGTATCGACTCAAAAACTCAACGAGGATAGCGACTCAGGGGCATTCTAACCCCTCCCCTCTCCTTCTCTCGGGCAGGCTTCCCCATTCGTCAAGCGGGAGATCTGCCCGATTTCTTTTGTTCCGCCTCACCGCAACCAGCCCTTTACCTCCACTATCCACGGGGCATTTGTGCAAGGGGGGCGATACTTTTTGACTACCTTTGCGGCAGAAATAAACGAAAAATCAGCAGTAATTGCACGTATGGCAAAAGAGATTAAGGAGCTTACTCCCCGCAGCGAAAACTATTCGCAGTGGTATCAAGACTTGGTGACTAAGGCAGATCTTGCAGAGAACTCTGCCGTTCGAGGCTGCATGGTCATTAAGCCCTATGGCTATGCTATTTGGGAAAAAATGCAAGCCGAGCTAGATAAACGATTTAAGGAAACAGGGCACGTCAATGCCTACTTCCCTCTATTCATACCCAAGAGCTACCTAAGCCGCGAAGCAGACCACGTAGAGGGGTTTGCCAAGGAATGCGCCGTAGTAACTCATTACAGACTCAAAAATAGCCCGGATGGAAGCGGTGTAGTAGTAGATCCCGAGGCTAAACTCGAAGAAGAACTCATCGTACGCCCCACCTCCGAAACCATCATTTGGAGTACGTATAAGAACTGGATCCAAAGCTACCGAGACCTACCCGTGCTCTGCAACCAGTGGGCAAACGTGGTACGCTGGGAGATGCGCACACGACTTTTCTTGCGCACTGCCGAATTCCTCTGGCAAGAAGGGCATACGGCACACGCTACTCGCGAGGAGGCTGTAGCCGAAGCCGAGAAAATGCTTGAGGTATATGGCGACTTTGCCGAGAAGGTGCTCGCCGTGCCCGTGATCCGTGGGGTGAAGAGCGAAACGGAGCGATTTGCCGGTGCCGTGGATACCTATACCATCGAAGCTCTTATGCAGGATGGTAAAGCCCTACAATCGGGGACCTCTCACTTCCTAGGGCAGAACTTTGCCAAAGCCTTCGATGTGTACTTCCTCAACAAAGAGGGGCAACGCGAATTGGTTTGGGCTACCTCATGGGGTGTTTCTACTCGCTTGATGGGGGCTCTTATCATGTCGCACTCCGACGATAACGGGCTCGTGCTCCCTCCCTCTCTCGCTCCCATACAGGTGGTAATTGTGCCTATTTACAAAACCGAAGAGCACCTCGCGGCCATCCGAGAGCGTGTAGAGCCGCTAATCAAAGACCTACGCGCTAGAGGCATAAGCGTTAAGCTGGACGATAACGACAACAAGAAACCCGGTTGGAAGTTTGCCGAGTACGAACTCAAGGGTATCCCTGTACGCCTTGCCCTCGGGGCACGCGACCTGGAGCAGGGTACGGTAGAGGTGGCTCGTCGTGATACGCTTACCAAAGAGACGGTTGCCTTCGAAGGCATTGCCGATCACATCGAATCGCTCCTCCAGAGCATCCAAAAGAATATCTACGACAAGGCTCTCGCCTTCCGCGAAGCAAGCACTCGCACCGTGGAGACCTACGAGGAGTTTAAGGTAGAGATTGAGAAGGGCGGCTTTATCCTAGCGCACTGGGATGGCACCCCCGAGACCGAAGCACGTATCAAAGAGGAGACCAAGGCTACTATTCGCTGTATCCCTCTTGGCGGAGACCCAACGCCCGGAGTATGTATGGTAACGGGCAAACCCTCTAAGCAACGTGTACTCTTTGCACGAGCTTACTAATCCCCAATAACAACAAAACCTTAGAGGGTCACTACCTTGGCGTGGTGACTTTCTAAGGCTTTCTTTTTCTTTGTACGTATGCTGATAACTGCGCATAATGGCGTCCGAGATGGACTTATCGTACTCTCCGGAGGGCTGGATAGCACCACGCTGCTCTACGACTATCGCCATGAGATTGCCCTAGCCGTAACTTTCGACTATGGCTCTAAACATAACCAAAGGGAGATACCTTGCGCCCAACACCATTGCCGGCAATTGGGCATCGAGCACCTGATCATCCCTCTTGGCTTTATGGGGCAATACTTCCGCAGCGACCTACTTCTCTCGGGCGGAGAGATCCCCTTGGGAGCGTATAACGAAGAGAATATGCAAGCCACGGTGGTACCCTTTCGTAACGGCATTATGCTGAGCATTGCCGCCGGACTTGCCGAGAGCCGAGGGCTGAAACGCCTATTTATTGCCAATCACTTTGGCGATCACAATATCTATCCGGACTGCCGAGCCGCTTTTGCCGAACCTATGGCAGAGGCGATACTGCAAGGGACCTCCAACCAAGTAGAGCTTGCTGCCCCCTATACCCACCTCTCCAAGAGTGACATTGTAGCCGTTGGGATGCCCCTCGGACTGGACTACGCCACCACGTGGAGCTGCTATGTGGGCGGAGAGACGCAGTGCGGCGAGTGTGCCACGTGCCGTGAACGCAAAGAGGCCTTTGCCCTAGCAGGCGTCCCAGACCCCACCTCCTACCTCCAATAAGGCAAGCTGTGCCGTCCCTCTCCTTTGTAAGGAAAGGGGGAACAACCCGAACTCCTCCGACCCACAATGAGCGACCCACTAATCCGTATCCCCGACCCCGAGAATCTGGAGATGCAATACCTTCTACAACTTGTAGAGGAGACCAACCGCAATATCTTTCTCACGGGGCGTGCCGGCACGGGTAAAAGCTCACTTCTTAGGCATGTAAGCGCCCACAGCAAAAAGGAACACGTCATACTCGCCCCTACGGGCATCTCCGCCCTCAATGCCGGGGGGCAAACCATCCACTCATTTTTCCGTTTACCCTTTAGTCCCATTCCGCCGAGCGACAAGGAACTCCTCCGCAATTCGCTCAAGCGCATTCGTAAGGAGCAACGCAAGCTCATCAACAGACTCGAACTAATTATCATAGACGAAGTATCTATGGTGAGGGCGGATATTGTGGATGCCATAGACTATTTGCTAAGGGTAATCAGGGGGCTTATGTCTACGCCTTTTGGGGGCGTGCAGATGCTCTTTGTAGGCGATCTCTTCCAACTCGAGCCCGTGGTAACGAGGGGGGAAACAGAGATCATCAACCGCTTCTACGCAACGCCCTTTTTCTACGGAGCTGCCGCCTTCGATACCCAAAAGCCCCTTATGATCGAACTCAACAAGGTATACCGGCAGACCGACCGCACCTTTGTTTCCATCCTAGACCACATACGCACCGGCAACACGTCCGACCAAGATGTAGCTCTCTTGAATGAGCGGAGCGGACAAAACGCAGCTCTTGCCTCCTCCTCGGACTTCAACATAACCCTCACCTCGCGGCGAGATCGCGCCATGGCTATCAACGAAAGTCAGCTGGCTGAGCTGGAGAGTAAGAAGTCTGAATTTAAGGGTTCGGTATCGGGCGAATTCCCCGAGAGCAGTTTACCCACAGACCTTGTACTCGCCCTCAAAGAAGGTGCGCAAGTAATGTTTATTGCCAACGATCCCAACCACGAGTGGGTCAACGGCACACTAGGGCGATACCTAGGGGCAAACGAGGAGTTTGGTTTTATAGAGGTGGCATTGGAGGATGGGAGAGAATGCCAAGTAGAGCCCTACACGTGGGAGAACAAGCGATATTCGCTCAACGAGGAGAATAACACCATAGAAGAGGAGGTAATAGGACGCTTCACACAGTACCCTCTGCGTCTCGCCTGGGCCATTACCATACACAAGAGCCAGGGGCTAACGTTCGACCACGCCACCATCGACTTCTCCGACGGCACATTTGCCGCAGGACAGGCCTATGTAGCCCTCAGCCGATGCCGCTCTCTCGAGGGGATGAATCTCCTTCGCCCCTTCCGCAAGCAGGATGTAATCACTCGCTCCTCCATCATTGAGTACTACCGCGCTGCCGCCAATCCACAGCAATTGCAGGTAGCTCTGGAGGAGAGCCATGCCTACTCACTCTACCAATCCGCCCTCATGCTACTCAATAAGGGCGACCTCCATCAAGCCATTACGCTCTTTGGTCAGGCTCTTAACGAGAAAAACATCTTCGACTCACCCCAGGCGCGTAGACTTCTACTCCACAAACTCTATCAGGTAGAGGGCGTAATCGAACAGCAGAAAAAGAAAACGAAAGAGACGAAGAAGGATAAGGCGCAGCTCGAGAAGTTGGCTCTCGAATACATAGAAATGGGCGATCAGTGCCTTGATGAATACGACGATCCGACTTCGGCGCTCAACAATTACGACAAGGCTCTCGCGCTCAACCCGCTCCATCCCACAGCCCTAGCACGAAAAGGCTTTGCGCTACGCTCCCTCGGGCGCATCAAAGAGGCCCACAAGCTACTCAAAGAGGGGTACGAAAAACTATTCCGACACCTAGAGGTGGCCATGCAGTTCGCCTTCACCAATCTAGAGCTGGGGGCGGATAAGGAAGCCTATAAGATAATGAGCCGAGCCGTGGTGGAGCATCCCGATAATAAGCCCCTCTTGACCAAGCTAATCGAAGTATCCGAGCAACTCGGCTACTCTGAGGAGGCGCACCGCTACCAAACGATGCTCAACAACCTAGACTAACCCGTCTCGCAGAGCTGGAGAGACACCTTTCCTCCCCCCGAACCTCTCCTAAAAACACGACTTCTTTACCGATAGCTCCTGCCCTTTCATCCCCCACTTTTAAGGTTGCAGGAGAGCTATCAACGACCCTGCAGAAAATTCCTCATTAGCTTTCAAGAAAAAGCTAATGAGCTTTTGTCAAATTCCTAATGAGCTTTTGCTAAAAAGCTAATGAGCTTTTGCCAGATTCCTAATGAGCTTTTATCCGAAAGCTAATGTGCTTTCTGATGACACCCAATTAGCAGCCAAGAAAATGCCTATTGCGTTTTTCCGACAAATTAATTACCTTTGTAATATAAAATAAAAACTTCAACTCACAAAGCGAACTCCTCCGACTTCGTGAGCTAAAAACAAAGGAGGAATATCTTACTAAATCATGGCAAACAAGCCTTTACAGTTCGTTCTTGTAGAACGAAAGATGACTATTGGTCCTCAAGCAGGAAAAATTGTGCAAGTAGCCCAGCCTACGGGCAGACATCGTGTGGATTTTCGCAGTTTCTGCGAGCGTGTGGCAAAGTCTACCACGTTCAATCGTCAGGAAGTGGAAGCGGTTTTGAACTACGCCACCGAAATTGCACGCGACATTGTAGCCAATGGCGACATTGTTGAGTTCGGCGACTTAGGTACACTCAAGCCCTCTTTCAAGAGCAAAGCAATCGAGAAAGGGAAGACTTTCCGTGCGCAAGAGCACATCGAGAAACCTGTAGTACTGCTCTCTCCCTCTAAGAAGTACTTCACTCTTACCGACGTGAGCTATGAGCAGACAACAGCCAAGGCTAAGAAAAGCACGAAGCCTGGGGAACCTTCCAAGCCCAAACCCAAGCCCAACGAAGGCGGCGGCAATGCTAACGAATAAGTGACCTCCCCAAAAACAAATGAACGATGCGGAGCGACTCCATTAGCAGGCAGTCGCTCCGTGCATACCTTAGAACCAAAACGAACCTTATTCCAATAAGAACATGAATGAGCAGGAAACAAGCAACAATGAAAAGTACGTGCTATACGCCGATATAATGGGTTTCAAAGAGAGGGTCATGAGAACAAAGCACGCCGATCTAAAGTAAGGGCTGACTCCACACACACGATGAAGTCAGCCCTTTTTCGTTATGCTCTTCGGAGCGGGGAGGGGGGATTGCTACTCTTCGGGGATGTAAATAATCTCGCCGTTCTCTAGCTGGTAAGCCACGCCTACACGCTTCCCTTTGTTGCCATCCTTCGGATTGGCGGTGTCGTTACTTGGCGTGTACTTCTCAATCTTTTCCCCCTTCTTCATGATGATCTCCATATTCTCTTTCCCGGGATTCTTTACGATGGTATAGTCCTCTTGGCTGAAGACTTCCGTCATATTGAACTTGGTCACCAGAGCCACCATGAGAGCCAAGGCAAAGACCATGGCCACGTCGAATAGATTGGATACGAGAGAAGAGGGATCTGCCTCTTCTTCCTCAAAACGTCTGCGCTTCTTCATGATCCAATTATTCGTTGTCGAGCTTCTCGTTTACATAATCCAACCAAATAAGGTCGTGGTGGTGATAGCTGCGCAGGATATGTAGCGCAATGTAGCCCACAGCAGAGGTAAACATCCCTATCACGGTAGTAGCAAAAGCCACCTGCATATTGTACGCCATACTGGCAATGTCTCCGGAAGAAAGCCCAACCAAAGCAGGCCCCATAGGGATAAGCGTACCCATAAGTCCGAGGATAGGGCCGAACTTCGTGAGTATCTTGGCAGCCCCGAGGCGATGCTCTACGGCTAGATCATACTCCCCGATGAGAAGATCCCGACGCGCACGATCACTCGTAAGCAACGTACCAAGGAGGAGGTCGAAGGGGCCCTTTCGTTGCTTTGCCAAGACAGATTGCAGAGCCGTTACATCAAATTGGCTCTCTTTGCTGATTACCTTTGAGTAGGCATCTTGGCGTCTGCGGTGCGTTTGCCATGTACCAAACAAAGTCCCCAGCATCAGCAGCGAACGGATAAACAGATAGAGCAGGGCTACTACTACGGGTACCAATAGTCCATTGGAAACCCAAAACATAGCGTTGGATAGATAGTGCATACTTTTATTTAGAGTTATTAGTTGTGCGTTTTTTCAGTTTAAGTTGGATATAGGGAATAACCCAATGTGAAAAGAGATAGCCGACGACTCCCATACTCAAGACAAAGAGAATGAGATAAACAACCATCAGCCAATCCACGTCGGCTCCGGTTCCTCGTACGGCACTATCGGGGTGCAATACTCCGGCAGCCACCACCACGAAGAAAAGCAGAAGAGAGAGCAAAATAGCAAGTTCTCTCAGTAGTTCGTCACCCATCCCTATCGCTCGCAACAAGTAAGGAGCAGCAAGGGTTAGCAAAGCCACTACGGCCATCAGCGCAAGAGTTACCCCAAGGAAAGAAGCCCCCGGTAGGACGTAAAACAATCGCAGACGTACGTAGAAAAGTGTAGGGAACATCATAATGGGGGCGAAGCTACGAGAGAGCGTACGCCACCACTTCCGCGAGTAGGTACTACGGTGTACGCAGAGATAGACCACATAGAGAAGGTCTACCATTACCAAAAGAGACATATCTTGCAGAGCCTGTGGCGTGTAGAGTAATTCCTCTAGAGCGTGGAGTTTACTATTCATCGTAATAGAATGCACCACAGCCAGGAACGCCACATACAGCAAGGCGTGCCCTCCTCGTACGATAAGCCCTAGGTAGTTCCCCCTCTTAGATGCCCCCGAAGGCGAGCCCTCCCTTTTCGCTAAGAGAGAAGCTGCCTTCGAGTGTATCCCCTCCTCTATCATCCATTTGAGGATGGCAAGAAGAGCAACAATCAATAGTATTTCACTCATTACTCTGCTGACGCAACTTGCGCTTACGATAGATCACAAAGATGATAATGAGCACCACCACTACCCCAATGGCCACAAACAAGAAGAGCTGAGAGGGGCGTTCTATGGCTGATGTATCATCGGCATTTAGTTCCTCCTTCTTGAGAAGTTGCGCATCTTTACTTTGCTCGCTCGAGAGATTACGCACTTTCTGAATGGCTTTTTGGTAGCTCTGTTGCTGTTCGGCAGGGATTTCCTTGGCAATGAAATCTCTCAGTTTTGCATTGTCGCAAACAAATCCACTGCATCCGGCTCCAAACTTTTCTATCTCCTCGGCATGTAGCTCGGCAATTGCCTTTCGCTGTTCGGGCGAGGCATTCCACATTCCCTTGCGGATGGTCTCCATCATCACCGCCGTGATCTCCTGGAGGGCAGCAGGGTTGTTCTGCTCGAAAAAGTCTCGGATCCCCAAGTCCTTATCATCCTTGATATAGGTATTGTATATATCGTCCCAGAGTTCCTTGTCTATGGCAGAGGGCTTCATTACGTTCCACCCATAGGTATTGCGGATGGTCTCGGCGAGAGCAGATGCAGCCCCTTGCCCCTCTTTGGTTACCTCTTTGATGTAGGTAGGATTGAGTATGGTAGTACGTGCCTCTACGCCTATGGCTTGCTTCATCTCCTGTACACGGGTGCGGTGATGGTTGCGCAAGTCGTTGAAATAGCCATCGGGGTCTTTCCCTGTTACTTGGCGCACGGTAAGGGTCAGCCCTCCCATAAATTCGTAGATATGGTCGAGGCTTAACGGCCCCCAAGAGTTGCTTTGGCGCGGTTGTACCACGGCGTCTACATTTTGCAGAGCCGCCTCAAACAATCCGGCTTCAAAGTCACCCCATTGTTCACTGCTACCGTATATGGCTCCCATGTTATTGAGGTATACGTCGGCAATCTCCGACTCCTTTTCCCATCGGTCGCCACTCTCTACCATCTCTTGTATCCCTGTGCCATAATTACCATTGACACCGCCGAATACACGCTGTGTACTCAGAGAGCGAGCCTCGTTGGGAGAAAGTCCCTTCTCAAGCAATACCTTTTCGGCATCAACTGCTCCCTTGGCTACCTCGTTGTCTTTCTCTCCGGTCTCCTTGGCAGCTAGGTCTACCGCCTTCTGGATCAAGTAGAGACGAGAGGCAGCCAAATCGCGCAACTGACCCGAGGTTTGTACCACTACGTCTATACGTTTGCGGTTGAGTTGCTCCATGGGGATAAGCCTAATATCCTGTACACGCCCCATCATATCTCGCACAGGTTCACACCCGAGTAGATAAATGATTTCCGCTATCGTAGCTCCTTCACTCTCGATAAAGCTACTACTCCAAAGAGAGAAGCTGACCTTTTGCGGTAGCTCTCCATTATGACGCTTTTTATAGTCGGCAAGGAGATCTTCTGCCATCTTCTTTCCCTTATCCCATGCCGTCTTCGTAGGCGTAGTCTCGGCATTAATGGAGTAGAGATTGCGTCCTGTGGGGAGTGTCTCGGGATTGGCAATATAGTCACCACCCGGGGAGGGCGCAAGGTAACCACCATTGAGGGCATTCACGATAGAGGATAGCTCCCTTTGGGGGCTTTGCACGAGTTTGTCGTAGTAGCCTACAATGGCATTGATGGAATGGCGGAGCTGTTGCATACTGGCAACAAATTCCTTTTCGTCAGGCGATAGAGCCTCTTGCTGCATCGCTTTCATTGCCTCCATCATAGCAGGGGGCATCTTGCCGCTCCCCTTCTTGTCCATCCCTTGGGGCATACCACCGGGATGACCACCTTTCTTATCCGACCCTTGAGGCATACCGCCCGGGTGACCGCCCTTCTTATCCTTTCCTTTCGCTCCCATAGAAGCGGGCTTCTTACCACTCATTGCCCCCATCGGCATACCCATACCACCGCCTTTCATGGCTCCCATAGAGCCCATCATAGCGGCATTGTTGGCTTCTGTTTTGGCAATAAGTTGCTCGGCAAGGCGACGCTCCTCGGCCGTAACGCCCAAAGAGGTGAGCACAGCCTCCGTATTTACTTGATGCGAGGCTAGAGCTTGACGCACTACACGCTCGGCAGGTTCTCGGTAATGCTGAGTAAAGAATCGCTCATTATCTTGCTGCTTTTGGGTGTACTTTCCTCTGTGGCGATCGAGAGCAGCAAGGGCATAGGCAATAGGATCGGTAGCAATGTGTAGTACCGAACTATGGATCTTCTCGCTAGAGAAGGCAATACCCGTACGGTACATTCCTCCCGGTATTTTGCTTACGGCCAGCTCCTCAGCAAAGTCGGATAGGGTCTCTATTTCTTCCCTACTGTAGGGTTTTGTACGAATGGAATCTAAATGAAGATCTCTGTGGAATCCCTTTTTAATCGCCAGGTTTTTGATGCGAAGAGATAGCTCTTGGTTATCTGTTTCGCTTGCTAAGTATTGATCCGTTAGCTTTAGCAGATCGGCCACATCGCCCCGAAGTCTTGTCTCGATAAAAGGAGGTGCGAGATACGAAACCGTCTCTCCATAGCTTCTGCGCTTTGCTATCATCGCCTCCCCAATGTTGGCAATTGTATAGTAATATATATGGGGGAGATCGTTGATCATGCGGTCTGTCCAATCCTCTTGCGAGAGGGCAATTTGCTTGCCGTTGATAAACTCAAGACTACCATGCGTACCAAAGTGCATAATAGCATCGGCACGGAATCCCTTTTGCACCCAGAGGTAGGAAGCCACATAGGGATAGGGAGGAAGGGGATTAGCACCATGCACTGCCTTGAAGTCATTATCGCCGACTCCTTGCCCCGGCTGAGGGAGAAGCACCACATTACCAAAGGGCACGGCCGTAACGGCAATACCCTCTTTGTCGCCTTTTCGCATGGTATAGTACTCCCCGGGAGCAGCTCCATACTTTTTGGCAAGTGCCTCTCTTTGGTTGGGAGTAAGGACGGAATTCATCCAGCTTTGGAGGCTATCCGTAGAGACGAATTGGGGGTATCCCTTAGCAATAAAGTCCGCAAGAGCACCCTCTGCATAGCTATTGAAGAGCGCGCCTTGGGTCATCACCATTTTCTCAAATTCGGCTTCGGTAGAAGGTAGCCCCGTAACCTTGTACCCTTGGTTGCGCAGCTCTAGTAATACATTATAGAGTGAGGGAAGCACCTCTATCCCCTGAGCAACGAGGCTATTCTGCCCCGGGCCTTTGAAGTAGTAGATGGCTACGCGCTTCTCACTATTGGGTTTGCGCTTGAGCGATATATAGTTATTAACAAGTCGGGTAAAGGTCTCTAGCCGATCCGGGATAGCATGGAAGTATTGCAATCCACTCTTACTATCGCGCTCCAAAGCCACAAGAGCAAAGGGTATCATAGCCCCGTCAATCTCGGGAGTGGAGACGCTTTGCGAGAGGAAACCTCCCACCAAACCTTGTTTATCGGCAAGCCAATCTTCTCTCTCGGCAACAATGGTAAGAGGGGCTATAATGGGTATATTCTGCTGCTGGAGGTAGCTGATAGCAGGGTCTGTATTGCCCGATAGCATTTTGCCATGGGGCATATAAATTAGGAGATCCGGGTTAATCTCTTGGATTATTTTTAGGCGATCTCCTCCGGCTGAGAAGGGGTACACGTTGAGTCCACTCTCCTCCAAAGAGGCTACGATCTCATCTATATGCTCTCGGTTGGAGTTGGTGGGAGAGGCGAAACTAATGAGCATGGCAACCTTAGGAGCTCCCTCTTTGTAGCCATTGCTTTTGTAGTAGGCTTCGTACTCTTTGAGGGAAGAGAAGAGATCATCGTCCGTCTTTCCGTAGAATACATTTTCTCCAAAACTAACAGGCTTTTCTATGCTCCCCTCTCGGAGAGACTTGCCCAATATCTCCTGACGGATATAGTTGAATCCCGATCTATAATTCTTAGCCCCCCCATTGCTGAAATAGGAGACTACGAGAGACGATTGCTCCTCTGTGAGGGAGGATATCTCGTTATCGGGACTTGTCGCCATGAATACTTGCACATGGCACTTCTTCTCTTCGATGAGTTTTTGTACCAGCTCTCGATCTTCGGGAGCCCACTTAAGCCCCATCCCAAAAGCGAGTACAAAATCATAATTCTCGAGTTGGGAAAGGTCGTTTTCTACCTTAACGGTTGCATTCTTTTCGTCGGCAGAAGAGATGGCACGAGCCACCATAAATTGGGGGAAGTTTACCAAAGCTACCTTGATGGGTTTGGGACGGAATATCCCCCAAAGCACAGCAACTGCCACGAGGGCAAGGGCTGCAAAGAGTAGCGTTTTTGTTCGTTTCGATAGTTTCATAGGAGTTTATTTCTTTTACGGGAAGTAGGGTGTTTTGAGGATGCCATCTAGATGGCTAAACCAAGGGAGCTACATCAGAATTGGAGACGAAGGGTCGCCGAATAGACTCTCCCGGGAGTGGGCAAAACATTGGTATTGATAACCTTAACACGATAATTGAAGAGGTTGTCGATACCCAAATTGAGATGAAAATTCCTAAAGAATCTTTGCTCTATACCAATACGAGCTGTGGCATAACCGGGCGTACGTTGCGGTGTAAGCAATGATTTTTCATCATACTCCGACGAGGTAAAACCAGACATCCAACGCATCATAAAGAAGGCATTGAGGGAATAGTTATTGCTGAAGTACTTCCCGTAATCTAGTGCTAGCAAAGCAGAGTGTGGATGGGTGGCCGTACGCAGTCCCTCATTACCTGCTTTGTCTTTTACCTTATGCCAGTCATGCGTATAGGAGTAAGAGCCTCGCACACTAAACCCACAGGGTAGTGCTTGCTGCCCCTGGAGCTCAATACCAAAGATGCGACTCGTACCCTTAATGTTGTCATAGAATTGTTCGCTTTTCCCATCACGCACCCTCGCTACAGTCTGTATGCGATTGTCTACTTTATTGAAAAAAGCATTGAACATTAGACTTGTCTCTTTCGCTTTATACTCAGTAGAGAATGAAACCATATGGCTCTCCTCGGGCTTCAGCGCCTCATTCCCATAGATCATAAACATGCCCAAGTGATCAAAAAACATATAAAGCTCTTGCATGGAGGGTGCACGATACCCCTGCGCATCGGTTAAGCGAAGAGCCAATTCTTCGGTGGGTTTGTACATGGCAGAGATACGAGAAGTATAATGCGCTCCAAAACCGGAATGGAGGTCGAGCCTACCACCATAGCTCAAAGTAACGTTATCAAGGACCGAGAAGATACCCTGACCGTAGATTACCCCACTCTGGATATGTTTGGGTTTGCCATTGTTTAGCGTACGGAGGCGATCAGAAGCGACCTCGTCAAATAGGTACTCCCCCCCAAGATTGATGTGCTGTAGCTTATCAATGTCGTAGTTGTATTGAGCACGAGCATGATGCATCTGCTGACGAAATACAGGTGCTTTGGGTTCTGTTGGGACTAGAGGGAAAATAGAGTCTCTAGAATAATTGTTGTAGTGATACGAGAGGTCAAGCCCCTGCTTTTCGCTAATCTGCCAGCGTACACCTGCTATTCCATCATAGGAGTGATAGAGGTAATTGATATGTTTTTCCCAAAGCTGACGACGCAGGTTGGCACGCCCCGCAAGGGAGAATTGTAGTCTTTCGGATGGTGTTATAGTGAGCTTTTCGGAGATATTCCAGGCTCTATTGCCCGTGATTTCCACCTCTCGGTTACTCTGCTCATCACGTACCGTATAGCCGTTGTCTTTTGTGAATTGTACCCCGGTTTGGCTCGTGAAGATTCCTTGTTTAAGCCCAATAGAAAGGTTCTCTTTGAGGTCTCGCCTACTATCTATCGTACTCGACACCCCCACACGCAGAGGCTCTTTGGCTTGGCGAGTTATAATATTGATTACACCTCCAATAGCGTTGGATCCGTAGAGTGCCGACGATGCCCCTCGCAAGACTTCTATGCGCTCTATATCATCCGGATTGATACGATTGAAGTCAATGTCACTCCCCGTACCTGCAGAAATGAGCTCCCCATCGATAAGGAATAGCAAGGAACTGGAGTTGAATCCCTGCATATTGATACGATCTTGTGAGCCATGCTTTGTAAACTCGACCCCGGGAAGTACATACTGTAATAGATCCCGAAAGTTTTGTGGTGCAAGCATTTCTATTTCTTTTGCCTTGATAAGGCGTACAGGGATGGGCTCATTCTTCATGAGCCGGACAGTACGACTACCCGTGCAGACTACGTTGTCTAGGGTATTCTCTTTCGCAATACTATCGAGTTGGCTTGCGTGAGTTTGGTGCTTCTCCTGCCCTGCTTTCTTTTTTTTGTAGGGCTGTTGAGCAATAGCTACAGAGCTAAAACTTAAGAATAAACACGCAAAAAGCAGGCCTTTTACAGCCTGCTTTAGGGTACAATAATTCATAGTCTTATTATACAAATAGTTAAAGAGAAGGGAGAATCGGTTGTTACTTCACACTCACATTATAGTCGTAAGTGAAAGAGATGAAACCATTCTTGCGTCCCGTTTTGTCTTTACAATCGGTAAACTGAATGCGAGCAATCTTGCCATCAGCACACTTTACAAAGAAAACTTTGCCCGACAAACGAACGCGGGGAGGCATGTTGCCAAGGTCGTAATCAAGCCAACCTCCAGACATATCACCTCGCTCGGTCTTCTTTCCTGTAATCAGATGATTGTAACCTGTTTGCTCATGATTACTATCGTGAGAGCCACCTCCCATGCTAAACTTAATGGTTATAGTACCTATGGCATCAGTAACCCATCCTTCTGTAGGCACTTTGGTTGCCTTTTCCATCTCCGTTACACCAGAGAAGACGGCAGCACCTTTACCCTTACCACTTTCGCCACAATTGAGACGAATGTCAAAGCGATGAAAAGCGATATCCCAAGTGTCACTATTCTTGTAGTCACTCACTTCTACCTCTTTATTGTCCTTAAGCGAATAGTATACCCACTTCTCATACTTAGAAGCATCAACATAACCTTTCAATCCCTTTACCTCTTCTTGTTCGGAAGGATTAGGAGTTGGGGTAGGACCGGGTTTAGGAGTTTGGTTCGGGCGGCATGATGCAACCCCCAAAACCAAGCTAGTAGCTATAAGTGCCAAGAAAAATCTAGTTTTCATACTTCTGTAGTTTTGTTTTGCGATTATTATTGTGTTGTGTTCTCTTTTAGATCCTTAAAGGAGGACTTTTGCGTTTTGGTTCCCTGCCTTTAGGAGGTAGGTTCCATGAGGTAGATCGCTTACCTCAAGAGTGAGGAGCTCAGAGGAGATAACGCCACGCTGTAGTAGAGCGCCTTCTGCATTACAAAGGAAATAGGACTGACCTACAAGTTCGCTGGGAAGTTCCACAGAGAGACGTCCTCCGGCAACGGTGGGTTTAAGATTGTTCCCTACTGCGGGTATCAAGACGTTACTCATCGGAACGGATTCATAGACAAACATTCCTTCGTTTTCGTCCTCATCTTCGCCATCATCTCCGGCCATCTTCATGACCTCTTTGCTAGGCGCTGTAGTGGGACGGGTATAAAAAAGAGGGAATCCGAGAGAGAAAATAAGGTTATTACGTAGCTCGTAATAGAGACTTCTAGCCATCGGGGGAACAGGGAAGAATACCTTGTCACACACCAAACTCTTATTCTCGTAAGTATAGGTAACAGGGAAGTCCGGGTCGCCACTTTCTAGCAAATTCCCCTCATTGTCGTATTTGAAAAGGAGTTCTCCATTTTTATTCCCGGTGTAGGAATTGTACCCAAGCTTGGTGATTTGTCCACGTTCGTTGTACTCAAGCACTTCGTCCATCAACTTCTCCCCTTCTTCGGGATAGGCAACTTGATCCAGCTTTATGATACGATCCTGCGCATCATACACAACCTTACACTTACGGAAAGGTGCCCAATTGGCAGTTCCCTCTACTCCTGCAGTAAAGATAGCCTCACTCTCTAGCCCCTTTTCGTTGTAGGTAAACTTACCTTCTACTGTCTTAGAAAGAGTCTCATCATCTTTATCCTCACCTAGTAGCTGATATACAGAGAAAGTGACAACTTGTCCTTGCTCATTACGCTTGTACTCGTTCCGCCTACTTACAATATCAAACTCACCTGTAGCTATCCTAGGACGACCATAATCATCGAGTCTAACGAAGTAGCCCTTTTCGTCGTAGTAGAAAAGAGTTCGAGACTCTAGAGAGCCGTTGTCATTAGTAACTTCAAGAGATTTTACGTATCCCTTTTCGTCATAATTGTAGGTAAAGAGCTGACCATAATGCTTGTAAGACTTCAAACGATACTGATACTTTGCAGGATCGCAGAAATACTCACGCTTCACGGCATGCTGCGCCCATGCCCCTACGATACTACTAGCACCTAAGAGCAGCGATAAAAATAATTTGTTGGCATTCATATTGTAATGGATTCATTCTATTCGTTTGTGTAGTTATCGCCATAACTGAGTGCAAAGATAGCTACACTAATCCCCCTTCCACAATACCAACCTGTAGGTATTTTCAAGCTATCAATGGTCATTTTTCGGTATAGATAAAAGTTTTTTCTTTCATTCACACAGTGTTTTAAGGCTAGTTCTTTCTAACTTTGCAGAGAATAAGAGATAATGGTCTCATATAAAACAATACAACAAACAACTAAATCATTTCCTTACAAGATGCTTAAAAGATTTCTTTTGCTGGCTCTAGGCTCTCTTCTGTGCCTAGGCAGTGTGTGGGCAACTCCTATCTCTCCGGAGGTTTCGTTACGTATTGCTCAACAGTTCTTCCGCGGTAGCTCACTGCGATCTTCGGAGCCCTCGCTCACACTTTCTTATATCCATCGCCCTCAAAATACTCAAGCGAAGCAAACACACCTCCGTGCATCTGAGGTGATTGCTCCTACCTACTACTATATATACAACAGAGGAGAAAATGACGGCTTTGTGATTGTTGCCGGAGATGATCGTCTGGAGCAAATACTTGCCTACTCGTACGAAGGGCACTTCTCTATGGAGTCTGCTCCTCACGAAGCTCTCTACTGGCTCAAGGGGATTGACAAGGAGATAGAGACCTTCTATCGAACTGATATGTTTTACTCCACTAGCCCAAAAAGCACTAGGGCACTCCCTCAAAAGCAAGTAGCCCCCCTCCTCGAAAAAGAACAAATCCGATGGGACCAAGGGTATCCATTCAATAGCGAGTGCCCCGTCGATCCCTTTACAAGCCGAAAGTGTGTTACGGGATGTGTAGCCACCGCTCTAGCTCAGGTGCTGCGGTTCCATAAGTGGCCCGACGTAGGTACCGGTAGCCACACTTACATCGACTCTATGTACACTCCTCATATTACTCGTTCTGTAACATTTAACACCCGATACGACTGGGCAAACATGCCCGGGACCTACGACCCCAATACGATCGAGAACAAAGAAGTGGTGGCAAAGGCGTATGGTCTTTTGATGCGCGATGCCGGACATGCCGTAGATATGACCTACTCTTCTCGCGGCAGTGGTGCATTGGATACCTATATAGTACGTGCTCTCCGAGATTTTTTCAAATATAGTGGCGAGACACATCTACTCTACAGAGGACAAGTAAATCAAGAAAAATGGGAAGGAACAATCCGCACAGAGCTAGACAATGATCGCCCCGTTATCTTCTTCGGACAAGGGGAAGGAGGCCACTGCTTTGTTTGTGATGGTTACGATGATAAAGGACTATTCCACTTCAACTGGGGTTGGGGAGGAAAGGCCAATGCCTACTACCGACTCACAGCATTGCAACCTAGTTCATTAGGGACAGGTGCCGGTATGGGATTCTACGACTATGCTCAATCCATCGTGGTAGGAGCTGCTCCTTGCCGAGACGGAGAATGCGGAGAAAAGGCCCCTCTCAGTACGCCCTCCGTATCCCTTCGTGCTAAAATCCTCCCCAACTCCGGAGGAGAAAAAATAACCATGGCCGGGATCTACATGCAAAATGCCCAAACACTGATGCATTGCACCTTACGCTTTGCAATGTATGACAGTAAAGAAACACGAGTAAAAGAGGGGCACCCGGATGTTGGGAATCTATCTGTGTATATTCCCTATATAAGTAGAGATACCCTCGAAGTCAAGGACCTCGCCGATGGCACCTACACTCTAAAGCTAGAGTATGCACTCAAGGAGAATGACTACAAACCCCTACACTTCCTCTATGACGAGCCCTCCATTGCATTTATCACCATCGCAGACCATAAAGTAAGTAAGATAGAGTACGATGTCCCCATTGATTGGCTCTCGGTAGACCCCAAGACTGTAAAGGCGGACAAACTCTACAGCTACGAAAAGAGCGAAGTCTCCTTTACAGTACACAACTCAAGCAAACGCGAGATGTACCTTCCCGCACAGCTCTTCTGTGTAGACGGCCAGACTTTTGACAGAGAAGAGGGTACCCCCGACTATCGCTACTCCGCCGGAGTACAGATGATAACAGTACCTGCAGAAGGGGATGCTGAGATTACTTTTTCCGGGTTCCGCCCCATTCTCCCCAAAGACAGCAAAGCAAATTTGTATCTCCGCATACCTCGCCTCAATCCCGATGAGCCCGGTACTGACTTCGGTTTCTATAACAATCGCATGGCTCGCTCCGCAGCTCGCCGCATTGCCAAGGATTGCATCGTAAAACTTCCCGGCTCCTATACAGATGCCACCTTGGTCTGCGAACTAGTCACCGAGGGGCCTATACAAATTGTATGTACCGACAACAACGTACGCCCTTGCAAGTTTGAAATCCGCAACGAAGGCTCCCTCTACGATCCAACAGGGTCGAAGGCAGCTATTAGAGCTCTCCTGACAACCGGATACAATGACCAGGAGGGAAATGTGGAAGTGCTAGCGGTCTCTACAAACGCCCTCTCCGGAAAAATTGGAAAGGGAGAGAAGAAATATTTTGTTCCCATGTTCTCGTTGGGGCAAGAATTCAGTTTCCTTGCTGGGAAAGATGGACTACTACGCATCCTAACGGTAGTGTCGGATCAATTTGGATTATCAGACTTCGGACAGAAGATTTTTGGTACAATAAAAGTGCCCGTACACTTTGTTCTCAAAAACTCTAACGAAGGGGGGATTGAAGTCATACCCCAGGAGATTATGCTCTATCCCAACCCTGCAACTACCGAAACAACCCTACGTACCATCCTGCCTATAGAGCAAATCTCAATAGAAACCATGGATGGCAAGCATATCGCTTCGTACAAGGTTGATGGAGTTCAGAGCTTCCAAATCCCGACCAACCAGCTAATGGCCGGTGAATATATCGTACGTTGCGCGACAAGCAATGGGAAAACTTTGATAACAACCCTACTCGTTCGATAAGTCTTTCCTCCTCACACCTCTAAAGACAAAGGGTAGATAGCCATCTCTTGGGAGGCTATCTACCCTTCTTATTTATCCCGAGTAAAGATTACTGAGCAAGGAGAAGAGCAATCCGGTCTGCCACCCGATCTTCGTCTTTAGGTGTACAAATCTCGTCGCAGGGAATTGTGTATTGTGCTTGCCGGTAAATGGGGAGCCTCACCTCCATTGCTTGCCGTATATGCTCCTCAAGAGCCTCTCCCGAGAGATGGCGTACCGTGGGGCGCGTCCTCTTACATAGCTCAATACGTTTAGCCAAATTATCCAAAGAGACTTGTAAGAAAACCGTAACTCCGCATTGATTCATAAGCTCCATATTCCCATGATGACAGGGCAGGCCCCCCCCCGTTGCAATCACGGCGTTCGGGAATCCGGATAGCTCTTCTATTACCACCGCTTCGCGTCTTCGAAAGGCCTCTTCGCCTACCGAAGCAAACATATTGGCCACACTCTCGTGGAATCTCTGTTCGATAAAAATATCCGTATCGATGAATTTCCTTTCCATTCGGTCTGCGAGCCTCCGTCCTATGGTGCTCTTGCCCGAACCCATATAGCCGACCAAAAAGATAGGTGTATCCCGATTTATCATTTTTCGTCCCTCTTTTCTTCGTTGGGAGTAGAGGCTGTGGCTTCCTCCCTATTGAGCTTCGGATACGCGATTCTTGAGTGATTCATCGTGAGCAGTTTACTCACAAAAGTCTCTTTGATGGTTGTAATCTCGCGGAACGTAAGAGGGGTATTGTCAAGAAGTTTATCTGCCACAATGCCATCTACAATATGCTCTACCAAAGCGGTGATAGACTCCACGGTGTACTCTTTGAGGCTGCGACTACTCGCCTCCACGGCGTCGGCAAGCATCAAGATTCCGGTCTCCCGACTAAAGGGATTGGGGCCGGGGTAAGAAAAGGGAGCACGATCAACAATTTCCCCGGGATGCTCATTACAGTACATCGTATAGAAATATTTGGTATACCCTCTGCCGTGGTGGGTACGAATAAAATCAATTACCTGAGGGGGCAATTTGTGCTTTTGTGCAAGAGCCACTCCCTCTGTTACATGCTTTATAATAATGGCAGCACTCTCTTTGTAGGATAGGTCTTCGTGAGGATTACGCCCTCCTTGATTATTTTCTGTGAAGAAGGGAGCATTAAGCATCTTACCAATATCGTGGTAGAGAGCTCCCGTGCGGGTGAGTTGTACATCGGCATTGATACTCTGCGCGGCATCCGTTGCCAAGATAGAGACCTGCATAGAGTGCTGGAAAGTCCCTGGAGCATTCTCCGAGAGCTGCCGCAATAGCGGTCGGTTTATATCGCTCAACTCTACCAAACTGATATTACTGATATACCCAAAGAGCTTTTCCATGGGATACACCAATACATAGGTAAACATCAAGAAAATCATGTTGATACCAAAGCTCAACGTGTGCAAGGCATCGACATTTTCTAGAGCTCCGTTGCGCATGAGAGAGAGAGCAACAGAGAGTATGGAGTAGCTCAAGAAAGCAAGGAATGTGGTACGTATAAGCTGAGAGCGAGAGGTCAAGTTATTCAAACTGAAGATAGCAACCATACCTGCCACCATCTCAAGAAGAATAAACTCAAGGGGCATGGCAACAAAAAGTGCCGATAGCAAAATTGTAATAGTATGGGAGAAATAGGCCGTACGCGAGTCGAAGAATATACGCACCAATAGGGGCAGTATCAAATAGGGAATGATATATACATCGAACTGGAATAGCGTGACCGTTAGCTCCGTAAGCAAGACAAAGAAGAGAATACTGGCGGCAATAAATACCGTATTTTTAAGCTGCCGGAAGATGGAGGGGCGGAAGATAAGCCAGTAGAGCCAAAGCCCAAGGAGCAATACAATCACAATGAGCAAAAGCCCCCCTACGCGTCCTATATAGGTACGATCGTTGCCCGACCTCTCTTCGTACATCTTCTTATAGCTCGCCAGCACATTGTAGGTAGCATCGTCTATGATGTCCCCCTTGTCTATGATGCGCCTGCCTGCTACCACAATACCCGTAGAGTTGGAGATCTTTTTCTGCTCCTCACGAATAACGCTATTACGAGTTGCCACATCTTCAGAAACGTTGGCTCTCAGATAATTCTCCAGATTGATTCTTCTCAGAATATCGGAGTTGTATCCTGCCTCCACACAGCGGTCGATGGCTTGCTGATAGGCTTCTTTTACCGTAAGGAAGAGTGTGGTTGGATGCTTTCGGCTCTCATTTTGGTCGTATAATAGATTGACTTCGTTTATGGGCATCTCCTCATCTTCCTCCTCTTTGGATTGGAGAAGCTTTTGATACAGGGCATCATCGATAATCCCATGGTCGTAGGTCTCCTCCAGATAATTCCGTACGAACACCTCAATATCGGGCGAAAGCTCTTTTTTCCAGCGACTAGTGTAATCATGACTCCAAAGCAAAATCTTCTCCTTTGCCACGGACTTATCCATCCGGCAATAGGGGAGGATATTCCGTGCAACACTATCTCGCTCCGCTTGCAACTGCTCTTGAGGTTTTAGGATGGTAATGTCATACGGAGCAATAAGGAGCTCGTATTGCCACACCTGCCCACGTTCAAAATTGTACATAAACTTGTGGTCGCGTGGCGAGAATAGCAGAATAACAAATGCAACTGCCAGCAACACAAATAGCGACTGTGTACGGAGATTGGTATGCTTAGGTATCGTTATCTTCATAATCTTCTAATCAAAACTTGCCCTATAACATGAGGAAGAATAGGTCACAAAGATAGGGGTTTTTCCTACCTTTGCAGTCAAATAGGCAGCTGTTTTGCCTCTTTTTCCTACTCTGACGATATAGTAAAATGAATAACGAGACTGTATATAACCCCTCCGAGATAGAGAGTAAATGGTATCAATACTGGCTGGAGCAGAAGCATTTTGCCTCTACTCCCGATGAGCGAGAACCCTATACCGTGGTAATCCCGCCCCCCAATGTTACGGGGGTACTTCACATGGGACACATGCTCAACAATACCATACAAGACGTGCTTGTACGCCGTGCTCGCTTGCTCGGGTATAACGCATGTTGGGTACCGGGCACAGACCACGCCTCTATTGCCACCGAGGCTAAGGTGGTGGCACGTCTTGCCGAGCAAGGTATCGACAAACGCTCCCTAACGCGAGAGACTTTCCTCAAGCATGCTTGGGACTGGACGCACGAGCATGGAGGCATTATACTTGAGCAACTCAAAAGACTAGGAGCCTCTTGCGATTGGGATCGCACTGCTTTCACACTAGACGAAGACCGCTCGCGCTCCGTTATAAAGGTATTCTGCGACCTCTACGAGAGTGGACTTATCTATCGTGGGGTACGTATCGTCAATTGGGACCCTAAGGCGCAAACCGCCCTTTCGGACGAAGAGGTTATCTACCGAGAAGAGCACAGCAAGCTCTACTATCTGCGTTACAATATCGAGGGAAGCGATGACTTCTTGACCATCGCCACCACACGCCCCGAAACCATAATGGGCGACACTGCCGTGTGCGTACACCCTGAGGATCCTCGCTACCAACAATACATTGGCAAGCACGCTATTATCCCCATTGTGGGTCGTGCCATACCTATTATTGCCGACGAATATGTGGATCGCGAGTTTGGTACGGGCTGCCTCAAGGTAACCCCGGCTCACGACATTAACGACTACAATCTAGGACAAAAGCACAACCTAGAGACCATCGACATATTCAACGACAACGGTACCCTCAACGAAAAAGGGGGAGCTTATGCCGGGATGGATCGCTTCGACGTCCGCCGCAAGATAGCCCAAGACCTACAAGCGGCAGGGCTTATGATAAAAGAAGAAGACTACACCAATAAGGTAGGATGTAGCGAACGCACACAAGTACCCATCGAGCCCAAGCTCTCGATGCAGTGGTTCCTCAAAATGGAAGAACTTGCCGGGCCGGCTCTCGAGGCGGTAGAAAAAGACGAGGTACGACTCATCCCTGCCAAATTTAAGAATACATACCGCCATTGGATGGAGAATGTAAAAGACTGGTGCATTAGCCGCCAGCTTTGGTGGGGACACCGCATCCCTGCCTACTACCTCCCCCAAGGTGGATTTGTCGTGGCTCCTACTCCCGAAGAAGCTCTGGAGAAAGCAAAAAAAGAAACAGGCTGCCCCTCACTTACGTTGGCAGACCTACGCGAAGAGGAAGATTGCCTAGATACTTGGTTCTCTTCTTGGCTCTGGCCTATCACGGTCTTTGGCGATATTGACGACAAAAACAACAAAGATCTCAACTACTACTACCCCATAGCAGTCCTTGTTACGGCTCCGGATATTCTTTTCTTCTGGGTGGCAAGAATGATCATTGCAGGCTATCGCTATCGTGGCCAACGCCCCTTCCGTGATGTGTATCTGACGGGGATTGTGCGCGATGCTCAAGGGCGCAAGATGTCCAAGTCCTTGGGTAATTCGCCCGATCCGCTCAACCTCATCGAGAAGTATGGAGCAGACGGCGTGCGCGTAGGTATGATGATGGCCACCTCGGCCGGTAATGACCTTCTCTACGATGAGAGCCTGCTAGAGCAGGGGCGCAACTTCTGCAATAAGATTTGGAATAGCTACAGACTTATCTCTAACTGGCAGGCAGATGCTGCGGCAAAGCCCAGCGAGGCTAACCTCCAGGCTGTAGAGTGGTTCCACCACCGCTTGACAGAAGCACTGCTCGAAATTGACGATCTTATGAGCAAATACCGCATCAGCGAAGCTATGACGGTGGCTTATAAGCTCTATCGAGACGACTTCTCAGCCTTCTACCTAGAGGCCATCAAACCTCCTTTTGGGGCTCCGATGGATGCTCAAACTCTTGCAGCTACTCGGCATTATTTGGAGGTACTCCTACAAACCTTGCACCCCTTTATGCCCTTTATCACAGAGGAGCTTTGGCAAGATATGGCACCGCGTAAGGCTGGGGAAACCATTATGTACACCCGCATGCCCAAGCTAGAAGAGCCGAACAAAGAACTCTTAGCCACGGTTGCTGCCGCCCGCGAGGTTATCACCCAAGTGCGCAACGTCCGTACTACGCACAACATAGCGCGTACCGAGTCGCTTACCCTTCAATGTGGCGAGGGGCACCCGGCTATGGCAGATTGCCTCATCACCAAATTGGCAGGCGCCACCTGCACCCCTCTCGCCTCCTCTACGGAGGGCGGCTCTTCTGCCACCTTTATCGTGGGTACGGTGTCGTACGCTATCCCTATTGATA
This sequence comes from uncultured Porphyromonas sp., assembly GCA_963539975.1. GTDB lineage: Bacteria > Bacteroidota > Bacteroidia > Bacteroidales > Porphyromonadaceae > Porphyromonas. The sequence goes on along the minus strand of CAUTMR010000009.1, from coordinate 23,098 downwards.
GCTATATAGACAAGGGGGCTCTAAGAGAGAAGCTCGAGGCAGACCTCAAACATCAACAGGGCTTCTTGATGGGCGTACGCAAAAAACTCTCCAACGAACGATTTGTCTCCGGAGCCCCACAAGCAGTAGTGGATCTGGAGCGCAAGAAAGAGGCCGATGCACTTGCTCGTATTGCAACTCTTGAGAAGCAACTAAAAGATCTTGAATAATAAGATCGTTTATCATAAGTACTTTAGACAAGAAAAGAGATTATGACCCTAGAGAAAACGGCTCTCATCTTGGAGAAGACCTTCCGCCAAGCCTTGGCTACTTGCCACAAGCGAAACAAGATCTACTACGACCTCTTTGTAGCCATAGACTACACAGAGGGGCGTTTTACGATCAGTGACGAAGACGATAATATCTTGGCAGAAGAGATACTATTCGACTATGCCCAAGGTGGAGAAAAGGAGGCTCTAGGCATTGAGAACAATACTCGAGAACTAAAAAAAATACTCCGAAGTATTGTAGAGCAACTCTACGACGAGAATCTCTTCGACGACTCTTTTGGGGAGCCTCTCTCTATTGTCTACTTAGCTAACAATAAGGAAGATAGTGACGAAGAGCTACTCTTTGTACACGACGATCAGACGCTACTAGACACCCCTCTTCTAGAGCATCTGGACGAAGATTTAGACGAGTTCTTCCGTACTTTGCTTGACGAATAAGATTTAATTACTACCTTTGCACCGCGTTGACTGGAGGGGCATTGTTTTCCTCCGTTGCGCAGGAAGAGAGTGTGTACTCACGCTCTGTTGCCGAAATAGCTCAGTTGGTAGAGCAACTCATTCGTAATGAGTAGGTCGCCGGTTCGAGTCCGGCTTTCGGCTCTTTTTTGAGTTGATGTTACAATAGAGAAACCTAAGACCCCTCCCACAAGAGGACTTAGGTTTCTTCTTTTTTGCCCTAAAACACCATTTACATTGACTATCTTTGTGGAGAAGTAAGACTCAATAGTTAGTAAATCAGACAGCTATGGACAATAAGGAATTAATCTCAAAGGTGACAGAAAAAGCCCAAAAGTGGCTCTCTCCCGAATATGACGAAGCAACTCGCAAAGAGGTAAAAGCAATGCTCGAAGAGGCAGACCCCGCTGCCCTCATCGATGCTTTTTACAAAGATCTTGAGTTTGGTACCGGGGGGCTACGCGGCATCATGGGAGCCGGTACCAACCGCATGAACCGCTATACCGTAGCTATGGCAACACAGGGGCTTGCCAACTACCTCCACAAGGCTTTTGCAGATCTCGATCAGCTCTCTGTGGTTATTGGCTACGATTGCCGCAATAATAGTCGTTACTTCTCAGAGATAACCGCTGCGGTCTTCTCGGCAAACGACATCAAAGTATACCTATTCGAATCGCTCAGGCCCACCCCGGAAATCTCTTTTGCCATCCGCCACTTGGGTTGCCAAAGCGGCGTAATGGTAACAGCCTCGCACAACCCCAAAATCTACAATGGCTACAAAGCCTACTGGAGCGACGGCGCTCAAATGATTGCTCCCCACGATGTCAATACCATTGAGGAGGTAGCGCGTATCCGCTCTATGGCCGAGGTAAAAGATACCGCCCGCCCCGAGCTTATCATCCCCATTGGCGAAGAGGTGGATCGTGATTTCATCGAAGCTGTAAAGGGCTTGTCGCTCTCGCCCGAGTCTATTGCACGCCACCACGATATGCCCATTGTGTACACTCCTATCCATGGTACAGGGCGCTATATGGTACCACGTGCCTTGGAGGCTTTTGGGTTCGACAACATCATACACGTAGAGGAGCAAGACGTAATTAGCGGAGACTTCCCCACGGTAGAATCTCCCAACCCCGAGGAGCCTGCAGCGCTTACCTTGGCCATGGCACGAGCCGAAGCCACCAAAGCCGATCTTGTACTCGCCTCAGACCCCGACGGAGACCGCATCGGCGTAGCCGTTAGAGGGAAGAATGGCGAGATGCATCTCATCAACGGCAATCAGATTTGCATGCTGCTGACCTACTACTCCATCATCCGCCGCAAAGAACTTGGCGACCTCCGAAGTGACGATTACGTTATCAAGACCATCGTTACTACCGACCTTATCAAGTTTATCGCACAGCAGGAGGGGGTAAAGCTCCACGACTGCTATACGGGGTTCAAATGGATTGCCAACGTAATACGAGAAAACGAAGGTAAGGCTCGCTACATAGGCGGAGGAGAAGAGAGCTACGGCTACCTCTGGGAAGACTTCATCCGCGACAAAAGCTCCGTCTCGGCTTGCGCTATTTTTGCAGAAATGACGGCTTGGGCTCTCGACAAAGGCCTAAGCATCGACGATCTTCTAGCCAAAGTATATACAACCTATGGCTACTTTGCAGACAAAGGTCACTACATCATCCGCAAGGGCAAGACCGGTGCCGAAGAGATCTTGGCTATGATGGTGAATTATCGTGAGCACCCCCTTAGCGATATAGCAGGTAGCCCCGTAGTAGAAGTACTCGACTATTCTACCCTCGAGCGACGCGAAGTTACCACCGGCAAAGTTACTCCCCTTGTGATGCCTGCCACCAGCAACGTATTGCAATACATAGCCGAAGACGGATCTAAACTCTCTATTCGCCCCTCGGGTACAGAGCCTAAGATCAAGTACTATGTAGGGATTCGTGAGACGGTAGCTTCGCCCGAAGAACTTCCTATGGCGGAGCAACGCGCCAATAAGCGTATAGCCCAACTCTTTGAGCAGCTTGGTATCTAATCTACACGACTTCCCCCTGTATATTTATCTCTGATTATGACTCCTATGCCGATGCTACCTCCCGTTGTCTCTCATATCATCCGTAAGTTGGAAAATCTCTTTTCCCTCGTATCCGAATGGTTTAGTCTTACACTGAAAAAACTTCGTAAGCCCCGTTCGCAAAAGACGTCCGAGGATGGATACTCTCCCAACACAATGGAACGCGACGAAGCAAGAGAGGACTCTGCAACGGGAAGTCGATCCGAAAAGATGCGTGCAACACTCCTCAGGTGGGGTGTTGCCCTTAAGAAGGCAGGTAGTTTATTGTGGCATTATTACCTCGTACTAGAGGGAGCTTTCCTCAAGGCAATGAGGTGGGTTGGTAAGAAAATAGCCCCCCTCTTTGCCTTCACCCAAAAGATTAACCTCCCTTTCCTATCCTCGGTAAAAGCATTCTTTAGGAAACTTTTCGCTCCACTCTCCCCCTATAAAGAGTGGATTTATCGCTCGTTTGTTTGGTGTGGTATTGTACTTGTTGTACTTATTGGAGTCTCCCTAGGGAACAATCGCAATAAGATCACTCCCGAGAAGAGCCATGTAAATACAACGAGTATAGACTATGCGGCATCCTTCAAACTCGACTATGGCAAGACATTTAACGACGAGAATCCCGTGCATATAGAGGCGGCTCGGCGCTTTGGCATTGTACCTATCGCAGACTCTGCCTCTCGTGCGAAAGCACTGGATGCCATGGTGGAAATTTTCACATGCGACCGCTACAAAGTAGACTCGCTCGAGCACTCCATCCCCTACCTTGTGCCCGAAGCTAAAGACCTACTCGACGACCTCGGAGCCGACTTTGCCGAGACACTCAAGGCGCACCATCTGCCCCCCTACAAATTTATCATTACAAGTGTAACTCGCACCTTGGCACAGCGCGACGAACTTAGTGGCAAAAATGTAAACGCAGCCAAGGAAAGTTCGCACTGCTACGGCACCACTATTGATATTAGTTGGAAGCGTTTCGACCCCATCACCAAGCAGACAGAAGCACTCAAAGAGGGCTCCAGCATTATGTTACCGCAGGGGAGTTCGGAGCAAGACGAAGCATCTGAAGACAAAACAGAAGAGCTAAAGCGAGCCCTCGCCTCCCTACTTCATCAGTACCGTGCGGCAGGTCGTTGCCTCGTCAAATATGAGCGAAAGCAGGCTTGTTTCCACATCACGGTGGATTGTCGGAGACCCTCACTAAAAGACTTTGCTCGGGACGCTTACGAAACCCTGCTCCAAGAGAGCAATAGCACCCAAGAGAGCAACCCAAAAGAGAACCCCTGATTTGTGCGTTGGACGTTCCTCCTCTCTTTCCAAAAAAGTGGTGGATGTTGCCGAAGGGATTGCATCGGGAGTTGGCGGTGTGCTGGACTTCCAAGTGCACGGAGAGGATTATGCCGAGACCGCCTTCAGCAAAGACTGCGCCACGAAGCCAACAAGAAAAAGAAACGGGGACGAAGGATGTAGGAAACAAATTCGCCCTTCCCTACTCCTCAGTAAGATAGTTCGCAAGCAAAAAATAGTTATAGGAAAGTTTTTCGATGCTTTATAGTGTTGATAATAAGATGGGGATTTATACTTTTGCTTTACTATTTCTGCCCTCCTATGGTTCTTATATCAACCATCCTTGCAAATAGAAGATTCTTTTGAAAAACTACCGGACTTACGCCTCGTTTTGGAATATAGACTTAGGATAACCCCTCTCTAAGTGATGATATACCACTCTGGGTTAAGATTGGCAAAGGGCAAAGAATTGTACAAAAGAAAAGGGGCAGCTCCCCATAAAGGAGTTGCCCCATATTTTTATTTACTGTTGTTTACTCGCTAATTACTTATTGATGTACTTTATAGTCTTTGTTGTTCCATCAGCAAACTTAATGCTCTTGATGACTACTACACCCTTGCCAGGTTCGGACAGCCTGCGGCCCAAGAGGTCGAAGTATGTTTCATCTACAACTTGCTTGTTGTCAGATTCTTCAATAGTTCCGATACTTGTCGGGTCGTCAGTTGAGCATACTGTTTCAACATCACCGCAGAAGAAGCTCTTGTCATCGCTCCAATAAGCACCTAACATCTTCATTCTTAAGTTTTCTTGAGTTTCTCCTTCCAGATAAGTGCCATCGAGCTTAGCAGTAGTACCATCAAGCGTGAAAGTTATAGGCTTATCTGACACCTCAAATTTACCGTCCTTGTATTCCATATAGCCTACGCGGAGACCATATTCACCATCGTCGAAATTGCCATACAGAATGTATTGACCTGCAGGAATAGTGATTTTGTTTCCTTTCTTAGTACCTTTCACCCAGCCACCTGCTTGGTCGTCCTTGATATATGAAGCGTAAGAAAGCACATACTTCAAATAAACAGTCTCGCCGTCAGCAGCAGTAATGATTCTCAAATCGCCAGGTTGCTGGTCGTTTTCTATTAAATTTGCATAATCAAGAATCTGGATCTTACCACTTTTAATATAAAGCAATTTACCGCTAACACGTTCGTAAACCATTTCAGTGCCAGCCGGTGTTTCGGTAATAACTTCAGGCTTGTTTTGTGCCTGTGCATTGATGCCGATGAATGCTAGGAGAGTAAGGAGTAGTAATTTTTTCATAATGATAAATATTAAAGTGTTACAATCTTTCATGGGATAACCTCACGATAATAATCTTTTAAAATAGAAGAAGCTTATACGACCTCTATCGTACTTACTTCCTTTTACGCGCATAAAGATAGAAAATAGTTTTACAAGAACAAAGCGCAGTATTGGTACTTATGTTTTTTTAGCACAGTATAGGAGAAAATAAGAGTCATAAAGGGTGGATAATGGCTTTGTGTTATGAATTCTTCTGCTTTATCATATTCTATCGCTCTAAGTGAAGGTCTGAAGGGGGAAAGAGCCCGCTATAGACAAGGGGCGATAAAGCTTTACTTAAACCGCATTTGAGTAGGATAATGTGTAGCCATTCGAAAAAGTATCCTTTGCCATCGTAAAATAGGACGATTTTTATAACGTAAGAACGCTCACTTTCACTCACAAATCGGCACCTTTGCAAGTGATGAAAGCGAGCGTTCTTTGGCTATTCAAAACAATGTACCTCAATGCACTCCGCTCATTTCTAAATCGTTACCTACCTATCTACTCCAAAATGGTAACACTCTATTCTTCAATAAGATAGTTCACAAACAAAAAATCTCCGTGGAATCGGACAAAAGCTCATTAGCTTTTCTCAGAAAGCTAATGAGCTTTTATTTGCCACGTAGTTTCGCTCCGGATTGCTGCCTGGAAATTAAAAAAATCTCAGGCAGAAGTGCACTCCCTTTCCGGCTGAAATAAAAAAATTTTCCAGGCAGTAACCCACTCACTTTCCAGCCGGGAGTTTTTTCGATAACAGGCAGAGACTATACAGAGGTATAGGGGATTTGCGTACTTTTGTAGGAAAGAGAGATTAAGCGACTATATGGGAAACAAAACAACATCCACCCCCAAGCAACAAAGGGATGCACATGCTACCCAACATCACCTCTCCTCCTACGTGGCAAAGACCCTGTACGGATTGGAGGATGTGCTAGCCGATGAACTAGAAGCCCTCGGAGCCTCCGATATAGAGATAGGTCGTCGTATGGTGCGTTTTAGAGGCGACAAGCGTATGCTATACCTTACTAACTACCGTTTGCGCACGGCTCTACGCATCCTCAAGCCCATCTACGAATTCAACTGCGAAAGCATCGAAGACCTCTACGAGACTCTCCGCCAATTCGAGTGGGATCGCTACCTCCGATGCGACCAAACATTCCTCATAGACCCCGTAGTTTTCTCCGATAGGTTCAGCAATAGTCGCTACGTGAGCTATCGAGTAAAAGATGCCATTGCGGACTACTTTGTGGCCAATACCCCCGATGGGAAACGCCCTTCGGTACGCATGGACGCTCCCGACGTTCGCTTTAATATTCACATTGCACAAAAGCATGTTACCCTCTCTTTGGATAGTTCGGGAGATAGTCTCCACAAACGTGGATACAAAGTAAAACAGACCCCGGCTCCACTCAGCGAAGTACTTGCTGCCGGCATCCTAATCAAAGCCGGTTGGCAAGGGCAATGCGACCTTATAGACCCGATGTGTGGTTCGGGCACCTTTGCCATTGAAGCAGCTCTGATTGCCCGAGGTGTGGCAGCAGGCGCATGGCGCACTAAATACGCCTTTGAGGAGTGGGCAGACTTTGATGCCGACCTCTGGCGAGAAGTACAAGAAGACCCCAACTACGAAACTCCCTTTGAGCACCATATCTACGCCAGCGATATAGCCAACGATGCCTATACGGTAACGAATGCCAACGTGCAACACATGGGGTTAGGACACGACATTACTGTAGAACATATAGCTATGCAACGCCGTACGGCCCCCGAGGCTCCCGTGCTGATGGTACTCAACCCACCCTACGGAGAGCGACTCACGCGATTCGACCTAGAGGCGCTCTATAGCATGATCGGTAGTGAACTCAAACACAAATATGCCGGCTCTAAGGTTTGGATTATAGCCCCCAAGAGCAAGCTATTCCATGCCATCGGTCTGCGCCACTCTTCTCGTCTTGATCTGCTCAATGGCGATCTTGAGTGTGAACTGAGGAGTTACGAACTATTCGAGGGCAAGCGCGACGATTTTAAGCGCGACCTAGCCGAGGGGAAAACACGCACGTATGTATCCTCTCGTCCCTACCGCGAACGCAAGCAAGAGCGCACCCCGAGGGAGAAACGCCCCGAGAGGGAGCCATTTGAGGGCAAGCGTGACGATTTCAAACGCGACCTAGCCGAGGGGAAAACACGCACGTATGCCCCCTCTCGTCCCTACCGCGAACGCAAGCAGGAGCGCACCCCTAGGGAGAAACGCCCCGAGAGGGAAAAGACATTCAAAAACAGCTCTCCCGCGACAGAAGAAAAGACACGTCGCCCCCGATTTGGAGGGAAAGGGCAACATGGCTCAAATAGCCCCAAAGACAGATTCGGTAGGCGTGGAGATGAACAACGCCCCTCACGCAAATCTCGCATTCAAGTCTTCGACGATAGTAATCAGTAGTGAAACCAAACGAAATATACAAGTATATGAGAAACAGAACTCTGCATACCCTATTTCTCGCCACCCTGCTTACCGGGAGTGCAATCTACGGCTATGCACAAGATGCCCAAGGGCTCTATAGCCTGGAGGAGGTAACCCCGGGAGGGCAAAAGTTCATCAGCAACTACTACCCCAAATATATCCCTCGCTTGCAATGGATAGGAGACCGCTGTACCTATCTAGAGGGGGATAAACTGATGGAAAGCAATGCCAAAGAGCAAAGCCCCAAGGTATTACTTACTGTTAGTGAAATACAAAGCCTCATCACGGGAGAGGATCTCCTACACATGTATCACGGGCAACTACCCCATTACTACCCCATTGAGGGAGAGCCTTCTCTCCTTGCGGTGCAAACATGGCGTGCTATCTATATTATCGATCTTTCTCAGAAAAAGCTTCTTCGCAGCCTTTCGCTCCAAAGCCAAGGGGATACTGCCGATGCGCTTGTAGAGCTATCGCCCGATGCTAAGTGGCTTATCGCAAGAAGCAGCGATGGTACTCTTTACATGCAGCAACTAGAGGAGGCAGGGAGCGACAAGCGCACACAACGCCTCGTTATCGCCCAAAACGAAGGGGATACAATCGTCTATGGGGAGTCTGTTCATCAGCGTGAGTTTGGTATAGAGAAAGGGATCTTCTGGAGCCCCGATGGCAGCAAAGTTGCCTTCTACCGCATGGATCAATCCATGGTAGCTCCCTATCCTTTGGTAGACATCACCCCACACAAGGCAAAAGAGGTGCCTGTACGTTACCCCATGGCTGGCGAGCCTTCGCACCACGTTACCCTGGGAGTATTCGATCGCACTACGGGGCAAACGGTCTATATGCAGACGGGAGGCGACCCCGAGCACTACCTTACCAACATTGCTTGGGATCCCGACAATCGTTCGCTCTACATTGCCGAAGTGAATCGGGGGCAGAACCACAACGAAGTCAATCGCTACGATGCCCAATCGGGAGCTAGGCTTGCCACTCTGTTTGTGGAGGATGACCCCAAATACATTGAGCCGCAATCTCCCATGATTTTCTTCCCTGCCAACGATGGGCGTTACCTCTGGCTCTCTCGCAAAGATGGCTACAACCATTTCTATCTTGGCTCTACCCGTAAAGCAAACTCTCTACAACAAATTACCCGAGGAGAGTGGGAAGTGACAGAATTCAAGGGCTTCTCTCAAGACGGCAAGACCATCTTTTTTGAGGCAACAGCGGCTTCTCCTCTAGAGACTCGCCTCTACAGCATCGGCACTAATGGCAAAAATTTTGTAGACCTAACCCCCATAGAGGGAGTACACCGCACAAGCCTCAACGCCTCTAAGACAGCGTTTATAGATACCTATTCGTCCCCCTCTACACCTCGTATCAGCCGCATCGTTAGCACAAAGGGAAAGGAAGAAAAACAACTACTCAAAGCGAAGGATCCGACAAAGAATGCCGTTATGCCCGAGATTACGCTAGGTACTCTTACGGCACGCGATGGCAAAACCACACTGCACTATCGCCTCCTCAAACCGATTAACTTCGACCCGAACAAAAAGTACCCGACCATCATTTACGTTTATGGCGGTCCGCACGCTCAACTTGTGACCAAAGACTGGTTAGCCGGAGCCGGCGGTTGGGATGTGTATATGGCACAGCAGGGCTACGTCGTCTTCACCCTCGACAATAGAGGGAGTGCTCGCCGTGGGCGCGACTTTGAGCAGGTGATTCACCGCCAAGTAGGGACGGCCGAAATGGACGACCAAATGCGCGGAGTAGAGTTCCTACAAAAGCAACCTTGGGTAGATACCGAGCGTATGGGCGTCTATGGATGGAGCTTTGGAGGCTTTATGACTACTAACCTGATGCTCACCCATAGCGATGTTTTCAAGGTAGGTGTAGCAGGAGGCCCGGTGATGGACTGGAGCCGTTACGAAGTAATGTACGGCGAACGCTACAACGATACTCCGCAAGAAAATCCCGAGGGGTACAATAAAAACAATCTCACACTCCGTGCCGGCGACCTCAAGGGACGCCTCCTTCTCATCCATGGTACCGTAGACAATGTGGTACTTTGGCAACACGCACAAGCCTTTGTACAAGCATGTATTAACCAACGTACCTACCCCGACTGCATGTATTACCCGGGACACGAACACAACGTACTGGGTAAGGATCGCGTACATCTAAACCAAACAATCACAAGATACTTCCAAGATCACCTATGAGCAAGATATATTATATCCCACAAGATGAGGAGCAAAAAGACCTCCTCCAATTAGATGCGATCATGCAAGAAAAACGAGCTAGCGAACGCCTCATCGTACTGCTCCTAGGCTCCGGAGGGCGCGAGTCTGCCATGGCATGGCGCATTGCCACCTCTCCCGAGGTAGAGCAACTCTACATTGCCCCGGGTAATGGAGGGAGCGAAATCTACGGCATCAACGTACCCGAGCTCTCGGGCAAAGACTTTGAGGCCATCGCAGAGTTTATTGCAAGTCATGGGGTCAACCTCTTGGTTTCCGGCCCCGAAGAGCCCCTTGTACAGGGCATTGCCGACTATTTTGCCGAGCGCAAAGAAGACTTCCCCCAACTCATGGTCGTAGGGCCCAATGCCCAAGGTGCACAGCTGGAGGGGAGCAAAGACTTTAGCAAAGCCTTTATGCAACGCTATGGTATCCCGACGGCAAGTTACCGCACCTTTGCAGCCAACGAAAAGAGTGAAGCCGTAGCTTATCTGCAAACCCTGCATCCACCCTTTGTGCTCAAAGCCGATGGTTTGGCAGCCGGTAAAGGGGTGCTTATTGTTCCCACACTAGAGGAGGCTGCCGAAGGCTTCGACGACCTTGCCGAAGGTATTTGGGGCACTAAGGGACAAAAAATAGTCATTGAAGAGTTCCTACAAGGCATTGAATGCTCCATATTTGTAGCAACCGATGGAGTTAATTATAAGGTACTCCCCGCAGCTAAAGACTACAAACGTATCGGCGATGGCGACATGGGGCCCAATACGGGGGGGATGGGATCTGTTAGTCCCGTACCTTTTGCCGATGAGGCTTTTATGGAAAAGGTACGCCAACGCATCATAGAACCGACCCTACAAGGGCTACGAGATGAACACATAGAGTACCGTGGATTTATCTTCCTCGGGCTGATGAATGTGAAGGGCGATCCCTATGTTATTGAATATAATTGCCGCTTGGGAGACCCCGAGACGGAGACTGTAATGCTCCGCATCTCTAGCGATGTGGCACTCCTCCTCAAAGCTATAGCAAACGGCACGCTCGACGAATACATATTGACAGAAGACCCTCGCCCCGCAGCCAGCGTAATGCTCGTCTCCCGTGGTTACCCCGGAAGCTACAAAAAAGGGTACGAGATCACACTCCCCGATCCTCCCCACGACACTTGCCTCTTCCATGCCGGCACGCGTAAACTAGACGGCAAGATTGTAACGGATGGAGGGCGAGTACTCTCTGTAAGCTCTTATGGAGCAACCCCCGAAGCTGCCCTCAAACGGTGCTATACCATAGCCCAGCAGGTACTCTTTGAAGGGAAGAACTATCGCCACGATATCGGACAAGATCTTCTCTAACTAAGGTATAAAGCGTCCCTATCCCCTCTCTAATAAAAGTATGGGGGTAGGGACTTTACTATATATTATCGGGATACTCCTAGTCAGATATTTCCCTACCCTCTACACCTCTTTCTCCCTAGGCTTATACTTCGATTGCCGTCTCTTTCTCCTTTAGATGCAGTACAATACCTCTCCCTCCCCCGGAAAAATGCGAGGAGCTTTGCCACTCTCCTTTCTCCTAATCCTAGGGGCAGTGGTAGCTATCACCCCCCTTTTCTCCCCCTCGCAGCTCTCCTTTTGGATGATGGAGATGCCCTTAGAAGTACCCGGGTGGATCCTCTCTGTAGGAGCAGGACTACTCATCATCCTAGCTTGTCTACTCGTACGATTTCTCGCCAATACCTTTGTTCTTTATAACGAGATAGACCGCCGCTGGTGCACCTTGCTGGCGACTCTTCTTTTTCTACTCTACCCCTCCGTTTGGAGCTCTAGCACGGCTCTTCTCTCCCTATTGCCCTACCTCGGGATTATCTTCAACCTCTACAATAGTTATCGCCACCCCGATCATCCTCTAGACCTCACGACAGCCGGGGTATTTATGGGTTTGGGGGTTTTACTTTACCCCCCATTTATAGCCTTACTTCCTCTCATTCTTTTTACAGCCATTGACCTCCGTGCCTTCTCCCTGCGTAGCGGTATCGGATTTTTCTTGGGACTTATTAGCATCTTTATTATTGCTACCCCTATTGTATTGTACAGCGAGCGTCTTCCCCATCTACAGCAGGCACTACAAGATATATTCACCCCTCGCCCCATTTGGCAAGAGGGTAATATGTTACCATCTCCCCACCTCGTAGCCGTAACGGTTAGTACCTCACTCTACGCTATTGCCACATTATTTGGCGTGGTACGCTTGGGCGAAAAGAAAGTGCGAGTACGCCAACTTATGGCAGCACAGATGCGCCCAGCCCTCATGCTTCCTCTGGGTATTTTTTATTCACAGCACCTCGTTGGGCTTTCGCTCCTGAGCCTCATCCCGGCCTCTATGGTCATGGTTCTTGCCTTCCCAGCCCACAGGCGTAAGGTTCGCACTTTCTGGCTCATTGTACTCATCCTTAGCCTCCTTGTTGTTTGGAGCGTACCATTCTTTACATAATATCCCCATTCATATTTAGTAAAAAAGCCACTCCTTCACGGTTAGGTAGCCGCAGAAGCCAACGATGGCAAATCCGCGGCAAAATTGTACCTTTGTGGAGATAAGATACGAAACAGGCAATGCGAGCGAACCAGTTATTACGCGGGATCATAGTGCTACTATTCTCCCTAACTTCTTTACCTCTCCTATATGGACAGCGCATGAATGCCGCCTATCAAGCCTATATCCGTAAGTATGCCAACGAGGCCATACACCAGATGAAGCGGCACAAGATACCTGCAAGTATCACAATCGCGCAGGGCCTGCTCGAGTCGAATGCAGGTGCAAGCACGCTGGCAAGTGTACACAACAATCACTTTGGGATCAAGTGTCACAAAACTTGGCAAGGCAATAGAGCCTATCAAGACGACGATGAAAAGGGAGAATGCTTCCGCAGTTACGACTCTCCATTAGACTCCTATACCGATCACTCCTACTTCTTGCAACAACCTCGCTACAAGTCTTTATTCCAGCTCTCGCCGGACGATTATCAAGGTTGGGCCAAGGGATTACAAAGATATGGATACGCCACAGACAAAGGATATGCCAATAAACTCATTGCTCTTGTAGAGCTTTATAGTTTGTACGAACTCGACCGAGAGGCCTCCCCCTCGTGGATGAAAGGGAAAGCATCATCGCCCTCTTCCACACTAGAGAAGAAGCGAGAAAAGCAAACTACTTCTAAGGCCCCCAAAAAGCGAACCCAATACAATTGCTATGGCCTCGAGTACGTATTGGCAGAAGAGGGAGACTCCTTTGCAACAATAGCTCGCGATGTAAATATCGACGAAAAGAAGCTGGCAACTTTCAACGACGCCACTGTAGACTTCCCCCTCAAAAAGGGAGATGTGATATATCTACAACGTAAAAACAAACATGGAGATAGCGCCCAAGATCATGTAGTGAGCGTGGGAGAGTCTATGCACAGCATCTCACAACTCTACGGCATTCGCGTGGAGTACCTCTACAAAATCAATGGTTTAGACATAGAGAGTTACGTACCTCTAGAGGGAGATGTACTCCGGCTTTGGTAAGACGACAATCAGCACTATGAGCAACGAACGATATATGCAGCGTGGCGTCTCTGCGAGTAAGGAAGACGTACACAATGCAATCAAAAATGTAGACAAGGGGCTATACCCTCAGGCATTTTGCAAGATCATCCCCGACCTCTTGGGTGGGGATCCCGACTATTGCAACCTAATGCATGCCGATGGAGCCGGTACAAAGTCTTCCCTTGCTTACATCTATTGGCGTGAAACCGGCGACCTCTCCGTTTGGAAAGGGATAGCCCAAGACGCTCTCGTAATGAACCTCGACGACCTCCTCTGCGTAGGAGCAACCGACAACATTTTGCTCTCCTCCACCATTGGGCGTAACAAGTCTCTCATCCCGGGAGAAGTGATTGCAGAAATCATCAATGGTACAGAGGAGCTACTAGAGAGCCTCCGCCAGCTAGGCGTAGGCATCTACTCCACAGGTGGAGAAACAGCAGATGTGGGCGACCTCGTACGTACCATCATAGTGGATAGTACCGTAACCTGCCGAATGCGCCGTAGTGATGTCATAGACAATGCTCGCATTGCCGGTGGAGACGTAATAGTAGGGCTTGCCTCCTATGGTCAAGCCTCCTATGAACACCAATACAACGGCGGGATGGGAAGCAATGGGCTCACCTCTGCTCGGCACGACGTCTTAGGGAAATACCTTGCAGAGCGATTCCCTGAGAGCTTCGATGCTGCCATCCCTCAAGACCTTGTCTACAGTGGGTCTCGTTCTCTCTTAGAACCTGTGGAGGGTACACCTCTTAATATGGGACAATTGATACTCTCTCCGACTCGCACCTATGCCCCTGTAGTGGCTGCGGTGCTCCGAGAGCTTCGCCCCCAAATACATGGTATGGTACATTGCACTGGGGGAGCACAGACCAAGGTACTCCACTTCGTTCGAGGGAAACATGTCGTAAAAGACAATCTTTTACCCATACCCCCACTCTTCCGCATCATTGCAGAAGAGAGCGGAGCCTCGGGAGAAGAGCTCTATAAAGTATTCAACATGGGGCATCGCCTTGAGTTTTACGTACCTCAAGAGGTGGCTAGCGATGTTATCGCCATCAGTCAGAGTTTCGGTATCGAAGCCCAAGTAATAGGGCATGTAGAAGACGCAGCAACGAATAGTCTCACCATACAATCGCCCTATGGCACTCTACGCTATTAAATGAACGAAGAGAAACTATTACAACACCTCCAGAACCTCGAAGCCCGATTCGAAGAGGTTGCTTTGCTCATCACAGACCCCTCTGTAATAGCGGACGATAAGCGCTTTGTACGCCTCAGTAAAGAGTATCGCCGCTTGGAGGAGTTGCACCAAGCCCACGAGGAATACAATCGCCTCAAACTCAATCGCCAGGAAGCGATGGAGCTACTCAATGGGACGGATGATGAGGAGATGAAGGCTCTTGCCAAAGAGGAGATCGCCTTTGCCGACGAACAGTGCCCTCAATTGCAAGAGAAGATTGCCCTATTGCTCCTACCCGATGACCCCGAAGATGGGAAGAATGCCATCATGGAAATCCGTGCAGGTACGGGGGGAGACGAAGCCGCTCTATTCGCTCGCGACCTCTTTAAGATGTACACTCGCTTTGTAGAGGGGCTCGGCTGGCGTGTAGAGGTGAGTAGCTATACCGAGGGCACCCTTGGTGGGTACAAAGAGATCGTTTTCTCCGTAACGGGAGACAATGCCTACGGCACCCTCAAGTACGAGTCCGGTGTGCATCGTGTGCAACGTGTGCCGGAGACCGAGGCTCAGGGGCGCATCCATACTTCAGCTGCTACGGTTGCCGTATTCCCGGAAGCCGACGAGTTTGATGTAGAAATAAAGGAGAGCGATCTACGTATTGACACCTTTTGCTCCAGCGGTGCAGGGGGCCAATCCGTAAACACGACCTACTCGGCGGTGCGTATCGTACACGTACCTACCGGGATCACCGTGCAGAGCCAAGACGAGCGTTCGCAGCTCAAAAACAAAGCAAAAGCCCTCACAGAGCTACGTAGCCGTATCTACAATCTAGAGCATCAGAAGTACCTCGATGAGGTTGCCTCTCGCCGTAAAACGATGGTATCAACCGGTGATAGAAGTGCTAAAATACGAACCTATAATTATCCACAAGGTAGGCTAACCGACCATCGAATCGGGCTCACTCTGTACAACCTACAAGCCGTGCTCGATGGTGACCTAAAGCCCATTATCGATGCCCTCTCTGTGGCAGAAAATAGCGAACGATTGCAGGAAGCTGCTCTTAGCTAATCCCCGACTCCTATTATCCAAAAGGCATGTAATACATAGTTGCAATGACTAGACAAGAACTCATAGAAAACATAAAGCGGAAACGCTCCTTCCTCTGTGTAGGACTCGATACAGACCTCCGAAAGATACCCGAGCACCTCATGCGCACGGAAAATCCCATGCTCACCTTCAATCGTGCCATCATTGATGCCACCGCGGGCTCTTGTGTAGCATACAAGCCCAACGTAGCGTTTTACGAATCCATGGGAGCCTTTGGAGTACAAGTATTGGAGCATACAGTGGCTTACATACGCGAGCAATACCCCGATCAATTCATCATCATAGACGGTAAGCGAGGCGACATAGGCAACACAGGTATGCACTACGCTCGCTCTGCCTATGAGTACCTAAAAGCCGATGCACTTACCGTGGCTCCTTATATGGGACAGGATAGTGTAAAACCCTTTTTGGAGTACAAGGATAAGTGGGTTGTACTACTTGCTCTGACCTCCAATCAGGGAGCTAGCGACTTCCAGCTAACCAAAAACGAAGAGGGAGACTTCTTCTTTGAGCAAGTGCTCAAGACCAGCAGCCAATGGAGTGACGACGAGCACATGATGTACGTGGTGGGGGCAACTCAAGCAGAGTACCTACAACGCGTGCGCAACATTGTTCCTAATCATTTTCTTTTAGTACCGGGCATCGGCGCACAAGGTGGGGATTTTGACCAACTCATAGAGCATGGTATGACGCCGGAGTGTGGCCTTCTCGTAAATTCTTCTCGAGGGATTCTCTATGCCGATAGTTCTGAGCATTTTGCTTCTGCTGCCGCCAACGAAGCAGAGAACCTCCGCCGCAAAATGGAGACGGCTCTAATCAAACAAGGAATCATATAATCCCTAGTCTTAAGAGGGAAACAGAGTTATGCAGTTTACACTACAGAGTATTGCCACATTGCTGGGAGGTACTATTGAGGGAGATCCTCAAGCCATAGTATCCTCATTTGGACGTATAGAAGAGGCCATTGAGGGGCAACTCACCTTTCTTGCCAACCCCAAATACGAACCCCATATCTACACAACCCGAGCAACGGCTACTCTCGTTTCTGACGACTTTTGCCCCTCAGCTCCCGTCACTACCAACTTAATACGCGTTGCCGATCCCTATGCCGCTCTAGCTCAATTGATGCAATTGGCAACAGAAGAGATAGCTCCACGCTACGAGGGCGTAGCTAGTGAAGCCTTTATCCACCCCTCCGTAGAGCTTCCCAAGCACTGCTACATTGCACCTTTTGCCTACATTGCCGAGGGGGTAACCTTGGGCGAAGGTTGCTCCGTTTACCCATATACATACATCGGTAAGGGATGCAAGATTGGCGAGGGGAGTACCCTCTACCCCCATGTTACTATCTACCCGGGATGCGAGATAGGAGCACGCTGCACTCTCCATGCCGGAGCCGTAATTGGGGCTGATGGATTCGGCTTTGCGCCCTCTGAAGAAGGGTACAAGAAAATCCCCCAATTAGGCAATGTAGTCCTTGCCGATGACGTAGAGATCGGTGCCAATACGTGTATAGATCGTGCCGTAATGGGCAGTACAATCATCGGTAAAGGTGCCAAACTCGACAACCTAGTGCAGGTGGCACACAACTGCTCCGTAGGCGAGCACACGGTAATGGCAGCCCAAGGCGGCATGGCAGGATCTTCCCACATCGGGTCCTGGTGTCGCACAGGTGGGCAGATTGGCATCGCCGGTCATGTTTCCGTAGGCAACCACGTTGATATGGGCGGACAGACCGGTATCCTTGGCAATGTTGCGGATGGACGTAAACTCCTTGGCTCCCCGGCCATGGATCTCTCCACCGCAATGAGAGCCTACACCGTAGTACCCAAATTACCACAACTACTCAGAAGACTCGAAGAGCTCGAAGATAAAATCAACAAATTATCCTCCACCCCATGCAACAGCAAACACTAAATGAAGCCCTCCACTTCGAAGGGATAGGGCTCCACACAGGTCTCCAGATTACAATGACCCTACAGCCTGCACCTATCAACACAGGATACCAAATCAGGCGTACCGATGTAGAGAATGCTCCTCTTATCCCGGCACTGGCAGAGCTGGTTTGCTCTACCGACCGCAGTACTGTTCTTAAGAAGGGAGACCTCTCAGTAAGCACCATCGAACATACCCTGAGTGCCCTGTATGCCCTTGGGGTAGACAATTGTATTATAGAAGTTAATGCCCCTGAGTGCCCAATCCTCACGGGTAATTCTCAACCCATTGTAGAGGCAATACAGCGAGTAGGTCTTGCCAAACAGAAGGCCGAACGCGAGTACTACATCATCAAAAAAAGGATGGAAGTGAGCGACCCTGATACGGGTGCTCGTATTATCCTCCTGCCCGATGACGAATTCGGTATCGATACACATATCTCATACCCTTCGCCTCTTTTGGGCAATCAATTCGCCTCATACGACAGCCATACAGACTATGCTTCGGAGATTGCTCCGGCTCGTAGTTTTGTCTTTGTTCGCGAGCTTCTTCCCCTCATCCAGAAGGGGCTAATACAAGGTGGACAGCTATCGAATGCTCTCGTTATCAACGACAGAGAGCTAAGCAAAGAGGAGAGAGAAGAACTAGCAAAAGTGCTACCTCAGGGGACTGAAATACCCACTACAATAGGATTCCTCAACCCCAATGAGGCACTACACGGAGAGCCGGCTCGACACAAACTCCTCGACATCATAGGCGACTTTGCTCTCGTAGGGAAATTCATCCGTGGGCACGTTTTGGCCTACAGCCCCGGGCATGGCATCAACAATAAGATGGCACGCCTCCTGCGCAAAGAGATCAAACAGATCGAAGCCCAAGCCCCTGTATATGATCCCGATAAGGAGCCCATACTTGATATAAATCGCATCAAAGAATTGCTTCCTCACCGCTATCCCTTCCTTCTTGTAGATAAAATTATCGAGATCGGGCAAGATAGCATCGTAGGAGTAAAGAGCGTATCGGGCAATGAGCCTTTCTTCGTTGGGCATTTCCCCAACGAACCCGTAATGCCCGGGGTACTCATTGTAGAAGCCATGGCACAGACGGGAGGATTGCTCGTTCTTAGTGCTATGGAAGAGGGAAGCGATTTCTCTACTTACTTCTTAAAAATCAACAATGTAAAATTC
The DNA here is from genome assembly GCA_963539975.1 of uncultured Porphyromonas sp. Classification (GTDB taxonomy): domain Bacteria; phylum Bacteroidota; class Bacteroidia; order Bacteroidales; family Porphyromonadaceae; genus Porphyromonas. The sequence goes on along the minus strand of CAUTMR010000009.1, from coordinate 3,985 downwards.
CGCCAGAAGGTTGTTCCCGGCGATACCCTAGTATTCCGTCTGCGCATGATGAGCGAGATAATACGAGGGATTGCCAACATGCGCGGTCTTGCTTATGTAGGAGAAAAACTCGTATGCGAGGCTGAGTTTATGGCACAGATCGTAAAGAACAACTAACTTTCTTTCCTATAAAATGAACACAACCACCATACACCCCACAGCCCTTGTTGCCCCCGAGGCTAAGTTAGCCGACGGAGTACAAGTAGACGCCTTTGCCATAATAGAAGAAAATGTAGAGATAGGAGAGGGAACTCATATCCACAGCCATGCTATCATACGCAGTGGAGCTCGTATAGGGGCACACTGCGAGATCCATCCGGGAGCTGTGATAGCGGGAGTTCCCCAAGACCTAAAATTCCAAGGAGAGGAGACCCTTGCCTATATAGGGGACTACACAACCATCCGCGAATATGCTACAGTCAATCGAGGGACAGCCTCCCGTGGTTATACAAAAATCGGAGACCATTGTCTCATCATGGCATACAGCCACATCGCCCACGACTGTGTACTACAAAATCATATTATTATAGGCAATGCCTCTCAAATAGCAGGAGAAGTAGAGATTGACGACTATGCTATACTAAGTGGAAGTGTACTCGTGCATCAGTTTGGTCGCATCTCGCAGCACGCAATGATACAGGGGGGGAGTCGTGTTACCAAAGACATTCCTCCTTACACCCTAATTGGTCGCGACCCGATTGTGTACTGCGGCATCAATATCGTAGGACTGCGGCGTAGAGGATTCTCCAATGAGCAAATTTTTCTCATTAACGACGTATATCGCACCCTCTACCAACGTGGACTTAACAATACAGAAGCCATTGCCACTATCGAAGAGGAGATCCCGGCCTCTCCTGAGCGTGACTTGATTCTCAATTTTATTCGCTCTTCGGAGCGAGGTATTGTACGGGGGAGTATGGACTAAAGCCTCAGCCCTCTCCTCTCTAGCCTTTGGTACAGTTATATGATAAAGATATTCTCCGGCGAAGAAATTAACGCCCTCTATACGCACACCATACAACACGAGGGGTTACCCCTCCTCACTCTTATAGAAAATGCAGCAACCAAGCTCGCCGAAGAGTTTTTGCATGTTTATAAGAATTGTGGACGCCCCATTGTTTGTATTGCCGGGAATGGTGATAATGGAGCCGACGCCCTAGCTCTCTCCCTTGAGCTTGCGAGTAACAACTATGCGGTCTCGGTCTTTTTGATCCAGGGGAAGCAGTCCCTTTCCTCCGCATGTGAGACTATGAGGAATCGCGTGGCCAATCACCCCAATATCAAACTACAAGAGGTAATTAGTGGCAAAATTGAGTTCCCCGTATTAACGCCCAAGCATATTGTTATTGATGGTCTCTTCGGTACAGGGCTCAATCGCACCCCGGAGGGAGCCTACAGAAGCATCATACAATACATCAATCAATCGCAGTGCGAGGTTGTATCCATAGACCTTCCCTCGGGCTTGTATCCCAGCGAGAATCTTATGGTAGACCGTGATGCCATCATCAAAGCTACCTATACCTATACCCTGGAGTACCCTAAGCGTTGTTTCTTTTTTGCAGAAAATGCTCCCTTCATTGGGCATCCTAGTGTCATACAACTTGGGCTGAGTAGTAGCGGTAAAGACAACCTACCTACGCGCCACTATCTGATTGAGGAGAATACGCTAGCTACGATATTCCGCCGTCGCGATCGCTTCGCACACAAGGGGCTATTTGGTCATGGACTGCTCATTGCAGGCTCTCAAGGGAAAATGGGCGCAGCGATACTTGCCGGCAAAGCAGCTCTTAGGAGTGGTATCGGCAAGCTTACCTGCCATATACCCTACCGTGGAGAGACGGCCTTGCAGGCAGCAGTACCCGAGGCCATGCTCGACCTTGACGTGAATAGCAATATCACAACGATGGTAGACAACCTACGGCAGTACGATGTGATTGCCATAGGCCCCGGGCTGGGACAAGAGGAGGAAACGGCAGAAATGCTTATTGACCTATTCTCCAATGCAAGTGACAAGACTTTTGTGATAGATGCCGATGCTCTCAACTTGATTGCACGCCATAAGTCGTTACTCGATCTCGTGCCCAAAGGCAGTATTCTCACCCCTCATGCAGGCGAATTTGACCGACTTACAACCCATTGGGATACGGACGAAGAACGCCTTGAGCAGGCTACCTACTTTGCCCGTACACACGGACTAAATATCATCTTAAAGGGTGCTTATTCCACCACGTGTACCCCTGCCGGGAGCATCTACTTCAATAGCAAGGGCAACCCGGGTATGGCAACAGCAGGGAGTGGCGATGTGCTCACAGGGATTATCCTAGCCCTACTGGCTCAGGGGTACGACCCCTCTACGGCGGCAGTACTCGCCAACTATTTCCATGGGGAAGCGGGCGACCTCTTTGCGGCTAGGTCTAGCGAAACAGCCCTCATTGCCTCCGATATTATTGACAACCTTCCGGAGGTATTCAAAAGCTTCGAAGACCGCTAACGGGCTCTAAATAGGAAACGAAACCACGCAAAGCGACCTCTTCTACTTAGGTAGGAGAGGTCGTTTTGGTATTTATACGCCTCTCGCTCAAAAGAGATATTGCGATAGGCATTGCCTGGGAGGAGCAAGCGCAGGGGCCACTCCAAGAGATACCATATATAGAAAGGGATGTAAAGCATCTCTCGCATCTGGGCAGAATGGATTTTTTCGTGATTGAGGGTATAGGATGAAAGTTCCGCAGCCTCCCAACGTACAAAGAGTACCCCAAAAAGATTCATGGCGGTAAATCCTCGAAAAGGGATATAGGAACTACGAATAATACGCATACGAAGCCTTCTCTCTCTAATTCAAGACACAAAGGTACAATATCACCACATCCTATCCGTGTAAGTTCAGGAATAGCAAAGCAAATAACCTCCTAAGAATTTACACATATGCAAAGAGAGAGAACTGTATTTTTTAAGTTATCTTCCCCTCTGAGGAGAATACATTCTAAAGAGATTACAGACAGGGGACAACAATGTTTTTTGTTCTCTACGATAAAAAGGGAGTATGAAAATCCTCTTTCAATACTCCCTTCTCTTATATTCTGCTATCTTATTTACAGCCCCCTATTCTGCTTCGCGATAGACAATATTCCATTCGAAGTTCTTAGGAAAATCAGGAAGAGTACGATTAATCTGCGTTCCACTCAGACTATAAGCAACCCTAATGTAGTAAGTCCTAAAGTACTGAAGTCCTCCAGCCTTATAACCATCATTAAAATAGCCTCTACTTGGATTATTAAACCTATTGGGCATAATCTGGGAAGGATCTGTATAAGAAGTAGGAATGTAACCACATCTTGGAGAGTCTACTTGTTCGTATTCAGTAAAAGGCTTTGCCCTTACTTCTAGAACGACGGAATGGACATCAACCAAATAATATCCATGGCATAGCTCTACATTGAGATAACACAACTGGGGCTTCCCTCCGAGGTGAACATCCCTTGTGAAACCATAGTATGTTTCTTCTTTTACGGGACCATAACCACGTAAAGAACACCCTGATTGGGGATTCTCTACCAAGGTACTACCTCCCCGAATGCTCGCTTCATGCTCCAGCAAAATCTCATTAAGAGTTTTTGCTCCCTTTGCATGGATCTCCTCGAGTGTCGGTTCCTCCTTTACAGTTGGTTCATTCCTATTCTCTTTGCAAGATAAGAGCAAAGCCAAACATACTGAACAACAAATTAGAACAAATACTTTCTTTGTATGCATAATCATTCCACAAACGAGAGGATTCCCTGTAGCAATGAAGAGCTATTCTCCCCCCTCCTATTCTTTTGATAAATTAGGAAGAATATCCTCACAAATAACTCTAACACAAAAATAACAAATCAAATTCATATGGCATATGCAGATTCCAGGAACAAGCGCATTCTTAACACAAAGCAGGAAGCAGGGGATTCCAGCT
>CAUTMR010000008.1:0-81195 GCA_963539975.1 uncultured Porphyromonas sp. | reverse complement strand
GGTGGCTCGGTAGCCTTGGGCGTCCGATATTTCAAGCGGAGCGAGAGACGTGGCAGAAACTAGCGGGAAAGGCTCTCCGAAACCACGTATTTCGTTCGCCACCCACAGGCCGATTGTTTGAAAAATATAGGGCAGAATAGAGGTCCCACTTTGCCTGGAAAAAGTTAAGAAATCAGGCAGGGTTTTGGTCGTTAATTCGACCTCGAGCAAACCGGTTAATCCCTGCCCCATATTTTGCTCATCGTCCTGATAGGTTAGACCCAAGGCGCAGTGAAGCGAAGGATCTTGTGCCAGTAGGTCGAGTTGCCCCATCACCTCTTGGTATAGTTGCTCCCCACGATCATCACTATAAATAATGGCAGGGAACTCTCCGTCGAAGCCATTCGCGACGAAGAACTCCTGCCATGGGAAGAAAGACAAAGCCGAAAAGAGGAAAAAGTTGGGAGCGTATATATTGTGCGAACCGAAGCCCACTTGCTCCTCCTCTTCCTCAAAAGGCTGTGTTGCACTAGGCGTTATGGGGGTGATCATACGGGCGTCAATCGCAGCAATGCTCCATACCGCAAGGGGTATCCGGAGCGTCCATCTCTATGGTAGCGTGCTGTACTCCGGCCTCTTTGGCAATCGCACGCACACGCTCCTTGAGGGCAAGCACCTCAGTAGGCGAGACGCAGCTCTCGGGATTGAATACCACATGGATGGTAAGCACATGCAGCTCACCATCGATACTCCAAAGGTGTACATCGTGGGTAGACAAGACCTCAGGCACTTCTGCAATAGCCTGCTCCAATGCCGGCAAATCTATGTCCGTGGGCACACCTTGTAGGAACACTTTGAACGTACCAATAAGGGTGCGAACCACATTAAACAGCACCCAACAAGAGATAGCAATAGAGAGAATAGGGTCGAGAATCGGCAGGTGAACGAAAACCATTACCACACTGACGATCAAGACAGCAGCCCATCCCAATACATCCTCTAGGAGGTGAAGCATTACGGCTCGCTCATTAAACGAATGCCCTTTGCTCACTCTCAGCGCCGCGACTCCGTTTACCACCAATCCAACAACGGCGATAACGAGCATCCATCCGGCCTTAGGCTCTCCGGGTTCGATCAGGCGTTTTGCTGCCGCCGTCAAGACAAAGATAGAGCCCACAATCAGTACCACCGAGATAAAGAGGGCACCTAGAAGAGAAAAACGTTTGTAGCCATAGCTAAAACGGGCATCGCGCCCTCGCTCGCTCAACTTCTGCAGATACCAAGCGACGCCCAGCGACAAAGCGTCCCCAAAGTCGTGCAAGGCATCGGAGAGAATCGCGATACTCGAGGTGAAGAAACCGCCTATGAGTTCGAAGAGAGCAAAGGAGATATTAAGCCAAAAAGCGACTTTGATATTACCCGTTGCGGAGTGGTGATGATGCCCGAGGGCATGGTGGTGCCCATGGTGATCGCCGTGCTTATGCTCATGAGCGTGCTCGTGATGATGCTCGTGACAATCGTGATGAATGTGTTTGTGTTCGTCCATACTACATCCTCCTTTCTGTGATTTCTATAGAGCACAAATGTACAAATATTAGGGACTCCCTGTCCTCTTCTACCTACTATTGGGTAAAATTAAGTCCTAAAATCCCTACTCTCATCCCAGCCGTAGGACTCCGAAAGACCTTTAATGCATCAAGGGAGGGTACACACTAGGCGCAACTACACATCCTATCGTCTCCTTTTCTTTTCTTTGGGTTTGGGCAGGGGCTTGCGCGGAGCCTTGTCTTTGCGGAAGTGCTTCTCCCGAGGGGCAGAGTCTTTCCTCCCACGGGCGGATTCCCTCTTAGAGTCGGAGCCATCCGCAGCGTCGGCATAATCAACGATAATGCGCCGCCCCTCCACTTCGTATTGAGAGAGTTCTTCGATCAGACGATGGGCATCATGGCTATCCACTTCGAAGAAAGAAAACTTTTGCATCAGGTCAATCTTGCCAATGCGTACTCGCCCCGGCACACAACGATTGATCAGCTCGATAAGTTTATTCGGGAAGAGGCGATCCGTCTTACCAAAGTTGATAAAGAGACGCGTCATCCCCTCCTCTACCACACGAGGCGCACTATTTCGTCTCTCGCGTTTCTCGTCTCTTGACTCACGCTTCAGGCTCTCGGGTTCGATCTCCTCTGCGGTACTATAGTAAGCAAAGAAACGCTCAAACTCAAGTGTCATGAGGCGGCGAAGGAGTTCATCACGGTCAAGCCACGAGAGTTTTTGACTTACTTCCGGCAAGATAGCGGCAATCTCTTCGCCATGAGGACTAGAGTCTACATGCTCCAACCGATCGGCAAGGTGGAAGAGATGCTTGCTACAAATCTCGCGCCCCGAGGGCAATGCGCCGACCTCCATTTTGGCACCAATTAGTTTCTCAATGCTGCGAATGCGGCTCTTTTCCCTCAGGTGACAAAGGGCGATCGAAAGCCCGGTTTTGCCGGCACGAGCCGTACGCCCCGAGCGGTGCGTATAGTTCTCCACGTCGTCGGGGAGGCCATAGTGAATCACGTGCGTTAGGTTATCCACATCCAACCCTCGGGCTGCCACATCGGTAGCTACAAGCAGTTGCAAGTGCCCACTACGGAAGCGTTGCATCACACGATCGCGCTGCTCCTGGCTCAAATCTCCGTGGAGCGCATCGGCATTATAGCCATCGGCAATCAGGTGCTCGGCTATTTCCTTGGTTTCTATGCGTGTACGGCAGAAGACAATCCCGTAAATAGAGGGATAGAAATCGACGATCCGCTTGAGGGCAAGATAGCGTTGCCGAGCCGGTACAAGGTAGTAAATATGGCGAATATTGCTATTGGCTTCGTTCTTACGCCCAATGGTTATCTCTTTGGGATCGTGCAGATAGCTGTGTGCAATGGTAGCGATCTCTCGAGACATCGTGGCCGAGAAAAGGAGCAAATTACGCTCTTCGGGAATCTCCGAAAGGATGGCTTTAAGATCTTCGCTAAAGCCCATATTGAGCATCTCATCTGCCTCATCAAGCACTACCGTATGGATCCTTTCAAGAGAGATAGCACGGCGGCGCATCAAGTCGAGCAAACGCCCGGGGGTGGCTACCACAATGTCTACACCACGCTTGAGGGAGCGTATCTGCGTCTCTATGGAGCTTCCTCCGTAGACTGCCAAAACATGTACCTCCGGCAAGAATTTGGCAAAAGACTCCAAATCGCTTGCAATCTGCAAACAAAGCTCTCGTGTGGGAGAAAGGACTAAGGCTTGGGGGAAATCGCGTTGGGGGCGGAGCTTCTCCAAAAGGGGTAAGCCGTAAGCGGCTGTTTTGCCCGTACCCGTCTGCGCCAACGCTATAAGGTCTATGTTATCTTCTAATAGATAGGGGATTACGGCAGCCTGTACGGGCATCGCCTCTGTGAATCCCAAGGCACTAACTGCTTCCAGCAGGGGTGCACTAAGTTTGAGTTCGTCAAATGTCATCGCCTGCAAAGGTACGCTAAAATCTCCTCTAAAGCATCATAAGAGAGGAGTTTAGGTGCTGATTCGCCGCCACTTATAGGAAGGGGAAACGACAATGAAGACAAAGTGTACAAGGAGATTGCCCCTTAGGGTAAAAAGAAACACTTTAGACAAAATATTATTTCTCCCTTTAAGGCATTGTATAATCAAAAAGTTTCATATCTTTGCGCCAGAACATTAATTTGAAAACTTTAGGGCTTACACAAAGCGACTATTGAAAGAAATATAGGATTGACTTAGTAATATATGCTTATGAAGACTAGTTTTACATTTGGGAAGCAAAGGGTAATATTCGCACTCCTTTCTGCTGCTCTATTTTTAGGATTCTCCGGGCTCTCTATGCGGAGTTTTGCACAGGGGACGATCACCATTAAGACCAACAAGGCCAAGGGGGATAAGATGAATCTCAGGGTCATTGCGCTTGGTGATTTTACCGTTTCCGGCACCGAAGCCAACCCCAATCCCTACGGAGAAGGTTGGGCTACCTATACATTAACCGATCCCACGATCACCATAAAGGGAAAAGTGCAAGAGATCAATTTTATTGCTGTAAAGGCAACATCCATCACGCTTGAGGACTGTTCCGATTTGGTTAAGCTCGATTGCAGACAAAACGATCTGACAGAAATTGTCCTCAAGAACACCAATAATCTCCGAGAACTTTACTGTGTAGAGAACGCCCTCACGGCACTAGACCTATCCAATCAGACTCAGTTAAACACATTGGATTGCTCTATAAACTTTATAAAAACACTCTCTCTGAAGAATTGTCCTCTCCTAACATTTTTAACTTGCTACGAGAATCAACTTCAGACCTTAGACCTAACGGACTGCTCCAATTTGGAAAACATCATTTGCTCTCTCAACCAAATCTCAGAACTCAAACTGGGGAAAGTCGAGTACCTCACTTCGCTCTCAGCTACCGTAAACCACCTAAGAGACGATGCGATGACACGTTTAATGGAAGCATTACCCGATAGAACAAGAGCGACAACCCCCGGACTTTTTGGGGCCTATGCAGGCTGGGACAAGAACGAACAGAACCAATGCACCACAGAAGATGTAGCCATTGCTAAAAAGAAAAACTGGGAGGTCAACCAACATGATGGGGAAGATTGGGTCCCCTATCCGGGAGTACCGACTTCGCTAGAGGCTATGGGGCAGAAAGCACCTGAGCTTTACGTAACCCCATCTAACAAGGTACTATGTATCAACAACGCCACTCCCAATACCTATGTACGCCTCTACTCTACAGAAGGCGAACTAATGGCTCATGGGAGAACGGATACCAGCGGAGCTACTCAACTCCACATTGAGTCTTTGGCAACAGGCGTTTACATCGTATCCATTGGAGGAAGAACGCACAAGCTACTCATTCAATAAAAACCGAAATACCACTGTAAAAACACATGGGTTTCCCTAAGCGAGGAAATAGAAGCCCTTATAAAAGAACCTGAGAGGCTACCAAAAGATACTCTGAGTAAACTCGGATTTGCTCTGTATCTTTGGGTAGTTCGCTCAGAATGTTTTCCTTAGAAAGGAATCCACTCATCCTAAAGGAAAACGAGAGAGGCTGCGCCATGCTCCCCCAAAACCGGGTGGCTGTGGCACGGCCTCTCTTACTATTTTACAGGTCGTCTCTTGCCCCGTGCTTTTCCGCATTAAGGGCAAAGAGACGAAATGCTAAAAGCAGTAGGAGAGAGTAATTACTCCTCTACACTCCAATCTGTCTTAACGAGACGTTGGTAGCTATTGTAGCGATACTTGGCAGCTTCGAGAGATGCCTCGGCAAGCTCTTCTGCTTCGTCGGGGAACTGCTTATAGAGAGAAGAGTAGCGAACTTCGCTCTTAAGGAAATCCTTAAACTTACTCCAATCCGGTTCCTTGCTATCGAAAGAGAAGGGGTTCTTGCCCTCTTCGGCCAACGTAGGATCGTAGTGCCAGAGGTGCCAGTAACCGCACTCTACAGCGCGTTTTTCCTCGCTCTGAGCATTACCCATACCGCCCTTGAGTCCGTGAGAGATACAGGGAGCGTAAGCAATAACGAGCGAAGGTCCATCGTAAGCCTCAGCCTCACGGATTACCTTAAGCGTCTGAGCTTGGTTAGCACCCATGGCGATCTGAGCTACATATACATAGCCGTATGTAGTGGCAATAAGCCCGAGGTCTTTTTTACGAACACGCTTACCACCGGCAGCAAACTTGGCAATAGCACCCAATGGTGTACTCTTAGAGCTTTGTCCACCTGTATTAGAATATACCTCAGTATCGAGTACGAGTACATTCACGTTCTTGCCAGAAGCGAGTACATGGTCGAGGCCACCGAAGCCGATGTCGTATGCCCAACCGTCACCACCAATGATCCATTGTGAATGCTTGAGGAAGTAGTCCTTAAGTTCACGCATTTCGGCCAAAGCAGGAGCATTATCAGCCTCTAGCAAGGGCAAGATAGCATCGCTGAGACGACGTGTTTCTGCAGAGTTTTCGAAGTTAGCAGTCCACTCTTCGAGGAGAGCCTTTAGTTTACCTGTAACCACTCCGTCTGCCAACGCCTTTTCTACCACGTGCGACAAACGCTCTCTCATTGTATTGGCTGCGATGCGCATACCCAAGCCAAACTCGGCATTGTCTTCGAAGAGAGAGTTAGCCCATGCAGGCCCGTGACCACAAGCATCTGTAGTATAAGGAGTAGAAGGAGCCGAAGCCGAATAGATAGACGAACAACCCGTAGCATTGGCTACCATCTGACGGGTACCGAAGAGTTGTGAGATGAGCTTAACATACGGAGTTTCACCACAACCCGAACAAGCACCGGAAAACTCGAAGAGAGGTTGTGCGAACTGGCTATTCTTCACATTGGCCAATACATCTACCAATTTAGACTTATTGGTTACCTGCTTAACCATCTTATCCCAGTTATCCTGCTCGTCGTATTGGGTAGTAAGAAGCACCATCTCTAGAGCCTTACCGTTCTTATTGCCCGGACAAACGTTGGCACAATTGCCACAGCCCAAGCAGTCGAGTACATCCACTTGTATGCGGAATCCTAAGCCGGCTTCCTTGAGACCCTTACCCATCGCCTCAAGCGTTGCAACGCCAGTTGTGTTCTTTTCGGCAGCATCGAGGAGGAAAGGACGGATCGTTGCGTGAGGACACACAAAGGCACACTGGTTACATTGGATACAGTTTTCCATCTTCCAGACGGGAACGAATGTAGCCACACCACGCTTTTCGCTGGCTGCCGTACCATTATCCCATGTACCATCTTCACGACCGATAAAGGCACTTACAGGTAGGTCGTCTCCGGCTTGTGCATTGACTTTGCGTACCACATCGTGGATAAAGTCCGTATCATCTGTGTGGCGAACGGGAGCGTCATCTTCGAGATTTGCCCACTCTGCCTTCACAGGGATTTCGATGATCTCACTACCACGGTCTACGGCTGCATAGTTCTTATTTACCACGTCATCGCCCTTCTTAGCATAGCTCTTCACAATGAATTTCTTCATCTGCTCTACAGCGAGATCGTAGGGGATTACGTTGGCAATCTTAAAGAATGCCGATTGCAAAATCGTATTGGTACGGTTACCCAAACCAATCTCCTGAGCAATAGCCGTTGCGTTGATCGTATAGAAGCGGATATTGTTTTTCGCTAGATAACGCTTTACCTTGTTGGGGAGATGTTGCTCAATATCTTCGGGAGCCCAGATAGAGTTGAGAAGGAATGTTCCGTTCTTCTTGAGCCCCTTGAGCACATCGTACATATGGAGGTAGGCCGGCACGTGACAAGCTACGAAGTCCGGAGTTACCACCAAATAGGTAGAACGAATGGGCTTATCGCCGAAGCGGAGGTGCGAAGCTGTGAAACCGCCCGACTTTTTCGAGTCGTAAGCGAAGTAAGCCTGGCAGTATTTATTGGTATTATCCCCGATGATCTTCACCGAGTTTTTATTGGCACCTACGGTACCATCTGCACCAAGACCGAAGAACTTTGCTTCGAATGTTCCATCCGCAAAGATAAGGTCTTCGTGTTGAGGAAGTGATGAGAAGGTAACGTCATCCACAATCCCGATGGTAAAATGGTTCTTGGGAGTGGGAAGGCTCAAATTCTCGAAAACCGAGGCAATCTGAGCGGGAGTTGTATCCTTAGAAGATAGCCCGTAACGACCGCCTACTATGAGAGGGGCGTTTTCTTTACCATAGAATACATTGCACACATCCATGTAGAGGGGATCGCCCAATGCACCGGGTTCTTTGGTACGATCGAGCACGGCAATACGTTTTACCGAGGTGGGCAACGCCTTCAAGAAGTGCTTGATGCTAAACGGACGATAGAGGTGAACAGCAAGAAGCCCTACCTTCTCGCCCTTAGCTTGGAGGTAATCGATGGTTTCGCGGATCGCTTCCGTTGCCGAACCCATGGCGATAATTACGCGGTCTGCATCGGGGGCTCCATAGTAATCGAAGAGGTGGTAGCTACGACCCGTAACCTCTGCCATCTTATCCATATACTCTTGTACCATATCGGGCACAGCAAGGTAGAACGGATTGGCAGCCTCTCTATTTTGGAAGTAAATATCCCCATTCTGAGCCGTACCACGAGTTACAGGTTTATTGGGAGTAAGAGCACGATTGCGGAAGGCGAGCAGAGCATCACGATCTACAAGTGGTGCAATATCTTCGTTGTCGAGGCTTTCGATCTTCTGAATTTCGTGCGAAGTACGGAAGCCGTCGAAGAAGTGGATAAAGGGAACTCGGCTCTTAATGGCCGTAAGATGAGCTACGGCCGCAAGGTCCATCACCTCCTGTACAGAACCTGTACAGAGCTGAGCAAAACCCGTCATACGTGCACTCATCACGTCTTGTTGGTCCCCAAAGATAGAAAGAGCTTGTGCTGCAATAGCACGAGCCGATACGTGGAAAACGCCCGGGAGCAACTCCCCGGCAATCTTGTACATATTGGGGAGCATGAGCAAAAGCCCCTGAGATGCCGTAAAGGTAGTAGCCAAAGCACCGGCTTGCAGTGCCCCGTGCATAGCTGCAACGGCACCACCCTCGCTCTGCATTTCTTCTACGTTTACAATTTCTCCGAATATGTTTTTACGCTTCTGAGCAGCCCATTCATCTACAAACTCAGCCATCGTAGACGATGGAGTGATGGGGTAAATAGCGGCTACTTCGCTAAACATATAGGCGATGTGTGCTGCGGCTTGGTTACCGTCGCACGTCATCATTTTCTTTTGTTTTGCCATAGCTTGTATAAGTTTGATAATAGATATTTCTCTCTTTCGTTTTGTTTTTTGTCTGAGGGAAGTCTTCTAAAAGACTTAGTAGAGGAAGCCGAAAAGCCACAAGGGGATCACGTTGCGGCTCCCTACGTTAATGCCATGTACGGCATAGAAACGCTTGGGATGATAGCGAGCGGTTATCTCGCGATCTACACGGAACTCCTGCGTACCATCTATAATGAAATTGACATTAGCCCGTATTGATGCCTCCACATTTCTACCTTGGTTTATCTGGTTGAGGAAGAACGTACGGCACACATCGTTACCCACATGCGCACCCATAGGGGTATGAGGCAATAGGGCATAGAGAAGGTTGGTATTCTGCAAATAGAAAACAGTAGGCGCCTTAACCTCTGCCGAACCATTCTTGTGTACCAAATTGACGAGGTGGGCATCGCGTAAGAAATTCACGTAATTGGTTACCGTTGCCCTAGAGGTATCAATGCCTTTGGCAAGGCGAGACACATTGAGCAACGAGGGCCCCTCCATGGCCATAAGATAGATAAGCTTACGGAGCTTGGGGAGGAGACGCTGATCGATATTACGAATGTACATAACATCGACCTCTAGTGTCATGTTGATATTTTTAAGAACATCTTCGGAGGAGCTATGCTGCTCCATGAAGTAGGGATAGTAGCCGTACTGAAAGTACTCGTTGAGCCAATGTAGCGGATTGAGCTTCTCCTGTATCTCCCGAGTGATGTCAATATGACGATGAAGAATGTCGTCCCATTGTACGACAGGCAGCTCTACTCCTGTCTGAGAATAGATAAACTCTCGCAAAGAGAAACCGCGCAATTCGTATGTTTTGCCCACCGGCTCCCAGCCGTTTGCCCCCGTACCTACGATTAGAGGAGAGCCCGAGTAGATAATCTTGAGAGAGGGAAACTTTTCGTAGCACTCTAGGAGTTCTTCTCGCCAAGAGGGATACTTAAAAATCTGGTCGAGCAGAAGTGTTTCGCCACCCCCTTCTACAAACTCTCCGGCAAACTCCACAAGAGTTTTTGTCGTAAATAGGAATTGGTTTAGATTGACGTATAGAGCCTTACGATTAAGAGGCCCATACTTTTCATTAGCCCAATCTAATAAGAAAGTGGTCTTACCCACTCCCCGAGCGCCCACAATCCCTACCAAGCGTTCTTTGGGGTCGATTTCATCCATCAGCGTGCGCCGTACCGTATTCTCACGTGCACGCAATAAATGATCGTGTGTCCTAAAAAGACTTTCCATTCTATTGATACCAATTTTTCGGTAACAAAGATAGGGAATACTTTCCATATTGCAATAAGCAAATGACAATAACGGGCAATTTGAGGATAAAACAACCATTCCTAGGTATAGAAATAGCACCTAATAACGACTTCCATTTCTGGGAAGAAAAAGAAAATTTACAGGGAGATTCTTCTGCAAAGATCAGATAAAAACACCTCCAAAATCAGCCTAAAACAAAAAAAAGAGGTGCCTATCTTTTTTCGGATAGACACCTTAATTTCTCGACATAAGCGAGGGGTCGTTATGCCGGTGGGCGTGGAAAGGCTGTATTAAGCTAGCTTTGCCATGAACTTCTCCCGATAGACAATGAAACGCTCCAGCGTACCGTGCCCAATCTCTCCTTGGCTATCTTCGGCTCGAATATCGAAGATAAGTTTACGCCCATCCACTTCGGTAAGGGTTGCCATCACGCGCACCGTCTGCCCTATTGCCGTGGCACGAGTGTGGTGTACATCAAGGTGAATCCCCACAGTAGAAGCCCCTTCCTCTAGATGGGGAGCAACGAGTTGTACCGAGGCCTTCTCCATAAGAGCAATCATGGCAGGCGTGCCAAAAACGGGTAAATCTCCCGAGCCAACATGGATGGCGGAGTGGTGATCTTGGAGAGTTACCTCCAGCTGACAAGTTTGATGGATAGGTAGCATATCTTTCTATTTTCGGTTGTTTATATTCCGGATGCAAATGTACAAATATCCTACAGGTGCCCTCCGCTCCACGCGTAAGAGAGAGCAATAAAAAAAGCCCCTGCCCTAAGAGAGAAGGCTTATAAACCAACTCTCTAAAGACAGGGGCGCCTTATTGCTTATGAATATCCCCATTCTCGTGAGGAGGATGGGTCGGGTTTAGCCGTTATAGGGAACAAAGTCCGACTTTTCGGCACCACAGAGAGGGCAAGCCCAATCGTCTGGGATGGATTCAAAAGGTGTGCCGGGGGCGATGCCGCTATCAGGGTCTCCTACTTCGGGATCGTAGATGTACCCGCAAAGTTCACAGATGTACTTCTTCATAATTCTTTTCTCTTTCTATTATTTTCTTTCAGTTCTTATTTTCTGAGAGCAAAGGTAGTTGTTGTAGGAGCATAGGGTATTAAGAATCCATCTATACCCCTATAAACCGCGTCTTAATTAGGGGTCTGAGGAGCCTTGGGATCCTCTCCATATTTATTAGAACAACGCACTCCCTCCTGGGCGGCATAGATGATAAAGATAATCGAACCCACCACAGGGATAAGCGTGATCAAGAGGAACCAACCCGACTTGCCAATATCGTGCAAACGGCGCACAGAGACAGCAAGCGACGGGATCAGGAAGAATAGGGACACCAACGTAAGAAGTCCATAGGAAGTGATAAAGCCGGGATTCCTAAAAATCTCGCCATACATATCTATGATACCCCCACTCATATAGGCATCGAACAGCCTCTCCTCAAAAACATCGGACATGATGAAAGGAAAGAGAATGAAAGACGATAAGAACTGAACCAGGTAACGGAAAATGAACGAAAAGAGCACGAATCCCCAGAACTCACGCCGTCTGGCTCGTCCCGAGAATTGCGCAAACCGCTTGGTAATGCAGCCAATAAAATAGCTCCAGAGCGAAGGCTCGGGAGTATAGACTCTACCTTGAGCATTTCCTCCCTCTCTTGCAGCGCCGGGGAACGAAGGGGGCACCTCAGACGATGCCGAAGCCCCATGATAGGGCGGAGGAGTAGCTACCGCAGGCTTAGCAGGAGGGGGAGTAGGTGCACTCTCTTGGGTTTGTGCAGCGAGTAATGCGGCTATCTCAGGCTCCTTATCCAATGCTATCCACTCGGTAAGCCCTTGGTACCAAACCCATTTTGCTTGCCTCAGAGGGGAGGGATCTCGACGTAGCTCCTCGAGGGTGAATACCCCGATTTGCTCGCGGAGATTCGCCAAATGATACTCCCGTGCAAGTCCTTTTCGCTCCTCCTCCGGGAGAGCCGGCGGAAGTTCACCACCCTCCTGAGAGGGAGAAAAGTCATCTACTTCGGCAAGAGGGAGCCAGCGTGTCCACCCCTCACTCCATAGCAAAGTCTGATCGGGCAGAGCCATTTGCAAAATCTCTTGACGCGTAAAAGGGCCCTCTTGCTGGTTGTTGCGTAAGATGTAATAGGTACGTTCCATACTTAGTAATGCGAGTTAAGAGGATATTTCGGTGAGGGGGAGGGAAAGGGAGCTCAATGCAAAAGAGCTCGGGAGCACGAAAGAAACTCCTATTTCTTTGCCTCTTCTTTTTTGGGAGTTGCCTCGGGAGTCTCCTTTTTGTAGGCCTTATTAAGCTCCTCGATCACACGTCCGGTAATATCAAGTCCATCGGCTGCATAGAGGATATTATCGGCCTTTACGTTAGAAAGGATCAAGTCGAATCCCCAGTCTTTATTCATCTTGGCGATTTCCTCTTTGATGGTCTTATAGAGTTTTTCTTCGGCAGCTTCCTGCTCCTTCATGAGCTGCTCGGTGAGGCTGGCGTTGAGGGATTCCAACTCCTGTTGCATCTTCATCAGGCGAGCTTGCTCTGCTTCGGCAGCTTCGCGGGTGGCGAATTGATTGCTTTGCAACTTCTGCTGGAAGTTGGCTCCGGCACGCTGTAGATTATTCATCTTAGCCGAGAGCGAAGCACGACTGTCGTTGCTCTTCTTCTCAAGCGTAGCCTTCATCTCGGTGTACTGCTCGTAGTTATTGAGCACAGAGTCTAGCTCTACATAGGCAATTTTGAGTCCATTTGATGATGGAGAAGCCAAAGAATCGGACACGTTGGCAGTACTATTTGTACTTTGACACGCAGTACCCAATGCGAGTATTGCAAGAGCTACAAAAGAGGCCACTAGGGCTTGTTTGAATGATTGCATGAGGATTGTCTATTCTATCTTTTTCCTATTTATTAGCAGTATCGATACGGTCGAAAAGATTCTTCCTGCGCGCCTCAGCCTCCATTTGACTATTGGCACAATGGATTCCCTTCTCCCTGAGCGCTTTATTTGCTTCTATGTGCGTACTAGGGAACTTGCCCCCACGAACAAAAAAGACACGAACCCCCAAAAGAATCACTGCCAAGAGCACGATTATGAGGGCAATTATCAGTATTATCGGCATTTTGTTCTATATTTGTAGCACAAAGATAAGTATAAATAGAACATAGAGAAACGCTATGAACATCACTGAACTCAAGCCCTCTGCAATATGGGGCTACTTCCACCAAATCACTCAAGTGCCTCGTCCGAGCAAAAAAGAAGAGAAGATCCTTGCTTTTCTTAAGAAATTTGCCGAGGAGCACAAATTAGAATACGACCAAGATGCCGCTGGTAATATCGTTATTCGCAAACCTGCCTCCAAAGGCTATGAAAACCGCAAGACGGTAATTCTTCAGAGCCACGTGGATATGGTTTGTGAGAAAAACAACGATACAATCCACGACTTCGACAACGACCCCATCCGCACAATTATTGACGGAGACTGGGTACGTGCCGATGGTACAACACTGGGTGCGGACAACGGAATAGGCGTTGCTGCAGAAATGGCGGTACTAACAGACGATACCCTAGAGCATGGCCCTATCGAATGTCTCTTCACCGTTGACGAAGAAACCGGCCTAACCGGCGCTATGAACCTAGCCCCCGGATTCGTAAAAGGTACCATCCTTCTAAACCTCGATAGCGAAGACGAAGGCGAAATGTTTATCGGCTGCGCCGGAGGTATGGGCACAATGGCTTACTACAAATACACCCAAGAAAAGGCTCCCCAAGAGTACTACTATGCTACCATCAAGGTGAGTGGTCTCAAGGGCGGACACTCAGGGGGTGACATCCATGTAGGGCTTGGTGCTGCCACCAAGATCATCACCCGCGCTCTCTACGCAGTACGCGAAAAGATGCCTATGGTGCTTGCACATATCGACGGCGGTAACCTACACAACGCCATCGCTCGCGAAGCAACTGCCGTAATCGGGGTGCCCATGAATCAAAAAGAAGCCCTCAGCGTGATTATCAATGAGCTTGACGGCGATGTTCGTCAAGAGCTAAAAGCCGTAGATCCTAGCGTTAAGATTGCGGTAAATACTGCCGACGCTCCCACACACGTTGTGGATGCCGATACAACTCGTCGCCTTATCTTAGGTCTCTACAGCTGCCCCCACGGCGTGATGGGCATGAGCCACAGCATCGAAGGCCTTGTGGAAACCTCTACCAACCTCGCCTCTATCAAGATGAAAGAGGAGGGTGTAATCCGCGTAGAAACGAGCCAACGCTCTTCTAGCGAATCTCTCAAGACGGATGTTGGCAACATGGTGAAGGCTGTATTCGAATTGAGCGGAGCCGAAGTGGAAGTACGCGACGGCTATCCCGGCTGGAGCCCCAATACGGATTCTCCCATCCTCAAGGTTACGGTGGATGCCTACAAGAAGCTCTTTGGCAAAGAACCTGCCGTTAAGGCCATCCATGCAGGGCTTGAGTGCGGACTCTTCCTCAGCAAATATCCCTACCTAGATATGGTTTCGTTTGGTCCTACGTTGCGCGACGTTCACTCTCCCGTAGAAAAGATGGAGATCGCCACGGTAGACCTTTTCTGGCGTCACCTTGTAGAGGTACTAAAAAATATCCCCGAAGCATAAACTTCAGGGAGCGATTCTTTACCTGAATCCAATCGCTGGGCCCCATAGCAATGTTCTGTTGCTGTGGGGCTTTTTCGTTTCCTTTAGTTAGACAAGGAGGTGAAAGAAAGAGCCACCCATTCGCCACTTTCTTTTCTCGCCCTAGGGGCAAAGCCCATCCGCTCTAGGGTAGAGGTGATGATTTCTTCGTCTTCTCCCACGTAAAATCCGCTCACGAACAAAAGTCCTCCGGGGGATAGTAGTGTTTTATATCGGGGCAAGTCGTGCAGGATGATATTGCGGTGGATGTTGGCAAGAAGGCAATTAAAAGAGGCCGCGTCCAACGCCAATTCCTCTAGTATTCCTTCGTAAAAAGAGCGGGGAGCCGTAAGTCCATTCAACTCTGCATTATGCCGAGCATTCTCTACCGCCGTAGCGTCTATATCAACAAAGCCAACGCGCTCGGCTCCCAAGAGGGCTGCGGCAATTCCTAAGACGCCGGTACCGCACCCTACATCCAGCACACATGCGTGAGCAAGAGCTGATTTTTCCTCTAGAAGAAGAGAAAGCATCATCTGCGTCGTATGGTGTGCCCCGCTACCAAAAGCACAGCGCGGCTCTAGCAGCAACTCCCGTGCAGCACAAGGCGAGGGGGCGTGATAGGGTGCTCGCACATACAGATCTTCGCCCAAAGCCAGTGGTGTAAAACTCTCCGTTTCCCAACGGCTATTCCAGTTCTCACTCGCGCAAGCGGAAGAAGTGTACAAAAAAGACAAGGGGAGATACTCCAAATGCCACACGCCTTCGCTAGGGAGAGCGGCGAAAAATCGTTCACTCACATAGCCCACAAGACGCCCCTCCTCGGGGTACTCCTCAAACGTTTCGAAGCCAATATCTGCCAAACTTTGACTCAGAATTGGAAGATAAATCGTGGCATCCCACTCGGCAGCATGGGCCTCGCGGCTCAAGCTAAAAGTGTATTGTTTGTATCTCATCTTGGGACACAAAAGTACAGAAAGACACAAAAAAAAGAAACCGATAGGAGCAAAAGAAGCGCTCTTCTCGGTTTCCCGTCTAGTAAAATCGCCCTCTCCGGAGAGACTTTCTCAGCCGCCCCCTCGAGTGACAAATTCTTACTTCAGGCCTTCAAAAGTAGCGGAAAAACTAATGGGTTCCACCTGAAAATAGAGGTCGGGACAAGTGAAAACAATAAAATATGGATCCTTACTCACTTCATCTTTTTTCAATGTTTTGAGTACTTCAATCCCCTTCTTTGAACCAGGCTTTCCACCTCCGCAATGGATCCAAAAAGCAAGAACCTTTGTCTGGAAAATTCCCGATTCTTGGTAGGGTCTGTTCTCACGGACATCAATTGTTACCGTGTAGGGTTCGTTCGGCTTATAACCATTCTGGGGGGTAGCTCCCTCTAAGAATGCAGCCATCTGATAGGGACGAGCATAATTTATATCCGTCCCAAAAATCTCTTTAAGTCGATCTAGGCAGGCACCCGTATTGGTAAACGTATTGCACCACTTAAGGCACTCAGTACCAACACTGCGATTGCGACGATACATCTCCATCGCCATAATTTCCAAAGCTACAGCCCCCTGAGGCTCCTTCCCGATTTTCTCACGCACCTGCATGAACTCTGCAACAGAGGCGGGGAAACGATTGAAACTTACTGAGCCACTTTGCCCGGGAGTGTGCTTTTCGTGGTCTATTTTCCCAGTCATTGTAACTTCAAGAGGCTCAAGCGTCTTCGTTCCTTTTACTTGTACCTTGCACACGGCACGAGCAGATCCGGCAGAAGCTGTGATCTTTGCATTTCCCTCTGCGATCCCGGCTACGGTACCATCGGGCATAACGGTAGCAACTCTCTCGTTGCTGGAAGACCAGGTGACAAACTTGACCTTGGCCTCGGCATTGAGTACAGCCGTGAGTTGTTTAGTTTCATTGACCATGAGGGTCATCTCAGTTGCACTGAGGGTAATCCCTGTGGCATCACTAGGATCCGGATCGTTACCACCTCCATTCTTAGGGTCACATCCGGAGCAAACTACACTCATCAAAGCGAGCATAGCTGCAGTAGTCAATAGAGACATCCATGTTTTCATTTTGTTCATAGCATCTGTAATTTTTAAGTGATTTGTCTATTTCTATTTTGTCTTTTTCCCATTACCCCTTCCTCTCCCTAGGCGGAGAATACAAGGGAAAGAGGATGAGAACATCAATCCTTAGAGCATTAATCTCTTCTTCCTACTCTTCATTTGTATACGAGGGCTGCGTAGTATTTTTCACCGTTGTGTCCATGGCGTAGCTCCCAGTACGAAGCAAAGGTACTATTATTTTCGCACAAGCGAATCCATTTTCTGTTAGAGTTCCCGCATCAAACTGTAAGAGTCTGATTATCAACCATGGTTTTGAGTATAATCTCCAAAATGCAATCGTCTAAAAATTAGCAACTTGTATTGTCTCGAAATTTTTGATGCGCTTGCCCTGGGAAGTAATGCAAAAGAGTAAGTAGATTATCGGTTCATTCGATGCTTTCGGAGGGGGGGTGCCTCGCGCTTTCGCTGTGCCGGTAGTTAGGTATTTGTCGAGCGGAGATTGTTGCCGAAGAGATGCTCTCTTGCCCGCCAATGAATAGGCAGAGGGGATGCGGTGGTCTTTATGCCACGCCACATCCCCTCAATATATTCTGTTGCTCCTCTCAGAGCATCGGACGGAGTAGTACGGGTTTAGTGTTTTACAGATAGCTTCAAATACTTCCCTCCCGCCTTTACTACATAGTTGCCTGTGGGCAGCGTGGTGAGGTCAAGCTCTACTGCACCCGCTTCGTTGGCCTCGGCAGCGAGCAAGCGTATCCCCTCTAAGCTGTATAGGGCGATGGATGCCCCTGCTTTTGCCCCCTCTACCTGTACGTAATCGGTGGCAGGGTTGGGATAAATACGTAGGTCGGCAACATCTACCTCTTCTACAGCAAGCGTCTTCATTATCTTCACTTCTGTGGCGGGTTTACCCCCGGACATGATGAACTGCTTTGTGTAATAATTTTCGCCCATTTGTACGGTGTAACTGCCCACCACACCGTCGCGTGGCTCGGTTATCGTAACACCCCCTAAGAGTATCGACTCAAATTCTCCGATAGCGTAGGGATAATAAGCGTTTTCTTTTCCAGATGATTTGGCATAGATACTCGCATTCTTTATCATTAAGTGGGACCGTTCGCTACAATTTGCTTCAATGCAGGCACGACCATCTCCGTTCGTATCGGAGACGATATCGAGAGTACAATCTTCGATCGTCATAGTAGCGTCGTTAGCTACGAAGATTCCTGTGCCTTTTGTTCTTATAGATAGTTTTCCGCTTCCATCAATACGCATATCCGCATCTGTATAGAGCGGCAGGCAATTAGAGACAATGTTGAATTGATTTTCTCCCTCTAGAGACAACGTAAATAACTGATCATCAGACTGACAGTCCACGTATACGGCGAAAACTCCTTCACTAGGTTGTAGCGTGACATTCTTGATGCTTAGCGTGTTAGTCTCAGGTGAGTAGGTGATATGTCCGCCAGCCCCGACGGTGACGCCCTCGATTTCATTTAGCTTCTTTACGTTTTCCAAGTTGACCCCTACTCCACAAATATCAAATTCATAGGGAATCACTTTTTCTATCCGCACTTCCGTGGTGGGTTTATCCCCAGACATGACGAACTGGTTCGTGCAAGGTGTGCCGCCAGGCCAGTAGAAGGTGTAACTGCCTATCCCCGCATTGCTCGGCTGAGTTATTACGGATCCCTCTAGGGTGATACTCTCAAACCCACCGATAGCATAGGGATAATGACCGACTTCTTTTCCAGATACTTTGGCGTAGATACTGGCATTCTTAATCACTAATTTGGGTTGAGTATTCCAGTATCCACTAATGCCGGTATAACCCTCTCCGTCCGTCTCGGAGACGATCTCGAGAGAGCAATCTTCGATCGCGAGAGTAGCGTCGTGATGTACGAAGATCCCATAATGGTTTGTTCTTATAAAGAGTTCCCCGCTTCCCTCAATACGTGTATCACATTCCGTCCAAAAAGCTGTCTCATCAGTGGCGTTAAACTGATTTTTTCCCTCAAGGTGCAATGTGAATGGCAGATTTTCGTATGCTGAGTACACGTATAGACACCTCTCTCCCTCTTCAGCCTGCATTGAGACGTCCTTGATGCTTAGCGTGTTAGTCTCAGGTGAGTAGGTGATATGTCCGCCAGCCCCGACGGTGACGCCCTCGATTTCATTTAGCTTCTTTACGTTTTCCAAGTTGACCCCTACTCCACAAATATCAAATTCATAGGGAATCACTTTTTCTATCCGCACTTCCGTGGTGGGTTTATCCCCAGACATGACGAACTGGTTCGTGCAAGGTGTGCCGCCAGGCCAGTAGAAGGTGTAACTGCCTATCCCCGCATTGCTCGGCTGAGTTATTACGGATCCCTCTAGGGTGATACTCTCAAACCCACCGATAGCATAGGGATAAGGAATGTCTTTTTTTCCAGATGCTTTGGCGTAGATACTGGCATTCTTAATCACTAATTTGGCTTGAGTTCTCAAGTATCCGCTAATGCCGGCATGACCCTTTCCGTCCGTCTCGGAGACGATCTCAAGAGAGCAATCTTCGATCGCGAGAGTAGCGTCGTTAGATACGAAGATCCCAAAAAAGTTTGTTCTTATAAAGAGTTCCCCGCTTCCCTCAATACGTGCATCACATTCCATCCCAAAAGCTTCCTTATGAGTGGTGTTAAACTGATTTTCTCCCTCAAGGTGCAATGTGAATGGCAGATTTTTGTATGCTGAGTACACGTATAGACACATCCTTACCCCTTCAGCCTGCATTGAGACGTCCTTGATGCTTAGCGTGTTAGTCTCAGGTGAGTAAGTGATATGTCCGCCAGCCCCAACGGTGACGCCTGGGATTTCATCCAGTTTGTCTACGTTTCCCGAGTTGACTTCTACTTCACAAATACAAAAGCCATACTTTGTCTGAGCTTTTGCGATTCCGGAGCCTAATAGTAATACTAGTAGTACTCCCATTAAATGTTTTAGTTTCATAGACTTATATATTATAAGGTTCAAAAATAACAAGTTAAACACTATCAAATACCACCACACCAGCCCCGCAGAGGGTGGTACTACCTAATAACCTGCACCACAAATGTAATGAAACATTTTTGATATACAAAAAAACAGGAAGTAATCACAGGGCTCCCGCATCAAAATGCAAGTGCCTGATTATCAATCATAGTTTTGATCTTTGAGTATATTCTCCAAAATGCAATTATCTGAAAATTAGCAACTTGTATTGTCTCAAAATTTTTGATGCGCTTGCCCTAATTTTCTGTAAGGAGAAGAAAAAAGCCCAGCCAATAAAAAATCAGAACCCACCCAAAAAGGCACCCCATTACAGGGTGAAATTTTTAGATTTCTCAGGCAGCAACAAAGTAAAACTCAGCCTATATCCCCAGAGGGATTAGGCTGAATGCCTACCATCTATCACGTAGCTAAAAACAGAGCAAGAGGTAGCTCTACAAAAAAAACACCCCTGCCTCTCGCTGCTGGAGAGACAGGGGCTATGCTCTTTATGAGGGATCGAATCGGGATTAGTGCGCTACACGCTCAAGCCACTTGACCATAGCCAACATGATTCCCATGGAGATAATGCAGACAATTGCAAATACTGTCCAGCACTGCCAGAGAGGGATCTTGTTGTACATCAACGGGCCAATCCAAATTAGCAAGTTACCTATCGCTGTTGCACCGAGCCACAAGCCTTGGCACAAACCCTGCAAGTGCTTGGGAGCCACCTTAGATACAAACGACAACCCTAGAGGAGAGATAAAGAGCTCTGCCACCGTAAGGAAGAAATAGGTAACGATGAGCACCCAAGCTCCGGACTTCATGGCATTTTGTGCCGTTTGATCCATAGCGCGGAATTCGTCGCCCGAGGGGAATCCATTGATCATAGACAAGATTGCCAAGAACACATAGGCAATGGCAGCAATAGCCATACCGATGGCAATCTTACGAGGAGTAGAGATACTTCTGCCTCTGCGTGCCAATGCCCCAAAGATGGCCATGATGATGGGGGTGAGCACAATCACGAAGAAGGGATTCACAGCCTGCCAAATTTCGGGGGGAATAGAGGAGGTTACGATAAAGTCACGAGCAAAAACAGAGAGTGACTGTCCGTTTTGGTGGAAAGAGAACCAGAAGAAGATGGCAACACCCAATACTGCGAAGAGAGCATACAAACGACGCTTAATCTCAGACGCCATAGCAGCCTTTTCTTCGGGCGTATAGTCTACTGCCTTGTGCGCTTCTTTCTTAGCAGGGTTAGGCAATTGCTTCTTTGTTACAACAAAAATCACCATAGAGATAAGCATGGCAACAACGGAAGCAATAAACGAGTAGTGCACCCCGGCATTGAATATATCTAGGTATCTTTGGCAGAATTCAAGAGTAACTTCTGAGCCACCAACTTCGGATACCAACTTGGTGATATTGTCCAAATCTTGTCCTACCAAGTTGCCTCCGTTGTTGATAAACTTATGGCACAATTCGGGCAAACTTGCGTTGTAGGTCAAGTTGTGAACCCCGAGCCACCAGCTTCTCAAGAGAGGGGCAACGAAGGGGGCAATGAGACCACCGATATTGATGAAAACGTAGAAGATTTGGAACCCGGAGTCGCGCTTACCCTTAGCAAGACGGAGAGCTTCTTCGCCTTCTTTGGCGGCCTCGGTTTCCAAGTCGTCGTACATCTGACCCACAATGGCTTGCAGGTTACCCTTGAAAAGCCCATTACCAAAAGCGATGAGCAACAGAGCAAAGCAAGTGAAGGGGAGTAGCCAGCTGATGTTGTCGGATGTAGACATAATGGGGATAGAAATCAAGACGTACCCCAACGTCATAACGGCAAGACCCGAAATGATCGTTGCCTTATAATTCTGACTTCTATCGGCAACAACACCCCCAACAAGGCTGAGGATGTAAATCAATGCGTAGAAGACGGAGTAGATCACACCACTCGTGGTGTCGTCCAATCCAAACTTGGAACAGAGGAATAGCAGTAGCACTGCGTTCATAATGTAGTAGCCAAAGCGTTCCCCCATGTTACTTAGGGCTGCCGCTACAAGTCCTTTCGGATGATTTTTGAACATACTGGTTACTAGGAATTAATATGATTAATGATTTTGAATTTACAAGCGTCCTATGGCATGGGTGTTGCTACAGGATTTATACTAAGCAAAGCCCCCGTATCCGTATCAAAGAGGATGGAAAAAGAGTTGTCTTTGCTCTTCGGGATTTGATTGGCGAGTGAAACTCGTGTGCCAAACTGAGTAATGGGCACCTCCACCTCGGCAAAGAGGCGAGAGCCCTTCTGGAGGCGAACAGTGGCACTCCCCGGCAAGTTATATATGATGCCATGCAACTTCCGCTCCTGCTTTGCCAGCTCCTCGGGGGAGAGCAAAGGCGCGCGGCGCGTTGCCTTTAGGTCTAAGGTAATCGCTTCTCCCTCTCGGCTCGTTGCAGGCAGGAGACCCACGACGGGAGAAAAGCGAGCGATGGTGCGGTGGTTTATCTCCTCCTCCGGCTCCACTTTGTAGTGTTGCGTAAGGGATTCTCGCGCCATTGTCCCCACAAAAAGACGCTCCACTGCCGCAATTTGTCCCTCAAGGCGAGAAACAGCCAAGGTATACGCCTCTCCCTCTCGGGGCGCATACTCTGCCTTGCCCGAGAGCAGACTCATGAGATCTTCTCGAAGAGAAAAAAGGTGATTGGCAGCAATTTGAGCCTTTTTAGCACGCGAAGTAGCCAAGGCAAACTCCCGAGGAAGCAAGGGATCTCCCCCCTCTTGCCTAGGGGCAAACGGCGGAGATGCAACCTCCTCTTGTAGGGGCGTAGAATAGCCGTTGATACCCGATAGTATTCCATTTTTGGTTAGAGCGACATAGCTATAGGGCTGCGCTGCCTTAAACTCCACTAGGTAGCTATAGTTTTCGTCAGGGACTCCCAACGAACGAACTTCTGCCGACTCGATCTCGTATGATACGGCCAATTCGGTAGCCACTTTCTGCCCAAGAAGAAGTGGGGCATACTCCGAAAATTCTCCCGGAGTTACGGTTGTTTTTACGACCCTTAGAGCTATATCCAACCGGCTCTTAGGCAAGTAGTAGACGACGCCTCGGTCTTGATATTCGGTAGCGGAGTAGCGTACAACATCAGTCTGCGCCCACATCATCATGGGACATAAAATGATGAAAGCCACAGAGAGGGCTAGTTGCTGTAAAGCCTTGTGCATGATACCATTTGCCAAATTCGTGAGAACAAAACTAATCAATTCTAGTGTAAAAGAGAAGTCTTTTCACGCTAGATCATTCCTCAGGTCTCGGCTGATTGAGATTCTTTTGCCTCTTTTTCCTTTCGCAAATCCTCTAAAACACGACCATGATAAGAGAAATACTTAGAGCCTTGATATTGATCAGACGGAGTTCTCTTTTCAAGGGGTAAAAACGCTCTAACAAAGGGGCAAAGCTTATAAACTTTACCCTGATGCTCTACTTGATTGTCACTGGCAACACGTACTATAAGCCCTGTTGGATCAAAACGCACAAGAGCTCCCACTTCTATTCCAATAAGGCTAAAGCGAAAACGCTCTCGCGTGCTTCGCGGTTCTGTACTGCCAGGGAGCAGCTTCGCCCCTCCTTTGGAAATGGGTTTCTGAGAAGGCAAAATAAGCCCACCCTCAACTGAAAGTATGGGTTTATTGTTGTTGTACTCCACAATCTCTGCATCATCTATTGTATTGGCAATATCACGGAAGATATCTAGAGCAACATGAGGGGGAACATTAAAAAACTCTCTATTCTGCCGTATCCGCAAGTGGGTTAATCTATCAATCATTTTGTGTACCAAATGCTCAATCTCATGGTACTTTACAGATTGGATCGTTGCATATATCTCAAAAGGGAGAGGAACGGCTGTATTATCCAGTTCCTTAGAACGGATATTGACAGGACGAGAGCTCTTGCCTATCTTCACCCAATCCTCTCGGAAACTCGGGTTGGTAAGGATATACACGTAACCAGTTTCTTGCATATTTCTTGTATCAGTCAACTCGTACAAAGATAAGTATTTTTTATACAGAGATAGGGCAATCCCCTTTAGATGTCTGGTGCTGCGCAGAGAGCATTCCGCAGGCGGCGGCGATGTCTTCCCCTCGCGAAGCTCGGATCGTTGTAGGCACTCCCGCGGCGTTGAGGTAGTCTGCAAAGCGTTGCATTCGCTCCTCTTGGGAGGAGGGTAAAGCCACGTTGGGGATACGATGGTAACGGATCAGATTGATATGACAGTCGAGAGGACGGATAAGCCGTAGGAGTGCTTTGGCATGAGCGATATCGTCGTTAAGCCCCCCGAAAACGATGTACTCAAAAGTAAGTCTACGCTGCCCCGAGAAGTTATACCGCTTGAGGGTCTCTATCGTTTTCTCTATGGGCATGGCTCGCTCTATGGGCATCATCGAGAGTCGCTCCTCGGGGAGTGCATTATGCAAACTAATCGCAAGGTGACAAGAGCATTGCTCCAAAAACTTAGAAAGCCCCGGTTCCAATCCGATAGACGATAACGTGATTCTCTTGGGGCTCATGGCCAACCCCGAGGGATGCGTAAGACAGGCAATGCTCTTGAGTACGGCCTCCACATTGTCGAGCGGCTCCCCCATTCCCATATAAACGATATTGGTAAGCTTGTCACTATCGGGTATGGAGAGAATCTGATTTACAATCTCGGCAGAGGTAAGATTACCCTTGAATCCCTGCTTCCCGGTCATGCAAAAGAGGCAATCCATCTTGCATCCGATCTGGGAGGAGACGCATAGCGTAGCGCGATCCCCCTCAGGGATGAAAACACTCTCGACGTACTGCGCCCCATCACCCACGGCAAAGAGGAACTTGCGCGTACCATCTTTGGAGTCGGCTCGTGCTACGGGTGCCTTTCGCCCTATCGTTGCTTTCTCTTGCAGCAGAGCCCGATGGCGAAGGGAGATATTGGTCATTTCGTCAAAGGAAGTGACACGTTTGTTGTAAATCCAATCTGCCAGCTGCCGACCTGCGAACTTAGGCATCCCGATGGAGAGAGCAAGGCCGGTAAGCTCCTCGGGTAGCATCCCTAATAAGGTAATCATACAGAGTGAAAGGGGGCTAATCTACCAATTCAAAATCGATTTGCCGACGCTCAAAGTCGCTATGGATGGCACGCACGCGCACCGTATCCCCCAGGGTAAACTTACGTCTATACCGCCGACCCACAAGGGCGAGGTTCTTCTCGTCGTAGTCGTAGAAGTCGTCATTGAGAAGTCGCATCGGCACCAATCCCTCGCAATGCGAATGGGTCAATTCCACATAGAAGCCCCACTCCGCCACATTGGAGATAACCCCATCAAATACTTTGCCTAAGCGTGTACTCATATACTCTACCTGCTTGTAACGTACGGAGTCTCGCTCGGCTTTGGCGGCCACTTGCTCCTGATCGCTACAATGTTGAGCATACGCCTCGTACTCCGCTTGCGGCACACTGCCCTCGCCTGCCATATAGCGCGCAACAAGACGATGCACCAAAAGGTCGGGATAACGGCGGATAGGCGAAGTAAAATGGGTGTAATACTCAAAAGCCAAACCGTAGTGACCGATATTTTCTGTACTGTACTCAGCACGAGCCATCGTGCGTACAGCCATAGTTTGGATGAGTGTTGCCTCGGGCTTATCTTGCGAAGCCTCGATCACGGCATTGAGGTTCTTGCTAATGGCGCTAGCCTCAGTAGCGTTTTTGAATTGGTAGCCAAAGCGTCGAATAAACGCCCCCATCTGATTCAATTTATCCCCATCAGGGAGGTCATGGATACGGTATATAAAGGTCTTGGCGTCCCCATTACTATTGCGCTGCTTTTTGCCAAACTCGGTAGCAACCGTCCTATTGGCAAGGAGCATAAACTCCTCAATGAGTTCGTTTGCCGTACCATGAGGGCGAGCCATTACATCTACAGGACGCCCCTCGGCATCGAGTACAAACTGTACCTCCTGACTTGTAAAATTGATTGCCCCTTGGGCAAAGCGACGCTTCCGAAGGAGCTGAGCGAGACTATGTAGCGAGAGAATAACCTCGGCATCGTCGCCCTCCTTCGTGTCAATCACTTGCTGCGCCTCCTCGTAGGCATAGCGTCGGTTGCTCTCTATAATGGTACGCCCAATGCGATACGACTGCACCTCAGCCGCTTCGTTAAGCACGAATACACACGAGAAAGCCAGGCGCACCTCGTTGGGGCGAAGGCTACACAAATCGTTACAAAGCCGCTCCGGCAACATGGGAATCGTACGGTCTACAAGATAGATACTTGTAGCTCGCTCGTAGGCCTCCTTATCAATCACGCTCCCCGGGGTTACATAGTAGCTTACGTCCGCAATATGCACACCTACCTCCACAAGGCCGCCCTCCAACTTACGCCACGATAGGGCGTCGTCAAAGTCTTTGGCATCGGCAGGGTCTATGGTAAGCGTGAAGACTTCTCTAAAATCTTCTCTCTTTGCCATCTCCTCACTGGGGATCTCTGAGGGGATCTGACGCGCAGCCTCCTCAGCCTCTTCGGGGTAAGAATAGGGGAGATCGTACTCTGCCAAGATAGCGTGCATCTCGGTATTGTTGTCTCCGGCTGCCCCCAAGACCTCTACCACTTCGCCCGTAGGCTCGGGCTCGCGCGCGCCCCAATGCGCGATTCGGACAATGGCCTTGTCGTTATTTTTAGCCCCTGCCAACGCCTCTCGGGGGAGCAGGATGCGACTATCGAGGGCACGATCTTCGGTATGCAGATAGGCAAAACCTTTCGTAACCACAACGCGCCCCACATAGGTAGAGCGGCGGCGCTGCAAGACCTCCACTACTTGCCCCGTGCGAGTGCGACGCGCCTTGAGCGGGAAAAGAGCCACGCGCACTCGGTCGCCCGCCAGCGCATGCTCCGGATTATTCCTATCAGAAATGATAACCTCCGCGCTCTCATCGTCGGGCACAACCACGCAATAATTACGGCGAGACTCGAAGACTCCCTCCAGCATTTCGGCGCCCACTTGGTAGCGGTAACGCCCAATCTCCACTTGTGTAAGCATACCCTGCTCTACCAGAGACTCCAGCGTACGCACCACCAATTGCTTCTCAGACATGGTGGTAAAGCCCAGACTTGCGGCTACGGCCTTGTAGTTTACCACCTCGCGAGGGTGGCGGGTAAAATAATCTATGATGCTATCCACAATCTTATGACCCGAGAGACGCTTATTCCGTGCAAGCCGTTTAGTACCCGACTTGCGCGCCGTAGCTTTGCGTCGCCCCGTTATTGTTGTAGATTTTGTTGACTTCTTTTTCATATTACGTTATCATACTCTTCTCGCCCCTTAATAGCAGAGAGAGGGTGGAAAAAGGGGAAGAGAAAAGAAAAAAGATCACTGCTCGGGGCGATACTTACCGCCCTCTTCATCACCCAAGATGCCCAAGTAACTCACGTAACGCGATGGGGCAATCTCTCCTCGCTCTAGGGCTGCCAAGACGGCACACCCAGGCTCATTGATATGGGTACAATTGCTAAATCGGCACCCCTCACTCAGGGCAAAAAACTCCCGAAAGTAGTGATGCGCATTGTGCTCATTCATCTCCAGCGTACCAAAACCTTTGATACCGGGAGAGTCGATAAGATACCCACCGCCACGCTCGGCAGCAAGGGGAATCATAGCACTATAAGTAGTCGTATGCATACCCGTACCATGTGCCAAACTGATGCTGTGGGTACGCAAAGAAGAACCCGGGAGCAGGGCATTGATAAGACTACTCTTGCCTACTCCGGAGTGCCCACTGAGGAGCACAATACGCCCTGCGATATGCGGCCAAACCTCCTCCAGACCTATCCCTTCTGTCGCCGAGATGGAGAGTGTAGGATAACCCAAGGGAGCATAAATCGATTGCCACTCGGCAAGCCGCCTATTCTCCTCCTCTCCGTAGAGGTCTATCTTATTAAAAAGCAAAACAACGGGGATGTCATACGCCTCCGCTGTTGCCAAAAAACGATCAACAAAAGTAAAGCTTGTCTCGGGCTGTATCATCGTAACCACGAGCAAAGCCACATCTATATTGGCCGCAAGTATATGCGACTCCTTAGAGAGGTTAGAAGCCTTGCGGATGATGTAGTTACGCCTAGGGCAGATAGCGGTAATGTAGTAGGGGTGCTCCAAATCCTCTCGAGTAGGCTGCAACTCCACCCTATCTCCTACCACCACGGGGTTGGTAGAGCGGATTCCCTTGAGCCGCAAGTTCCCCTTAACGAGAGCGTCACACTCCCCTCCGTCACCATCGAGTAGTACCCGACACAGATTGCCAACGCAACGCAGTACGAGCCCTGTCATTTTAGTTGTTAGATGTTAGAGAAGAAGCCTCGGGGAGCTAAAGCACTCTCCCACAAAGAAGAGCCAAAGCCTCCCTGCTCCGCCGTTGCATCTCTAAATCTAAATCAAACGGTAAGGATTTCCTTCTCCTTGGCAGCGAAAAGTTCGTCGCAACGAGAAATATATTTATCGTGAAGCTTCTGAATTGCTGCCTCGGCATCCTTGGCCACATCTTCGGGAGTGCCGTCTGCCTTTACGCTCTTCTTAACGCCATCTATAGCGTCGCGGCGCGCATTACGCACGCTTATTTTTGCCTCTTCTACCTCGCCCTTTACCTGCTTTACAAGCACCTTACGACGCTCTTCGGTAAGAGGGGGAATGCCAATGCGGATAAGATCGCCGTTATTCTCGGGCATAATCCCAAGGGGAGAGTCGATAATGGCCTTCTCAATATCCTTGATAATCTTCTTCTCCCAAGGGGTAATAACGATAGTACGTGCATCGGGCACGGTCACGGTACCGACCTGATTGAGGGGAGTCATCGTGCCATAGTAAGACACCATAATGTCGTCGAGTATCTTGGGATTGGCTTTGCCGGCACGTATGTGTGCGAGCTTTTCGTCGAGATACTCAATGGCATTTTGCATCCCTGTTTCTGCCTGCTGTTGGTATTGCTTTACGTCACTCATATTGTCTATTGATGGGGGAATGTGTATTTGTTAGTTATGTACAAGGGTACCTATCGGGTCTCCACCGAGTAGTTTGGATAGGTTGCCGGGGGTATCCATATCAAACACCATAATCGGGAGATTGTTCTCTTTGCAGAGGGTCATAGCGGTAAGATCCATTACCTTAAGATTGCGCGTATAGACTTCGTCAAAGGTAATTTTATCGAATCGTGTCGCTGTTGGGTCTCGTTCGGGATCGGCAGTATAGATACCATCCACACGCGTGCCTTTGAGTAGGTAGTCCGCCTTGATTTCCACCGCACGTAGGGCAGAAGCAGTGTCCGTTGTGAAGAAAGGATTGCCCGTACCACCGGCAAAGAGAGCCACATATCCCTCTTCTAGCTTTTCTATTGCCTCATGCGAACTGTAGAGACGAGCCACCGGCTCCATGCGAATAGCCGTGTATACGATGGCCTTGCAGCCAATAGCCTTGAGGGCTGAGCCTAGAGCGAGTGCATTGATTACGGTGGCAAGCATTCCCATTTGGTCGCCCGTCGTTCGATCGAATCCACGCGCGGCGCCACTCATTCCTCTAAAGATATTGCCCCCTCCTATCACGATACCTATTTGGCAACCACGGGCTGCCTCTTGGGCGATTTCTTGGGCATAAGCTGCCAGTCTTGCATCATCTATACCATGACCGGAACCGGCGGCGAGCGACTCTCCGCTCAACTTTAGTAGTACTCTTCGGGGTTTCTGCATTGCTTTCTTCTCTTACAATTATATGCCACAAAGATAGCAATTGTTTTCTGCCCAAAGGGAACGTCGGAAGGAGTACAGATTGTAGGTAGAAAGCGAATCAATTGGATGGAGAAAAAACCACAGGGTAAAACTTTTTCCGTTTCTGCCCGAAACAAAAAATTTTCTTGGGCAGAAATGCCCCTCTTTTTTGGCTGAAAAGGGAAAATTTTTCACCCAATACTTTCCTCGTTTTTTGGGTGGAAAAATCTCAAAAGACACCGGACTTCATCCACGAAGTCACACAAGGTAAGAAAAAGAGAAGGAGAGCAACGGAGCAGCTACACGTCGTCGGAGAGCGTGACGCTAGCCCCTCCCACTTGCCCTTTGAAGGGGGGATACTCTTTCGTCAGCCGTACCATAATCCCCTCCACTTGGGGGAACTGCCCACGAATATGCCTCAAGATACGCCCTGCGGCGTGCTCCAGCAGCTCCGAAGGGATAGCCATCTCCTCCTCCACAGCCGCATACACCTCGGCATAGTTAAGCGTATCTTGGAGTTGATCGGAGAGCGCAGCACGAGAGAGATCGACCGATAGCTCCAAATCTACAGAGAACCAATTGCCCACCTTTTTCTCCTGAGGGAGTACGCCATGGTAGGCATAGAAACGCATGGCGTTGAGCGAGATTTTACTAGTCATTAAGAGGGATTTTTATACGAAATGTGGTGCCAATACCTACCTCACTGCGCAAGAGTGTAATACGCCCATGGTGATAGGTCTCGACAATGCGGCGAGCCAGCGACAAGCCCAAGCCCCATCCACGACTCTTGGTTGTGAACCCGGGGTTGAAGATGCGCCTACGATGGCGAGGAGCGATACCGCGACCCGTATCGGTTATATCAATAAGGGCGACATGGCCCCTACGCTCTATGGCAATGGTGATCTCTCCCTTTCCCTGCATGGCATCGACGGCATTCTTAACGAGATTCTCAATAACCCAGCTCCACAGTGCAGGGATAAGCATAACCGGTAGCGGCTCCGAGGGAAAGTCGTAAAAGAGGGTGACCCCACGGCTAATGCGCGTGGAAATATAGCGAGCGGAGGTAGCGACCTCTTCGGCAAGGTCGCATCGTTCGAAATGGGGTTCCGACCCTATTTTTTGGAATCGGTGCGCAATGGTCTGTAGACGCTCCACATCCTTGTCCATCTCCACGAGCGACTCTTCTGCAATGCCTTCAGCTCGCAACAATTCGAGCCAGGCTAAGAGAGACGAGATGGGCGTACCCAGCTGGTGTGCCGTCTCCTTCGAGAGGCCTACCCAAAGGCGGTTTTGTGCATTGCGCTTTGCCCACACGGCGGCGATAATCACGATGCCGACAAAGAGAATGAAAACAACGCCCTGCAGCCAAGGGAAGAGCGTCAAACTCTCCAGTGTAGAGCTATCCGAATAGTAGAGATATTGGTACCCCTCCGCGCCTAAATCTATGGCAATGGGCGGATAGCCCCCTCGCACCTGAGCGAGGTAGCGACTCAGGTATTCTAGCGTATCGCGCCCCTCCGGGATGGAAATGTTGTTAAAAGAGACAATCGAATCCCTATCTGTCACGAGAAGTATAGGTATCGTCTCATTGCTTTGTATGATATGGAGCATCAGATTGAGGGCATTTTCTTCGCTATCGCTGGCAAGCCCCTCCGTAGCCTCCGCCCACAACTCCATCTTGGCACGCTCGTCCGCCACCATCTTACGGTGCAGTTGCTGCGATAGCACCACAGGCAGCGTAGCTACAGCAATAGCCAAGAGAGCCAGCAAGATATTGAGGGAAAGGCTATAATGCTTCATACTGCAAAGTTAGAGTACAGCTTGCTTACTCCAGCGAATAAGCCCCACTACGGCCAGAACCGTATAGACGACAAAAAAAGCGGCCGTGATGTAGAAGCCCTGCAAGAAGTAGAGCGTACAATAGAGCGCATTGGAGACAATCCAACAATACCAATTCTCTAGGAACTTCTTCGCCAATAGCCACATCCCCACAAAGCCACAGCAGGTGGCTATGCTATCCAATAGGGGATAGGGGCTATCCGTCAGGTAGGCAAAAAGAGGCAACAGAACACAAGACAAAGCCACGACTCCCCCAAGAAGTGCGGCGAGAGTAAGCACCCGATTTTTTCGCTGCTGCCGTACAAAACTCCTAATTGCCCCTTCGTCTTCCGTAGTTTTTCCCTGCCTTGCCCAGAGCCACCAGCCCCAAATGGAGGTAATGAGGTAGTAAAGATTGACAATAATATTGCCGTACACCTTGCTCTGCCATGAGATATAAATATAGAACAAGGGGAGCAGTACCCCCACGCGCCAGAGCCACATACTTGCCTTTACCTCAAGTACAAGATAGAGCACCCCGAGGGCAGCTGCTACAAGTTCGATAATCTGAATATAGTCCACGAGAAGCGAAAGGGTTAGGGATTTATACTTAGAATTTGGGAGGGAATAGCCCCTCAATATATTGCTGCATCACCCCGCGCACCTTCGCTCTATTGGCACAACCATTGGCCAGAAGGGCTATGGCATACACCCGCCTTTGGTAATAGAGATACCCGGCATAGGTCTGCACCCCTCTCATAGATCCGCTTTTGCAGTAGAGTTTAAGAGAAGTTCCCGGCATAAAACTTTTGACCGTTCCTTCCCGACCCACCCTAGGGAGCGATTGCGCAAAGGCATCAAGCGTATTCCCACGTGCCTTAGTAGAGACCCCCACGAGCAAAGCTACCATATCTTGGGCAGATAGTCGATTGGCACGAGTGAGACCCGACCCATCGTAGAGATGCGCCTTTGGAGAGAGAGTCACCCCCCAGTTACTCAAGATCTCCTGCTCCCGAAGCCAGGCGGCGTTACTTGTTGCCCCATTCTCTTTTACAAGTGCTTTGAAAAGGGCTTCGGCATAATGATTGAGGCTTCGGAAGTTCATTTCTCGGCAAAGGTCCCTCAAAGAGGGAGAGTAGTAACGCCCTATCAGAGTACGAGGGTGGGTGGATGACTCAAAACGCGCCTCCTCTTGCCCCAAGATTTCAATGCCCTGCCCCTCAAGCGTAGTGCGCAACAAGCGAGCGGCATACAGAGGCGGATGCGGAAGGTCTATGGCTACACGCACACTCTCTCTGTTGCAAGGGAGCGTGCCCAATAGCGTGCGATGCTCTACAAGGTTGATACCATCTCCCTCCCAACCCTGCGTTTTGCAGTTTACTTTTAGGCGGTTGTCGAGCGTGAGTTGCACCCCTTTGGGGTAGGTGCCTACAAGGCGGATGCTATCTTTTACGCCCCCCGTTGCGAAATAGAGATCGAGCCAATTGTCGTACAAATTGAAGCCATATACCCCTGCGGCGTAGTAGTCCCCCCGATCGTCGGGAGCCCAACGGGGGTGAATGCCCATGCGCTCAAAGCGAGAGGCATCTATCACGATATTCCCCTCTATTCTGCGGATACCCTTTGCCTGTACGGTCTGGAGTACACTCTGCTGCCAGCGCTCTTTGTCTTGCTCAAAGAACTTAGAATCGATGGAGGGGTCCCCGCTCCCTATCACGAGAAGATTGCCGTAGAGCACTCCATTCTTCAGCTCTCCCTCCATGTACAATTCGGTACAAAAAGAGTAGTCCGCTCCAAGCGACTCAAGTGCCGTAGCCGCAGTAAACAGTTTGGTAATGGAGGCTGGAGTACACATCTCCTCGGGGCGATAAGCAGCCCAAAGTGTATCCTGACTCACATCCTGCACCGCGAAGGAATAACGGGCAACCCCGGACTCTTCGCTCGCACGAATCAAGCTATCGACACGCGCCAAAGCAAGGGGATTAGGGGCAACCCCTTGAGCAACTAACTGCCCTAAGGGAAGCGCCGCAAGAAGTAGAAAAAAGATATTTCGTAAAACCATAATAGAAGGTGTTATTGCAGGTATTCGAGCCGGGCAATAATAGCCTGTGCTGCCTTTTTAGGATTGTCTTCTGTCGGGAAATAACGCCAAACAGGGTGTTGCCACGAACCCGTTTGACCACATTTGGCATACGCCTTATCGTAGTAGACAAGGGCGAGACTAGCCGCCGTGTGGAGATCTCCTGCCTCTACAGCCTCTCGGGCTTGGGTAAAACGCTCTGCCCCCAGACGCTTGCGAATCACCCCAAAAGCGTGCAACAAAGCCTCCTTGCCCAGCACTCCATACTCAGCAACGATGCGCTCCACACGAGCCTCTCTTGGGGTAGCGTACTCAACAAAGGGCGCAGATTGCATCCTCTGCCAAAAGCCGGGCGTGAGGGCACAATGCCCTATCATTTCGCTCTCCCCCTCCACCCACACGGGTCTCTTGGGGTCTAGGGGCAAAAAGGCTTCGCCTAGGAGATTTAGGAACTCCTCGCCCGAAGGTTGCGGCTGATCCGGATGACCGCCAAAGACGGAACCGCGGTGCCGTGCCAAACCCTCAAGGTCTACCACTTGCTGACCTAGGCCGGCAAGCTCGCTCAGCACCTCCGTTTTGCCACATCCTGTAGCTCCCCCCAATACGATAAGAGCGTATTGCAGGGGTGTCTGCATCATCTCCTGGTGATAGGCGCGGTAGCCTCCCTCCATACGATACACCGATAGCCCGGCAATAGACAGGAGCCATGCCACCGCCTCGCTCCGCATACCTCCTCGGGCGCAATAGACGCCAACTCGTCCACTCTCGCCGGCGAGCTTCTTGGCTTCCTGTACAAGGGAGTGCATTTTACCTCCTACGTACTCCAGCCCCAGCTCCACGGCAACATCTCGCCCCTCTTGAGCGTAGAGGGTACCAACGGCAGCGCGCTCTTCGTCAGAAAAAAGGGGGAGAGAATGGGCTCCCAAGAGATGGGCTCGAGAAAATTCCCCGGGAGAACGCACATCCACGATGGGTACTCCCTCGGCACGCAAGGCAAGGATTTTTCTAGGCGAACAGGTCTCCGACATTAGATTTTGGATAGTCTCTGCTTAATCTCGTTGAGGCGATTGAGTGCTTCAAGCGGGGTCAGATTATTGAGGTCAATACCGAGGAGATCATCTCGAATCTCCACGAGTAGAGGGTCTTCTAATTGGAAGAATGAGAGTTGTACCAAGTCCTCACGAGAGGGGGCAGATGAGTGGTGCGTCGCTTTAAGTCCGGCCGTCTCTATGGCTTTCTCGGCGTCTGCCGAAGTGCAAGACTCCTCTTGGGCGTGCTCCTTCTCTAGGCATTGTAGCACCACTTGGGCACGCTCCACAATCTGCCGAGGCATCCCTGCGAGCTTAGCCACTTGGATACCAAAACTATGCTCATTGCCCCCCTCCTCCAACTTGCGAAGGAAGATCATGGTACCCTCCACCTCCCGAGCCGAAACGTTGTAGTTGCGTACACGCGGATGCTTTTTGGCAAGCTCGTTAAGCTCGTGATAGTGGGTGGCAAAAAGGGTTTTGGGGTGGTGTGCCGGATGATTGTGTAGATACTCCACAATAGCCCACGCAATGGAGACGCCGTCGAAAGTGCTCGTACCGCGCCCCAGCTCGTCAAAAAGCACCAAACTCCGAGGGGTTAAGTTATTGAGAATGCTCGCGGCCTCCTGCATCTCCACCATAAAAGTGGACTCTCCCATGGAGATATTATCGCTCGCCCCAACTCGGGTAAAAATACTATCCACCAAGCCAATAGAGGCCTCTCGTGCCGGTACAAAGCTCCCGATTTGTGCCATAAGGGTAATAAGAGCGGTCTGCCTGAGGAGGGCACTTTTACCACTCATATTGGGCCCCGTAACGATCATGATTTGGCAGTCGTTATTATCCAAATGCACATCGTTGGCAATGTAGGGTTCGCCCTGAGGTAGCTGACGCTCGATTACGGGGTGGCGCCCCTCTTTTATATCTATCGCGAGGGAATCGTTCACCTGTGGGCAGCAATAGTCGTAAGCCTCCCCCACTTCTGCAAAAGAGCGAAGCACATCAAGCATCGCGAGGAGGTGACTATTGCGAAGAAGTGCCGTAACCTGAGGTTGAGCATCGTCCACCAGCTCTGCAAAAAGCATCGTCTCGAGAGCAAGAATCCGCTCCTCAGCCCCCAAGATTTTGCTTTCGTATTCTTTGAGCTCTTCGGTGATATAACGCTCGGCACTCACAAGGGTTTGCTTACGAATCCACTCGGGCGGCACCCTATCTTTATGGGTATTACGCACCTCTATGTAGTAGCCAAAGACGTTGTTAAACCCCACCTTTAGACTTGTGATACCCGTACGCTCGATCTCGCGCTGCTGTAGGGAGAGCAAGTAGTCTTTGCCGGAGAAGGCAAGACTCCTCAGCTCGTCCAACTCTTCGTTGTACCCCGTAGCGATCACTCCGCCCCTATTTACGATGGGAGGGGCATCCGACTTTAATTCGTATCGAATGCGGTCTCTTAGTTCAGTACAGAGTGCCAACTCTTTCCCTAGAGCCTGAAGGGAGGGACAAGCACTCTCTTCTGCCACTTTTTTGATGGGCTCCAAAGCGGTGAGAGCATCGGCTAGGTGCACCATCTCGCGAGGTGAAATGCGCTTCATAGATACTTTAGAGGCGGTGCGCTCTAGGTCGCCCATCTCCCTCAAATGCTCCTCGAGTACAAACCTCGCCTGGGCATCGTCTACCAAGGCTCGTACCACCGACTGCCGCTTCTCTATCGCTGCAACACTCTTGAGGGGGAAAGCAATCCACTGACGAAGGAGGCGTGCCCCCATGGGCGTATAGGTGCGATCCAAAATATCTTTCAGACTGCACCCCTCCTGATTCATCGTGGTGAGGAGTTCCAAACTACGTGCCGTAAAGCCATCGATACGCACATACTGCTCCTCATCTATGCGGTGCAGTGAGGTAATGTGCCCCAGTTCGTTGTGCTGCGTAAGGTCTAGATAATGCAAAATGGCTCCTGCCGCAGTGAGAGCGGACTCCATACCCTCAAGTCCGAAACCTTTGAAGTTGCGCACGGCAAAATGGCGCAGAAGTCTCTCTTGATTGTTGCTCGGGATAAAGAGCCAATCGTCCGCCTCGAATATGTAGGTGCGGTAGGTGAGTTGACTATCGTAGAGAAGGCGTGTACTCCGCTCCACAAGGATCTCTTTGGGTCGGTAGCCTGCGAGTAATTTATCGACAAGAGCTGCATTGCCCTCCGTAGTGGCAAACTCGCCCGTAGAGAGGTCTAGAAAGGCCACCCCCATACGCTCTTTGGCAAACGAAATGGCAGCTACATAGTTGTTTTCTTTGTTCTCTAAAACGTTGTCGCTGACGGCAACCCCCGGGGTAACCAACTCCGTAATCCCTCGCTTTACCAGCTTTTTGGTTTGCTTGGGGTCCTCCAGTTGGTCGCAAATAGCCACTCGCTTACCGGCTCGCACAAGGCGTGGCAAGTACGTCTCTAAGGCGTGATGAGGGAAACCTGCCAGCTCTACATGCTGTGCAGAACCATTGGCTCGACGTGTAAGTGTAATCCCCAAGATGCGCGAGGCCTCTACGGCATCCTCTAGAAAGGTTTCGTAGAAATCGCCAACCCTAAAGAGCAGAATCGCATCCGGATGCTTTCCTTTTATCTGCAAGAATTGCTTCATCAGAGGGGTCTCAACTACATTCTTTGCCACAACAATAACTCACTATATTACACTCTACTAATGTCTCACAAAGATAGGGCTTTAGTGCCAAACTCGGCACCACTGCCGCCACGCCACCCAGGGCTCCCACACCTTATATCATAACATCTCCCCTTAGATCATCATAAAGAGACCAAGGGGAGATGCACTATTTACATAGAGCGGATTTGTCCTCTTCTCCGCTGCAGAAAGGGCAGAGACGAAAGCTGTCTTACTGCTTTATAACGTGTTGCATAAAACGTTTGCCATTGCAAACAAATTCGATGAAGTAATGCCCCGGAGCCAAGAATCTAAGATCTATGGTTTGATTGGTTTTGACCTTGGCATGATGATGCAATCTGCCACTCGGATCCTTGACAAACATCTCAATTTCTAGATCGAGCCATGAGTACTTACCCCCATCTTGATGATTGACAAATTCATTTTCGTGATTGATCCAACGTATTGTGGAGGTCTCTTCGAGGAATACAGAGGGGATCACGATGGGTTTGAGCCCGGCATCTTCTCCCTCCTTTTTGAGAGAAAGAACAAAAGGCTTGCTCCAATCGCCAACTCCAGCCTCATTTTCCAGTTGTAATTCTAACTTAACCTGATCCCATCCTGATAGGTATTGAAATGCGGGAACAAAAAGATATACCTTTGGCGTTTCGGGGACATCTTCAATAACATTCCCCCACCCTGGAGGATAACCGGGGCCTGCCACTGGAGGATCCGGTTCGAAGTTATCCCCCCCGGGAATGTACGGAAGTCCATCATCCCCCTCCCAAGAACCGGTCCAAGAGTTCATTTTACGTACACTACCGGTTTGCGGATCCTTTTCAAAGGCGCCAACAAGTAACATCTTATTCTCTCCGCCCGAAGTGTTGACTACTCCATTTTTCGTTTGTCCGATACGATTTTCTGTTGTAATGGGCTGTTTACTATCACTATATCTCCAGTGGGCATTCAAAATGTCTCCATGACCTTTCCACTTCACCAATACGGCAGGCATGGCATAGCGTAAGCACAGATCGTCACTCAATTTAAAAGTCATCGAGAGTTGTTTTATCTCGAAGTCATCACTATGTGGAGCCCCATTGTATATGGGGTGTACGACACTATCCACAATGGAGTGCCCATTTACCTCACGAATAGATTTTGCACACACATAAACCTTCTTGAAAAGATAGATATTTTGATAATCCGATGGATCTACCATACTAATAACTCTTGCAGAAGTTGCATCTAACTGATCTGTCATTAGATTGGGGTGGGCGTAGAACTCATAACGAGCATTTGCAAGGGGATTCTTGATCTTGACAATCATCTCTTTGTTAAGGACATTGCTACCCTCAACCTCTACGTGATAACCCTCCTCAAGCAATTCATTTTGCAATTCGTTCCAATAATGACCTAAATATTCATGCCTTGCGGAAGTATCTGCTTGAATACAGTAAAAACGGTCAAAGGGAGATTCTTTTGAGCCCCTTGCTAGAGGTGTATATAATGAACTATATCTGGGGATAAAGCCAATTGAGTTCGTGACATACGCACCATATTTAACCGCTCCAATCGACCAGTTAAGAATGCTCAAAAAAAGGTCATTCCCAAAGGACAACTCTCCAGAAAGATATTTCTCATTGACGATCTTCTTGGATTTAATCCCCAAAGTAGAACACACTGAGCGCTCTGAAACACCATCTGCACTATACGGATAGTTTTGTGTAGCAGATATGCTGTGATAAGACGACGGAAAAGCCCCCAATATTTTCTTCTTTATTTTAAACAGGAACTCAAACTCTGGATCAGACGAGGATACCAACCGAAGTTTCAAATCAAGTAAAACATCGGTACTTCTAGGCAAAAGGTTCAATCCAATAGGAGGAGGACCAAGCAATGTCCAATAATAAACGTAGTTAAGAAAATGGAATAAAACTGACGCCGTGCCCCCTACATGAGCATCTCCTCCAAAAGAGAAAAGCAAAAGGTTATCGATCTTCGGGTATTTTGCCTCTTGAGAAGAATTACTAAAGGCAATATTGATCGTTTTAGTTGGTAATCCTAGCTCTCTATACTTTTTTTGAAAATCGAGATAAACCCTACGATCTTTCTCTCGTCCTTCTGCGATAACCATCTGACGAACAGCAGGAGCGTCTCGCAAAGCTTGTAAGTTGAGTACAGAGGTCTGGATTTCAGGATTAATTCTCTTTATAAGACTATACAAGCGCGATTGGGTAACTAATGGATAGAGATAATCATAAGCAGCAAATACGGAAAAAGGAACAGTAGCTCCACAATGAGGGGAGTCCAGAGAGATATATTTCTTGGTATCATGATCTTCGTTTGCCAGCTCCATTTGACGAAGTGCAATAGCAGCAACCAAGCCCCCCATACTATACCCCATCACAATGTTTTCAGCAGAACCCTCCTTATGCTCATTCACCCAACGAATAGCATCGCGCATCAATTCTGCATTCCGCCAAATATCATCCGTTGGACAATTGTAATCCAAGTAGACTATGTCAAACCCAGCAAAATCAGAAGGGTCACACGACAATACATCACGAAAGAATGTTTCAATAGAGACATTCTTCTGAAACCCCAGATTTGAGACTTCAAAGCCCTCTGCAATGATTAGAGGCTTTCTCAGTTTTCGAACCGTTTTATCTGCATAACAAATCTGGAGTATCCCTCCACTATGGAGCGTAGGTCCTCCATCTTCGCTCCTGCTCCTTAAAAGAAATCTTGCAATCTCGTATTCATCATTCGTTGCCCTAGACTCGGACTTCGGCTTTTTGGGAAGAGCTATTTGTATATTTGTCTGACTCTGCAGAGAGCGCCCGTCTTTGAGTTTGACCTGAAAAACAATGTGATGAATTCCCTCCCGTTGGTAATGATGAGAGACGGGCTTTGAGGGCTTAACCGCCTCAAATGGAGCATTTTCTTCAAAGCGAATTCTTATGTCTCTGATTTCACCTTGCATATTACTCCAAATTAAATTGGGCGGTAATACAAATGATACATCATAGGTATCCCAAACCACTCGCTTGGGAGCTAAGGAGAAGACCTCTCGTTGTTGGTATAACCGTTGTGACGATGGCTTCATAAAAGATAGACTATTGCCATTTCGTTTGATCAAACCCTCTTGATAAGCTTGCTCCCGAAGCGTACTATAACGGAAAAGTAATAAACTCAAGCTTTCGTTGGGAGCTTTTTTCATAATCGACAAATAGCTCTCGGGAGACATATCCTTGAGCATATCATCTCTAGAGGAGGCAAGAGACAAATAGAGCATCGCTTGAGAGGCATAGTCGGAGTAATTACTATCCCTCAATACTCCATCATAGGCATCAAAGGGGAGGAGCTCCACGGCTCGCTCGGCAAGTACCCCCGTAGGAATTTTACTAAAGTCGAGTCCTTGTAATGGGGCATCTAGGTCATGCCTTAATTTTACAAGATCTTGGGCATTAGCCGCAATCAGCGAGAATAGGAATAGGAGAACAACAAACAAAAACTTCTTCATAAGAAAAACTACATGGTTAGTATATTACAGAATCCTTGTATTGCAAATCAAAGAAACCGTTGGTTATCTTTCCC
Source organism: uncultured Porphyromonas sp. (assembly GCA_963539975.1). GTDB lineage: Bacteria > Bacteroidota > Bacteroidia > Bacteroidales > Porphyromonadaceae > Porphyromonas. The sequence goes on along the minus strand of CAUTMR010000008.1, from coordinate 40,440 downwards.
TTTCTGCTTATCTGACCATTAACATACTCAAGTTCCCCAGAAAATTCTCCGCAAATTAAATTTTCTTCTGGGACAAGTCTTGTAACAATCAAAGAAAGGCTATCTTTTCCACTATGCCATCCACCTAACCGGAACTTACCCCTAATGGAAAAACTTTTTTGGTGAAATAAACTTTCTGAAATTTTTGCCCGAAGATAAGCAGAAGTCTGATTATACTTCTTATCTTCCCTTCCGGCAGCCCACGTGAAGACATACTCTGTGATTTGATTGGTCTTCTTCTTTGCCAAAAGACATCCCCAGTTACCTGGAGAAAAAAACACTGGATAATCTCTCATTCCCTCCTTGGGGAAGACATAGGGTTTGCCATCAAATTCAAAGGCAACGATATTGGTACCCGTCTCGGTGCGTGGGGGCATTCGACTAAAGAAGAGGGAATCTTCGTCAATGTCATATTTGGGTTTGCCACCTATACGAAGACAGCTAGAGAAGGCGGCTTGCAGGAACAGGAAAATAACTATTCCTAAGGCTGTGATTCGAGTACTACGCATAATGTTCCTTTTTATCAATTAATATGTCATACTGCGACAAATATACAAAACGGTTACCGGATAGCAGTCAATCCAACAGAAAATCCGTGAGGAAAAGGGGTCTGCGCATTTGCTCCAAGAAACACACTCCCCTGTCCCCTTTGCTGCTCTACAGGAGAAAGGGGGAGCGAAATAGGCCTAAAACGCGCGAACTCTAGGCCTATATTTTTTTGTTTCTTAGGCAGATTTACCCCTCACTTCCAGGTAGAAAAGGATCGCTTTCTCACCCAGAGGGAAAAAGAAATCCCCCTAAAGAGCTTTTCCAGACTCTCTAGGGGGAAGTGTCTATCGCAACCTATGCGCTTCCTCTTCGGTGGGGACTTTCTCCCCCAAGAGGCGCATAGTGCGAGGGTTATTTTGATCTAAGCGATTCTCTTACTTAAGGGGGATAAGAGAATTAATTAGCTCATCATCAGCAAGGAATGGCATGGTGATATGGTAGCCATCGGCGTGCGTCTTGTTAAATTCAGCACTCGTCTCCATAGCGTGCTCATTGCGAGCCCAAGCGCGACGAGCCACACCGCCCATTACGTCCCATGTCATGGCCGAGCGGAGGATGTTGTCTACACGCTCGCTACCATCGAGTACCATACCAAATCCACCATTGATAGACTTACCGATACCTACGCCACCGCCATTGTGCAAAGCAATAAGGCTCATACCACGAGCCGCGTTACCGGCAAAGCATTGTACAGCCATATCGGCCATTACGTTACTACCATCGCGGATATTGGAGGTTTCGCGGAAGGGAGAGTCCGTACCGCTCACGTCGTGGTGGTCACGTCCGAGCATGATGGGGCCTACCTCGCCATTTCGTACCATTTCGTTGAAGCGCAAAGCAATAGCCAAACGCCCGGCGGCATCTTGATAGAGGATACGAGCTTGTGTACCTACCACGAGTTCGTTTTTCTCTGCATCGCGGATCCAGATATAGTTGTCACGGTCTTGCTCACGACGATCGGGGTTAATGCATTCCATTGCAGCGGCATCCGTCTTGCGGAGATCCTCGGGCTTATTGGTAAGGCATACCCAACGGAAGGGGCCATATCCGTAGTCGAATAGCTCAGGCCCCATGATGTCTTCTACATAGCTAGGCCAGATGAAGCCGTCCTTATCGTCTACGCCATTGCGGCTAATCTCGGTAATACCGGCATCGAAGCAGCTCTTCATAAAGGCATTACCATAGTCGAAGAAGTAGGTACCACGGGCTACAAGAGCCTTGACAGCCTCGAAGTGACGGTGCAAACCTTTGTCTACCTCTTCTTCGAACTTAGCACGGTCTTCTTTGAGAAGGCGAGTGCGTTCTTCAAACGAGAGGGTTACGGGGCAGTAGCCACCTTCGTAGACAGCGTGGCAGCTTGTTTGGTCAGAAAGGAGGTCGATATGGATATTCTTTTCGATAGCGTAGTCCAAAAGATCTACCACGTTACCATGGTAAGCAATAGAGCAAGCTTCGCCCTTCTTTTGAGCCTCTAGCGCCATACGGAAAGCCTCTTCGCGGCATTCGGTGCGGTGCTTTACCCAGCCTTGTCCGTGACGTGTATCGATACGGCTCGAATCCACCTCTGCGGTAATGCTCACAGCTCCGGCAATATCGGCAGCCTTAGGCTGTGCACCACTCATACCACCGAGACCGCTGGTAACGAAGAGTTTGCCTGCCAAGTTGCCCCCTGTGGGGATGTGAAGCTGCATACGTCCTGCGTTAAGCAGCGTGTTGAAGGTACCATGTACAATCCCTTGCGGGCCAATATACATCCAACCTCCTGCTGTCATCTGACCATAGTTGGCAACCCCCATCTGAGCGGCAATCTCCCAATCTTTGAGGTTGTCGTAGAGCCCTACCATCATTGAGTTGGTGATGATAACGCGGGGTGCACTGGGGTGAGAAGCAAACAAACCTAGAGGGTGACCGCTCTCAATCACGAGGGTTTCATTCTCGGTTAGTTGCTCTAGATACTTGATGATGAGACGGTACTGAAGCCAGTTTTGGCACACCTGACCCGTCTCACCGTAGGTTACTAATTCATAGGGATAGAGAGCTACATCGAAAGAAAGGTTGTTCTGAATCATGACTTGGAAAGCCTTCCCCTCCAAACAACGACCCTTGTAATCGTCTATCGAAGTAGCCTTGAGGTCACCCTCCGGACGGAAGCGGTAACCATAGATTTTACCACGAGTTTTTAATTCTTCGAGGAACTCGGGAGCCAGCTGTGCGTGCAACTCACGAGGCACATAGCGAAGCGCGTTGCACAAAGCAACACGTGTTTGTGCGGGCGTCAAGCGGAAGCCACGGTCTGGAGCACGACGAATCTCTTCAACAAACGAGGGATAAGCGGGCAGCGTAGCGTCTAAAGTAAAAGATCTTGTACGATTTTCCATATGATGAAAGTAGAATAATTATACTCAATTTGTGAGGACTAAGTCCATAAGATGATCCCAAGGGTCACTCGGCAGACTTGGTAATAAACGATAACGGAAAGTAACCCCTATCAACTGCGCTTGAGGGGCTTTTTGTAGGAAGCGATCGTAGTAGGCTTTTCCACGCCCGAGGCGTACCCCCTGGGCTGTAAAGGCCACTCCCGGCACGATGATTAGATCGAGGAGCGTGGGATCTACGGCATCTTCTCGAGCCTGAGTAGGCTCTTTAATACCAAAAGCTCCCCCCTCCTGCAGTTTTTCCGGATTGTACGAATAGAAAGCGATAGTCTCGGCATCCTCTACTCGAGGAATGAAAAACTCCTTATCCCCGGGTGCCTCCAAAAGACTCTGCAGGCTTGGCTCATCCGGCAACGCCTCATAAAGGCCTATACGACGTGCCTTCTGCCACATCTCTGTTGCCAGCAAAGACTGAACAATGCTTTGCGCAGCCTCGGCTCGGTAAGCATCTGTCAGCGTCAGTTTATTAAGCTGACGTAGAGCAACCCTAATATCTTGTTTGAATCCCTGCATTAGTCTAGATTGTGGTACAAATATACTATAGTTTGAAGGATTTGCGGGCAGCCTCCAGCATCGCGTCTGAGGCATAGTAGACTCGATAAAACGCCTCCACACCTAGGATATACTGGGAGATTTGGGCATAAAGCACGCGACGAATCAGATCTTTGCTCTCGTAGAGCATACCCGGGCGCAACTCAATCCCTTTTTCCGAAGCAAAGCGAGCGTAATCAGCCACTAGGGAAGTATTATCGTCCAAATAACCCACAATGGCATCCGCACTCCCTAAGGAAGACAAGGCGCCTCGGTGGCTATCCGCATAGAGGAAGGCAAACTCCGTCATGGTACCGCTCTCCACACAACGCAAATAGTAACTATTGATCCCCACACTATCCGCAGGAACAAACAAGTCGGGCATGATGCCAATACCGCCATATACTACGCGTCCCTTATCCGTTTTGTAGCGCGGAGCCTTGCTCAGCCTTAGGCTATCCATTTGGTTACTAAAGGTCTCGCCGGCCTCAAACCTTCGCTGAAGATCGAGTTGATAGTCCATGCCTTCTCCCAGCGTGTAGCTCTTTTGGATGCAACGACCCGAGGGAGTATGGTAGCGAGCTATGGTAAGACGGAGCTGCGAACTATCGGGGAGGTAAAAAGCCGTTTGTACCAAGCCTTTGCCAAAAGATCGCCGCCCCACGATTGTCGCGCGGTCATGATCCTGCATAGCACCCGAGAAAACCTCGCTGCTTGAAGCGGAATATTCGTTAAGAAGGATGGTTAAGGGGAGTGATTGCAAGACGCCATTGCCATTCGCTTTGTACTCCTCCCGAGGATAAGCCTTACCCTCTGTGTAGACAATAAGCTGCCCCTCTTTAAGAAATTCGTTGGAGAGACGGATGGCCGGCTCTAGGTACCCTCCGGCATTGTCTCGTAGGTCTATAATAAGGTTGCGTAGCCCTTCATCACGCAACTGTGTGTACTTATCTAGGAACTCTGCGACCGTATTGCGCGACCACTGAACGATGCGGATCACACCGGTGGAATCATCGAGCATATAGCCCACATCCACACTGTGGATGGGTACTTCGCCGCGTACTACCTTCTTCGCTAGAGACTGCCCCTTGCGCAAGACCTGGAGAGAAACGACAGACCCCTCTTCGCCCAACAAAATGCTTCGTACGGAGTCGGGGGATATTTTTTTCCCTATTAAAGGATGATTATCCGCCTTTAGGAGGCGGTCTCCTGCCTGTAATCCGGCTCGTTCGGAGGGGCCTCCGGGCAAAACTTCGAGTACTACGGGAGTATCAATCAAGGTATTAAAGGAAATCCCCACACCACAGAAGCTGCCATTGAGACGCTGATTTTCCAAATCGCTCTCCTCTCTGGGGATATAAGCCGAGTGTGGGTCGAGCTCCTCTACCAGCTTGGGGAGGAGGCGCATCTGCAGCTCCCGTAGGTCTATCGAGTCTACATAATGCTCAGAAATCAGCTCCAAGACCTGATCTATGGGGCTGAGATTACGAATAAAAGATGAACGGAAAAATGGGGCATGAGTGGCAACCATCCAACTCAACAGCCCCCCAAAAAGTATCCCCAATAGGGCTACAATCGCGATTGTAAACGAGGAGAATCTCTTTTTCATATCCCCTTATATAGAGTCTTCGCTAAGGTCACACACTCTCTTTATCCGGAGCTATAAACTCCACCTCAATACCTGCCCTCCTCAGGAGGTCTACCCCATCGGTAAGGCGATACTCCTCACCATAGACCACCCGCTTTATCTTGCTTTGGATGATGAGTTTGGCACATTCTACACAGGGGGATGCCGTAATGTAAATAGTCGCGCCATCGCTATTATTACCCGAGCAGGCTACCTTGGTAATGGCATTTGCCTCAGCGTGGAGCACATAGGGCTTGGTAAGGCCGCTCTCATCCTCACACACATTCTCAAACCCTGAGGGGGTACCGTTGTATCCATCAGATATAATCATCTGATCTTTAACGATAAGAGCACCCACTTTTCTGCGGGTGCAATATGAGTTTTCCGACCAAATACGCGCCATCCTCAGATAGCGTTTGTCGAGTACTAATTGCTTGTCTTCTTGTTGTTCCATAGGTGTGGGAATAGTTGCTTACTCCGTCCTTACGATTTTTTCTGCTGCGAAAGTAGTGACAAATAATTAATCCACCACACCCCTCTTTCTTTAGTGCACTCCTTGGAATTGCGTGAGGAAACGCTTGTCGTTTTCGGAGAAGAGACGGAGGTCTTTTGCTCGATACTTGAGGTTGGTAATACGCTCCACTCCCAAGCCAAAGGCGTAACCGCTGTACTCCTCGGGGTCTATTCCGCTCTCGCGAAGGACATTGGGATCGACCATTCCACAGCCCAAGATCTCTACCCAACCGGTGTGTTTACAGAAGGCACAGCCCTCTCCTCCACATATATTACAGCTTATATCCATCTCGGCACTTGGCTCCGTAAAGGGGAAGTAACTCGGGCGCAAACGGATTTTGGTATCGGGGCCAAATAGCTCACGAGCAAAGTAGAAAAGCACTTCGCGAAGGTCGGCAAACGAGACGTTCTTATCGATATAAAGCCCCTCAATCTGATGGAAGAAGCAATGCGCACGAGCCGAAATCGCTTCGTTGCGATACACACGACCCGGACAAATAACACGTATAGGAGGCTTCGTTGTTTGCATCACACGCACCTGTACCGAAGAGGTGTGCGTACGCAATAAAACATCCGGATTGCGCTCTACAAAGAAGGTATCCTGCATATCGCGCGCAGGGTGATCCGGAGCAAAATTGAGGGCGGAGAAAACATGATAGTCGTCTTCGACCTCCGGCCCCAAGGCGATACTAAAACCTAGTTTTGCGAAAATCTGTATGATCTCCTCGCGCACTAGAGTCAAAGGATGACGCCCCCCGATACTGGCAGGATAAGCCGAGCGCGAGAGATCGAGATGCTCAGCCGTCTCCTCCGTTTGTAGGGCATCACGCAAAGCATTGATGTGCTCTGTGGCCAGCGTCTTTACCTCATTGATAAGTGCCCCCAAGGTGCGTTTTTCTTCATTGGGCACACTCTTAAATTCCTCAAAAAGAGAGGGGATAATCCCTTTCTTGCTGAGATACTTAATGCGTAGTGCCTCCACTTCTTCGTGGTTCTTGGCGTGCTGTGAGCGCACCTCCTCTTGGAGGGCTTTGATTTTTTCTGCTAAAGACACGTGCTTTGCTTCTATTATGAGAGAGTTTGAAATCCTTCTATTATACCATATGAGGAGGCTCAAAAGAGTATGGAACTGCAGTCAAAGAAAGCGAGAAAACGACTCGCCTCTACCTTCATCTCTCGCGACAAATGCGACCTCCTACCCCCAAACGATATAAATCAAAGACTCGGAGGGATCCTCTCCCTCTATGAGCATCTGTAGAGCACAGCTGCACTATCCACAGACGATTCCTCCGAGTTTTCTTGAGAAATCGGTGTTATGGCTCCGTGGTTATTGGCGGCCTCGAAGCCATCTACACCCTATTGTCTCGCTTAGGCGTTTACCTTAGCCATGTGAGCGATGAGGCAGAGCACCTTATTAGAGTAGCCCCACTCGTTGTCGTACCAAGACACAACCTTTACAAACTTATCGGTAAGGGCGATACCTGCCTTAGCGTCGAAGATAGAAGTGCGGGGGTCTGTGGTAAAGTCGGTAGATACCACCATTTCTTCAGTATAACCGAGGATACCCTTGAGTTCGCCTTCCGAAGCCTTCTTAACGGCAGCGCAAATTTCGTCATAAGTAGCACCCTTCTTGAGGCTTACCGTGAGGTCTACTACAGATACGTCCATTGTGGGAACACGGAACGACATACCCGTAAGTTTGCCATTAAGCTCGGGGATAACCTTACCCACAGCCTTAGCAGCACCTGTAGAAGAGGGGATGATGTTGCCCAATGCAGAGCGACCACCGCGCCAGTCTTTGTTGCTGGGGCCGTCTACTGTTTTCTGTGTAGAAGTAGCAGCGTGTACCGTAGTCATAAGCCCCATTTCGATGCCAAAGTTATCGTTAAGCACCTTTGCAAGAGGAGCAAGACAGTTTGTTGTACAAGAAGCATTAGATACGAACTGAGTACCCTTCTTGTAAGTATCGAGGTTTACACCCGTTACAAACATAGGGGTATCATCCTTAGAGGGAGCAGACATTACTACGTACTTAGCACCAGCCTTGATGTGCCCTTCGCTCAACTCCTTGGTCAAGAAACGTCCTGTAGACTCAACCACATAGTCAGCACCTACGGCACCCCAATTGATGAGGGCGGGCTCTTTTTCGGCGGTAACGCGGATCTTGCGACCATTCACCACAAGCATACCATCTTCTGCGCTTACAGTTCCTTCAAACTTACCATGCACAGAGTCGTACTTGAGCATGTACGCCATGTAATCTACCTCAATGAGGTCGTTAATAGCTACAACTTCGATGTCGTCTCTAAGAAGAGATGCTCTGAATACAAGACGACCGATTCGACCAAAACCGTTAATACCTACTTTAATCATTATGCTTTCTATTTAGTGTATGAAATATCTTTTCCATAGAGACGCGACAGCAAGAATGGCATTCGGATCCGCCAATCCATGCCCTCATAACCATCTGCCACAGCCTGCTGTGCAGCCTGCGACTCAAGTATTTGCTGCTCTCCCCACAAAGGTACTAAATCTTTAATGACCAAGCCATCCCGAAGCCTCAGATAAGGAAAAAATAAACTCCCTCAGCACAAGGGGTAAAAGGGTTTCTCTAAAAAGAGAGGAGAAGATCGCTTTTGCAAAGCCTCTTAACGAGGTGCCAATATGCAATTTTTTGCCCTATACACCCCCTCTCAATTGCGGGAGATAGCGTATATTTGCGGTAGATATCTGAGTAATCTTTCAAGATTCAACAAAATGACACCCGAGGAGCAATTAGCATTACTCTGCCAAAAGTTTCCGGAAGTAAATGAGCAACAACGCGAGCAGTTTGCAGCTCTTTGGGAGCTTTATACAGACTGGAATAGCAAGATCAATGTAATCTCGCGCAAGGATATAGACAACCTCTATATGCACCACGTGCTGCACTCCCTCGGGATTACAAAGATGCTGCATTTTGCGGCAGGGAGTCATGTAATTGACGTCGGGACGGGAGGAGGATTCCCGGGCATCCCATTGGCAATACTTTTCCCCGAAGTGCAGTTTACGCTCGTAGATAGCATCGGCAAAAAAGTACGTGTTGCCCAATCTGTTGCCGAGTCTCTAGGCTTACAAAATGTTACAACACATCATATCCGTATTGAGGAGCTTCGGGAGAAGTGCGACTTTGTAGTTACCCGTGCTACCATGCTCTTAGGCGAACTGGTCAAACTCACGCGCCACCTTTTTTCTCGAGAAGGGCACAACGCCCTCCCCAACGGTATAATAGCCCTCAAAGGCGGCAACCTAGAGGGAGAATGTGCCGCCTATAAAAACAGAGTAATAGTAGAGGATCTCTACCCCTTCTTCCCCGATGAATACTTCCGAGAGAAGCGCGTGCTTTACCTCCCCATGCAGTGATATTCTCAAAAAAATTATGGCTCTAGAAGTACATACCTTCAGCTTCAATTTCGTACAGGTTAATACCTACCTCGTGGTTGATAAAGCAACTCGAGAAGCAGCTATTATAGACTGCGGTTGCATGGTATCTGCCGAAGAAAATATGCTCTCTTCTAAGGTGGAGGAGCTCAATGCCACCCCCACCCTACTCATCGCAACTCACCTGCATTTCGACCACGTTTGGGGCGTGCCCTTTGCTGCCCAAAAGTGGGGTCTTACCCCTCGCGCCCACCGTGTAGAGATAGAGACAATGCCCCCCTTTGAGGAGCAAATGCGTGCGTTTGGGATGCCTCCCATGCCCGAGCGCCACGACCTCCCCTACCAGCCTTTTGAGACGGGCGATAGGCTAAAGCTGGGAGAGACTCACCTAGAAGTCCTTTTCGTGCCAGGGCATACTCCGGGGCATGTAGCCTTTTACGAACCCCAACAGCACCTCCTATTCGCCGGCGATGTACTCTTTGCCGGAGGAGACATAGGGCGTACCGATCTACCGGGAGGGAGCTATACCACTCTTATTGATAGTATAAAAACGCAGTTGATGCCCCTTAACGACGATACGATTGTCTACTCGGGGCATGGACCTCAGAGCACCATAGGTTTTGAGCGGAGGGCGAATAGCTATATTCGATAAAGCCCCATAATTAGGAAGCAACCATGGAGAAGAGGTTATATCCCACCCCACAACACCGAGTACACCGTGACTCGTCCTCAAGAAAATAAAAACTCTAAATCATAATAGTCAGTATGGATACGAATAAGTTTTCTACGCGGCACATAGGTATTTCCGACAAGGATTTACCCGAGATGCTTGCGGCCGTTGGCGTAAAGTCTGTAGACGAACTCATGCACCAAGTCTACCCCGAGAATATTTTTCTCAAGGAGCAGATCGATATCCCCGAAGCCATGACGGAGCGAGAGCTTGCAGAGCATCTTGCCGAGCTTGCGTCTAAGAACAAACCCTTCACTTCTTATATAGGTCAGGGGTGGTACGACACGGTTACTCCGGCACCCATCCAGCGCAATGTGCTCGAGAACCCCGTTTGGTACACCTCCTACACACCCTATCAGGCCGAGGTTTCGCAGGGACGCCTTGAGGCTCTTTTCAACTTCCAAACGGTGATTAGCGAACTTACCTCCCTCCCGCTTACCAACTGCTCGCTCCTCGACGAAGCAACAGCCGGAGCCGAGGCTGCCATGCTGCTTTTCAACGAACGCAGCCGTGCGCAAGTAAAAGCCGGAGCAAATACCATCTTTGTAGATAAGCGCGTATTTGAGACTACCCAAGCCGTAATCCGCACGCGTGTAGAACCCCAAGGGATGAAACTCGTAGTGGGCGACTACCAAACCCTCGAGTTTACTCCCGATATTTTTGGTGTTATCATACAATACCCCGACTCGGTAGGAGCCATCAACAACTACGAAGACTTTGTTGCCAAAGCCAAGGCCAATGGATCTACAGTTGCAGTCGCTGCCGACCTTATGAGCCTCGTAATGCTCACCCCTCCCGGAGAGTGGGGTGCTGACGTTGTTTTCGGCTCGGCTCAACGCTTTGGTATCCCCATGTACTTCGGCGGTCCCTCTGCCGGTTACTTGGCTTGCCGTATGGAATACAAGCGCGAGATACCCGGACGTATCATTGGTATCTCTAAGGACGCTTACGGGCACCCCGCTTACCGCTTGGCACTCCAGACCCGTGAGCAACACATCAAGCGCGAGAAGGCAACCTCAAATATCTGTACAGCACAGGCTCTCCTTGCCACGATGAGCGGATTCTATGCCGTATATCATGGTGCCGAAGGGCTCAGAAACATTGCTCGCCGCATCCATAGCTATGCCGGTTATTTGGCTGCGATGCTCGAGAAGCTGGGCTACAAACAGTACAACAAAGACTACTTCGATACCCTTATTATTGGGCTACCCGAGGGGGTAAGCATGGAGCGACTTCGTGAGGTTGCTCTCGACTGCTGCATCAACCTTCGCTACTTCGCTTGCTGCACCTGTGTAGGTATCAGTATTGACGAAACCACCCTACCCTCCGATTTGGGTGTACTCGGATATGTTTTCGCAGAAGCTGCCGGCAAAGAGGCGCCCGAAGTGGACAATGTACCCCAAGATACGCTCTATGTGGATAAGAAGTGGCAACGTACAAGCGACTTCTTGCAGCACGAGGTATTCAACAGCTACCACACCGAAACGGAGCTAATGCGCTATATCAAACGCCTCGACCGCAAAGATATTTCGCTCGCACACTCTATGATTTCGCTCGGTTCGTGTACTATGAAACTCAATGCCGCAAGCGAACTCTTTGCCCTCAGCAACCCCTACTTCGCCAATATCCACCCCTACGCTCCCGAAGATCAGGTAGAGGGATATACCGAAATGCTCGACAATCTTGCCGAGTACCTCGCTAAGATCACAGGATTCGACGCTACGTCTCTCCAACCCAACTCGGGTGCAAGTGGCGAGTACACAGGGCTACGCACCATCCGCACCTACCTCGAAAACATCGGGCAGGGGCATCGTGACGTAGTGATTTTACCGGCTTCTGCTCACGGAACAAACCCTGCAAGTGCCGTACAATGCGGCTATAAGACCGTAATTGTAAAGACCGACGAGCGTGGTAATGTAGACTGGGACGACTTTATGGCGCAGACCGAAGCCCACAAGGATCAGATCGCAGCCATGATGATTACCTACCCCAGCACACATGGTATCTTCGAGACCAATATTATAGACCTATGCCAACGTATCCACGACTGTGGCGGACAGGTTTATATGGACGGAGCCAACATGAATGCCCAAGTAGGCTATACCAATCCCGGCTTCATCGGGGCGGACGTATGCCACCTCAACCTACATAAGACCTTTGCTATCCCCCATGGTGGTGGTGGCCCCGGTGTAGGTCCTATCTGCGTACGCGCCCATCTCGCTCCCCATCTCCCCAAGCATGTAGTTCGCTTTGGCGATGGCAGCAACCAAGTATCCGCAGCGCCCTACGGCTCAGCAGGGGTACAGGTGATTACCTACAGCTACATCCGCCTCCTCGGTATTGAGGGGCTTCGTGAGGCTACCGCTATGGCGATCCTCAATGCCAACTACATGGCATCACGCTTCAAAGACACCTACGGCATCGTCTATACCGGTGCTACGGGACGCGTTGGGCACGAGCTCATCTTAGAGTGCCGTAAGGTAAAAGAAGAGACCGGAGTAGACGAAAACGATATCGCCAAGCGTCTTATGGACTTTGGCTACCACGCTCCTACGCTCTCTTTCCCCGTACATGGTACGCTTATGGTAGAGCCCACCGAGAGCGAAAGCAAGGCCGAACTCGACCGCTTCTGTGAGGTAATGGATTGCATCTACCAAGAGGCTCAAGAGATCGCCCAAGGTAAGGCCAATAAGGAAGACAACGTGCTCAAGAATGCGCCTCACCCACAATACGAAGTTGTGGCTGACGAGTGGAAGCACAGCTATTCGCGCCAGAAGGCCGCTTTTGCCCTCCCCTTCTTGCAGGATAATAAGTTCTGGATCAATGTAGCTCGTGTGGACAACGGCTACGGCGACCGCAACCTCGTGCCCACCATGTGCGCTTGCGAAGGGTTCTTTGCCAAGCTCGAAGAGGAGCAAGCGAAGTAATTCTTGCCCACTTTCTCCCCTATTTTACCACATAAAGTAGGGAGAGAATTCATAAAAGATAGCCCACTAGAGGAAATCCTTTAGTGGGCTTTTTGTGTACCAAGGCACACTTATAAAAAACGAAATATAGGGTCTCTCGGAGCTACGAAGGCGGCAAGAGGGCGGCACTTCTTTTGGGGAAGTAAAGCCTCGCCGGCGGTAGCCGCTGAGATTAGAGGTCGTCTTCTATGGAAGCACTCTTGGCATAAGCACTCGGCTTTGCCTCGAAGAAGTCGGTTTTGATTAGGTTCGAATTGCTGTACTGCGATACCCAACTCATGCTGGCAGGCTCCTCTTCGTGCCCCGGGAATATCACCCCAAGACCCAAATTGGCACTGCGCAAATTCGCTAGATACATAATATAGTCACTCACCATTTGCGAGGTAAGGCCTTCTATCTCGTCACCAATCACGTACTTACCCCAAGCGATCTCCTGCAAAGCACCCTCCCGAATCATCTCTAAGAACTCCGCCTCACGCTCGGGCGTGAATAGCTCGGGTTGCTCTCGCCTTAGCTCTAGTATCATAGAGCGGAAGAGCCACAGGTGGGTATTCTCATCGCGGTTGATGTAGCGAATCTCCTGCACCGAACCGGGCATCTTACCCATGCGACCGAGGTTGTAGAAGAACATAAATCCCGAATAGAAATAGACCCCTTCGAGGATGTAGTTTGCGACCATTGTACGCGCGAGTTGCTCGGGAGTCTTGTGGAGCTGGAAGTCGTTGTATATATCCCCAATGAACTTATTTCTTCGCAGAAGGTGCTCGTCGTCACGCCACTGGTATAGGACAGAAGTACGCTCCTCGGGCGAACAGATCGTATCGAGCATATAGCTGTAACTCTGCGAGTGAACCGCCTCTTGGAAGGCTTGGATCGTAAGGCAAAGGTTTACCTCATTGGCCGTAATGTATTCGCCTACGTTGGGCAGATTGGCCGTCTGGATGCTATCGAGGAAAATCAAAAACGAGAGTATCTTGTCGTAGGCCGTCTTCTCGGCTTTGCTCAAAATACGATAGTCTTTGACATCCTGACTGAGGTTAATCTCTTCGGGAATCCAGAAGTTATTCATCGCCGTGCGGTACCAATTCGATACCCACGGATACTTTATGTTGTTGAAGTCGTTTAGGTTGGTCGTATTGCCATTGATGAGCCTACGCTTCGAGAGCTCTATATCGCCATGCTCATTAAAGAGCGCCTTCTTTTTGAGGTCCATAAGAGGGAATGTATTTATGTGAGGGGAACGGATTTTTAAGCAGAACAAGTTTCGCACGTCTCTACTTCTAGGGCGAGACTACGGATATAGTAGAGAGTCTTTACCCCCTCATGCCAAGCACGGAGGTAGAGATCGCGGATGCCCCCAAAGGTAATATCTTGGGTTATATAGAGATTGACGCTCTGGGATTGATCGAGGTGACGCTGGCGAATACCGGCTGCATCCACCACCCATTTCTGATCGATCTGATGCGCTGTTTTGTAGAGCCAGAAGGTCTCGTCGGAGAGATCCGGAGCCACACGTGGCACGATCGAACCTTTCTTTTCTTCGAGGAAGAATCGGTTCATGATGGGGTCGATACCGGCCGTTGTACCAGCAATGATGGAGGTTGAACTTGTGGGGGCAATTGCCATGAGATAGGCGTTGCGCATCCCCAACTCTGCCACCTGTGCGGCAAGTTTTTGCCATCGTTCGCTCGTGTAGTTGCGCTTTGCAAAGTATTGCCCCGTTTGCCAATCACTCCCCTCAAAGCGAGCGTACTGCCCCTTCTCGGCTGCGAGGAGGGACGAAGCCTCTATCGCATAGTAGTTGATTTGCTCGTATAGCTTGTCCATAAAGCTGAGGTGCTCTTGGCTCTCCCAGGCAATACCACGCTTAGCAAGCAGATGGTGATAGCCGCTACTACCCAATCCGATGGGGCGCATCTTTAGATTGGTAATCTCGGCGTAGGGGATAGGATAGAAGTTGAGATCGATCACGTTGTCAAGAGCTCGCACGATGGTATGCACCGTATCTCGCAACTCGGTTGCACTCTCTGTATCGATATTCCCCAATACAAGAGAAGCCAAGTTGCAGACTACAAAATCGCCGGCTATGGTCTTCTCGATAACCACCTCTTCGCCCTCTTCCAGCACTACAGTCTGCTGCTTGAGGCGGATCTCGCTCTGCGATTGAGCAATCTCGCTACAGAGGTTGGAGCAATAGACGATACCGCAATGGCCGTTGGGATTCATGCGGTTCACTGTATCCCTATTGAATATAAAAGGAGTACCGGTCTCTACTGCACTCTTGATGATAAGGCGCAGCATATCTTTGATGGCAATGGGACGTTTGGCCAATCGGCTGTCTTGCAAGCACTCCTTGTAGCGGCGTGTCCACTCATCGCCCCAATAGTCTTCGAGGGCATAGCCCTTGACCGAAAGCACCTCGTGAGGGCAGAGCATGTACCACGTGCTGTTAGGGTCCTCTTCCTGCTGCTGCCAAAAGAGATCCGGGATACAAACACCGGGGAATACATCGTGTGCCTTCATGCGGTCGTCGCCATTATTGGTACGAATCTGCAGGAACTCGGGCATATCTCGATGCCATATATCAAGGTAGAGGGCAACAGAGCCTTGGCGCACTCCCAACTGATCCACTGCAATGGCGGTATCATTGGCGAGCTTCACCCACTTGAGCACACCGCCTGCTACGCCCTTAAATCCACGTATATCGCTCCCTACGGCACGCACCTTACCCAGGTAAATACCCATGCCTCCTCCGTACTTAGAGACTTGGGCAAAGTTGTCTATCGTGCGGTAGATACCGATAAGATTATCCGGCATCACATCGATAAAACAACTCGAGAGCTGACTAAGGGGCTTACGGGCATTGCTCATCGTGGGCGTTGCCATAGTCACCTTCAGTTGGGAGAGAATATCATAAATCTTGGTCGCCCATTGCACCCTATGCCGCTCGGGCATCGCAAGGTGCATGGCAATACCCATGAACATCTCTTGCGGACTCTCTAAAATAATATGGTCGCTAGAGTGAATGAGGTATCGCTTGGCAATAAGATGTAAACTACTATAGGTTAAGAGGTTGCTACGGCTATTGTCTATTACTTTGGCGAGCTCGTCAATCTCCTCTTTGGTGTAATGCTCTAGGATATAGCGGCCATAAAGCCCCTCTTCTGTAAGGAACTTGATCTTCGCATAAAAGCCCGATAAGTGGTACTTCTCTTCCACCTTTTCTAAGCCCTTACGCAGCTCTAACCCTAGAAAGCGTGCCGCTATAAACTCCCACTTGGGAGCCTCGGGGGTAATCAACTCCACAGCAGCCTTGGTGAGCATTTGCAACGGCTCTGCCCCCTCTTTGTAGAAGGCATAAAACTTAGCATAGAGGAGATCCAAGGCATAAGCCGCCCCCGTGTACTGCTCTTGTAGCTCTTTGAGTAGGGAAATCACCTCCTCATCAGCAATATACTGGCGGAAGCGATTGATCACCTCACGCGCCTCGCTGTGCTTCGTTCGATAGAGGATATAAGCCTTGGCCACCTTGTAGTAGCCACTAGCCATCAAGCGCGTTTCTACAATGTCTTGCACCATTTCTACCTCAACAGCTTCGGGAGAGCCAAGCTCCGCTAGGATATTTTCGCACAGGGCATTAAGCTCTGCCATGGTAACACGTGTTTCGGTCGCTCGGAAGGCTCTACGTAGGGCATTCTTAATCTTCTCCACAGAGAAAGATTCGACTTGCTTATTTCGCTTAATTATCTTCATCGAATAGGGTTCTATATTTTAAACAAAGGTACTTCTAACTCCCCCCTCCTTGTATAGACAAAATCTATCGCTACATAAAAAGAAAGAATATAAAACAGCCTCCCATAACGCGATGTGGGTATTGCAGCATTGTGGGAAATCAAGTACTATTGCGGTAGAAATAAATGGAAGAAAAGCCATGAGCAATCAAAAGAATGCCTATGCCAAGCTGATGAATCGATACGACGATGTCCTTACGGGGCGACGCTGGTGGTCGTGGCTCTACATGCGTGGCATTTGGCACACAGACGACAACCAAATAGCACGCGAAGTGCTCGCCACGCTCCCCGACGACTTCTCGGGAAAACTCCTCGACGTACCCATAGGCACCGCCGTATTCACCCACCAAAAGTATAGTATACTGAAGCAAGCCCATATTGTCGGACTTGACTACTCCCCCCAAATGCTGGAGATAACACGAGCTCGCTACAACGGAAAAATCCCTCACAATCTGGAGCTAGTACAGGGCGATGTAGGTGCCCTCCCCTTCGAAGATGCCTCCTTCGATGCCGTACTATCCATGAATGGAATCCATGTTTTCCCCGATAAGGAGCGTGCCCTTAGAGAAATGTATCGTGTGCTAAAGCCCGGAGGGATTTTCTTTGGATGCCTATATGTAAAAGGGATGCGCCCGGTGGCAGATTGGTTCGCACGCAATATCCTAGAAAAGAAGGGCTTCTTTATGCCCCCCTACTTCACCCCTACGGAGTTTCACGAGCGGCTCACCGCGCTCTATGACTCCGAGGTCGAGGTCAAGGCACCCTGCTCCGTTGCCACCTTCCGCTGCACGAAGAGATAGCTCCCTCAACCCCAGCACCTCTCCCAACGAAAAAGACGTCCCCGACTCTGTCATTTCATCCAGCCTTATTTCATTACCTTATCGTACAATGTCTTATAATCCTTTGCCACGCCATACACCACATTACCTCCTTGGCTGATGGCTTCGAAATGACGAGCTGCACATTCGAGCTTGGCATCTTCTGCACCACGAAGTTGGGAGCGTTGCCATTCATTACCTTTGGTCTCAGCAATGAAATAGATGTGCTTCACGGTGCCCTCGTTGAAGGCGATTGCCCAGTCGGGGTTGTAGTGTCCCATAGGAGTGTTGATGTAGAAGCCTTTGGGGAGCTTCGTGTACACGGCTACCTCTTCGTCGGTCTCCAGAGCTTCGGCAAACTTCTTTTCGACGCCCTCGCTATCTACCACCACCAAGTCGTAGAGAGACTTGCTACTTTCGATGGCATTGATGCCTACCTTTCCTCGGATGGTGCTCTCTGTGAAAATATCTACATCATAAGTATTTCCAGTGCGTTCGTAGCAAATCTTCTGCACCACTGCCATCGCTTTCTCGTCGTTGATGATGTTGGCTGTCTTACGAATAAACTCCTCGGGATTTATCCTGAATTGATAGAACGTTTCTGGACGAATGCCTTTAAGAATAGTCACCAAAGTCTTGCGCGTAAGACCTGTTTCTATCACCAAGCGACCGACGAGGTCGTATTTCACCCCTGTGCCAACCGTCTCTCTTACGTTATAAGTTTTAGCTTTGGTCTGCTTCATGGCTGTGCCAGCCTCGAGCTGCTCCTTATCCCGTATTTCTCCCATCATACCCTCTTCGACCACCATTCGTATTTCTGTCACGCTAAGATGTTTGTCTATGGCATCAATGGCTTTACCGATGAGTTCTGCCGTCTCGAAATCTACCTTATAATAAGTCTTGACATTGATACGTTTCCACAGCTCCTGGAACTGTTTCTTCTTGAACTGCTCTTCTTGGAAGTTCGCCTCCTTGGATTTGCGGGCATCGTCTATCTTAATCGCCTTCGGATTGAATACGCTATCCAAGATCCGAATGATCCCAGCTTTAACAGGCTCGAATTGTTCACCAAAGTTGACCGTATCAGCCTCTTTTGCTCCGAAATAGGTATCGGTCAGCTTTCCATCGTCATCCACATAGTTGCATCTGATGAGTTGGTTGTAAATCTTGCGCGCATCGTCAGTAGTTGTTTTTAGCTTCGCACCCTCTGCTGTCTCAAACACCCTGTTCACAAAAAGTGCTGGGGTAATCACAACTGGGCGGTCGCTAACTACCTCGGCAATCTCGTGTTGCAACTGCCTGGAGAACTGTTCATAGCTCTCGCTGGCTATCACGGTCAGCACATTAGTGTCAAACACGCTGTCCCCCAGAACATCGGCATCTTGTCGCTCTCCATCCTTGTTCACACAGAGACGCATACCACGTCCCACTTCTTGGCGTTTGCCTATCTCGCCCGCAGTGTTTTTGAGCGTACAGATTTGAAATACATTCGGATTGTCCCAACCCTCTCTCAATGCCGAGTGCGAGAAGATGAAACGAGTAGGCTCGTCGAGACTAAGCAGACGCTCTTTATTCTTCATGATCAGCTCGTAGGCACTCTCGTCGTTGCTGCCTTCTTTTGCTTCTTTTTGAGTCTTAGGGTTGACAAAGTTGCCCGTCTTCTTGTCCTGAGAGAAATAACCATTGTGTACCTGTTCTGCCGTGAAGCGTGACAGATAGCGTGCATAAGCCTCATCGCTAAAGGTAGGAACCAACTCTTGCACCATGAGATGATATTCTTCCTCAAACATTTCGGCAAACTTGCCATTCCTCGTTCCTTCGTTGCCGTAGAAACGATAGTTCTCTACATGATCAATGAAGAACAAACTCAATACTTTAATCCCCTTGGGATAGAGTTGGCGTTCGCGTTCGATGTGGCTCTTGATGGTTTCGCGTATCTGCATGCGGCGCATCGTGTCTTCCGTCACTTTGCCCACGGCATCGCCCTCCTGGAGCACCAAACCGTTGAGGAAGGTCACGGTGCCTGCCCGTCCGTCTATCTCCTTGACCACATAATTTTGTCTATACTCTGCCAGCTCTCCACTTTGCTCGTAGAGGTCGAAGCCCTCGCCAGCCAACTTCGTGAGCTGTCCCACCGTTCCTGTGTTACTCAGTGTGTCGAAACTCAGGCGGGCTTGTGGGTTCTTCCCTTTTTGTAGGACTATTTCGTTAAGGTAGATATAGCCGTTGGTGGCCATGCTGCCTACTTGTCGGATGCCCTTGACCTCAATCTTTTTGACAAGCTTCTTATTGTAGGCATCGATAGCATCGAGGCGATACACCATGTTCATCACCTCACGGTGCGTAGCAGAATAGAGCAGCGTAAAAAGGGGATTGAAACGTTTCAACCCTGTGCGTGTGGCATTGTTGGCCGATCTCCCAAGTACAGTCTGAGGTTCGTCAATAATCATGATGGGGTTGGTCTTTGCCAACACATCTATGGGGCGACGGCTGCCAAATTCGTCACGTTCGTCGAAGATGATGCGCGCCGCGACATCGCCTGCACGCCCCTCCTTGTTTTTCTCCTCATTGAAAGAGGTGTTGAAAGCCTGCATGTTGATGATCATCACCTGCATGCTGTTGTCATTGGCAAAGGTGTCGATCTTGCCCAACTGCTTCGAGTTGTAGACAAAGCTTGTGATGCGCTTGCCATCATATTCTGCAGCAAAGTGGTCTGCCATGGTCGTGAAACTCTTATACACGCCCTCGCGTATGGCTACACTCGGCACCACGACAATGAATTTTGACCAACCATAGTGCTTGTTCAGCTCATACATGGTCTTGATGTAGGTGTAGGTCTTACCCGTACCCGTCTCCATCTCGATGGTGAGGTATATGCCCCCCTCGCCCTCTAGGTGGTCAATCGGCTTCAGACCTTGTTCTATCTGAATGGCACACACATTCTCTTTGATGTCGCTGCGGCCGAGCTTAAGTGGGGCGTTATCAAACACTTTATCGGTATATAGCAGACTGGATTGCCCCTTGCTCACATCCATGGTATAATCAATACTATCGTGATAGGGCTGTCCTTGGAAGGCACGCACCACGTTGCGGGCAGCCTCCACCTGGAATCCTTGGTGCTTATATTTAATCTTCATGCTCACTTTCCTTTTTGTTGATGTTCCCCAATTGTTTAATCACATTGAGATAATCTCGCTCGGCGTCGCTGATGGTGCGTTGCTTATAGCGGCGATACTCATTTGTGACATGCTCCATGGCTTCATCATGCGATACGCTTCCGGCATCCTGTAAGAGTTGTTCACCTATCGTGGTGAGTATTCTATCCAGATAGTTGGCCCAATCGTTCATAGTCATCGGCTGTTCTCGCTCTGCCTGGCGCTCTGCAAAGTCGAGATACCCTGACACCAACTGACCCATGGCGCGGAGTTCTTTCTCGTTGAGATAGTTTTTCGCCATGCGCGCTTCGGCCAAGGTTGGTTGAGTTCCTTTGAATGTAAGCAACCCCATAAAATCCTTTTCTGCATCGGCACGTTCCACGATGAGTTCGGCAGCCGTATGCCCGTGGATGGCATAATGGATTTTGTTTTGCACCTTTTGGAAGAAATTCTGTGATACCGATGCACGCGGGTCATAGTCGATACTAGTGGCATAAATCTCCAACACTTGCCGATATAGTACTTTCTCGGAGGCACGAATGTCACGAATACGTTCCAGTAGTTCCTTCCAATAGCCTCCACCACCTAACTTTTTCAGCCGCTCGTCATCAAGAGTAAAGCCTTTGATGATGTATTCCTTCAACCGAATGGTTGCCCACTGTCGGAAACGTGTCGCAATGATACTATGCACACGATAGCCAAGGGCGATAATCATATCGAGGTTATAAAAAGTGGTCAGGTACGACTTACCATCTGCAGCAGTTGTTCGGGATTTCCGAACAACTGAAGACTCCTGCAATTCGCCCTCTGCAAAGATACGCTTGATATGTTCACTTACATTCGACTTGCTGGTCTGATAGAGGTTGCACATCTGTGCTTGAGTAAGCCACAATGTTTCATCTTCAAGCTTCACATCTATTTTGGTCAGCCCTCTTTCATCCGTATAGATGATGATTCTTTTCTGTTCGTCCATATTCTGATGTTAGATGTTAGGGTCCTTATCAGACCAGCAAGCATACTCCCTATCTCTTGTGTTTGTGCCGGCATGTACTGCAAATCCTTTTCTGTGATATAGCCGATACGTCTGCACAGTTCTAATTGCG
This sequence comes from uncultured Porphyromonas sp., assembly GCA_963539975.1. Classification (GTDB taxonomy): domain Bacteria; phylum Bacteroidota; class Bacteroidia; order Bacteroidales; family Porphyromonadaceae; genus Porphyromonas. Next base: position 18,766 of record CAUTMR010000008.1, on the reverse strand, counting down.
TTTCCAGTTCAGCCCTTGAACCTTGGGCTATATAAAGGAAGTGAACAGGCTCTTTGTTTGTACCACGTGCATTCACCTCTGCTATATTGGAAGGTATGGACACGGCAGCTCGCCTCATTTGATCGGACAAGGCAAACATCTCCTCTTTTGGCAATCTCTTTACAATGTTATATGTATCTTCCGCTTCCTGCATCGCTTTTTGCCACACCGGCAACTTCCTATAGTTTTTGCCTTTTATATTCATCTAATTTCTAACGTCTTACCTCTAACCTCTTAAATCACCCTGATATTCTGCATCGCCTCCTTCTCGTCCCAATCGAGTTGTTGCTTGAAGAGTTCGAAGAGATTGATTTTCGTCTTGTCCTCAGCAAAGCAACTATCACGGAAGAGCAAGCGTTCAGGTTGCATTTCAGCCATAGCACGTACCACCGCCTCTGTCACCTCCTCGGCAAAGCACACCACCAGTTCGCCATCGGTCACGTTGTAGATCGTACAACCGTCCACCACCTCCGTTTGTAGAGGTTGCGAGAGCGAGAGGGGCACGCCCCAAGAGAGCATTGCCCCGAAGAGAAGGTCGAGGTCGGTGCGGTCGGCTTTGATGTTGTCGGCAAAGAGGTCGAGCGTCTGCTGGTCGTATTCGCCGGGGGCTTTACTCACCTCTCCAAAGTTGCTACTGTCAAGCTTGAACACTCTAAATCCCACGTCTAACGTCTTATCTCTAACGTCTAACGTCTCTAAAATATTCTTTCCCGCACGTCGAATGCGCTCCTTGGCAATCTCGGGGATATTGTTGTAGCCCGCCTTGCGTGCTTCGCTATCTTCGGGTGTTTCCTCTTCAAGTTGCACCATGATGTATTTGCGCTTACTCTCTTTCCCTGCCTTCAAATCTTCAGCATTGAGTTGCATTATGGCATGGGCGGTGGTGGCTGAGCCGGAGAAGAAGTCGAGGATAAGAGCATTATCCGTCTCAGGAAGAAAGTTTATTAGATACCTCAACAATGATATAGGCTTAGGATAATCAAACACCTTATTTCCCAGCATATTATCAAGATATGCACCAGCTTGTTCTGTAGTATCTACTCCCACTGACGCATCGATCAAGTTAGGTGGAACCTCAGCACCATACTCTGCTTTCTTATAAGATATGACGAGTTGTTTAGACAATCGAACAGTTGTGCCATTGCTTAGTTGTTCATCTAGTGTCTCTTGAGTCCAAATAAAACGATTTCGGAAAGACACTTCGTTTTGATTTCTCCCATCTTGTACTACTAAATCATTGAGTAGTTCGTTGGGGAACTTTTCTGTTCCGTATATGCCTTGTTTTACAATACCACTGGGGAGCTTGCAATGTAATGTATTTGGGGGAAACGTCCATGTTTTAAAGGCATTTTGAGGCTTTGTAGATGGGTCATCACTAGCGCTTTCCTTAATCACTCCTCTAAATGTATCATTGTTGCTCCCCTTTTGGTATACCAATATGTACTCTAAGTTCTTTTTTATTTTCTTTGAAAGATTCGGAGGTGTGGCAGATTTAAACCAAGACCATTGTCCGATAAAGTTCTTCTCTCCAAACACCTCATCACAAATCTTGCGCAGATTATGGACTTCGTTGTCATCAATCGAAATGAATATCACACCATCTTCCGTAAGCAACGAACGAGCCACGAGAAGGCGGCTATACATCATTGAGCACCAATCAGAGTGAAAACGGCCGTTGGAGTCGAGGTTGCGGCGGTAGCGATAGCCTTCTTCATCTACGTTGCCTGCAGCGAGGTCTTCTTCGGCAACTGAGTGTGCAAAGTCGTCGTGATAGACAAAGTCGTTGCCCGTATTGTAAGGTGGGTCAATATAAATCATCTTCACCTTTCCCATATAGCCACGCTGGAGGAGTTTCAGCACACGCAGGTTGTCACCCTCGATGTAGAGGTTTTCGGTGGTGTCCCAATCTACAGAATCTTCAGGCACAGGACGTAGCGTTTCGGTGGTCTCGGTTGCTGCCTCGAGGCGTGCCGCCTGCTTGCCCGGCCAAGTGAATTGATAGCGCTCGTGCTCTCCCTCCACGGCATCATCGCCCAGGAGGGTGCGGAGGGTGTCGAAGTTTACGACCTGCTTCGTTTCTCCTGTTTGTGGGTCGTGCACCTCGGTAAAACACGAGGGCGCGATTTGGTAGAGCGCCTCAAGGTTGAGCCGTGTGCTGTCTACCGATGTTGTTTCCAGTTTTATTGGTTTCATTCTATTTGTTATTTTATATTACCGAGCTTGCCTATACCCTCTTAGTGCTTCCTGAAAAGCCTTACGCTTTCCATAAAATCGTCCCGATTTGCTTTACAGGAAAATTTTATTAGACATTCAATCCGGTTACGGCTTGTCCGTTTACGAAGTTAAGTATTTTCAAGCTATGAGCAAAAGCTCATAGCTTGAAAAATGCGAAAGTGCTTGCCTGAAATAAAAGAAGAAATCAGCTGGAAAAGGAGTTCAAAATGAGCTGAAAAAGTTTTACAAATCAACCAAGAAAAAATCCGAAACCAGGCAGTAAACGAAAAAGCCCACCCCCCGATAGATTCGGGGGGTGGGCTTTCATTATAAATTGGGATTCGCAGCAAGGTCTCTTATCCATGGGTGTAGGAGACGAAAGTTGCGTCCGGAAAGGGTGAATCTTGTGGGTGCTTTTCTCTTTTACCGCCTAAGCACTTCGTCTGCCGAGCGCACCTGCAAGCTAGGGCTTAAATAGTAACGAGGCTGAGGCCGGAAGGTGCTATCCCCTACCGAAATGGGGAATTGTGGCGACACTACCCCCGACAAACGCACCAGCAGAGCCGGTACTTCTGTTACACTTATCGGCATTTGGCGATTCTTTGCAAGGGTCGCAAGGAGTTGTCCGTTGCGCTTAGCGTAAGCCTCGTTATAGGCGACGAAAAGTGGGACTTCTAACTCATCCTTGAGGGGGAACTCGGAGCCGTGTAGCTTGTGCTGTGGGTTGATCTCTCCCAACCCTTCGCCATGGTCAGGAATGTACACGAGTACGGCAGGACGAGACAGAGAGTCTATTTTGGTTATCATTTCGTCCAAAACATAGTCCGTATAGCGAACGGTATTATCATAGCTATTGATACGTTCCTCATGGTACATACTATTGAGAGCCTCTACCGAACGTAACCCCCGAGTCGTCGGTTGGTAGATGTCGAACTCCTCCGGACAACGTGCATCATAGCGGAAGTGACTACCCAAAGTATGCACAACAGCAAAGGCGGCTCTATTATCCCGAACAATGGAGCGCAGATAACTCTCTAGGCGCGGGAGCAATATCTCATCATAAGAAGAGAGGCTATTAACCTCCTTACCCGAATAGTAATGATAGTCCGTTTGCTCCAGCCCTGCCTGCACTACCGAGAAGTCGGATGCCTGGTTACCGATCCAAGCCGTGGAGAAACCAGCCCTGCGAAAGAGGTGCATAAGCGAACCCTCATGCTGCCATCGCATAAAGTCTTCGGGGGTAGAACGACTAATAAGCATAGGTATAGAGAGAGCGGTCAGGTCGGCTCCCGACGCCACATCTTCAAAAAGAATAATCCGCGTTCTCTTCGAAAGGAGAGGATTTGTTTCCCGTTCGTAGCCCATTAGTTGCCAGTGCGAAGCGTTGCCGGTCTCCCCTATTACAAATATCACAATAGGGCGATCCGCACCATAGGCAGGCGTAGTTGTGACCTCCAAGTTCCCCTCCCCAATGCGAGAAGAATAGAAAAGCTCCTGCCTCCGCACGCGCAAATAAGAAGCTGTGCTGTAGAATATGTCGTAGGGAAATACCTTGACGTACTTTGCGAATGTAGAAGAGGCGGCAGAGTCGATTCGCTCCAAAGCCGGCTCGTCGGAGGAGGAAAAGGGAATCCCTCTGGCAAAAAGCCCAACAGAATAGAGTACAAAAGCCCCTGCAATTCCCACCCGAACCCATTTTGAGATCGGCTTATTCCCCCTACGCCAAGAGAGCCATGCCCATAGATAAATCGCCCAAACGATGAGCACAATGGCTCCTATCAAAAGATACATCCCCCCCAATTCGCTCGCCTCTCCGGCGTTGGTCTGGAAGGTGGCTTGTATCAAACCAAACGAAACGGGAGAGCCGGCAAGAATGAGAGAGGCCAGCTCCGCCGGGAAAAATAATTGGCATACCGCCCCCAGCCACGGGGCATATTTTCGTCCTCCGACAGATGCCAACATTCCCACCAAAAGGGCAGAGAGGATAAGTATAATGGCGAGACTATAGCCACTTGACCGTACCTCTTCGTCCGCCCAAACAATCCCAATCATCGGAGCAAAACACAAAAAACCCATCACCCCGAGGGCTACATAGGGGGGCAAATAAGGGATGTGCCGAGAGAACTTCTGCCAAAGAAAAGACTTCATGGGGTATAGTTATGCTACGCGCGGATGGGTACTACTTCGCCAACGCCTGGTTGGGAGCCATCTGCAACATATCCTGCGGTACAGAAGAGCATATAGTGCTTGCGAAGGCATCCAGCAGGGAGGTGCGGACAAAATCGCTTCTGAATGCCAAATGAATGGCTCGCACGGGACGAGGGATCGCAAAGGGTCGTACCAGCGAGCGTTGGTCTGTACCCAAATAACGCTCCGCCAACTTGGGAATAAATGTCATCCCCTGCCCCCCCTCTACAAGGTGCATAAAGGAGAGAAGATTGCCCTCCGAATAGCGAATAGCGCGCTTGGCACTTGCCGATAACTGGCAGTAACGTACCAACTGATCACGGAAGCAATGCCCCTCATCAAGCAGCCAAAGACGAGAGGCATCCACCTCACTACTGCGTACCACCGACGAGCAATAAATCTTTTCGTTGCGGGAGACATAGCCCAAAAACTCTTCGTAAAACAAGAGGCGGTATTGCATCCCCTCTACCTCGGGCGCACTTGCTATGATGGCCATATCTATACTGCGCTCTTGCAAGGCCGCAAGGCATTGACTCGTCTTAAGCTCCACAATTTCGAGTTTAAGATCCTTGAATCTCGCTTTCCATTTGGGCAAAACCAAAGGAATAAGATAGGGTGCTATTGTGGGCAAGACCGCCAGGGTAAAGCTGCCCGATAGCGTATCTCTACTTTCGGCGATAAGCTCCTCAATAAGGGCCGACGCGCCCAACGTACGCCGCGCCTGCTCTATCACCTTTTCTCCAATAGCTGTAGGCTCCACGGGTTGTCTCTGCCGATCAAAAAGTTGTACCCCCAACTCCTCTTCGAGGCGTTGTATCATGGTACTCAACGTGGGTTGCGTTACATTACAGGCAGCCGCAGCTTTGGCAAACTGACGGTGCTTGTCAAGGGCAACCAAATACTCTAGCTGTTGGAGGGTCATAGCAAAGAAAGATTTAATTGTTGGGGACTTTTCTGCGCTTTAGATAGTGTTTTAGAATCAAAATCGCTAGTACTAAAGCGACGAGCGAGAGCAGGGTAAAGCCAATCTCGTGGCTATACTTCGTAACCTGTTCTACGAGCTGTTCCTTCGTATCTATGCCCGGCACCATGGAGGGTAGGAAGTAGCCCATAAGGAAAAGGATCGTATTCCAAAGCCCGGCACCAAGCAACGTATAAAAAAGGAATGTGGCAAGAGGCATTTTTGCCAACCCTGCCGGGATAGAGATAAGCTGGCGAATCCCCGGCAAGAGACGCCCTATAAACGTAGAGATGGCTCCTCTTTTATCAAAGTACTGCTCGGCTTTGATGAGCTTAGCTTCACTCAGCAAAAGAGCATGCCCCAAGCGACTATTCACAAAGCGATAGACAAGAGGCCGCCCCAACCAGAGGGCTAAGAGGTAATTGATAAGGGCACCGGTTATAGCTCCCAAGGAGGAGGCTAGCACCACGCCCCACGAAGAAAGCTCGCCGGCTCGGGCTAGATACCCGGCCGGAGGCACCACCACCTCACTAGGGAACGGGATAAAACTACTCTCAATGGTCATCAAGAGGAAGATCGTTCCATAGTTGAGGTGCTCTAGGCACCAAGCGATAAAAGAGAGGTCTTGCATCCCTGGGAGGTACTATTTTTTAGTGGCAATCTTACCCCAAGTATCCTTGAGAGAGGTGGTACGATTGAGGATAAGACGCCCCTCTTTTGCCGTATCCTTATCAACGACGAAGTAGCCAATGCGCTGGAATTGGTAGTGAGCTCCCACAGCGGCATCGTGCAAGAAGGTCTCCACTTTGGCATGAGGTAGTACCTTCAAACTCTCGGGGTTGAGTAGCTCTGCCAGCTCTTTCCCCTCCACACTTGAGGGGTCTTCGTCTAAGAAAAGATGGTCGTAGAGACGCACCTCAGCATCCATAGAATGCGCAATAGAGAGCCAGTGGATAGTACCCTTTACCTTGCGATTGCTACCGGGGAGACCGCTACGTGTCTCGGGATCGTACTCAGCATATACCTCAAGAATATTGCCGTCAGCATCTTTTTTGCAGCCCGTACAACGCACGATATAGGCATTTTTCAGACGCACTTCTCCCCCGGGGGTGAGACGGAAATACTTCTTAGGAGCATCCTCCATAAAGTCTTCTCGCTCGATCCACAGCTCACGAGAGAAGGTGATAACATGGCTACCTGCCGTAGGATCTTCGGGGTTATTGATGGCCTCAAAGTCCTCCGTTTGACCTTCGGGGTAATTGGTAATGACGAGTTTGATTGGGTCGAGTACCCCCGATACGCGCGTAGAAATGCGGTTAAGGTCTTCGCGTACAGCGTGCTCTAGGAGGGCTACATCAATCATACCATCGTACTTGGTATACCCGATACTATCCACAAAATTGCGAATCGCTTGAGGAGTATAACCACGGCGACGGTAGCCGCATATCGTAGGCATACGAGGGTCGTCCCACCCTGCAACGAGCCCCTCTTTTACGAGAGCTAGAAGCTTACGCTTGCTCATCATCGTATGGGTTAGATTGAGCCGATTGAACTCATACTGACGCGGACGATAGTCGCTATCCTGAGACTTTAATAGGTCTATAAAATAATCGTATAGGGGACGGTGGGGTACAAACTCGAGTGTACAGATAGAGTGCGTTACCCCCTCGAAGTAGTCGCTCTGCCCATGGGCAAAGTCGTACATGGGGTAGACATTCCATGTATTCCCCGTGCGATGGTGCGAATGTTTGATGATGCGATAGATAATCGGATCGCGGAAGTGCATGTTGCTCGATGCCATATCAATCTTGGCACGAAGGGTCATTGCCCCCTCGGGGAACTCGCCTGCATTCATGCGATGAAAGAGGTCAAGACTTTCCTCTCTAGGGCGATCTCGGTAGGGACTTGCCACCCCGGGCTCTGTAGGCGTCCCCTTTTGTTTGGCAATCTCCTCGGCACTCTGCTCATCCACATAGGCATGCCCTTCCATAATCAGCCGCTCGGCAAAAGCGTAGAGCTGCTCAAAATAATCGGAGGCATAGTATATATTGCCATACTCAAACCCGAGCCAATGGATATCCTCTTTGATAGAGTCTACATACTCCACATCCTCCTTAATGGGATTTGTATCATCGAAGCGCAGATTGCATACCCCTCCGTAACGCTGAGCAATACCAAAGTCTATGCAAATAGCTTTTGCATGCCCAATGTGCAGATAGCCGTTGGGTTCGGGTGGGAAGCGCGTCTGCACGCGACCCTCATTAAGCCCTTCGGCAAGGTTTTGCTCCACAATTTGCTCCACAAAATTAAGGGAGCGTTTTTCTTCTTTAGGCTCTTCAATAGGAAGAGCAGGGGCATTTTCGTTCATCTTTCTATACCGGCTACGATAGGATATAATACTACAAAGATAGTAAATAGAACGTTTGGGGCGACCTCCTCCTCCGCTCACTCCGCTCTTTCTCTAGAGCGAAAGGGCAGACGACCCCACCCCGCCCTCCTAAGATAGGTAGCTCCCCCAGGATAGAAAAAGGGTTGGAAAAGCCTCGAGACTTCACCAACCCTTGTAAGGAAAAGAGCAAGAATGCTCTTAACAAAGTAGGCCGACCTTTACACTATTTGACGGGCACCAATTCGTACGTATGCGAGGGATCGTACTGCATAGTCCAGAGGAAAGGAATCCAAAAAAAGAGTCCTCCAACAATTGCTCCGGCATCAACTCTTTCGTTACGAGTAAGCATTACATGGAAGTCTTCGTAGCCATCAAGTTTAAGAGTAATAGGAGTCGTGCTTCCTAGAATCTTTGTATCGCTGTAAGTGTAAGGCGTTGTACCCACTCGCGACTGATTAATATACACAGCAGCCCCCTGTGGTACGCTATTGATAATGGTGGTGCTTGCGCAACTTGCCAAGGTGATAAGCCCCACAACAAGGAGGGCAAAATTTCTAAAGAAAGTTTTCATTTCTGTTTCTAATTATTTGTTCCGAAAAATTTCAGAGCAAAGATAACAATTTTTCATTTCTGTACAACGGCGTGAAACCGACTCCGCTAGAGTAAAAAGAAAGCTAGGCACCATCTCGTAAAAGAGAGAGTGCCTAGCGAAAAAGTAGTGGGCTAAAAAGATTTCTCTTTTGCCCTATGGATTAGTGGTGAACCACCAGTACAGAGGTAGTAAGAGAGTTATCTCCCTTAGTAACCCCTACAATATAGCTACCTGCGCTTAGAGCAGAAGTATCAAGCGTATAGCTCTTCTCGCCATGGAGATTGATTGTGGCAACCTGAGTACCATCCGTGCTAAATACAGCAATGTATTGGATGCCCTGTTCACTACGGATGGTAGTAGAAGCATCTGCCGGATTGGGGGCGATCATAGCATCATCCATTGTCACATCCATCTCTTGATTGGAGCTCTTGCTATAGAAAGATACTCCATAGTTTATTTTGTTGTAGATAGTATGAGAAGATGCGGAGAGCTGTCCCTGTTCATTCACTCGGAAAGCACCAAGAACGACAGTACCACTGCGTCCGGAAGCACTCTTCACATAAGCTGTATTTTCGAACTTGGGAGCATAAGAGATGCGTGCCTTAGCATCAATACCAGTCTCAACAAAGTTCGAAGAAATACCAACGAGTTGCGCCCTCCCACCAACGACTGCTACGAGTAAAGAGCCCAATACAATACTATTGGACGAGCGGGCAAGAAGAGGTTTTTCTCCACGGTTTTCGATCTCAAATGCAGGGGCGGTTTGCGCTTGAGGGTCAATATCGAACCAGAACGCAGAGGCTTGATTATTATACGCAACGAGGGTAACCTCTTTATAAGAATCGGGGCGAACGATAGTAACGGGTGTCTCTGATAGGCGGAGGGCATTGCTCCCCGATAGACGAGCCGTGAAGTAACCTACCAACTCCTGCTCAAGGGTTTTCTTTAGATTAGCAAAGCGAACATAGGGATAAACCTGAGTACCTTCGTAGAGATTGATAATAGGATCAAGCTCAACCTCTAGCGTCTGACCTGCAGGAATTGATACGAATGTAGTGCGCACTTTTTCCTCTCTAGGATACCATTCCTCACCCTTATCAGCAGAGGTTAGATATAGCTCTATGGGACCATAATACTCCTTTTTGTTGGGGTTGGTAACCTGTACCTTAATCTTTGAGGGGCCAAAAGCATAAAATGCTTGTCCGGCAAGGAGTTTGGCCTTCATGGGCAATAGCGTATTATCATAGGCAATAGAATTGTCTACAATCTTACCGTCTTTGACCGAGAAATAAATGATCTGAGGCTCATCGTTGGTAGGAGCAAAAGCTTCTTGTTTGGGGAAAGCGTCGTTGCCCCAGGTATAATGTATTTCATACTCTCCATTGGGATACTTTTCTTGGCTTATGCCAAAAAGGTAATCAGCCCTTTTAGATGATAACATCTGCAAAGAGAGAGATTTCTCCTTAGAATCAATAACCTCTGTAGTACCCTTGGCATAGATGGTTGCTGTAGATTTGATATCCATTTTACGGTAAGAATACTGCGATACAATCACATCGGCACTAAGAGTTTCCCCATTACTGAATATATACCCACGTGTATAAAGGTTGGGAGCAGAGGGGCGAGGTTCCTCTCCGGGATTATTGTCACGGTCGGGGATAAGCCCTACAATAACGCTTTGTCCCATGTTGTAAGCACCCATACCGGCACCAATACCCAGCTCGGCAGGCTCAAGGGCATTTAGGCGATAGTACCCATTTGCCATACCGCTCCAACCCCAGTTGAAGTGGAAGGTATTGTCACTTGCTTTGTAGCCATCACACACATAAGCGTGCCCACCCTCTTCTCCTGCTCCGCAATAGAAGACAGGACGCTGAGCCTTAAGCTCTTCAAGAATAATCTTAGTCCAAGACTCTACCGTGTGTGCAGAGCGGAAATGAAGGCGAGCCTGTTTCTTAAAATAGAAACGCGTCTTAAGTGCCTCCAAGGCATCAGACTCCCAAGCACCACTAGCCTCCGAAGAGTAGCTCATATTCACGGCATAGCCGATTTCTTTGAGCAGAAGTCCAATCGCATCAGCCTCCTCTTTGGTCGGCTTGCGGTCATTGTCGAAGTTTTCCGGCATGTGACTCCAGTCATAATCTTTCTGACCAAAAGTTATGGAGCGAGTAACACCTTTATCCCTGTAGCTGTAGTCCCCGGGAACGGAACGCACAGGCCACTGATAGCTACGAAGTATTTGAGCCATAGCTGTAGCAACACACCCTGTTACTGCACGCCCTCCCATATCTGAGGGACACATACTATTGTAGGGATGGCCTTGATCCCAACGAATACCCTTGAGAAGGGGAGCAATATCACTCTCTTGGCGCAGAACCGATGCTAGACGAGACTGGCGAGGCTGAATATAATTAGCCTCGGGATGGGTATAGAGATACTGATACTCAGCATCATACTGAGACATCCAGTAACGAACTTGTGCCGGAGCTTGTGCCAAATCGAAGTGACCCGTCTCCGAGTACCCTAGCACGGTAGCGGTACGATCGTCTGCCGAAACAATCACAAAGCCCTCATCAGTACCTCGATTGAATACATAGTAATAGGCTGGTGAAGAGAGTAGTTGAGATGAATTGCCAGAGCGCAACTCGTTACTACCCCGGTGCGTATAAGTCAATGCCACAGGGGTTGAACTGCGGAGATCTGACCCATTAAGATAGCTCTCTGCTATCTTCTGTGCTTGCTCGGGAGTAACCGGCCCCGCCAGAAGCACCAACTGAGAGATCACTGCCGCCAGCGTAGAGAGGATAAATTTTCTCATAGGTTCTATACTTATTTTTTAATTCGATATTTCGTTACTGTAGCTTTGTTGTAGCAAAGAGGGTTGTTAGTGTCCATCCAACCATCCATCCTACAAAGGTATATCTCTTGGGGCGAATTCTATCACTTTGTCACGTGAAAAGACTATAATACTGCCAATACTAGGGGATACGGCAGCTATCTCCGTCAAGTATTACTCGCCCCTTTGCCAAAAGTTGCTGCAAAGCCTCAAAAAAAAGACTCGAAGGCACCCTACTCTGCTCTCGCCAAGAAACAAGCGGCAACGCCTTGCCTTTGGGGATGAGAGCCTCTGCCTCTTCTTGTAGTAAAGCCACGGCTTGAGAGAGAGACATAGAGGGAGAGGGGCGTTTATTCCGATGCGACAGGCAGACATCGCACATACCACAGGGCTCACTTTCCTCCTCACCAAAGTAGCGGAGAAGCTGCTGACTACGGCAAGTATCAGACGCAGCCGCATAGGCAATTATGGCCTCAATACGCTCTGCCAATCGCTCTCGCCGCACCTCGTACACCTCTTGGGAGATGAGTAGATGCCGCCCCTCTTCGCGCCGAGTCAAAAGGAAAAGTTTGGGAAGAGACGAGCGCGGCACATAGTGTACAACGTTGCTCCGCGAGAGGTCGACAAGCATTAAATAGACCTCCTCCACAGAGCAATTAAGAGCTCTTGCAATGGTATCTTCTTCTATAAAAACGTACTCGGTAAAAATACCCGTATAGCGACGAAGCAAAAATTGGATTAGGGTATCACTTGCCGGCGATAGGGTTGCGTTATTGTACAGAGCCTCGCGATCAATGGTAAACAAAAGGCGTGAGTGCTGGTCTTCTTTGTCCCGATACTCCCACACTCCTGCAATATCAAGCAGACGAATGGCACTCATCGTATAAATGGGAGAGAGCTTATTAAGTTTGATAAATCTCTCAATATCGACTAGGAACGTACGCAAAAACCCTTCGCCCATGCCTATCCCCAAGAAACTCGTAAGCTGATCGTACACATCCGAAAGGAACTGACGGGGCGGGAACTCCTCACTAATACGCCTACGAATAAGCATAGGGTCTCGCTTATCCACAAGTGCCACGGCGAACGACTTCTTACCATCTCGCCCGGCTCTCCCCGCTTCTTGGAAGTACTCTTCGGGCGACGAGGGGAGCATCCAATGGATTACCGAACGCACATCGGGCTTGTCAATACCCATACCGAAAGCATTGGTTGCCACCATCACACGCACCTCACCGGCCATCCAGCGGCGCTGTCGCTCGTTGCGCTCGGCATGGGTAAGTCCGGCATGGAAAGCATCTGCCGATATCCCCTGTTCCCTCAGATACTCGGCCAATTCTACGGTACGTTTGCGATTACGACAGTAGACAATGGAAGTGCCGGGTACTCCGGAGAGAATGCGTAGCATCGTGGCCGCCTTGTCACTTGTGTGCCGTACAACATAGGCAACGTTGGGACGAGAGAAACTTCTTTGGATAATATTGGGTTCGGGGAAGTGCAAAACACGCATCACATCCTCCGCAACTACCCTGGTAGCCGTAGCCGTAAGAGCCAGCACAGGAGCCTTCGGCAGCAAAGAACGCAACTCGGTAACTCGCATATAGGAGGGACGGAAGTCGTACCCCCATTGGCTAATACAATGGCACTCGTCTACCACAATCATACTTACCCTAAGCTGTGGCAAAATGGCGCGAAATAGGGGCGAAGCGATACGCTCGGGGGAGAGATACAAAAACTTGTAAGCTCCCAAGACTGCGTTGTCCAGCGTGCGTTGGATCTCAAAACTCGCCATACCGGAGTGGATAGCCACAGCAGGTATTTTACGCTCTTTGAGGTGCTCTACCTGATCGCGCATGAGAGCAATAAGGGGAGTTATAACGAGTGTGACTCCTCGCATCATAAGCCCCGGGACTTGAAACGTAATGCTCTTACCTCCTCCCGTTGGGAGCAACCCTAATGTATCACGCCCTGCGAGTATCGAATCGATAATCTCGCGCTGCTTGGGGCGGAACTCAGAGTAGCCCCAATAGTACTGCAAAACCTCCTCAGGGATCTCAAAGCGAGCTTTTCTATTTCCACCCTCCTCATCGTCCAGCTCTTGCGAATGGAGTATTTCCTCCCCCTCTCCTTGGGGAAAAGAAGGAGTCTCCGGCTCATCAGCAAAACCGGCAATAGAGTCTAGCTCGTAGCCATACTTATCGCAATAGGATCGCCATTCCTCCTCGTCGTCAAAGGCTGGCGCACCCTCCACTCTTGCCCCTTCGGAAGATGTACTCACAGCGTACCTAGGTAAAACGTTAAGAGACTCTATGCAGAGAAATTGTCCTCATGCTTGATATCCTTGACCAGTATTTGTATCGATGAAGTACCATAATAATCGTTTTCCTCCACCGTATAACAGATAGAAAAGGGTCGGTAACTCTTGATATAGGATATATGCGAAGAGAGCCCGTAAGCAATACCGCTCTTGACCTGGAACATCTGAGGAGAGTCCGTCATCTCCAGCTTGATATGCTCGCCATTCTTGCCTACAGCCTTACTTGTACCGGTATCGAAGAGGAAACGTGTCATAAAGATAGGCTTGGGATTATCGGGACCAAATGGACCCATTTTCTGCAAGTTTTTGTGCAAACTCTTCGTTATCTCCACAAGGCTCAGCACGGCATCAATTTCGATTTCCGGATTGAACTGCTTGGCATACACGTTCTCCTCGGCATAGTGCTGGATACGCTCGGCAAACTCCTCCACCTTATCCTCGCTCAGAGTGAGCCCGGCAGCATAGGGGTGCCCCCCGAAGTTGGTCAGGAGATCGCGGCAATGCTCTATGGCATGGTACATATCAAAGCCTCCATAGCTACGCGCAGAACCGGAGACCTTGTCTCCCTCTCCGCTCAAAACCACCACAGGACGAGCATACTGCTCAGCCAGACGAGAGGCTACAATACCAATCACCCCCTTGTGCCATTGTGGCTTGTGAATCACTATGATTTTGTACTTCTTATGGGGCTTAAACTCCTCCACAAAGCGAACAGCCTCTCGGGTAATTTGCTTATCAAGCTCACGCCGCTGCTCATTATACTGTACGATCTCAAGGCACTTTTCTTCTGCCTCCTCTATATCCCGACTAATAAGCAGATCGACCGTCTTTTTTCCGTCCATCATACGCCCCGAAGCATTGATCATGGGACCAATCTTAAAGACGATACTGCTCATATCAATCTCCTCATTTGCGAGGTTGCAGATATTGATAATCCCCCTCAAACCCGGCGAAGGATTACGATTGAGTTGCTGCAAACCAAAGTAGGCCAATATGCGGTTTTCTCCCAATGTAGAGACCACATCGCTCGCAATGCTCACGGCTACCAAGTCTAGCAACGAGTAGAGACGACGCATGCGTATGTTGTTGTTGATGGCAAAGGCTTGCATCAGTTTGAAGCCAATGCCACACCCCGATAGCTCCTCAAAAGGGTAGGTATTATCCGCCCGTTTGGGGTCGAGTACCGCCACAGCATCGGGCAACACACCATCCGGCGTATGATGGTCGCATACGATGAAATCAATCCCTAGAGACTTAGCATAAGCAATCTCCTCAATCGCCTTGATGCCACAATCGAGTACAATAATAAGCTTAACCCCCAACTCATGAGCGCGGTCAATACCCTGCTTCGATACCCCGTAACCATCGTCGTTGCGATCCGGGATATAGTAATGCAACTGATGATCGCTACAACCCGATTGGCGCAAAAATTTATACACCAAAGAAACCGCCGTAGTGCCATCTACGTCGTAATCGCCATATACTAGGATATTCTCCTTCTTACCCAACGCCTTATTGATGCGCTCCACAGCCTTATCCATATCCTTCATGAGGAAGGGGTCGTGGAGGTCTTCGAGCTTGGGAGAGAAGAAATGACGCGCTTCGTCGGCAGTTGTAATACCGCGCTTAACTAGCAGTCGGCCCACTACGGGAGCCAACTTTAGCTCCGCAATGAGGTCGTTGCTGGTAGAAATCTCTTCGTCTGTTAGAGGCTTCCAAATCCATTTGTTCGTCATTATATCGTTCTATTTTATTCTATCAGAAGGTGCACCAATCAAAGGCTCTCACATTGATCGCTCCGGCTACCTTATCCCCTACTCTCACGGCAATAGCTCTCGCAAAAAAGAGGGAGCAAGCTGCCCCCAAAAGAGTACGGCTTGTAAATTTACGACAATCTAATGAAACCTCACTCTTACCTAATCCTAAACTATGTAAGCAATCTTTTCAAACACATAAAACGCCACACCCTTCATCCCCCCTTCTGTAGAACGCGAAAAAACTCCAGGCAAAAACCTCTCACACTACTGCCCTAGATTTTTTTATTTTCCAGGCAAAATACCAACCCATTTTAGGGTGAGAAAAAAGAAAAAATAGGGCAGAAAGGGAAGGCATTACTAGCTGATTTTCGGAAGGGAGCTCCTCTAGTAAATTCACAAGAATATCTCGCCCCTAAATTATAAACAGATGAATCTAAGAAAAAAGCCCCCTAAATGGGGTGCTCCATTAGGTAAAAAGGGGTACTTTTGCAGAAGCAAATGAGAGAGCTATTTTGCCGAGGGCGAAGATGAGCCTAAGACGGTAGCTGTTACGAACCAAGGTGCAACGAATAATCTACTAACTACTATTGTAATGGTTTCAGAAAATCCCTATTTGATCTTTTCGGGGTCTAAATCCCAATACCTCACTGAGCAAATTTGTAAAAGCTTGGGGTGCTCTATGGGGCGAATGACAACGCAACACTTTGCCGATGGCGAGTTCGCCGTTTCGTACGAAGAAAGCATCCGAGGTAGAGATGTCTTCCTCGTTCAATCGACCTTCCCCTCGGCAGACAACCTGATGGAGCTGCTCCTTATGGTAGATGCTGCTAAACGAGCATCTGCACACTACATCACGGCTGTAGTTCCTTACTTTGGCTGGGCTCGTCAGGATCGTAAAGACAAACCTCGTGTTTCTATTGGTGCAAAACTTATTGCAGACCTCCTAAGCACGGCGGGGATTACGCGCCTTATCACGATGGACCTCCATGCCGATCAGATACAAGGATTCTTCGATGTACCCGTAGATCACCTCTATGCTTCGTCTGTCTTTATGGACTATATCGAAAAGACGATGCCCATGGATAATCTCGTAGTCGCTACTCCCGACGTTGGGGGAACTAAGCGTGCCAGCAGCTATGCTCGCCACTTGGGGGTACCCATGGTTATTTGCCACAAAACTCGTTTGCGCGCCAACGAAGTTGCCGAAATGCGCATCATTGGGGATGTAGAAGGCAAAGATGTACTACTAGTAGACGATATTGTAGATACAGCCGGCACCATTACCAAGAGTGCAGACTTGATGCTCAAGCACGGAGCCAAGAGCGTGCGCGCTATGGCAAGCCACGCCGTAATGAGCGACCCTGCTACCGAGCGGGTAAATGACTCCGGGCTTTCCGAAATGATTTTTACAGACTCTATCCCTTACACCAAGGGTTCTCCCAAAGTAAAGATTATATCGGTTGCCGACCTCATTGCAGAGTCCATCAAGCGCGTTTGCAGCCACGAGTCTATTAGCTCTCTCTATTCTTTCTAAGAAATAGAGCTCTCAATTACCACTTTCTCCCTCTTGTAAGATTCTCTTTCTTACTCCCAAGGCGAGATAAAATAACGAAGCCCCGTCGTCCCTTTACAGGAAACGGCGGGGCTTTTTATAGGAGCACTTTTGCTTATTCTAGCTATTCTACTCTAGTATGGAAGGGTATGTAGGTAAGATCGGATCCTACACCATTCTCTTCGTCGTAGGCAAAAACCACAATATAATAATCCATATCCTTCATAGTGGCCCTGCGATATTCCCGAGTTAGCTTAAACTCTCCTTGAACGAGATAGGGGGTAAATTCATTCGAAAGATCAGCCTCTATTATCATCTTGGCCATCTTATACTCCATATTTTTCTCCCTGTAAAAGTCCACAAATTTCTTCTTCTGGATCGTTACACTGTACTTGTCGTTGGTCGAGGGTTTGATGAGAGCATCCACCCCATCCAGGTAAATATTCTCGATCCGAACGTCAAATGTTACGTTCTTTTTCTCCGACGACTTTGTCGTAAACTCCATGGTTTTTACTTCTCCCACTTGCTCTGCCTTCTCATTTAGAGCGTAAGCATATACCACGTAGGTAGAGTCGGGATCCAATGTCAAGAGGCAGCCCGGCTTAGGCAACTTCAGTGTAGCAGCTCCCTTTGTGCAGTCTTCTAAGAACAATTCTTGCCAAGTCTTTCCGGGATTTGCCTCACTCAAAAACATAAACCAGCTCTTTTCGAAACCATAAATACCGGCCTCAGTACGAGAGCTTTCTGTCTTGTACTTCTCCCGAGTCATGGCATAATAGTAGTAACGCATAGTAGGATCTTTGGGGACAATCTTGATGGTAGCAGATGTTTTTTCCAAAGCCACGATCTCAAAATCAACCTCTAGCCCTTTGGCTTTCACCTCAACCGTGCACTTGGCTTCTAGTCCCTCTAGCTTAGCCGTTATGGATGCTTTTCCCTCTGCTACTCCCGTAATGGTTCCCTCTTTTACAGAGACAACATTTGGATCACTAGAGGTCCAAACGATACTTTTCCCATCAAGAGTAGACTCTTTAGGCGTAGCAATGAGCCTAAGAAGTAGACTCTCGCCAACGGAAAGATTGATAGTTTCTTTCTCAAATTTTATCTCCGAAATCTTCTGAGGAGAGGGAGGTTTAGTCCCATTGTCACATCCCGCAAGAAGGAGAGAAACGAAGGAGAAGACTCCCACAATAAGCAACAAATTCCTTTTCATCTCTGGCATTTTGATTCATTTATACTCTTGATTACAATCAATGATTTCGAGAAATGGAACAACATATACCTCTATGTCATTATCCCGATTCGGCGCAAATGTAAGATTTTTATTTGGAATGTCGCAATAAAAAAGAACTATCCATTATGTATTTTCAGCTCAACCACTCTTGCCCTTTCCCCTCGACTCAACAAAAAATTGCCCCATGAATGGTTATCTCACTCACAGGGCAATCCAATTCCCCCTCCCTCTGAGGGCAAATTCTTGGCCTGACCATTAACTGACTCCCCCGTATTTCAAACTATACTAAGGTACAATTTGGAGATCGAGCGAGTCTCCCACCTTGCGACATCAACACATTTCAATTCCACTAAGGTACAATTTGGAGCTATCCATTGATAAGGACTCCGTTAGGAGGTGGAGTAATTTCAATTCCACTAAGGTACAATTTGGAGGTTGAGGACGACAGATAATCAAGACTAGGTATGTTATTTCAATTCCACTAAGGTACAATTTGGAGTTCAGTCGCCTGCATTGCTGCGATAGCGCTCTGCTATTTCAATTCCACTAAGGTACAATTTGGAGCTTGCCGGGGGCGCCTTTAAGATCGTTAAGATGAGGTATTTCAATTCCACTAAGGTACAATTTGGAGCCCTTGTTTAGTGAGAAGCCAAGAGGACTTGAGCTCATTTCAATTGAAATAATGTAC
>CAUTMR010000007.1:0-97807 GCA_963539975.1 uncultured Porphyromonas sp. | reverse complement strand
CGGGAACTCGCTCGCCCCCTTCCCTCGTTTGCGTTTGCAAAGGTAACGCTTTTATCCTATTCCAGCCAAATTTATTCCCACAACCCCTATGTTAAGAAAAGTTGCTCAACTATCCCTCAGCAACTTACAGAAGAATTTTTCTTGCACAGAGAGGAGAAAAACTCCAATTAACGCCCGTATAGGGACAAAACTCCCGCTTTGTAGACGAAGTCGTACTGAGCGACAAGGGCTTCTCGCTGTGCCGAAATCCATCGCTCCTCGGCCTGCTCCAATTCGTATGCTGAAGTTTTTCCTTCGATAAATTGCCTCCTCGCGAACTGCGAAGCTCGCTCAGCAGCCCCAGCAGCAAGAGTTGTAGATGAGACTTTGCGCTCTGCGGCGACGGCATTGGCGTGTGCTTTGAAGATTTCTTTGTAAAGTCCGAGATCGGCATCAATCTTATCAAGTTGTGCAGAATGCAGATCTATTTTTGCCCGACGCACCGCATGAGCGGTATTTAGAGCATCGAAGATGGGCAACGAGACTGAAAATCCTATATAGAAGCGACCATTCTCTCGGAGCTGATCGCCAAAGGACTTATTCGCCTGCTGTAGCACACGAAAGTAACCATTGCCATACCCTGCATTTATACTAAGGGAGGGGATGTATCCCGAGCGAGCGGAACGGATTTTTTCTTCGGCAGCAGCGATTCCAAAATCAGCTGCTTTGAGGTCAGGTCGATGGGCTAAAGCATGACGATAAATAGCCTCCGGAGGTAAAAGTTCTACGCGCGCATTCTGAACAAGAGCAGGGAGATCCGGAGCCACTAATTGTATGGGGGCCTCGCCATAGTACTCAACACAAACAGAGAGATCAACTCGCGTCATGGCACACAGGCTCTCGGCTTCGTAGAGAAAGCCTCGCTCCGTCTCAATGAGCGTAGCCAATTCGTCCAATCGATTAGAGGGGTATTTTCCCTCTTTCACGAGAAGGATAGCCTGACTCTGCAACTCTTCTAATCCCGAAAGATGCTGTTGAATAGCTTTAATGATATTCTGCTCCAATAGATATTTGTAAAAGAAGCCCATTACTCGCAACTCAGCTCGTTCGCGAAGGGTCGCCAACATCGCGTCGCTATTCTGCTCCTCCAACCGAGCCGCCTTTACCATACGCGGACGACGCAACCCAGAGAAGAGCTCGTACGAAGCGGAGAGATCAAAAGTGGTATTTGCACTTGACCGTGGACCGAAAGCCCCCGTATTATCCTGACTCCTTCCATACTCCCAGTCCTCTTTGATTGAAGCCTGTACCTTGGGTAAATAGAGGCTTCTTGCCGTATCATAAGCAAGACGCCGCTGGGCGCTATCAACCTTTTGCCTTCCTACATTACTATCGAAAAACACACTGCGCTCTACACACTCTTGGTAGGTCATAGGGCGATGGAGCGACTCATAAATCGTCTCCAATTGTTGTGCCGAAGCCCCCCATGCAAGTCCGGCTGTAAGGGTTAGGGTAAGAATGCTCTTACGCATAATCTCTCTATATATTGGTTAGATGCTTAACAAAACTGGATTGCAAAGGTACGATATAAACAACACTTTCTCAAATGACGCAAAACTCTCTTCTCAATCGGAGTAGAGGGGGCTTCTAAAGGAGATGCACCTCAAGGCAGAACCAAGAGCATTGAGACCGAAATATAAAAAGCCACACTCCATGAGTATGGGGTGCGACTTCTTCTTTGGGAACAACCCTTCTCCAATACCTCAAGCTACGAACAAGAGACCAAAGGCTGTTCAGCTACGAGGCGAAGAGAAGGAAAAAGCCCTAGCAACTCCTCCATCTACTTAAGGAGGAACCGCTAGGGAAGGACTTAATATCGAAGCGAGTCTCTTCGTGAAAATAGTTGAATCAACGTAATGAAGAGATTGATAATATCGAGATAGAGATGGAAAGCGGACTGGAGCACAAACTTATTTGCATCTTGCTCAGACATATGCCCATTGTTTCGCTCAAGCGTAGTTTTAATTCCATTGATACTAAGAATTGTCATTCCAGAAAAGAGAACAACTCCAACAAGAGAAGTGATCCACGTAACTAGAGGATGGGTAGCAAAGATCCCTACAATAGAGGCAATCACAAAACCGATAGATGCCATTATCACAATACTTCCTAACGAAGAGAGGTCTCGTTTGCTTACCAAGCCAATAAGACACATGACTCCAAACATAGCTGCCGTTATCCCCAATGCAGCGATGATAGAAAAGGCATCATAACCGATAAAAATAGAGGAGAGGGTCATCCCATTAGCCAAGCTATACAAGACGAAAAATATGATTAGCATGCCATAATTCATCTTGTAAAAGAAGAAGGAACAGCCTATCCCCAGCACAAGTTGCAGAAGTACAAAGATGGGCATGAACCACATAAAACGAAACGTAGGTACAGCACCATTAGACGTCAAAGACTCTATCAGACTGGCGGGACTGAGCACCGCAGCCAAAGCAAACCCCGCAATAGCGGAGAGAGCAAGCCCTGCTGCCATCCACAGAAATATCTTCGTATAGATGGTTTTAGGATTGAGAGGAGGATAGCTAGGGCGTTGATCTTGCTCCGGGGGTTGTGGCGTCATCCCTCTCATCATACCAAAAGGGGAAAATCCCTGACCTCCCCCATTGGGGCGAAACGTAGAGAATAAATTTCCTAACATAACGAGTGTTTTTCTATTGGGTTGATTAATTTGTATTTTACATGCGATGTTGATTCCAAGATAGATATAGAAAGAAAGGAAATTATCGCCTCCCGCTTCCGAGCTCTCCACGAAGGCAAGAGGCGATAAGTATATAGCTCAATTATCGTCTATTCCCGCCCAACAGACGAAGGACAAAGAGGAATATGTTGATAAAGTCTAGGTATAGCTCTAATGAACCCAAGAGAGCAATTTTGTGCATTCCCTCTTCCGAAACAAGGCCATTCTTTTCCACAAGTAAGCGACGGATCTTCTGTGTATCGTATACCGTAAGAATGGCAAAGAGGACAACCCCCACAAGGGAAATAATCCACTCCATTATCGATGAATGCAAAAACAGATTGACCACCGAGGCAATTATGAGACCAATGAGTGCCATGAGAAGTATGCTCCCCCATGAAGAGAGATCTCGTTTTGTGACCGTGCCTATAATCGCCATCACAGCAAACATCCCTGCCGATATGACAAAAGCCATCGCAATGGAAGAATAAGTATAGACAAGCAATATAACACTCAACGTCACCCCATTAAGCACCGAATAAATAGCCATCATGAGCACTGCCGTAGAGAAGGACATCTTATGAATTGCAGCAGAAAGCCCCATAACGAGACCAAGCTCTGCAATAAAAAGCCCCCACATAAGCCAACGATTCATAAGAATGGTCATCATCATTGACTCGGAACTATAAACAAGGAAAGCCGAGAGAGCGGTTAGCCCTAGAGCCCCAGCCATCCAATAGAACACCTTGGTGAAAAGTTTGGCGACATCCGCTGTCTCCACAATCACTTCCGGTGTTTGAGAAACCACATCCTCACGATAAGGAGGAGGGGTCAGATTCTGATTATCCATAATTTTCTTTTTACTATATCTTAGTTATTCTACAGTTACCGACTTTGCCAAATTGCGTGGTTGGTCTACATCTTTTCCCTTGCACACAGCAATATAGTAGGAAAGGAGCTGCAGGGGCACCACGGTAAGGAGAGGTTCTAATTCGGGTGCTATCTCCGGTATCTCTATCACATAGTCTACCATATTAGCCACCTGAGTGTCTCCCTCATTTACAATAGCAATGATACGTCCCTTTCGCGCCTTTATCTCTTGGATGTTGCTCACTACCTTCTCATAAATCTTGTCGCGAGTAGCAATTACCACAATCGGCATCTCTTCGTCAATCAAGGCAATGGGACCATGCTTCATCTCTGCGGCAGGATAGCCCTCTGCATGGATGTAGGAGATTTCCTTGAGTTTGAGTGCTCCCTCTAGAGCCACGGGATAATTAATTCCTCGCCCTAGATAGATAAAATTATGGGCATAAGTAAAGCGAGTTGATAGCTGCTCAATACGCTCCTTCTGCTCAAAAATCTTTTCTATTTTCTCAGGGAGAATGAGCAAATCGTCTATAATTTGTGTATAACGCTCCGGAGCCAAAGAGCCTTTTTCGCGTCCGAGACAAAGAGCCAGGAGGGCAAGCACAGTGACCTGCCCCGTAAAAGCCTTGGTAGAAGCAACACCAATCTCAGGACCTACGTGGATATATGTCCCAGAGTCAGTAGCACGTGCAATGGATGATCCTACCGAATTACAGATACCATAGATAAAGGCTCCCTTCTCTTTTGCCAACTGGATGGCAGCAAGAGTATCCGCGGTCTCTCCCGACTGAGACATAGCTATAACTACATCGGTAGGACGAATAATAGGATTACGATAACGGAATTCCGATGAATACTCAACCTCAACAGGGATACGTGCGAGACCCTCGATAAGTTGCTTACCTATGAGGCCAGCATGCCAAGAGGTTCCACACCCCACGATGATAATACGCTCTGCCGAGAGTAGGCGGTCGCGATGGTCCACCATAGCAGATAGGATTACCTCCTTAAGATCCGGATTGACTCTACCCCTCATACAATCGCATAGCACACGGGGTTGATCTAGTATCTCTTTGATCATAAAGTGGGGGTATCCCTCCTTCTCGATCATCCCGAGATCCATAGTGACATTGCTAATCTTAGGCTCTATCACTTGATTCGAGAGTGTTTCGATGTAAGGAGCCTTACCGGGGATAAGCTCCACAATACCTCCATCCTCTACAAATATAATATCGCGTGTATACTCTATCATAGGTGTGGGATCTGAAGCCAAAAAGAACTCCTTATTATCATCCCCAACACCAATTGCCAACGGACTACTTTTGCGTGTGGCAACAAGGCAATGAGGTTCGTTTTTATCAATTACCGCAATAGCGTAGGCTCCGATCACATTGCCCAAGGCTTTCTGCACGGCACGGAAGAGCGAGAGGTTGTACCTTTTCTTGGTATACTCTATAAGTTGTACGAGCACCTCTGTATCCGTATCACTTTGGAAGGTATACCCCTCGGCAGAGAGGGAGCGTTTAAGCTCTCTATAATTCTCTATAATGCCATTATGTACAAGGGCAATCTCTCTGCTCTCTGAGTAATGGGGATGGGCATTCCGCTCCGAAGGCTCTCCGTGTGTGGCCCAACGAGTGTGAGCAATCCCTAAAGATCCACTCAAGTCCTTGCCCTGAGCACTACTCTCTAGATTGACCACTTTACCTTTCGTTTTACATACAACAATACCTCCCGAGGTGTGCTGTAACGCAACTCCTGCACTGTCGTATCCTCTATACTCAAGCCGTTTGAGCCCCTTTATTAGAATGGGGAACGCTTCTTGTTTCCCTGTATATCCAACGATTCCGCACATAGTATATGTGTGTTTCTTCTTTTGTGTTTCTTCCTTATTATTGTCTAGCGAGCAGGCTATCCTTTTAGTCCGCTACTCTTCTTGCGAAAGTACAACAAAAATCCGAATCAACGTGACTACGACCTGCCATGGGCACCGATATTTGCGATACCGTTCCTATTAATACCAGACCTAGTTTTACCATCTTTACGATACGAGCATTGAACGACAAAAAAGAGAATCCCCCGAACTAACCAGCGTAGCATCGGAGGACTCCCCTTTGCCAAAAACCCTTCTCCCGAGGGGGGCTTTAGTCTTCTACGCAACCAAAGAAGGGGGTGCTAAAAAGATTAGGAGCTTGCCAAGCCAACGCTTGAGCAGGGATGGGGAGGAGTTTCTCTTGTGCCTTTTCGTCCTCTTCTCTATAAGCAGCCGCATACATACGCTCTAGGTGAGGGACGCGTCCGGCTCGTATGTAGCGAGAGGAGAAATAGTCACTAGATTGCAATTCTTCTTGCACAATCCCTCGAGAATTGGTGCTATGCATCATAGTGATGTGAGAGCCTTGCACCTTTACAACCAGAGCAACATGACCAATGCGCTCGCTCCGCCTATTACGCCCTTTGAAAAAGAGAAGGTCGCCCGGGCGAGGGTTCTGTACCGTCTTTGTAACCTTGGCAAGATCTGCAGAAGAACCGCTTAAATTGATGCCAAAACAAGAAAAAAGATAGCGCACATAGCCCGAGCAGTCCATAGCCCAAGGCAAAGAGCCACGATAGCGATAGGGTTTTCCTAAGAACTTCCGACCTAGCGTGATAAGATCTTGTACAAGATCGCCCGAGGGAGCCACGTCATGTACCGCATAGGCGGGGCAGTCGGGGTGAGCAAGCAACTTGCCATTAGCATCGTAGACAGCAACTGCATCAGCCGAAGAGAACGAAGAGCGTGAAGCTCTCGCCTTAGCTCCGCATGAAGAGCAAATAGAAGTAAGCGCAACGAGGACAAAGAGGATATACCCTCTTCGTACTGAGCGACATACAGCATTTTGTAGGTTAATCATACATCTTTTATTATAGGTGAATAATCAACCCCTCTTGGGCGGCTGTTGTATTTGGGAAAACACTACGTGCTTCGTCCAAGAGGGGAGTTACATCGGTGTATCTAGAAGAATAATGCCCAATTAAAAGGCGTTTAACCTCCGCTTTAAGGGCAATGGTGGCAGCTTCTCGCGCCGTACTATGTGCAGTAGTAGCAAGGCGCACACGCAAATCCTCACCAAAAGTAGCCTCGTGGTAGAGGAGATCAACCCCACGCACCTGTTCTATCAAGTTGGGGAAATACTCCGTATCACTACAATAGGCATAGCGGCGGGGGACGCGTCCCGGTTTGGTGAGTCTGTTGTTGGGGATGATACTACCATCCTGCGCCGTATAAGACTCCCCAAGTAAAATAGCAGGATAGCAACAGCGGGGGACTTGGTAGAAATCCACAGCAGGCTTATCCAAATGGCGGGCGGCACAACGCTCTTCGAATAGGAACCCCATTGTAGGGATGCGATGACTCAAGGGCAGAGAGCGAACGCACAACGAGGGGTCTTCGTGTATCACCTCACTCTTGCGGTAGTCGTGTTCGTGCGTAATAATCTCGTAACTGCACTCGGCAAGGAAGCTCTTGCGGTGGGCATCAATATACTCCGTAAGCCCCTCCGGTCCGTGGATGTGCAGCTCTCCCGTCCGCCCGAGCATAGAGAGGGTAGAAAGCAAACCCGGCAAACCAAAGCAATGGTCACCGTGGAGATGGGAAATAAAAATAGTGTGAATGCGTCCAAAGTGAAGACCTTGCCGACGAATCTGGAGCTGGGTACCCTCGCCACAGTCCACCAAGTAGACCTTACCTCTAAGGGTAAGTGCCTGAGCGGAAGGATTGTGCTTTGTAGTCGGGAGAGCAGAACCACAACCCAATATATGTACCGATAGGGTCTCCATGGGATGCAAAGATAGAATTTTTTACGTAGAGACCTTCTCTTTTTGACTCTACAGGGGCAAACTCGCACATTTTTCAGGGCATAGTGCAAGATATCCCTGCCTAATTTTCCTCCCTAAATTAACCTCGTAAGATCTTCTATTATTCTCAATAGTTGATCTTGAGGGCTGGGCTTCTTAGGCATCTCTTCTCAGGGACTCCCCTTTTTATAGTACATTTGCGCTCACAAAAAGACAGTATAAAAGAGGAAAGGATGAGACTAACTAAAAGAGTAAATACGACGATTGTTGCCCTAGCTTTTGCCATGCTGTCCCATGTCTACATCTGCACCGGTGGCAGTGCAACAAAGTACCATTCGACCCCTAACTGCCGTGGACTTAACCGCTGCAAGGGTGATGTAATTAAGATTTCTATAGGAGACGCAAGGAATCAAGGCCGAACGGCTTGTAAAATTTGCTTCGGCAAATAGTCTAGCCCCATCCTCTCCTAGATACCATTGTAAAGAAGAAAAAGAAGGGACCTCTATAACGGAAGTCTCCCCTTTCAAAAGTAAATAGAAAAAGAAAACCCCTCTCAAGGGAGCTCGTCGCAGGGCGGGGCATCTTGAGAGGGGCGATTTGTATTCTTATAGGATTGGCGGGATCTTAGGGAGTATTCCCATCCACATCCTCCTGAGGTAACACGCTATCAGTGGGCTGAGGAGTCGGCTGGGCTACTCCGTCTTGGTCAAAACCACGAACGGACTCTTCTCCATATATCATTTGGATAAAGCCCATCAGCGTATTAGCTTCGTGGTCTACTACTTTGGAGCCATGGCTTCGTGCCACTTGCAAAGCAAGGCGAGCCACAGAGAAAGTCTCGTCTACCACCCCATCTCTATAGTGGCGGAAGAACATCTTTTGCAGTCGCGAGCCTCCCATGGCAAGGTTCATAAGCCAACGGCTCTTGCGCATATATTTTGCCATTACATCCGAAACGATCTCATCACCTCGCTGCGTAAGCCCTGCCTTATAGCAGACATCGGCAAGCATAAGCTCGTTGCGCGAATAGGGAACTGCCTTAGGATTGATCTCCTTAAAGCACTTCTCCAAAACCTCGCACGCACGCTTTTTGTCTCCCTTAGCGAGTAGCGCATTAGCCAAAGAGGGGAAGAGCATCCCACGATAGTAACCGCTGATCGTATTGCGAATATTCTCGTCAAAATAGATATTAGGATCACTAGCACCAAACCAGCGGTACTTATTCATCACGAGATCGTACTCATGCTCTACGTCCTCTTCATAAGGAGTCCCCACCACGGAGATGGGGTTAAGTCGCCAAGTCATACCATCCGCTGTCAGGTAATTGGGCAGATTGGCAAAGGCATTGATAGGTGTAGAACGTGCCCAGTAGAGAGGACGTTGCCAATTGTTAGCCCCGAGCAAATCGAGGATAGCGAGCTTATCTCGCCCAACAATTCGACTCCCCGATAGGTCGATAAGCATTTCGCCGGGCAAGCTATCACCCAAGAGAGGATAACGCTTCGCCAACATGGCTCTATCCAGAGGGAGCAAAAGTTGATGTGACGGCAATACGGACTGCCCATAGCCCGGGGATTGTACTGCAAACTCTAGAGCCTTGTCTAGAGGCAGTAGAGCCCCCTCTTGCACAAAGGAAAGGGGATTTTTATAGTAAAAATCGGGTGTCATGTAGCGGTGTGGCATGGGGGGTGCATCGTAGAGTTGCTGCTGCATCTGATCTACATACCACTCACCCCCTAAATAACTTAGGTTCGCCACCAAGACGTCGGGGCGTACCCCCTCAATCTCCTGGGCATACCAGAGAGGGAAGGTATCGTTATCTCCGAAGTCGAAAATAATTGCATTGGGCTGACACCCGATCAAGAAGTTGTACCCGAAGTCGGAAGCAACCGTTCTTCCGGAGCGGTCGTGATCGTCCCAGTTCTGACCCGCCATTTGCAGGGGGACCAGTACTGCCACCACGGCTCCAATGGCTGCACTCACCATGGGCGAGAGCTTTAGCCGCTGCAAGAGATAGTAAAGTCCGGCTATACCCATACCTATCCAGATGGCAAACGCGTAGAACGAACCGGCATAGGCGTAGTCTCGCTCACGGGGTTGACCTGGGGTTTGGTTGATATACATCACAATGGCAAGCCCCGTCATAAAGAAGAGGAAAAATACCACCCAAAAACTCTGTACTCCTCGTGCTCCTCGCATCAATTGGAATACAATGCCTAGTATCCCGAGAATAAAGGGAAGGAGGTAGTATACATTGTGCCCCTTGTTATTGGTAATCTCATCGGGGAGATCGTTTCCGCTCCCCAGCACCAAGTTATCAATGAAAGATAGCCCTGTGGAGACTCCTCCTCGGATGTTAGAGCCATCGCCGTAGAGGTCGTTTTGGCGTCCTATAAAGTTCCATGCAAAATAGCGCCAGTACATATAGTTGACCTGATAGCCGAAGAAGAACTTCAGATTCTCCACAAGAGAGGGCTGAGAGAGGTCTCCTTCGCTACGACCCATCCAGCTATTGTAACTAGCAACATGGTTAGGATCCGAAGAATAAGCCCGTGGGAAGAGGGTTTGATTCGTATAAACCGGCTTCTCTTCCATATAGAGCTCTATATAGCGATCGGGGTCGTTGGAGTTTGACTTGGGGGCGGCACTTATCACCTTCTTGGTCGGCTCGTAGCGTATCACCCTAGAGGCAAACGTTTGTCCGTAGAGCAAGGGCCTATCGCCATACTGCTCACGATTGAGATACTTCTTAAGCGACAAAGCATTGTTGGGGCTATTCTCATTCATCGGAGTATCTGCCACGGAACGAATCAAAATCACGCCATAGGACGAAAATCCGATAGCAATTACAGCCATCGAAATCTGCAAAAGCCCCATCACCCGCTGCGACACCTTTTTGTTGAAGAGGGTAAACCAAACCAAGATAGCAAGGCAGAGCAACCATACCCATACGCTATCGGACATGAAGGGGATACCCATCAAGATAGAGCTACAGAGTAGCGAGATGCGACTGCGACGCTCATTCTTCCCGCGATAGAACTCCCATGCAGACCATGCCAGCACGCCCAAAAGCAGAATCACATAGAAAAGGAATCCACTATTAAAGCGCAATCCCAACGTATTTACGGCAAAGAGGTCAAACGCAGCTCCGAGCTTTACAGAGCCCTGTATGATGCCGTACATCATCACTACAATCAGCAAGAAAGAGAGAAGGACGGCTCCAATGGCACCCTTCATAGAAGGCGTTTTAGTTCTCTTATAGTAGTAAATCAATGCCATGGCAGGGATGCAAAGGAGATTGAGGAGATGCACCCCAATACCTAAGCCCATGAAGTAAGCAATGAGCACAAGCCAACGATCGGACTCGGGCTTCTCGGCGTGCTCTTCCCACTCCAGCATCAGCCAAAAGACAAGGCC
This sequence comes from uncultured Porphyromonas sp., assembly GCA_963539975.1. Taxonomy (GTDB): domain Bacteria; phylum Bacteroidota; class Bacteroidia; order Bacteroidales; family Porphyromonadaceae; genus Porphyromonas. The sequence goes on along the minus strand of CAUTMR010000007.1, from coordinate 86,958 downwards.
TGTGAAGAAAGAACTAAAGGCATACACCTCCGCCTCCACGGCACTAAACCAAAAAGTATCGCTAAATGTGTAGACCAAGGCTCCGGCAATACCCGAAGCAAAAATAGCAATAGACTGAGCTTTGGTGAGGTGAGCCGGCTTGCCATCCGATGTGAATCCCGTACGCACCCCGGGAGCGATAAGCCGCCGCACCAGGTGGGTTATAGTCCAATAGAGGAACAAAATAGTGAAGGCGCTTAGTAAGGCACTCACGGCATTACAAATAAGCCCCACCTTCATGGGATCGCTCGTTACCTGTGTGGCTACGTTATACACAAGCATAAAAAATGGAGCGCCGGGGGGGTGCCCCACCTCCAGATTACGCACGGTAACAATAAACTCAGCACAATCCCACAAGCTAGCTGAGGGACCGATAGTCAAGAGATAAACTATGGCAGCAATAGCAAATGTGAGCCATCCTAAACCACAATTGATCTTTCTAAAAGATTTCCATTCCATACTATATGGTAAATAAACACCCTATTACATTGGGTACAAAGATAGTTGAGAATTAGCGAAGAGCAAGCACTCTCCGCTCCCAAAGGAGAAGGGCCGCCTTGAGAGTGGAGCCCAAAGCGAAGTTGCCCAAACGCCCATCGGCACGCACGACCCGATGGCATGGCACCACCCAAACAAAGGGATTAGCCCCCACAGCCGTACCCACAGCTTGCAAAGCTCTAGGGTTGCCGATAGTCTGGGCAAGCTCTTGATACGAAGCCGTCTCTCCTAGAGGGATTGCAGCTATCGCCCTCCATACAGAGCGACGAAACAGAGAAGCCTCCACCTCAGTAAGCTCAGGATGAGCAGAAGAGAGAAGGGCTAACACCTCCCGTTCGTCCGAAGAGAGGGGTACCTCAAGGTGTAGATCGAAGGAATAAAGTGTGCTAAGCAGGGTATCTTGGGAGCACGAAGGGAGTTCTACATGGGGAGCTTTCAGATGCCAATACTTAGGGGCAATCTCCAGCTCTATCGTGCCTAAGAAAGGGAGCGTAAATAGGGGCATAAACCACTAAGCTCTCACGAATGAGTCTCTTGCTCCTCGGGGAGTACGGAGGCAATAGAGCTACGTACCTGATCCAAGGCTTGTAGCATATTGCGAGGGTATTCGCCCTCTTTGTCAATATGGATGGGAGGGTGAATGGTAAGGGTAAGGCGGGTGGGTGTGACCCAACGGGTCCCTGCACGGAGGGCTCGATAAGAGCCATCAATAGAAACGGGGATAATGGGGACGTCTAATTCGTATGCCAAGACAAATCCCCCTTTTTTGAAGCGATCCATCCTCCCGGTGAGCGTACGACTCCCCTCGGGGAAGATAAAAATAGAAGTCCCTTCGCTCAATACCCGTCGCGCACTGTCCATTGTCTCTTTGATCGACCCCTTCTTTTGGTCGTCGACAAAGATGAACCCGGCCATTTGGCATGCCTTACCCATAAAGGGGACTTTGCGCAAGCTCGCCTTCATAACCCATCGAAAGGGGATGGGAAGCAAGCCGTACATCATGAAGATGTCAAAGGCTCCCTGATGGTTGGCCATCACTACGCAAGGTGTGTGGTCTTTAGGGATATACTCACGACCTACCACGCGCGTAGGGCACAAAGAAAGCACTAGAGCAATGCGCGACCAGTAGACTCCGGGGCAGTAGCCAAAGACGCGTTGGCCTCCCAAAGCACACCCTACAACCGTAATTGTAGAGAGCAATATAGTCGCTACAACAAACAAGGGCGCAGCCACGAGACAATAGTATATGAGATAAAGAGCTCGTAGCAGGGTCTTCATAGGTGGGTAGTTGTATTTATGTTTCTATGTTCAGAACTTTAGGATGCGACGTTCATCACGCAGCTGGTGCAAAGCCGAGTCTAGCAATCCATTGACAAAGACGCCACTCTCTGCCGTGGAGTAAATCTTCGCAAGCTCGATATACTCATTGAGAGTAACCGTAGTGGGTATCGTAGGGAAAGACAACAGCTCAGCGAGTGCCATTTGCAGGATAATCATATCTACATCGGTCACTCGATCCATATCCCAATTCCTGAGATTCTTATTGATAATCTCGCGGTACTCCTCTTCGTGTACGATGGTAGTTCGGAGCAATTCTGCAGCAAGGTGGGTATCCTCCTCGTCTTTGTAAGCCGGGATAATAACCTCGTCGAAAGAGGTATCGGGCTTTGCCTTACGCATGCTCTTTAGGGCAAACTCCTTCTCAATCTCCACCGGACTAGAGGCGAGTCGCACAGCGTGGTAATACTCTGTGCCCTTGAGGCCGGCTACCACTTCGTCTACTTCTTCTATGTCTACTTTGTCTTCTACCTCTATCTTTTCTGTTACCCCCAGAGGGTTATCCCAGTAGAGTGAAAGGCCTTCGAGATACTCGTCAAGTTCTTCGTTGCGGAAAGTATAACCGGCAAAAGCCTGCACCCAAAACTTAGCATCGGCTGCAAAAGTATCGGGAGCCGAGGTTATGTATTCCTTGTAAAGATCACTCGCTAGTATTTCATCAAGGAGCATGGACAAGAGTCTATCGTCGTCTGACCAAATAAGCCCACGCTCACGAATAAATTCTTGCAGAGTAGTACTCGCCTCCATAGCCTGCGCCAAGCGATTGTTGGCGAGGCGCATATTGGGATTTATATCCTCCTCAGTACGCAATAGTTTATTGCGACGACGCTCCAAACGCGCTTGATGGAAGCGAGTCAGAGTCGGTACAAGGGTCAAAAGGTGGAGGTAGAGGTCGTGTGTTCTCTCGTTGGAGGTGTTCAATTGGGCTTCCGCCTCAGCAAGTTGCTTCCCAGGGTTATGGTAATAGGCAAAGAGTTCTTGCAGCACACGGATGCGAATGAGCGTTCGGTTGATCATTGAGTTTCTATTTCAATCCATCGCCGGAGCAAAGGGAATCTTATGACCCGCTCCCTCGCGGCAGTGCAAAGGTAGCGGTTTCTCGGTTCTCTACAATACTATCCTCCAAAGAAGCTGGGGCTCACATCAAAGAAGACCTATGTGTAGGGAGCATTCTCTGTAAAGTTATACTCCTCTTACTCAAGAACAGTGAAAGGAATACACCTCTCCCGTATCAGAGAGGTGTAAAGCCACGGAAGGGAAAGCCCGAGTGAACGAACACTCCGACTCTCCCTTCCGGTCTTTCTACTTATCTATTATCGACAGAAACCTTGTAAGCTATGTCATCAACAACGACAATGTATAATCCTCTTATGACAGGGATCTGCACAGATGTACTTTCTCCTATTCTGCCTTGTGCCAACAGATCTCCATTTACACTATAGACACTATAAGCACTTTGACTTGGAGCTACAATACCGATCTGCCCATTTACTCCGTAGACAGAGACTTTGTGAGAGATTTGTTCCACTCCATTCTCCTTGACAAATGCGAGTCGGATGGTAAGATTCTTCTTTGCCGTCACATCAATTACAAAGTCTCTCTCAGGCCTCTTAGTTCCATCAACCGTCCACTGAGGTGTATACCCTTGCATAGCCTTGGCTTCACACTTAATGGTTTTCCCCTCAAGATTCTCTACGTAGTAAGCTTTCACACCTGGAGTCATCTCCTGTCCCCTTAAGAGTTTTCCGTCTAGACTGACAGCTAGGGAGAACTGTTCCTTACCATCACTTATTCCGTCAGGGATCGTCAAGAAGCATACCATGTTTACTCTATCAAGCTCTAAGACTACATTCAGGTCTCCTTCCTCGGGCATACGAATGAATATAGGATTGGCATACGACACCTTGTCCTCTGTCGGGGAGTCTGTCCAGACTCTATCATTTACAATCCAATTTTTGATAATAAAGCGTCTGTCATACTTAGCAAACACTTTCACACGCTGACCTGGTGCGAGGTGATCACCACTCTGGACGACCTCCCCATCTACCCAATTGCCTGCTTCGTCTTGCATTTGCTTTGTAACAATGATCTCAGTACCTGCGCTAGTAGCATTATCCCCCCTAGGAGCAAAGGTTATAGTGCCATACTGATGTAGCATTTTTGCTACAATCTCTGTATCCTTATCTATAGAGAGCTCTATGTATTGCCCCTCAACACCAGCATCCACGACTGCACCTTGGAATTCATTGCCGTTGACGATAAACTTGTCTATCTTACAAAGTGTTGCAGGCTTGACATATGCTCGGACAATGCTTCCTTCGGGGACCCATTCGGTGGTAAGTCTCTCAAATGCTCCATTAGGAGCTTTGCCCTTAAGGAGAGTCTCCTCTGCATAGTTAGATGGATCTGATGAGAGACTCACGATGTAGTGACTAACCATAGTTTGGAACTTGACCTCAACCTTCAATGAGTGAATGTCTAGGGTCGTTTGATAGCTCAACTTGGCATCTGTACTCTCCTGCTTAATTCCATTAACAAACCATTTGTCCACTTTGTATCCACTGGGACAAGAAGTTTCAAATGTAAATAGAGCATCTGCACAGCTTACATCTGATCCATACAGAGTGCCAATACGCTGACCGAGCACGATCTCACTTTCCCCATTTTGTGTCTTAGTTACATTGACGATGAATTTAGAGAGCTCCTCGTCTGTTACTCCATCTGGAGCAATGATTTTCCATGAGACTACAATGTTTGTAAAGTTGGGGACAACCTCAACAGCGCCTTCAGCGGGCATAATAAATCGAAGCATATCTCCTCTAAATGGCTTAGTATCTACAGCAGAGTCTGTGACAATATCTCCATTGATAGTCCAGTTGTCAATAATCATCCCATAATTCCATAAAACTTTGACAGCTACATGAGTCCCAGGCTCAACCTTGTCACCAATATTTATCTTTTTTTCGATGACCCATTGACCATCTTCTTCTTTCTCTACGTACACTTCGTAGGAGGGTTCTACCCATGCAGCATAAGCCCCATCAGACACATAGACGCAGTGATTGTCATCAACTAGAGATACGGTTACAGGGGCAGAGTACGAGTTAGAATAGAATGGATAAGCATCGTTGCTAACCTTACATACAATCTTAGCTCGCGTTACTCCCGTACCAAAAGCTCCTGGCTTAAAGGTAAAGACTCCATCTCGCTCATCATAATATGAGGGATCTATTCGCTCATCAAGAGGGTCATACTCGGTCAGAGGAGCTAAGTACCAAGTATACGTTGACTGATGAGTTCCCTCCATCACACCATCACTGATCTCGCGTAGATATGACAAGTCAACCTTTGAGACTCCAATTTTGTCTTTTGGTATGACAAACCTCTGAAAATCGTATTGAAAAACATATGGACTGGCAGCATTAGGTTGGCTGGAGATAAGATTGTCAAAGTCTAGTGCATTGTACTCTAGATTACAATAAGTAAGATTCTTTAGTCCCTTTACTCCTTTGATTGTTGTCAAAGTTGGCTTCATCGAGAGATTCATGGACCCTGAAATCATTAGGGTTGTAAGCTCCTTGTTTTGCGTTAAATCAATCTCCTTAAGCATATGTGATGCTTGCTGTATCTGTAGCGTTTTAAGCTTCTTGGCACGAGACAGGTCAATGCTGGTGAGGTAGGGAGCACTCGCCCCCGTACTACGATACATAGAAAACGACAGCAATGAGTCAGGAGCCACAAAAGAAGATATGGCATTGAAGGAGACATACTGTAGCTTAGGAAGGTGTGAGAAGTCAATCTCAGGAGTAGCAGACAGAGCACTCGAGGTGGAGAAGGCTGTCATCTTTGGAGCATTTATTTCTCGCACCCCAATAGGAGCCCCATCATAGTCTCCATCCTTGAGTATTTCCACATCAGTAACATCTATGATGACGATATGATACCCATCCACATCTTTACTAAAGGTATGGTTGATGTAGCCATTCTCGTCTAGAGTTACTTTCTCTACGCCATTGCCTTCTCCCCAGTCTATACGTATAGTCTTCTCTTGAGGATCTACTAACTCAATATACAGTGAGGCTTTCGCCTGACTCTTTGGAGAAAAAAGGAGTACAGCTTTATTCTCAATATCGTTCACAGAATTACTGTGAGCATTGACCTTAAAGTTGTGTCTTGAGGCCCTTGTAGAGGATGATCCACTAGCTGCCCTGAGGAGCATCGGGACAAAGAGCATACAGAGTACTAGAAGTAAGGACTTATAAGTCCTATTATTGACAATTGATTTCATATTATTGTATGTTTAGTTTTTGAATAGTCGAACGGCAAACTTGTCGTTGGGTAGCTTGTAGTAACTTGGCAGAATATACATAGAGTTGAAGTAAAAGATATTAGGGTATGATCCCCCGGCTATCTCATACAGATCAGAAGCCCAATAAAAGCCAGAGGCTCCCCGCTTAAAGACGTCATTGGGACTGTCAGCCATTTTAATACACCCAGTAGCTGGTAGTTCAACCGTTCTACTGAGATTACTGCCTTGCTCCCAAAAGTCTGTTCGCGTCAAGTCTCTCTCAGCACTTATTGGTAAGTCTAGGTCTATAGGGCGAGCTGTTATGACAAGTCTACTATCAAACTTATGCACCTTATCTTTATATCGTTCATAAGAGTACCGCCAGGCTGAATAATAGTCTGTATCCTTAAATCTGACTGCATAGGTAATCCCTACCGTCGTATTAAAGAACTCAGAATTCCCCTCTACAGTTACACCATTAATTACGACCTGCTCATAACAGGTTCTCAGCGTATCTTTTTTACCATAGTAGACTACATTTGGGAACTCTGATGCGACCCCAGTCCATTCTTTGAATGTAGGTAGATGCCATCTTTGCCCCTCAATAGTAATTTCAGAGAATCGGTCTTTGGCTTCTGACCAGGTGAAAAGAGCAGAATTCTCAGGGAAGCCACTCTTGTCAAAAGAGACTCCATCATGAGCTATATTATAAGGAGCAATATACTCCAAAGCTGTCGGCTGTAGAGTTCGTTTGACAACCGATATACACAGCTCTGTCGGAATCCCCTCTTTGTTAAAGAATAGCACTTTACACTGGCCAACCTTCATTGGATGTATATCGATTACTTTGGAATCTGAGGCATAAGTTACCGACAGAATGTCTAAGGGTTCTACTTGATGTGAGTGTATCTTTCCTTCCAAAAGACTAATCTGTACATCTTTCCCCATTCTTATCGTTATCTCAGACTCAGATAGCACAATAACAGCATCTCTATCCTCGTTTGGCGCAGGCTTCTCTCTGTCGCATGAACAGAGGATACCACAAAAGATAAGGAATATAATGCCTAGTAGAGCCCTCATCTTCTTACGACTTATTTGTGTCATATGCTTAGTAGATTATACATTTGCAATCAGTGAGACAAAAGGACCTTCTTGCTGTAGGTCTTACCATTACAAACGATCTTCACTAGATAGGTGCCGTTGGCAAGGGGAGTTATGGGTATGCTATTTCCACGCTTGTCTATCAACATTACACCAGCACTGTCATACACCGAAACTTGGGGGTTGCTCAGTCCTGTGATGACTATAGAGGAGTCTTCTAGCTTCAGCTCGACATCATTTCTTTCAAGAATAGGATAGATAGTAGTGGGATTCTCAATGTAAAACGCTGGAGATAGCACTTGTGTCTGCTTATTGTCAGACAGATCCCAGAGCTCGACCTTTAAGTCAAACCATCCTCTCTGACCTGTTACATCGGACAATGCACCACGGAAGAAGTCACCAAATCCTTGAGCCCAGTAATGCTCGGGTTTTAGCTCAATACTTAAGGGATGCCAAATCTCAGAACCATGTTCTGAGTAGTAAAGTTTGACATCTACACTATGCTGTTTACAGCTCCAATATCCTAGTCCCTTGCCATTATCAATGTGGTCAAAGTCTCCTGCAGCCAACTCTATATAGCCATCCCCACCGCTATTAAAGCGATCTGTAATGGCACCCTCTGTGTCAACGAATCTCAACATCTGAAGGACTGGAGGTACGAAATCGCTTCTGCTCGTATTGTAGTCTAACGTTGTGATATTGTATCCAGCGACATTGTCAACCTGAACATTGGAATTTGTAATAACATGGTGTACAACATCCCCCTTGACATCTCTATCTTGGTGTAGTATAGACTCTTCTTTGGCATCGGTCTCTCTTACTTCTCCATAACGCCCTAGGTAAGTATAGCTAAGAAGCAAGGTTTTTTTGTCTGGAATGGTAATCATTGAGAGTATCGGGCAACTATTTCCATACTCAAACTCTCCTTGTTTTTCAGTAAAAGAAAAGACTGGATGACCGGGATAAATGCTCTGGCGTCCATCAGGAAGCATCGCATAGCCATACCACAGCCCATAGCCAAAGTCTACATACTCCGTACCATGAACATTACCACAAAGAGGGAGCCCTACCATATATCGATAATCATATCTAGCAGATCCGCCGACTGATGGTATTACCGTGCGCTGATCTTGGAAGGCCGGAGCAACTAAGGTCATAAACTTCCCATCTTTACTCTTGGGGAGATCATACCAAAAGGAGACAATCTTATCCTTCACGATAAAGTCGTAGTCAAACATGAAAGAGTTTGACAAGGCCCCTGAGTCGTATACACTCCACACGTAATAAGCCGGAGAGGCAATAGAGATATACCCTCGCCCTACCTTCGTTGGTTCAAAGCGTTGCTTCGCCCGAGCATAATCGTTTGGGTTATTTTCAAGCGTTTGACCAGCTTTGTCACTACTATAGGAAAGGAAATAGCGAGAGCCATCCTCTTTTTTTATTCCCTTGACCGTGGCTCCCAAAGAGATGTTGTCCCCAAAGTCATTGGTATATATGCCGAAGTTGTAGTTAGGACTGTAGTAGTTGTTGAATGAAGTCATAAGACAACCCAGCTTGTTATGGACGAAGTAGACATCTGTTGATAAGTGCCTACAGTTCCCCAACTGCAAGACTTGTCCATCCTTTTTGACATCACCCTGTAGCAAGACGGATTTCTCGTCATAAGATTTGATCTCCGTGAGATACTTAGCATCTTGGACATTGAAGTCGATAGACATATTGCGTAGAACGGCCACATTGTCCTTAAAAACAACGTAACAACGCATATTATCCTTTGAGAGATAATATGCATACATAGTGTAGGTACCTTTAGGCAACTTACAGCTAGCCTCTCCTATGGAGGAAAACTTTCTAATCATGATAGATTCAGGGATATTTTCCCCAAAGATGGCTAGTACGATCCTGTCAGTCTCAGCCGTTTCGTCTAGCATAAATGATACGGTATACTCTGCCATAGCTTGGGATTTATGCTCCTTATGTCTCTTAGGGGCATATAGACCGTACTCTTGTATCATGTAATTCTCACCACACAGTTTCCTTTGCTCTCCTTGTGTCTGAAAAACATCAGAAGAGACGCCGACCCCTTGTGAGTGCAAGCTTTCACTTGACAAAATTATGATGGACAGCAATCCATACAAGAAGTTGGATATCTTCATATTGGAATAAATCTTGATGTTGTATTGTATAAAAGAAACTCTTCTTGGGAATGGACCAAAGACACAACCAGATGTCACTCTCGCTGCAACTTGGTAAATCAAGGCAATACCTCAGAAGGCATCAATAGATCTGACAAAGAAATAGTAGACACGCTACCAAGGTCAAATCCTATGGTATTATATAACCTAATCTATCCCTAGGTCGACTTAAGTGGATAAATCAACACTAGAGTTATAGACAATATGGTGGATTAATTCCTTCCATACGATAAGGAGACTTTTTATTGTTCCGTTTTTGCAAAAATAGTTATTCCCCAAGAACTATGCAAATGAATAAAAAACCGACTTCAACCTAAAAAAGAAAATCCCTCCGAGCCCTAGTATTTGGGCATGTATGGCTAAAATCGACTGAATAGATAGCTGATATCCGCGCCGTTCCTGCCCTAAAGGAGTAGCCTTTCGGGGTAGATTTCGAAGAAAAATCACCCAATAATCGCTCAATTTGCAGGCAAAAAAAACAGCCTCTCCCACCCTGAGGTGAGAGAGGCTGTGCCTTATATTTATGTAACCCTAGAGAGGGATTACTTCTTAGCTACAGACTTGCTACGACGCTTCTCCCAAATCATATAAGCAATAGGAGAGGCTACAAACAAGGTGCTATAGGTACCGATAACAACCCCAAGCAAGATGGCAAACGTAAAGCTACGCATCGAAGCACCACCAAAGATGAAGATGATAAACATCACAAGGAAGGTGGTAATTGAGGTATTCAACGTACGAGCCAATGTGCTGTTAAGAGCATCATTCATAGTCGTACGGGGATCACGATTGGGATAGTTCTTCACGGTCTCACGTACACGGTCGAATACTACCACGGTATCGTTGATAGAGTATCCGATGATGGCAAGAATAGCCGCAATGAAATTTTGATCCAACTCCATCGTAAAAGGCATAATGCGCCAGAGGAGTACATACAGAGCGATAATGCTCAGTGTGGTTGCCGATACAGAAGCAAAGGCTCCCAACGAGTACGATAGGTGACGGAAGCGCAACAAAATGTATGCCGCCATGAAGACGAGAGCCAAGATCACCGCAATAAGTGCCTTACGAGCAATGTCGTGCGACATGCTTGCACTCACCTTTTGAGAGCTTACAATGCCCGTAGAGAGGAATGTATCTCTATCGGGAGCATTCTTGTAAAGCGACTTGGTATTTTCGTAGAGAATCGTGTTGATTTCGTCTTCTACTTCAGCTGTATTCTCATCTACCTTAAAGTTGGTGGCAACACGTACTTGGGTACCATCAGAACCAATCGAGGTTACTACCAATTTGTTGTCAAACGGAGTCGCGAGCACGTCACGTACCTGAGCCACCTGTACCGGTTGGTCAAACTCAATTACATAGTTACGTCCTCCCGAGAATTCGATACCCATATTGAGCTTGAGGGTAAAGAGCCCTACAATACCGGCAATAATGAGGATAGAGGGGATGGCAATACCCATCTTACGCTTCCCTAGGATATTGAACTTGGGATCTACCAACAGGTTTTTAGAAAGAGATGTTGTGTAGGTCACCTTACTCATTTTCCCTTTCTTATCAAGAGCTTCTACCACAATACGAGTAAGGAATACCGCTGTGATGAAAGAAGCAACAAGACCAATCATAAGCGTAGTTGCAAACCCCTTGATAGGACCCGTACCCACGATAAAGAGGATAGCTGCCGTGATGATGGTGGTGATATTGGAGTCGAAGATAGCAGAGAAAGCGTTGCCATAACCATCGGCGATAGCGCGAGTCATAGACTTACCGGCTCTAAGCTCTTCCTTGATACGCTCAAAGATAAGCACGTTAGCATCCACGGCCATACCCAACGTAAGCACAAGCCCGGCAATACCGGAGAGGGTGAGTACGGAGTGGAACGATGCCAAAATACCAAGCGTAAAGAAGCTATTAACAATGAGAGCACCGTCTGCAATGAGACCGGGGATTAGACCATAAACAAGGCACATGTACACCATTAGGAGTACCAATGCAATGAGGAACGAAATAACCCCTGAGCGGATAGACTCTTCTCCGAGGGTAGGACCTACCACATTTTCTTGCTCGATCATTACCGAAGCTTCCATCTTACCCGAGTTGAGAACGTTGGCAAGGTCGGTTGTCTGCTCTACTGTGAAGTGACCGGAAATCTCCGAACGTCCACCCGTAATTTCGCTATTAACGTTGGGTGCAGAGTAGACTACTCCATCAAGTACCACGGCAATAGCCTTACCGATATTATCCTTTGTCAGACGAGCCCACTTGCGAGCACCTTCTTCGTCCATGGTCATAGTAACAACAGGCCCCTTGCTGGCGATGCCTTGGCTTACCTCACTCTTTGCTCCTGTTACAACGTCTCCGGAGAGATCTGGATCGCCATTGCGGTTACCACGGATTGCATAGAGTTCGTAAATATCGGTTTCCTTCTTTGTTTGAGGATCTACATAGGGATCGTTACCCCAAAGGAGCATGAGGTCTTCACGGATAAAGCCACGCTCATGTGCCACTTCGAGCATGCTGTCAATAGCTGCACGGTTGGCGTTGCGAGCAAGACCCACTACAGTACCGCGGTTTACTACCTGGAGAAGGTCGAAAAGCTTAGAGCCTTCGGCCATCTTTTTATCCATTGCCTCTACAGACTCACGGGCACGTTGCTCAGCAACGGCGTTGGAATCTGAAGCATTGGTCACTGCGGGAGTAGCTTCCGTTTCGGTAGAGTCGGCTACAGCAACAGTTTCCGGTTCCACTTCGGGAGCTCCGGAGAGAGCTGCAAGACGCTCATTCGCTGTGATAAGATCGCTCTCTACATCAGCGTATGTATAAGTGCGCCAGAATTGGAGGTTTGCGCTCTGTTGGAGAAGACCGCGTACACGTTCCGGTTCTTTTACACCGGGGAGCTCAACAAGGATGCGTCCTTCTCCCTCGATTTTTTGGATATTAGGAGAAACAACCCCGAAGCGGTCGATACGGGTGCGAAGTACATTGATAGAAGCCTCAGAAGCACTTTCGTATTTTGCTTTGAGGATTTTGATCACGTCCGCATCGGTACTACGTGCAGAGATTTCCTCACGAAGGCTACCATTACCAAAGACTACAGCGAGCTGACCCTCGGGTGCGAGAGCCTTGTATTCTGCGACAAACTTATCAATAAAGTCACCCGAATGAGTACTCTTAACGGCGTTATCGAGAGCCTTTAAGAACTTAGGATCCTCGTTTTTTCCAGACAAATTCCGGAGAAGATCCTTCGCATTCAGACGAAGTACTACGTTCATACCACCCTTGAGGTCCAACCCAAGGCCGATCTGTTGTGTACGTGCTTTTTTGAGAGTGTATCCAAACCAAACCTTTTCGTTTGCCATGGAGTCTAGGTAGGCTTTACCATCTTGACCTGCTGCCGTAAGAGCCTCGGCGCGCTTTTCATAGTGCTGCACCACCGGGGTAAATGAGAGGTAGAAGGCACAGATAATGGCCAAAGCTGTCGTGATAAATATCACAAATCCTTTGTTCTGCATCTGTTGTTACTATTATATATATCAGTTACTTTTTTCCACGACCGCAAAGTTATAGGTTTTTATTGACCTAGTTGCCTTATAGAGACGAATTAGGCCTAATAATCTCTTCCCTGCCCCCTAGGAGTAAAACCTCAAAGACTAAAAAAGATATTGAAATAGGCGTCTAGCGGCGTTGTAGAATGCGCATTTTGGCACTTCTGGCGCGAGGATTTTCCGCGATTTCTACATCGCTTGGTAGAATAGGCTTGCGGTTCACCACCTCTATTTCGCTCCGCTTTTGTCCGTAAATGGCTGCCATAGGGTCATTATCTTCCACTCTCTGAGCGACTCCCAACAATCCCTTTCCCCACTCTTTTACCAAGCGGTCTTCAAGCGAATGGTACGTTAGGACTACCAATCGACCGCCCGGAGCGAGGAGACTGGTAAGGCTCGTAAGCAACGAGCGTAATGCCCCAAGCTCATCGTTCACCTCTATCCGTAGTGCTTGGAAAAGCTGACTCAATTTTTTACGCCTTAGGGGCGGTTGAGGAGGTAGTACGGGTGCCAAGACCTCCAGCAAAGACTCTATGGTGCGGTACCCTGTCGAGGGGCGTCCCTTCTCAACAAGAGCGGCAATGCGGCGAGCGTCTTTGAGCTCTCCATAGTAATAGAATAGGTCGGAGAGAGCCTCCACGCTATAGGTATTGAGAAGATCGGCAGCCGTGCGCCCAGCTCGATTATTCATGCGCATATCGGGCAAAACACCCTCAAAGCGGAAACTAAACCCTCGCTCGGCAGTATCAAAATGATGAGAAGAGACCCCCAAGTCTGCCAGCACTCCATCTAGGTGCTCAACGCCAAAATAACGCATCCAGCGCGAGAGATAACGGAAATCGGAGGCAACAAAAGTAAAACGAGGGTCTATCGGAGCATTGGCAATGGCATCTCGGTCTCGATCGAAACTATACAAATGGCCTTTATCGCCCAGGCGTCGAAGAATCTCGCTCGTATGCCCTGCACCTCCCATTGTAACATCGGCATAGACTCCATTGGGGCGAGTAAGCAAAGCCTCTACAGCTTCGCGACAAAGTACGGGGAGGTGATACATGTATCTATCTCTTTATTAGTAACTATAACGATGTTGGGGATATGGGGAGTGGGATCCTACCCCACAAAATAAGAAAGCAAAAGGGGCTCTTTTTGATAGACCTATAAGCCGGGTTCTGTACTCTGTAGCCTCTCTACAAGAGAAAAGCGACCGAGCGTCTGCCATTAATCTACGCCATACGTTGCCGCATGGCTCTAGCAATCTACCCCCCGGCAAGGCGCGAGCAACTCCTATATGCCGGTGTACTTGATCTTACAACCCATGAGACGTACGGCAGCGAATGTCACCATCCACCCCGGTGAGCTCTTACCTCACCTTTTCACCCTTACTCATCGGAAAAAGTCCTAAAAGAACCCCGATAAGCGGTTATTCTCTGTTACGCTACTACACCTCGCATTCCCCAGAGGGGGATACTCGGTGCCTTCCCGTTAGGAAGCATGGTGCTCTATGTTGCCCGGACTTTCCTCTCCTCAAGGCTTTTACCCCTTAAGCAGCGACAGACCGGTCTACCAAAGAGAGATTTTGCTTCTATTCTCTACTATTTATCAATGCTTCGAGACAATTACCTTTTTTGTCTCGGGCAAGGTCTCATTACGCAAAGCCACCTGCTTTGTCACGCGATCGGCCAACTCAGAAAAATACTCTGCAAGGATCGTATTTTCTCTTAGAGCCACTGGGACTCCCTGGTCCCCTGCTTCACAAACCCCCTGCACGAGAGGAATCTGTCCCAAGAGCGGCAAGCCAAGCTCTTCGGCAAGGCGTGCTCCCCCACCATTCCCAAAGATATAGTATTTATTGTTGGGGAGCTCCTCGGGGGTAAACCAAGACATATTTTCTACAATACCCAATACAGGCACATTTACCTTATCGGTGAGGAACATGTCGATGCCCTTACGAGCATCAATGAGGGCAATCTCCTGAGGAGTCGTCACCACAATAGCCCCACTCAAACCGATGGTCTGCACAAGGGTAAGATGGATATCGCTTGTACCGGGAGGCATATCAATGAGGAGGTAATCCAATTCTCCCCAGTTGCCATCCTTAATTAGCTGACTAAGCGCATTCGAAGCCATGGAACCGCGCCACAAAAGAGCCTTGTCGGGATCCACAAAGAAGCCTATAGAGAGAAGTTTAATACCCTCTGCCACTTCAATGGGTTGGATGGTATCCCCCCGCCCTTCTACGGTCTCTATCACAGGACGTGCATCTTCGCAAGCGAACATTTTTGGCATACTGGGACCATAAATGTCGGCATCCAGCAAACCCACTCGATAGCCTTTGCGAGCGAGAGCTACGGCAAGATTGGCGGTAAGGGTGCTCTTACCCACTCCGCCTTTGCCCGAAAAGACAGCGAGCGTATTGCGTACGCCCTCTAGAGGGTTATCGCGCTCCACCTTTTGGGGCTCGTCAAAAACAGCTTTTACGTTCCCACGAACCTCCACATCCGGAGCTATATACGTCAAGATCGCTTGCTCTGCAGCTTTAATTACAGAAGCCTTAAAGGGGTCGTTGCTTTTAGCAAACTTGATAGAGAAGGATACCTTGGATCCCTCTATGCGGATGTCGTCTTGCAGCATCTCCGAAGAGACAATATCCACACCGCTACCGGGGTAGCGCACATGCTTCAATGCCTCTATAATGAGTGCCGGATATAATTGAGTTGCCATATTTATTTAGATCTGTTATTCTCTATTTCCTCAAAAGAAGGGGGAGAGACTACGCCACGAGAGAAGCTATGATAATCGTCATGCTCCGGCTCCTCCGCCGGCTCTACAAAAGTCTCTCTGTGGGGCAATTGCCAAGAGATATATTTGATGGACTTACCACGACTCAGCCACTGCGCCTCGTAGGCCGTCTGTGTATTGGGGATCTGCTCTAGCACATTGCGCCCCGTGCCGTAGAGGTCTTCTGTAGCGAGGCGTGGGCAAATTTCGTTTACTCCTAGGAGGTCTTGCGTATATTGATAGAGGAAAGGACTATCGGTCTTTAGATGGATAATACCCTCTTTTGCTAGGATACGTCTGTAAAGCCGGAAGGCAAACGAAGAGACTAATCTTGCCCTTGTCTTCGACATCTGGGGATCCGGGAAAGTAATCCAAATCTCACTAACCTCTCCCTCCGAGAAGAAGCGATCGAGCAAATTTATATCCGTACGCACAAAGGCAGCATTGGGCATTTTTGTACGATGAGCCACCCCGGCACCAGCCCACAGACGCGCTCCTTTACGGTCGAATCCCACGTAGAGCGACTCAGGATGGCTCGCTGCAAGTGCCACAGTATACTCCCCTCTACCACACCCCAACTCTATAACAAGAGGCGAGGAGGGTGAGGCAAAATACTCGGTACGCCAAGAGCCTTTATAGGGGAATCCCTCAGCCTCTAGACGCGCATAAGGGTACTGAAGAACGCACGAAAAGGTCTCTAGATCTGCAAACTTAGAGAGTTTATTTTTTCCCATCTACTAAGCCTCTTCTTGCCCCTCTTCAAAGCCGCAGAAATCCATTTCGGCCTCTACAATCGACAAGACTTCCTCTTCCGAAAAAGAACCGATTTGGTCCTTCTTGGCATTCTTGATAATGTATTCCACAATCTCCGAGAGGTCAATATCCACTACCGAATCGTCACTCTCGTCCTCAAACTCCTCTATAATGCCACGGCTTTCGTAGTATTCGTAGATCAAGTCGACGAAGTAAACAATATCATCATCACTGAGACGCTCTTTTAGAGCCGGAGAGAGTTTCTTACGGATATAGGCGACAGCTTCGCTATCGTCGTACTCAAAAGATTCGGGTTCGTTATTCATTATATGTTGTTCCTTGTGATATACTATCATAATAAGAAGAGAGGAGACGATGAGCCGCAACAAAGGGCGTTATACTCTCTGTCTGCACGGCGTGCTCCATCTCCGGGAGGAGCTTCTCGATCGCCTCGTTATGGAAAAACGAATGCTTGAGGGCATCGTTGATAGCCTCATACATCCACCATTTGGCTTGACGCTGACGTTTGAGCTCGAAGTAACCCGTATCTACAGTATAGTGGCGGTACTTATCGATCATGTCAAAGATCTCCTTAATTCCAATCGCATAGTAGCCACTGTAGGTAAGCACCTTAGGCTCCCACCCCGACTCGGTTTGGGGAAAGAGTTGCAACGCATTGCGGAAGTGGGCAGCGGCGAGTCGTGCAGCGTCTACATTCTCCCCATCGGCTTTGTTTATGACAATGCCGTCTGCCATCTCCATGATTCCCCTTTTGATCCCTTGCAGTTCGTCTCCGGTACCGGCAAGTTGGATGAGCAAAAAGAAGTCCACCATGGAGTGCACGGCGGTTTCACTTTGCCCTACACCCACAGTTTCTACAAAGATCGTATCAAACCCGGCAGCCTCGCACAAAATGATGGTTTCGCGCGTTTTTCGCGCCACTCCCCCCAGTGAATCTCCGGCAGCGCTCGGACGAATAAACGCATTTGGCTCACGAGCGAGTTGCTCCATACGCGTTTTGTCTCCTAAGATACTCCCTCTACTCACTTCGCTAGTAGGGTCGATAGCCAAAACAGCAAGCTTACGCCCTTGGCGAATAAGGTGCATACCAAAGGAGTCTATACTTGTACTCTTGCCTGCCCCGGGCACGCCCGTGATACCGATACGGATGCTCTTGCCGGCGTAGGGTAGGCACCCCTCTATGATAGCCTGTGCCTTCGCACGATGTGCCTCCAGCGTACTCTCCACAAGAGTAACGGCTTGACTTAAACGCGTGATATCCCCTGCCACAATCGCCTCCACATACTGCTCAACAGACAACTCCGGCAGACGACGTCTCCGGAAGTGCGGATTGACAATGGGAGGCGCAGATGCCACCCCACTCTGTACCTTAAGCCCCTTGTAGGCAGGGTCATTCTCCGGGTGGTGGTGCTTATCTTCCATGGGGATAATTGTCTTATTCGCTTTCGGCAACGGATTTACTTCCTAACTGCTGCTTCAAAACGCACTTTACGAAGGGGGCCATGAGGGTCGTTGACCAAAATATCAACGTTCTGCGAGAGCTTCCCTCCCTGACGAGCGACCTCTCGCATATTCACGCTATAAACCAACTCGCCCTTCTCACCAGCGGCTACGATCTTGCTCTTCGCCTTGATTTTTATTGCCTTATTGTCCGATACGATACTATAGATTTCGAGAGGAGCATCTCCTTTATTCTCTATGGAGATGCGCCCCTTGATGGTCTCCGTTGCCGAGCGTTCACCGAAATCGAAATAGGTAAGCAAATCCATTTTGGGAGCCTTCTCGGTAGCCATCATAAGTTCATCGGGGACTACAGGCATACTCACTTTAATATCGGTACGCTCACAAACACCCCCTTGAGTATCCCATGCCTCAAGGCGCAAAACACCCTGACGAAGAGCCGGTTTGTCCTTAGGAGAAACCAAGGAGGTGAGATAAAGCTCCTCGGGTTCATTAGGTGCTAAAGTAAACTCTGTCTTACTGATAGAAACGAATTTGGGCACCTTACGAAGGCGTACCATAATGGGTTGATTGGTAGGATTATTGACTACCAAACGAATTGCGGCTTCGCCTTCGGCAGAAACGATAGGGAATGCGAGGTGTTGATTGCTCACCTGAAGGCCTCCCACTCGGAGCTGATATTTCCGATCTTCATTCCCCCCAAGCGTAGTTACGTTCCCCTTGATTACGAGCTCCTTGGGCATCTCTCCGGCATTGGAGTAGATACGCACTTTCTTGACAAAAGTACCGGGTCTCCCCTCCGGATTATAGCTCACTCGCACCTCGCCCTTAGCTCCGGGTTCTACGGTCTCCCGTGTATAAGAGGGGGTAGTACAGCCACAATCTGCCGTAGCATTAGTAATAACGAGTGGGGCATTCCCCGTATTCGTAAAGGAGAAAATGCACCCAACAGGGCCTTTTTCTTCTGCGACCAAACCAAAGTTGTGGACGGAGTCTGCAAAAGTTATTGCAGGGATTGCTTCTCCCGCTACACCCTGTGCCCACACACTGTAAGCTCCGGAAGAGAGCACAAAAGTGAGCAACAAAAGTGATCCAAGATGGCGTATTATTCGTTTCATAACTACGACAAAAACCGCCCCCTAAGGGTAGTCCATAGAAAGGATTGCCCTCAGAGGGAGGAAATAATCTTTCTCTGTACGGACTTACTCTACCGTACCTTTTATCTGAAGCGTAAAGGCCCCGTCTTTGCCGTTACTATAGACAGCGACGGTCTTTACGAACTGACCGGGACGACCGGCAGGGTTGTAGGTAACCTTGATCTTAGACTCCTTGCCCGGAGCGACAGGCTCGGTCGAAAACTCGGGTTTAGTACAGCCACACGCTGCATTTACTCGAGTAATAACGAGAGGAGCCGTACCCACATTCTTAATCACAAAAACGTGGCTTACGGGGCCATTTACTTCCTTGATGGTTCCAAAGTCGAACTCAGTTTTATCTGCACTTATAACGGCACCATTCCCTTTCTTATCGTTCTGTGCCAAGGCTACTCCCAAAGAGAAAAAGAGGGTAACCAGTAGAAAAACAACTTTCTTCATAGCATTGTATATTACTTTACTATCCTATTATATCCTTTGACAATACAAGACCGATAACGTTTACTCGGCTCCGCAAATATACGAAGCTTTTTGGTAAGCGGATCTTTTTTGGGAGGGACAAAGAGAGAAAAACTCCCCCTGTTGTGTGTATAAATGCCGCACCGTCAGTAAGAAAACAGCACGACTTCCTTCCCCGAAAACTGCCCTAGAGTTCTTTTATTCCTGCTCTATAACCTCCCTCCTGATTACCCTAAAAAGAAAAAAGTACAACCCACGAAACTTTTTGTTTTAGGTCTGTATCTCGCAAAATCTAGGGCGGAGAAATTTCTCCATTTTACAGAGAAAGAGCGAAGAAGATTGACTTCAACTCTTCTTGTGTAGCATCGTATTGTTCAATGTTTCCCTATCTTTGTGACACAAAGGCTGAGATTTTTCTTTCATCCAGCTAAAAGGGAGGATAAATCGGAGGCTCGTAAGGATTTTGCACAGCAAAATAGTTCTCCCAAGAAATAAGTACAAATACACTAGAATACCCCAAAATGAAAAAAATCAGTAGCATCTGTTTCTTACTCATGACCGTGCTGCTTGCAGCATGTGATGGGCCGGCGAAACCCACCCAAACCAAGCTTACACTTAGTGCTGATAAGCTCACGATCATAGCCAATGGCGAGGACAAAGCAGTCTTTACGGTACGTGACCAGGTCAATCAAGATTATTCTCAAAAAGCGATATATAAGGTCAACGGTAAAAAGATAGACAAGGCAGAATTTTCCACCAAGACCCCCGGAGAATACAAAGTAGTAGCCATGGTTGGGGAGGTCGTTTCCAACGAAATTACCATCAATGCTCGCGAAGAAAAAGCTGAGGTAAAGGCCATTATCCTCAAAGTGGACAAGACTACAGTATTGGTAGATGGCATAGATAAGATAGCCCTCTCTTGCTATGATGCCGACAATCAGGGAGGGGAGCCTCTCAAAGAGATTACCTACTTTGCCAATGGAGAGAAGCTAGAGGGTGCTACATTCCAACCTAAAGAAGCAGGGACATTCAAGCTCAAAGCTCAATATGGCGAGCTGTTTTCGCCCGAGATTGAGGTAACAGCAACAAAGGGAGAACCCGAGGATTTCAAACCCACACCACACGTTCTGCTCGAAGACTGGACAGGTACTTGGTGCCCAGCCTGCCCCAGGGCTCATGCAATACTGGAAGAAGCTGCTAAAGATCCTAAGTTTGTAACCCTTGAGATTCATGTTGCTTCGGGAAGACAGGATCCCTTTGCTGTCGATCAATTAGTTCGGGATCTCGTTGCACCCCAAAGCATAAGGGCATTCCCTACGATTAGGGCTAATCGCACGTATTCCTCACCCCTCAATTTTGAAATGATTAAGAAGACGTTTGCCGACATCGCCGCTCAAGTTGGTATTGCATTGGAGGTAAAGCTTGAGAATGGCAATGTTGTAGCAAAAACAAAAGTACGCCGTCAACCATCCTTTACATCGGAGATTCGTCTCTGTGTTGCCCTCTACGAAAACAACCTACATGCCGATCAGGCCAACGGCGCTAGGAACCAAAGATTTGACCACGTACTCCGCGACTTCTACAATAAAGCATCGCTTGGGTTTGGTGTAGAGTTTGAGGGCGATATCCATGCCGGGCAGTACGTCTTTACCCCCGAGAGCAATTGGAAACAACAAGACCTCGGGATCATTGTTATGGCACTCGACAAGAAAGGACGTGTGCTTAACGCTCAGTATGCCAATATTGGCGATAGCAAAGGCTACTAAATAGTAGACTTCTTAGGTTGTGATGAACGTATCCCCTCCCTGCCGGCTTCGGAAGAAATTGCATCAGCCGGCAGTATGGAGGCGGTATTTGTCGCTTTATCCTTCAACGCCAAGGGCTAACAGCCTCACTCTCCTATACGTTCTAATTATTTGTTTCTCTTCTATCCTTTTTGGCTAGAGCGAAAGAAAATATTATTATATTTGCCTGCGAAAGTATCTCTCTTATAGTACTGTAATTAAAAGTCTTATTAACACAAACAATCAGGTTTAGTACAATGAAAAGATCTTTACTCTTACTAACCCTCCTTGTAGGGTTCCTCGGGCTATTCCGTCCCACAGAAGCACAGGCACAGAGTGGCGAGCGCATGCTCTTGTACACCAAGAGCGGAAAGGTCATCCCGTACCGCGTCCAACACCTTGATAGTATCAAGTTCCTGACGGACAAGGTAGACCTTGCACTCCATCCACAGATTGCCCCACATCCCAATGGTACAACAGGAGCCATGAAACTAACCGTAGGCGCTGTAGGGCAAAATGTACGGCGCATCTCTTTTGTGCTTCCTGAGGCTCATCAGGTAGCAAAGATGGATGAGTATCAGTGCCTCCAATTATTCGATCCCGAGGAGGCCGCACATGCAGGATTACAAATCCTAGAGGCAGAAAGTAATAAGCAGTACGACCTACCGAGTATGCAGCGAGGGTATAGCTATACGGCTCTCTTCTTGCCCTACGATGAGCTAGGTTGCCCCGGGGACGTTACGCGCGTCCAGTTCACCGTGCCTCTAGGCACACTCAAAGGAGACCCAAATATACAGGTTCCTTTCTCGGATGTGCAGGCCAATGGATTCAAGGCAAAGTTGATACCCAACGGGGATGTAAAAGGCTATTTCTATCTATGCGAAGAGACCAACGACCCCGCACGTGACCAGAAGATGCAGGAGCTTGGGATCCCAGACTTGAAACACTATGTTGTCCAATTCGGGGTAGACCCTGAAACGGGGAAGCCATACGAAGGGGTAAAAGAAAAGACCTTTAGCGAACTAAAAAAGAATGTGGAGTATACCCTCTATGTGGTTCTAATTGATGCCGAAGGGCAATACTCCGATCTCTACGATACCTTTAAGGTGATTACAAAACCCAAGGGCACCTCCGAGACTGCTTCCTGTACCATCGAAGTGATGGAGATTACCGAGCAAACGGCAACCATCACGACCACGCCCGACGTCAATACCTCCTCCTTTAGGGAAACCATTTTCCCAAAAGGCACCAAGACAGAAGAGGAAATGCTCGCATATTTACGAGACACTCCGGAGACAGCCCAACTCCCCTTCTATACAGAACCCCATACTTGGGTTTGGGAAGAACTCGAGCCGGCAACTACCTACGTAGCCGTTGCCCTTGCCAAGAATGCGGACGACAAGTGGGGACCTCTTGTACAAAAAGAGTTCACCACCAAGGCGCTTCAAGCAGAGCCAAAACTCCCCCTTGAGTACGTAGCAGAATACAATATCAACGAGGAGGGTAATAACTTCGTTAGCACACAGGCAACCGACGTGAGCGGATACTTTACTTATCAAGAAGCTATGGAGAAAGCAAGCAAGGTTACAATAGCTGGAGCAAACTACCATCTTCCCACTCAAGCAGAATGGATGTCTATTATCCCTCTCGACAAGAGTCCCGTTGATTATATCAACTTTGCCATACCCTATGATCAGAAGGATATCTCAGAAACAGTATCCGTAGCAGGAAAAGAAGTTACGTCGACCAATGACTACCACGCCGCAGGCGATGGTATCGTATATGCCCTTCGCTACAAGGGGACAGAACTTGTCTCGGCATGGCGCTACGAGCTAGTACCCAATGACGGACATAGGGTTCTAAAAATCACTGCACGGCCTCTAGCCTCTCCATTAACGACTACCATTGAGGATATTGCCAAGGCCTCTTTTTGGACGGGAGAGAAGGAAGTGGTAAGACAATTCCCCGCCTCGGGTATGGTCACCTCGTCCGGATCGGTTGTATTTAGAGGGTCTGAGGGCTATTTTTGGTCAGCTACAGACAATGGTCCCTTCTATGCTTGGGGAATGTTCTTTGGCGACTCCTCTTCGGATGTTGGGCGCTATATGAGCAGGCTCAAGAACTCGGTACGCCTATTTGTAGATGCGGAGTAAATGATCTTACTTGCACCCTCAGAGAGAGCCTTATTCTTCGGTTTCGACGATTCGTGCAATAACCGCAGGACGAGGGACTCTGAGGGTTTTTGTTTTCAAAAATCAACCTCACAATCAAACACAATAAGTTTGTATGAAAAACAGATATTCCACTATGAGGATGGCCGTCTCCTCTATTCTTTTAGCCTTGATCGGAAGCGTCTCTATCGCCCAAGCTACGGAGCCCCCTTTCAAAGAAGTGGTAAAAGAAGACTTCTCTCTCTGGACTAAGGGTAGCGAAACCACTCCACATAATGAAACAGAAGGGGGGAGTGCCAATAGCTACAACCTCAATTCCGCCATCATGCACCAACCCGGATGGAGGGGTAACTTCGTGTACCAAGCAGGAGGCTGTGCTTACCTTAAACTAACCGACGACGGAGTGGCAGGGCACCTCCAAACCCCGGAGATGGCTCTCTATGGTGTGGTAAAGATCACCTTCCGAGCAAAGCTCCTTCCCGGGAAGCAATCAAATGGAAAACTTTGGATTGCCCTATGTGACAATACACAAGGGCCTATAGACAACAAAGATGTAGACCTAACCACCGAGTGGCAACAGTACGAGATGGTGTCGGATAAGGCAACCTTCAACACGAAAAACATGTTCCAGTTGCAGCCGCTCGAGTGCGATATGCTTATTGATGATATTGTGGTGGAGAGGAAGCAAACAACCCTCATCCCCCCAAAGGCCCTACCCCCACTCAATACGTCTTCTACCTCCTTTAAGGCAAGATGGGAGGCTTCGCCCGATGCCAAGAGCTACCTATTCTCGCTCTACTACCTTGATATGCCCCAAGAGGTCATCCCACCTACAACGGTTGTAGAGGGTTTTGATGGTATCAAGACAGATAGCAATGGCAAAATAGATACAGCACAACCTAACTACCCCGAAGGGTGGACCATCGATCTCTCCTCTCACGGCTCTCAAGATGTAATACAAACTGAGGGGAACTTTCATTCTTCTCCCCTTGCATTGGTCTTCGATGCAGTAGACGATTCTATAGTGTCACCTAAGACGATTGCCCCCATCACAGAGCTATCCTTTTGGGTAAAACCCACCTCCATAGAGCAAGAGACAGACTTCACCTACACCCTACTAGAGGTCTCCGTGCTCTCAGATGGCAAATGGGTAGCCATTGCCAACCTACCCAACCTATGGATGCAAGAGCAGGGGGGATTCTACAAGTTCGATAGCGAGGTGCTCAAAAATTACAACATTGAGCGGGTGCGTCTTCAGCTGATTCAAAAGAATAGCGTTTCTTTTTATGTCGATGATATAACCTACACCTATGGTAGTAAGCCCGTACCCTACTATATCCATAAGGATAAAGAGTTGACTGCAACAGAGTACGAAGTCTCCGAATACGACACTTCAAAGGAGCACTTCTACTACGTACGCGCAAAAGATGGAGATGCCCTCTCTGAGCCAACATACCCTACTTGGATAGATGGGATTAAAGGTATAAAGCCGGCAGTGTATGCAGCCTCTCAGATAACGCCTACAAGCTACGTAGCCCAATGGGAGAAGATCTACAACGCCGGGCTTTATCAGCTCAATAATTACAAAGATCTAACCCACAAACCGGGCGCTCCCAAGCAGGAGATTCTTCGTGAGACCTTCGATACCATAACGGAGGGAAGCGTAGAAGAGCCCGTCAAACCAGAGGATCAAGTTATATTCCTAGCCAAAGAGGTAGTAACAAAGACCGATTGGATAGTGCAGCTCCCTGCCTATGCCAAGGGCATGATGGGCGTTAAAGAAACGGCTCCATACAGTTCAACCGCCGGATTGGTCGTATCACCGGCTCTTTACCTCACGCCCGATAAGGGTGCTTTTGAGGTCTCTGTAAAGGCGCAAAGTACCGTGGATTGCGATACCCTTTTCGTGATGGTTATGAAAGAGTACACAGACAACAAAGTGGATGAATTTATGCGCATCCCCTTCCCCGAGAAAGCAGGAGTAATCTCTTCTACAGTACAGTTTGCAGCCCCTAAGGAACTCAACACAAGAGAGCGCATCCGCATCGGATTTATGAGCCTTAGAGGCAAACCCTTCTACATTGACGAGATGGCTGTTTACCAAAACATCAACGAAGGGGAACACGGCTACGCTCCCTACCAAACAAACTTTGTTGCCGGCGACAACTCCTTTAAGGTGGAGCATGGTCTTGATGGACAGAATTTTGTGTACAACGTAACGGCCACCCGAACGCGCATGTTCCAAAACTACGTATCGGAGATTTCGGACTTTATGCCTGTTGTAAACCCCAATAACACAGGTCTATCTGAGCCAAAAGATACGGGATCCCTCACGGTAGAGCAGACTGAGGGCGGACTGGTACTATCGGCAGACCGAGATACACAACTCGCCATCTACGACCTCTCGGGGCTCCTTATCTGCAAGATAACTATTAACGCCGGAGTGCCCCGATTTGTCTCTCTAAATAGGGGTATTTACATCCTCCATACAACGGAGAAAAACTACAAGGCAGTTGTTAGATAGCGTAAAAGAAAATCCGTATAAATCCTCCCCCTCCTACCTCTAAGGAGGGGAACTGCAGAGAGAGAGGGCGGCACTGACTTACTGGGAACTCCCATACAGTTCTTGCCACCCTCTCTTTGTTTTGTCATGTATCAAAAGCCCCCTTCTGTGAAACACGAAAAAATCACAGGCCTACAATTTTTCCAAATTAGGGCAAGAAAAAAATGTTTCTCGGTGAGGACGAGAAAAAATCTCACCCAAAAAGACACTCCCATTCCAGCTGACTTCTAATCCAAAACCAGGCATCATCCCCCGCCCTTGCTCCGCAGGCTTCTTTTCCGCCCAGCTCTACCATGAAAAGCAGGGTGGTATAAATTGAAAATTCTCCTCATATTTTCATACCTTTGCTTCCGTTGCAACACAAGAAACGAGACGTATTGCCGAAAAAGAGAATTCACACAAATAATAACATCCACTCTTGCTCCCTTCCAAGAGGATAAACAGGGAGCGAGGTTATCCACACAGAAACGAATCCACAAGAGAGAGTGTGTGGCACCACAGAATAAGGGGCTCTCTTCACCTCCAACTTTAAGGGGGAAAGGGGAGCTCTTTTTCTTTTCGTATAGTAGGCAAATGGGGGCTATCGTCTCTATTCTTGAGCAGAGTGGTAGCAAGCGGTTGGGAAGAAAAATGTACCTTTGCAGAGCGCAAAGAGGCAATAAGGCTCGGTAGCTTAGCTGAATAGAGCGTCAGATTCCGGTTCTGAAGGTCGTGGGTTTGAATCCCACCCGGGTCACTTCTCCCTCTTGCATCACCTTCCCCGAGGGGTTTTTCTTGGGAAGATGGGATTGCAGATTGAGATATAATGCGTACCTTTGTGCCGCTTAAAGGTTTCGGGGTGTAGCGCAGTCCGGTTAGCGCACCTGCTTTGGGAGCAGGGGGTCCCGCGTTCGAATCGCGGTACCCCGACAGACAAAAGATTGTGTATATCTTTAAGTTTTTCATGTTAGGAAGGCAGCATTATCCGCTTGAGGATGATGCTGCTTTTCTTTATTATCAAATGGGAAGCAAGGCATTCTCTAGGGTATTATTACTCTAGAATGTACTACCTTTGCGGGTGATTCTAAAGAGGAGCGGTGTAAATCCCTACCGGTGGTGATAGTCCACAACTCCCCTTTTTGGGAGCATCTATATAGAAGGGGCTCTTTATAGGGGGGACTGATATGGTGTAATTCCATAACCGACGGTTATAGTCCGGATGGTATTTGAATCTTGAGAAACCAACCTTTTGCCGTGTAGGCGCATGGGTTGGAGTTCTTGCGTGGGTAGTCTCACCTCCCTCTATAGGAGGCTTTCGTCCTACCCCTCAAATACCTTCGCAGCTTATATTTCCCTCTCCCCTTTAGTATCAATAGTGAGTAAACTACAGATATACTAATGCGGAGATAAAATGAAAGAAGGGAACAACCTCGAGGCAGTAGAGCAGCGCATTGCCACTGCCACCCAAGCCCTACAAGAGGGGCGCGGCATCTTGCTTGTAGATGACGAAGACAGAGAAAACGAAGGGGATATTATCTATTCCACCACCAATCTAACAGAGAAAAATATTGCCCTCATGATACGCGAGTGCAGCGGTATTATTTGCGTATGTATGAAGGATAAGAAGTGCCAAGAGCTGGAGCTCCCGCCCATGGTGCAAAACAATACCTGCAAAAATCAAACCGCTTTTACCATCTCCATAGAGGCAAGAGAGGGCGTTACTACGGGCGTCTCGGCTCGGGATCGTCTCTGTACGATTCAGACAGCAGCTCGCCCCGGTGCTCGCCCCGAAGATCTTGTTCATCCGGGGCATGTATTCCCCCTTCGTGCTCGTGAGAATGGTGTTTTGGAGCGTAGAGGGCACACCGAGGGCAGTATCGACATTGTGCGTATTGCAGGCTTGGGAGATACCGCTGTACTCTGCGAGTTGACCAACGAAGACGGCACTATGGCTCGCCTCCCCGAGATTATTCGCTTTGGGGAGAAGCACAATATGCCGGTACTTACCATCGAAGATATTGTGGCTTACCGCACAGCCCACAATATCTAACTCTGAGTGTCCATCACTATTCTATTCAGCCGAGGGGAGGGTGAGGGTAAGGGCTTTTTGCTCCGTATGATGTACCTTTGCGGTCGTGTTAGAGAGAGCAATTAGTCCTTCTGCCCCCATGGCGGCTCACGACCTGCGTCGAGCCATAAATCTTTTAGGATCGCAAAAGAAACCTTTTCTTTTTGCCGTTGATTTTGCCGTTCGTGAAGGCTGGGTTTGGGAGGAGCCATTGGCTCAGCAAGAAGTGCTCTTTAGGGTGGGAGCCTATACCAATGCCCCCCTTACGGCTGAGCTCCCTCCGCTCCCTCACCATCCCCTACTCGTAGCACACCCCCTATCCGAGGAATGCTACCAAGGAAAGTTTGCACGTATCCAAGAGGCACTCTCGAGGGGAGATTCCTTTCTCGCGAACCTCACCATCTCCACTCCCATAGAGACACCCCTCTCCCTCTCAGAGATCTTTTCTCGAGCAGAAGCTCCCTATAAATTGATGGTACCCGGGCAATTTGTCTCCTTCTCTCCGGAGCGATTCATTCGCACTCAAGGAGGCTGCAAGACCATCGAAACGAACCCCATGAAGGGTACCATAGATGCCACTGTACCCAACGCCCGAGAGCATATCCTACAAGATTATAAAGAGACTGCCGAGCATTATACCATCGTAGACTTGATGCGCAACGACCTTGCACGAGTCGCAACAAACGTGCGCGTGGAGGATTTCCGTTACATCGATCGGGTAAAGACGCTCCAAGGCGAACTGCTACAGGTAAGCTCGCGGATTGCGGCCGACCTGCCCCCGGATGCCTCAGAGCATTTAGGAGACATTCTATTCACACTATTGCCCGCAGGCTCTATATCGGGAGCCCCCAAAGAGGCTACCCTACGAGCCATTGCGGAAGCGGAGGGAGAGCCCCGCGGTTTTTATACCGGAGTGTTTGGGTATTTCGATGGCAAGGATCTTGATACGGGCGTGCTAATTCGTTTTATTGCCGAGCAACCCGATGGATCTCTCCACTACCACAGCGGAGGGGGTATTACCATCAACAGCCTTTGCCACGATGAGTACCGCGAGGCTATTGCCAAAGTCTACCTGCCCTTTTTCTAAATGGAGCGTATGGAGGAGTTTATAGAGACCCTTCGCCTTGAGGATGGGAAAGTGCAACTACAGCCCCTGCACCAAGCACGCATGGAGCGAACGGCACGCGACTTGGGGTTCGTTTGCCCGCCAATGCCCCCTTTGGAGGAGCTCTGCCCCGAACCTCTCAGAAAGGGGCGAGTAAAGTGTCGCTTCGTCTATCGAGAGACCATCCGCGAGCTAAGTTTTACGCCCTATACCCCACGGATTATTCACACGTTTGCCCCTGTATCACTTCCTGTCGGGTACACATACTCCTACAAGAGTACGGATCGGGAGGTACTTAATCACCTCAAGAAGGAATGCGCGGCAGATGAAGTGCTCTTAGTAGACAGCGAGGGGCGAATTACCGATTGCTCATTTGCCAATCTTGCTCTCCGCCGAGAGGGACGATGGTACACCCCCGATACGCCTCTTTTGGAGGGGGTACAGCGGCAACATCTCATCCAAGAGGGGCTACTCACTCCCTGCACCATCCGAGTTGCAGACCTAGAGGGATACGACCAAATCCTACCCATTAACGCCATGCTCCCCCTACCCCTAAAAGACTCTTGCTTATGATACAAATCGAGGATAAAATAGTGAGCCGAGACATCCTAGAGGTGCAGTTTGTTTGCGACTACGAGACGTGTCGTGGGATATGCTGCGTAGAGGGCGATAGCGGAGCTCCTCTAGAGCACGCCGAAGCCATCACGATGCGGCGTTTACTCCCTCAGGTAGAGCCATTGCTCAGTGCAGATGCTTTGGAAGTAATCCGCACGAAGGGGATCAGCTACATAGATGCCTCGGGAGAAGAAGTTACCCAGCTCGTCAATGGGCGAGATTGTGTCTTTACAACCTACGACGAGGAGGGGCGTTGTCTTTGTGCCTTTGAGAAGATTTATCGAGAAGGCAAGAGTACGTTCCCCAAACCCATCAGCTGCCATCTCTACCCCATACGGGTACACAAATACAAGTATTCTACAGCACTTAATTACGACCGTTGGGAGATTTGCCGCCCGGCATGTGCCCTCGGCAAAAAGCTCGGGATACCTATCTACAAAGCCCTCAAAGAGCCTCTTATACGAGCCTTTGGCGAAGAATTTTTCCATCAATTAGAAGAGGCAGAACAGCTCCTCAGCGAAATGCCTCGGTAGCCACACCACAGGTCAAAAATGACAAATCATCTAGAACAGATATTCTGTATCCTCCTATTTTACGCCTTTGGGGAGGCACTTAGCATCCTCATTGGGCACTTTATCCCCGGGAGTGTCTTGGGTATGATCCTCCTATTTGCCGGGCTAAAGGCAAATATTGTACGACCTCATCAGGTGGAGAATGTAGCCTCTTTTCTTACCAAGAATATGGGTATTTTCTTTGTCCCTGCCGGAGTGGGATTGATCACGCAACTCGACCTTATTCGGGATTATTGGGTTGCTATTGTGCTTTCTATGGTACTTAGTACCATATTGGTACTTGCCGTGGTGGCATGGAGCGAACAAGCCATGGAACAACGCTCAGAGAAACGCAAACGACGTAAGGAGGGCTCCCTATGATGCAGCAAATTTTATCGAATCCCTATTTTACTTTGCCCCTCACGCTAGGGATTTATCTTGGGGCGCAATGGTTTTATCGTCGGGTGCATTTCCCTCTCTTTCACCCTCTGCTCGTGACCATTGGACTGCTCATAGGGCTGTTGCTTACCTTCTCAGTACCCTACGAGAGTTACGAAAAGGGAAGCCACCTTCTTAGCTTCCTTCTAGGCCCCTCTGTGGTGGCCGTGGGCTACTTGCTCTACAAAGAGAGTGCCCACCTCAAGGGGCGTGTTGTTTTCATTCTCACCTCTGTTTTTGTGGGGGCTGTAGTGGGGATTGTAAGTGTTGTAGCCATTGCCTACCTATTTGGAGCCGATAGAGCGATTGCGGCCTCCATGCAACCCAAATCGGTAACAACCCCCATCGCCATGGCTCTTGCAGAACAATCGGGAGGCATCCCGGCACTCACAGCCGTAGTGGTGGTTATTGCCGGCATCTTTGGAGGGCTCGTGAGTCCTCCCATTTTCCGGCTACTAAAGATTGAGAGTAAGATAGCCAAAGGGCTTGCCTTGGGGGCGTCGGCTCATGGTATGGGTACGCTCACCGCCATCCAATTAGGCGCTGTAGAGGGGGCTATCGGAGGGCTTGCTATCGGCATTATGGGCTTCTTCACCTCCATACTCATCCCTCTTGCCGATAAGATTTTCTTCTATTTCTTCGGTTGATTTCAGCCTGTCTCGCCCTCCCGAATAGACTACAAAAGGGGACGATGTTGGCTGCGTCGGAAGTCTTTTTCAGCCTCTCTCACATGGGGTTCTTCACTGGGATGGAGCCAACCTGCGAGCAATTTTTGTCGGATAAGGTCAATGGCCAATTCGGAGGGATGGACTAAGTCTCGGGCGTAAAACCGATAGTCTCGGAGCTCATCCAACATGATTTCAAAGGCTGGGAAGTAGTAAGCTCGAGAGGAGAATGCCCTTTCTATTTGTTCGGACGTACGCAACAAATCGGCTTTACTTCGCATGTTTTCCACAGCTCCATAGCTGCGATAGCGAATGGGGCTTACCGTGATGAGGAGGCGGAGCTGCTCGTTCTGTTGCAGAATAGGGCTGAGAGCCTCAAGGAGGGCATGGGCAGATTGCTCAGCACTCAAACGCAGTTGGCGAAAATCTCCGGCAGGGCGTTTATGACAATTTGCCACCACTTCGCCCGTCTCCCTTAGCTCATAGTAAAAAGAGGTTCCGAGGGTCAAGAAAAGCCAATTGCCCCTCAAAAGCTTCTCCCGCCCCTCCTCAAGATCGCGATTCATCTGCTCTAGAGCCACTTCTTCTTGAGTGTCGGAATAGCGGCTATGATGCATAAAACTTCTGTACCGATCCCCATCGTAAAATAGGTGCTGAGGGGTAAAATGGAAAGACTCGTCCGCAAGGATGTTGAGTGCTCTAGCTAGAGATAAGGGGTTATAGAGCGTGCCAAAAGGATTTACCGAGATGTCAAATTGATGCTGAAGTAGCCAATTGCCGATATTATCGCTAAAGCAAGAGCCGAGGGAAAGTAGCCCATGACTGTATTGAGCCCTACTCTCTAGAGGGATCCCTTGCCAAGAGACTTCGGTAAAGAATTCATTCTTCATCTTAGAGTGCGGATGGGGGAGAAGAAAATCCCTAGAGGGTCAGTTCTCGCACTTCGTCCCCTTGGATCATGAAAAACAGAGGCAATCTTTGCACCCCATAACTAGAGGCAGAACGTCCCTCCGGATCCCATGTATTGATCCAAGGCAGGGTACGAACGGACTGTAGCCATAGGCTCTTATCCTGATCCAAAGAGACAAGAAAAATCTCCAATCCCTCCCTTTTTTCTCGCTCGTAAATACTACGCAATCGAGAGACGACTGAGGGCGCATCTTCTGCCCCCAGAGCGATGAAACCAAGAATTACTTTGGGATGTTGGGCTGCAACATCAGCAAGCGAACGCTCCACCCCTTTGCTGTCGTACAACTGAATTGGGGGGAATGCCACCTCCGTGGCTTGCGAGAGGAGCTCCCGCTCGCGAGCCTGTTGTGTTTGTGCCTTAGACTTAATGGCCATCCCCAAGAGCGCCTTCTCTTTGAGCATTGGAGTGTAAACGCTATTGGGGCGAAAGGTCTCAAAAGCCGTTGCCACTGCCCCATAGGCTTGAATATCGTCCTTACGGCCCGACTCGGGGAAGAAGAGGGGAATATTGAAAGGAGCCTGCAAGAGGGCTACAATCGCCGCCATACTGCGAGGCTGGGCATAGATAAAATCTTGGAGTAAATGCTGGCGAAGATTCGACACGAGTGAGTCTAGCGTAGCCACATCTTGCGTCTGCCTAGTTGTCATCTCAAAGGCTCGCACCTCCTGCTGTATGGCATAGATCGCCCTGTTTTCTTCATCTGCGTTTACAAACTCAAAAGGCATGGCACTCCCCTCTTTGGAGGAAGTAATTTGCAGCTGTGTACTACTATCCGCCGAGAAATAGAGCGATCCGGCCGAGGTGGAGAGCTGATAGAGTTTGGCATCGCCACTTGCCGCATGGTGGAGCGTGAAGCAACCCTTCTCAATCTTGGTAGAGTCCACGAGTTGGGGCGCTCCCACCACTTCGTAGAGGTAGAGCATAGAGTTGAGGGTATCGGTAAGCTCCCCACGGACACTAAACTGATGACCACTCTGCCTGCAAGCAGAGACAAGGGCAAGGAGCATCAAGCCTCCTACGATATGGGTGAAGCGTCTATTCATATTTTGAGTACAACTTATTTCCCTTTTACAATCATACCACTCCCGAAACAAAGATGGCTCTCGGTGTCGTAGATTACAGCGTATTGCCCGGGAGCAATACCCTGGATGGGGGTCTCGCTTACGATATGATACCCCTTTTCGAGACGGCGGATAGTAGCCCGAACGAACTCGGGAGTATGTCGGATCTTGAGCGTAATGGGCACCTCCTGCGCCCCCTCTTTATTGCCAACAGCCCCCTCGGGAGCAAAGAGATCTTCGGTGATAAAATCGAACTTATCCACAAAAATCTCGGTGCCATACTGGGTAAGCGGGTCATACCCCCGGCTCACAAGTATGATATTTCGTTTGCAGTCTTTCTTTACCACGAACCAGGGTCCGCCACTAAGCCCCAAGCCTTTGCGTTGCCCGATGGTGTGGAACCAAAACCCTTGATGTGTACCTAGCGTTTTGCCCGTTTCGTACTCAATGATACGGCCGGGTCGCTTGCCCAGGTAACGCTCAATAAAGTCGTTGTAATTGATTTTTCCCAAGAAACAAATGCCCTGACTATCCTTTCGGTGGGCATTGGCAAGGCCTGCCTCCTCCGCCACCATACGCACCTGCTGCTTGGTAAGGCACCCTAAGGGAAAGAGGAGCTTGGATATTTGTTTGAAATTGATCTGGGCAAGGAAATCAGTTTGATCCTTCACAGGATCGGGGGCGGTAGCGAGAAAAGTTTTCCCCTCCACCCGAGCGGTAGAGGCATAATGCCCCGTAGCAATGTAATCGTATCGGTGCCCTACACGCTCCTCGAAGACCCCAAACTTGATGAGTTTGTTGCACATCATATCGGGGTTGGGGGTCAATCCCTGACGCACACTCTCTATCGTGTACTTTACCACGCGCTCCCAATACTCCTTGTGCAGGTCTATCACCTCATAGCGCAATTGGTACTTGCGAGCCAGAAGGGTAACCATCTCCATATCCTCCTCGGCAGGGCAATCAATAAAGCCCTCCTCATCTTCCATCCCGATACGAATGTAAAACAGGTCGGGACGAAAGCCGGCTTGCAGCAATAGATGCACTGCCACCGAACTATCGACGCCACCCGACGCCAAAACGGCGATAGAGGCATCGCGCGGAACCTCTTGCAGAGTTTCGGGCAGGGGATAAGTAGAGAGTGTCATTCGGGAGTAGTTACATTCTCTCGGGCATTTCGATACCCAATAGATCCATAGCTCGGGCAATAATGTCGGCTACAATACGGCTAATATAGAGGCGAGTATGACGTATCGAATCGTCCTCCTCACGCAGCACGGGACAATCGTGATAGAACGAATTGTACCCCTTTACCAGCTCGTATACATAGTTGGCAATGAGGGCAGGACTGAAGCTCTTCCCAGCCTCTGCCACAACAGTGGGATACTCAGAGAGCTGACGGATGAGGGCAACTTCGCGGTCGGAATGAGCATTGTCTAACCGAACGGCTGCCTCAGAAGTAAGCGGAGCCTCGGGGGCTTCTCCGGCTACACGCGCCTTCTCTACAAGAGAGCGGATACGGGCATACGTGTACTGAATGAACGATGCCGTATTGCCGTTAAAGTCCACAGACTCTTCGGGATTGAAGGTCATATTCTTGCGCGGATCCACCTTGAGGATAAAGTATTTGAGAGCCCCTAAGCCCACACGACGCGCCACCTCCTGCATCTCGTCTTCGGGGAGGAGAGCTGCACGCCCTGCCTCTTGAGCGATAGCTCGTGCCGAGGCAATCATTTCGTCCATTAGGTCGTCAGCATCCACTACAGTACCCTCACGGCTCTTCATCTTACCGTTGGGTAGCTCCACCATTCCATAGCTAAAGTGTACAAGGCTCTTGCCAAAAGAGAATCCCAAACGATCGAGAAGGATGGAGAGAACTTTGAAGTGGTATTCTTGCTCGTTGCCCACTACATAGATCATCTGGTCAATGGGATAGGTCTCGTAACGCATCTTGGCGGTACCGATATCCTGGGTCATGTACACAGACGTTCCATCGGAGCGGAGGAGGATTTTTTCGTCCAATCCATCGGCCGTTAGGTCTGCCCATACACTACCATCTTCGTGCTTTACAAAAAGACCTTCGTCCAAACCTCGGAGCACTTCGGCCTTGCCCTTGAGGTAGGTTTCACTCTCGTAGTAAATCTTGTCGAAGTCAACCCCCAAACGGCGATAGGTCTCATCGAAACCATCGTACACCCATTGGTTCATCATGCGCCAGAGGGCAAGCACCTCTTCGTCCCCTGCCTCCCAACGGCGGAGTAGGTCGCGAGCCTCTACCATAGAGGGGGCTTTCGCCTCAGCCTCTTCCTTGGTCATGCCTTGCGCCATGAGGTCTGCTACCTCGGCTTTGTAGTGCTTATCAAAAGCAACATAGAAGTCTCCTACCAAGTGATCGCCCTTCTTACCGGCACTCTCGGGCGTAATGCCATTGCCCCACTTCTGCCATGCAAGCATAGATTTGCAGATGTGAATACCCCTATCATTTACGATATTGGTCTTCACCACTCGCTTGCCATTGGCGGTAAGGATGCGGGCAAGGCTATTCCCCAACAGATTGTTGCGGACATGCCCCAGGTGCAAAGGCTTATTGGTATTGGGGGAAGAGTATTCTACCATTACAAGAGGCGATTGCTCTGTAACGGAGGCATGGCCCCATGCACTATCGCCATCGATCGTACTCAAAAGCTCAAGCCAAAGAGCCGTTGAGAGGCTCAAGTTTAGGAAGCCCTTTACCACATTAAAATCGGTAATCCAAGGGAATTCAGCTTTGAGGGAGGTACCAATCTCGGTAGCCGTATCCTCAGGCTTCTTGCGAGAGAGCTTGAGCAGAGGGAATACAACAAGGGTATAATGCCCTGCAAACTCGGCTCTTGTTTTTTGTATTTGGATTTGATCCGGACTCGGGGTTGCGCCGTAAAGCTTCCCCAATGTACTAGTAATAGCTTGATTGAGTGATTCGATGGGAGACATCTTATATAGGGATGTATAGTTCGTTGTTACCTACTTAGTTTTGTGGAACAAAGTTACGAATTTCTACCTGCAGGGCAAGAAGAGCCCCACGGGAGAGTAGAAATATCCTCAAAAAGAGAGGGGGAGAAAACGGGAGGCAGGAGAGTATTATTTTGCGAGAAGGGTGGCAAGTTTAGCGACCCCTTCGGAAGCCGTAGATTGTATAAAGACAATATCCTTTCGATAGGAGCTCTCCACGGGTTTGGGGTCAATCAGATAAATGGGCGTGGCATGGGGCACATAGGCAAGAAGCCCTGCCGCAGGATAAACATTGAGCGAAGTGCCAATTACCACAAAACAATCCGCTTGGCAAACCGCCTCTGCCGCCGAAGCAATCATGGGCACAGCCTCGCCAAACCAAACAATGAAGGGACGTAGCTGACTACCATCGGGGGCAAGATCTCCCACCTTGATCTCGGGATGCTCCATATCCACGGGGTAAGTAATATCGGGATGGGCAACGGAGCAGTTTTTCAAGATCTCGCCATGCAAATGGATCACGTGCCGACTACCGGCTCGCTCGTGCAAGTCGTCGATATTTTGAGTTATGATAGTCATCTCCCACTCCTCTTGCAGGGCAGCCAAAGCATAGTGACCGGCGTTGGGCTCGCAGCCTACAAAGTCGCGCCGCCTTGCTGTATAAAAATCGAGTACCAACTGAGGATTTTCACGAAAGCCCTCTATTGAGGCCACCTTCTGTACGGGATACTGCTCCCACAAACCATCGCTGTCTCGGAATGTTGATATGCCACTCTCGGCACTCATCCCAGCCCCTGTGAGGACTACCAAACGCTTCTTTCCCATAGTATCTTGCTTATTCTTTTGTTGATATAGCACAAAGATAATTGATAACTCCCTAGGCAGCAAAAGGAAACCCCACACCCGAGATTCCTCCCGAGCGTGGGGTCATAAAATCGTTCCTCCTCCCCTCACAAAGAAGGGAGGAAGCGGAGTTTACTATTAGTTGTTCTCGTCGAGTTGATCGCGAAGAGCTGCAAGAGCACCAAGATCGCCAAGTGTAGCCTTTTCTACAGGAGCCTGAGCTGCTGTTTCTTCTGCACGACGAGCGGGCTTGCGTTCTGCGCCTTCAGAAGCGCGTTCGCTGCGTTGCTTGTCTTCGAATGTACGGCTGTGCGATACAATGATACGATGCTTGTCTTTGTTGAACTCAAGAACCTTGAAGGGGAGCTTTTCGTCTACTTGAGCCTTAGAGCCATCCTCTTTTACAAGGTGCTTTTGAGTAGCAAAACCTTCGATTCCATAGGGGAGAGCTACAACAGCACCCTTATTGTCGATGATTTCTGTGATCACACCTTCGTGGATAGAACCTACCGTAAAGGTATCTTCAAAAGCATCCCAAGGATTTTCTTCGGTCTGCTTGTGACCAAGGCTGAGACGACGATTCTCTTTGTCGATCTCCAAAACTTCAACTTCGATCATCGCACCGATTTCGGTTACTTCGCTAGGGTGCTTCACCTTCTTAGTCCAAGAGAGGTCGCTGAGGTGGATAAGACCATCTACGCCTTCTTCGATCTCTACGAATACACCAAAGTTGGTGAAGTTGCGAACCTTAGCCTGATGACGAGAGCCTACAGGGTAACGCTCTTCGATATCTGCCCAGGGGTCGGGAGTGAGTTGCTTCATACCGAGGCTCATCTTGCGCTCTTCGCGGTCGAGAGTGAGTATTACAGCTTCTACTTCTTCGCCTACCTTGAGGAAGTCTTGTGCGCTGCGGAGGTGCTGAGCCCAAGACATTTCGCTTACGTGGATAAGTCCTTCGATACCGGGAGCGATCTCTACAAATGCGCCGTAATCCGTGATAAGTTCCACCTTACCCTTGAGTACGTCCCCAGGCTTGAGGTTGGGGTCGAGATTATCCCAGGGGTTGGGCGTGAGTTGCTTGAGACCAAGAGCGATACGTGTCTTGTTTTCATCGAAGTCGAGGATTACTACATTGATCTTCTGATCAAGCTCTACCACTTCGCTGGGGTGCGATACGCGTTCCCAAGAGAGGTCGGTAATATGGATAAGACCATCTACACCACCAAGATCTACAAACACACCGAAAGGAAGGATGTTCTTAACGGTACCTTCGAGTACTTGACCCTTTTCGAGTTTGCTGATAATGTCGCGCTTCTGTTGCTCGAGCTCGGCTTCTACCAAGATCTTGTGCGATACAACGACATTCTTTTGCTCCTGATTGATCTTTACGATCTTGAACTCCATTGTCTTGTCAATGAGAGCATCGTAGTCACGGATGGGGCGAACATCGATCTGTGAACCGGGGAGGAAGGCTTCCACGCCAAACACGTCCACAATCATACCGCCCTTGGTGCGGCTCTTGATGAAACCGAGGATAACTTCGTCCTTTTCTTGAGCTTCGTTGATACGCTCCCATGCACGTTCGAGACGAGCCTGACGGTGAGAGAGTACGAGTGCGCCGGAGCGGTCTTCTTGACTGATCACGTACACTTCTACTTCGTCGCCGATCTTAAGGTCTTGATTGTAGCGGAACTCTGTGTAAGGAACTACGCCCAATGACTTGTAACCTACGTCTACAAGTACTTCGCGGATAGTCTTGTCGTTCTTTACGAACTCAACTACCTTACCAATAACTACCTCATTAACTTTGAGAGAGTTAAGGGTTTCTTCATACTTAGCTTCTTGCTCTTTGCGGGCTGCCTCGCTTAGGGTTGTCCCTTTTTCATACATCCCCCAGTCGAAATCTGGATTAGGTGTAAGATGTTCTTGATTGCTCATCAATAATTAATTGCGATGGATCTAAATTGTTATACTTAAAACTAATACACAATGCCCTATCCTCAGAGGCCTCCTGCCCAAGCGCCCATCGCAAACGCCTATCGCAAGTGCCCTGTTTGTAGAGACACGTGTCCCGCAAAGGTACAAATAATTCGCTAAAAACCAACTGACTATACCGAGAGTCATAAAAAAGAGATCGCCTCCAAGGCTTCCCTCGCTCTTCGAGAAAACACCTTTGGAGACGACCCCCGTTAGAAAAGAATTTGCTCTCAGCCTCTTTTAGGCAAAGGCATACGTGCGAACAAACTCTGTTGCTTGCTGTATTAGCTTGTACATTACAATGTCATCCTCAACTCGGGGTACAACCTGACGGAATGCTGCCAACATCTCTTCGATTTTGGGAGAAGACTTAGCAGGGCGACGGAACTCTAAAGCCTGTGCCGCATTCATCAATTCGATACCAAAGATGATCTCCAAGTTTTCGATAATAGGGAGCAACTTAGTAGCCGCATTCGCCCCCATGGAAACGTGGTCTTCCTGACCATTGCTCGAAACGATGCTGTCGCTAGAGGCAGCAAAACAGTACATTTTGTTTTTGCTTACCATAGAAGCGGCGGCATACTGAGGGATCATGTAACCGGAGTTAAGCCCGGGGTTGGCTACAAGGAACTCGGGGAGATCGCGCAAACCAAGGATCAATTGAGCAACGCGACGCTCAGAGATATTTCCGAACTCAGCCAAGGCAATAGCGAGGAAGTCGTACACGATGGCAAGGGGTTGTCCGTGGAAGTTACCACCCGATACCACCTTGTCTTCGTCGGGGAATACCGTAGGATTGTCGGTTACAGAGTTAATCTCGGTCTCAACCACAGAGGTAACATAGTCAATAGCATCTCTAGAGGCGCCATGTACTTGGGGCACACAACGGAAGCTATAGGGGTCTTGTACCTGCTTTTTGGGGCGAGCGATCAATTCGCTTCCCTCGAGAAGAGAGCGGAGGTGACGAGCCACGGTGAGCTGACCCTTGTGCGGACGAATGGTGTGAAGAGCATCTGCAAAAGGAGCATCCAACCCATCAAAAGCCTCTAGCGAGAGGGCGGCGCAAGAGTCCGCAAGACGGGCGATACGATGAGCCTTGATGAGGGCATATACCCCATGCGAGCTCATGAACTGCGTACCATTGAGGAGGGCAAGCCCCTCTTTGCTCTTGAGGGTAACCGTGCTAAGTCCGTGCTCAGCAAAGACTTCGCGAGCGCAACGCTTTTCGCCACCGGCTACACGCACTTCGCCTTCACCGATAAGGGGGAGGAAAAGATTGGCAAGGGGAGCCAAGTCGCCCGATGCACCCAAAGAACCCCTATCGTATACGATGGGGATAATATCCTTGTTGAGCATATCGAGGATGCGCTCTACCGTTACCACCTGCACCCCGCTATGCCCTAATTGCAAAGCGTGAGCCTTGAGGAGCAACATCAAACGCACGATATCCTGATTCACTTCTGTACCACAGCTACAAGCGTGACTCTTTACGAGATTTTCTTGGAGCGTAGTCAAAGCCTCAGCCGAGATGGAGCGATTGCAAAGCGAGCCAAAGCCTGTGGTTACACCGTAAATAGGGCGATCGCTCTCCTTTACTTTATTATCAAGATAGTTGCGACAATGCTCAATGCGAGCACGTGCATCGTCTCCCAATGCTAGGGGGAAACGCTCTTTGAGATAGCGTTCACAAAGGGCGAGGGTAAGGGGTTCACTCCCGATATAAAATGTCTGTGCCATGTCTTTATTATTCACAAGCCTTCTTTGTGTGAGCAATAACAGCGGCCTCACGAGCTAGAACATCAGCTTCGAGGCGATCTGCTTCTTCGCGAAGGCGAGCTACAAACTCTTCGTCTTTGATAGAGGTGAGGTTGATGCGAACGTTGAAGAGGGCACCTACCACAGCCACACGAGCGCACATCATGGCTACACAACCATCGGTTACTGCATTTTGGTTGCCACGAGCTACCACAGCCTCGATAGAGGGCAAGAGAGCACTGGCACGGCGAGCTACCTCCATAGGTACAAGAGCTGCCTTTTTGGTATTTTCTTGGATGGCAGCTGAGCGGATTGCCTTCTCTTCGTCCGTTTCTTTGGGGAGTTTGAAGGCTTGAGAAACGCCATCGTAAGCTTCGCTGTCTCGGTCTACATCAAGTACGAGTTCCTTCTGTAGAGCAGCTGCGCTCTTAGCGATTTCTGCCATTTCGTCTTGTACGTCGGCATATTTCTTTTTGCCTATAGTAAGATTGGCTACCATCTCAGCAAGAGCGGCAGCAATGGCTCCATTGAGGGCAGAGATACTTCCACCACCAGGTACGGGAGCATCGCCCGCAGTCTCGGCAAGAAGGCCTTTTACAGTTAATTCGGTAAGCATATTGCTGGTTGTTAAGTATTAAAATCAGTCTATGTGATTGGTATAAACCGCACCACCCTTTATCGTAGAGTGTACGATATTCATACCGATATGATACGAAAGGAATTTATAGCAAGGATAACCCAGTACCACGAGGTCTCCTTCTTTACCCACCTCGATACTACCAATTCTATCGGCACGCCCGATAGCGGCTGCACCATTGAGCGTAAGTGCCGTAAGGGTCTCTTCGGCCGTCATGCCCATGTAAATGCAGGCAAGGTCGTACATGAGGGGGATGGATGCACTAAAGCAGCTCCCGGGATTAAGGTCACTGGCAACAGCCACAGCGCAGCCGTTGTCTATCATCTTACGAGCGGGAGCATAAGCGGCTTTTAAGCTGAAAGCCGTGCAGGGCAGAAGGGTAGCCACCGTATTAGAATTAGCGAGTGCGGCAATTCCCTTTTCTGAGATTTGAAGCAAATGGTCGGCAGAGAGGCACCCAAGCTCCGCAGCCAATTCGGCACCCCCAAAGGGCACAATCTCATCGGCATGCATCTTGAGGGTGAAGCCCATAGCGCGAGCGGCATTGAGCAAGCGACGAGTCTGCTCGTGGTCGAAGACTCCCTCTTCTGTAAATATATCGCAGCACTCGGCAAGCCCTCGGCTCTTAACCTCGGGGAGTACCGTCTGTACCAAATACTCGATGTAGTCCGTGGAGCGACCTTTGAACTCGGGAGGAGTATCGTGCGCCCCCATAAAAGTAGCGTGAAGTGCGATGGGTTGTGACTTTTGCAGACGCTGAATCACCTCTAACTGGCGCAATTCGGTCTCCAAATCCATGCCATAGCCACTCTTGGCATCGGCCGTAGTCACACCCATAGAGAGCATAGCGCGGAGGTGAACTTGGGCGGCGGCCTCTAGCTCTTCCACACTCGCCTCGCGAGTTGCCTTGGTAGTACTGGCAATCCCTCCCCCTGCTTGCATAATGCTCATATAGGAAGCTCCACGCAATCGCATCTGGAACTCCTCTTCGCGGAATCCTCCAAAGACAAGGTGAGTATGGCTATCAACAAAACCGGGCACTACGGCACCCCCTTGGGCGTCGTAGACAGCACAATCTTG
The DNA here is from genome assembly GCA_963539975.1 of uncultured Porphyromonas sp. Lineage (GTDB taxonomy): Bacteria > Bacteroidota > Bacteroidia > Bacteroidales > Porphyromonadaceae > Porphyromonas. Next base: position 44,078 of record CAUTMR010000007.1, on the reverse strand, counting down.
GATAAGGTCGCCGGGGACCTCAGACTCCTTTCCTACATAGGCGATAATCCCATCTCGGATTACGATAGCTGCAGGCCCCATAAGGATATCCAGCTCTCCCATGGCTTTCCCATGGATCGCCTTATTCCCCTTAGGCGTAGCTACCTTGCCTATATTTTTTACGTATAGATTATGACTCATGTACACTATATAAAACAAGGGAAGCTCTCGGGAGAGCGAGCGATATGTGCCACCCTCCCGAGAGATATTCCTAGCCTATTCCTAGTATTACTCCATCATGCGGAGCTCGAGGATCTGATCGTGTGAGAAGTTTTCGATCCCGAGGTAGTATTCTGCACAATCGATAAGAGCAGCCATAGGAAGCAAACCAATTACTTCGCTACCTACAATCTCTACGCCGTAACGCTTTGCCTCCATACGTACCATTTCGTGTGCACGATATACGCTGGTCTTGGTAAAGTCGGTAAGGTTCATAGATACTTGTGCGATGTGACGATCGGTCAACTCTACACCCATAGCCTTGCAGAAGCGGAGACCACCACCGATGTGACGTACTCTCTTGGCAATAGCATCAGCGATAGCAACATCGCTGGTATTGAGGTTTACGTTGTAGGCAACAAGAGGCATACGAGCACCTACAGCTACACAACCTGCCGTAGCGTGACGATCTGCGGGACCGAAGTCGGGGAGCCATTCAGCTTCGTGCACTTTGGTTTCCATGCCTTCGAACTCGCCCTTTCTTATCTTGGCAAGATTTTCACGATGGGGAGCGGTTGCGCTCTTTTCGTAGAGGTATACGGGCACACCATACTTAGTACCAATGATTTCGCCAACCTCACGAGAGAGGGCGATAGCTTCGTCCATTTCCATATTGCGGATGGGGATGAAGGGAACTACGTCCACAGCACCCATACGAGGGTGTTGCCCCGAGTGCTTGGTCATATCGATTACCTCAACAGCTACACCCACTGCTTCGAGGAGTGATTCCTTCACTGCTTCCGGAGTACCTACAACGGTTACAACAAGGCGGTTGTGGTCTTCGTCGTTGCTATAATTGAGCAACTTAACGCCCTGACGTGTACGGAAAGGATTTACAATCTTCTCGATTTTTTCGCGGTCGCGTCCCTCGCTAAAATTGGGTACGCACTCTACAATTTTCGTTGCACTTGCCATGATGATTTATTCTTTAGTAGTTTAGTCTTTTCGTCGGCGAAGTTAGCGCATTTTCTTGAGCTTACAGAGATATAGGGCAAAAGAAGAGTCCACCTCGTAAGAAACAATACTCATAGCACCATCATCTAAGGAAAATAAAAAACGCATCTAACCCACGGAAGGAAAGATGCGACATTATGATAGGAAGGAGAGCAACCCCACAAAGAAGTGTATCTACACCACCCCCCTCTTTTGCTATCAGCCCAAGTTGTCCCGGAAGAATTCGAATCCTCAATTTCAGAGCCAGAATCTGACGTGTTACCATTACACCACGGGACAATTCATTTAGTGCTACAATCCCTCTCTAAGCAGACGACTTAGGTTGCGCCCCTTGCGAGATTGCGGTGCAAAGGTACAATAAAAATCCGGAAAGGCAACATCCCCGCTGATTTTCTTTCGCGCCCATCCCTCCCCCATTTTCAGGGCAAAAACAGCCTAGAGACGCACCCTTCGAGGCATAAAAGCGGCCCTAAAAACAGACAAGTAAAGGAGATTAGGCCTGGACTTCCCCTTTGGGGAACATTTCTGTATTAAGGGCTATAAAAATTCTATCTTGATAGTTTGCTTCATCATCTTCTATACCCAAAGCCTCCAACAACTTAGTTCTTGCCTTTCTATCTAAAGATGCATCTGTTTTAAGAATTGGTCGTTCAGACGGAGAATACAAAAAGTATAACAGTGTTACAGATGGATCAGCAAGAAGCCTATCCCCTACGTGGGTCCACCAAGTTTTATCAGTAAGCCCGAGTGAAACACCAAAAAAGCAAATGAATGTTGCATTATCTATCAATTCAACACACGCGTCATCTGTAAGAGTTCCATAATTATGGTTGGATTGAGGCTTCACCAATACGTCTAATATATCCTTGTCTTGTCTAAATTTTTGATTGGTTATTTGCTCTATGTTATCCACCCCTAACAATATCGTATCCTCAGCAAGTTGCCCATGTAGATGATGAATACTTCTCAAAGAAAAAGAGAATTGATCTTCAGAACCTGAACGGCTATACCATTCTCCTAGCACAATCTCATCGGTGCAAAGCTCTTCAAAAGTAGACGTGTAATTGAATGATATTATATCAATATACCAATGTTCTCCAAGAGTTCTCTGATTGCAAATCTTCCCCTCTCTCAGTTTTAAGTACCGGCTGGGATTCCCTAAGTCCTCTTTTAGTTGATGCGATTGTTGTTCGACAAACTTATCCTTAACAGACAATTCAATCGCTTTCAGATATTCAAGTAAGGATGCATTAATATCGAAATAGAAGTTCCTAAAATCCTCTTTTTGATGAGGTTCAAACTCTGATGAAAACTCTCCCAAAGCTATCTCCAAATCTCTCCATTCTGTATTCCCATTTGCTTCTTTCTGCCTCATTATTGTAAAGAAGCGTTTCTTCCAATCTTTAACTTTGGGGTTATACTTTGGCTCTTGACTCTCGTAGTATTTCAGGAAGTCAGGATAGCCTGTGGGCAGCCCTAATCTCAAATCAAAGCCATTCCCTATGACAAACAAAACATTCCTCATAACTAAATATTAAAAGACATTCTTCCCTCTATGTATATCCCACAAGGCTGATTCCGAGAGGATTCTACCATCTTATGTAAATTACAAATTCAGATACAAAGGTAATCAATTTCTATAGAAAAAAAACAAGAATCACAGAGCAAGAAGGGAGAGGAAGACAGCCTGAAATTCAAAAAAGAATCAGCCGGAAAGTACTCCGACTTCTGCCTAAGATTTTGCGAAGAACAGCCCATGAAATCTTTTATTCCTGCCCTAAAAAGAAAAAAGCGCAGGGCAGCAAAATCCGAGCATTTTACAGCTAAAACAAAAGTGATTTCTCGGCTAAACTCAGTGGAGAGGTAGAGATGTAGGGAGTTCTCTTCCCCTAACTCAAGAAAGAGAGCCTACTTTCGATGGGATAAAAACGCCGTAGGGTGGTCTAAATTGGCTACTCCCTGAAATATCCTTATCTTTGCGTTAGTTGAATCAAACCTAGTACAAGACTATGATCAAAATTGCAGTGCCCACGCGAGAGAATAGCGTGGACGATCACTTCGGGCATTGTGCCTACTACACGATTTTCAGCATCGAAGACCAAGAAATCAAAGCTTCGACCACGCTTCCTTCCCCCCAAGGGTGTGGCTGCAAAAGCAACATCGCCGCTACCTTGCAAGAGATGGGCGTAGGTCTTATGCTTGCAGGGAACATGGGAGACGGAGCAAAGAAAAAACTTGCAGACCATGGCATCGAGGTAATCAGGGGGTGCAGCGGACCTGTAGAAAAGGTCATAAAAGACTACCTCCAAGGCACATTATCCGATTCGGGTGTCGCCTGCCTCCATCACGACTGCCACTAAACGAAAAAATCCCCTTGCCCAAACAGCTTGAGCAAGGGGACTTCTTTTATTGGGATAAGGAATCGGTTTAGAGATTCGGATTCAGCGTAGCCCAATCTGCAACAGGGGGGATTATACCCATCTCAGCCACCTGAGCGATCATCGTAGCCAAGTGCTCCGCACTCTGTTTGAGGGCGGCCATTTCTTCGTCGGTCCCCTTCGTTTCGAGGCAATGCACCCCATCTTTGTCGATGCGCGTCTCCATCGCCATCATCACCTTGCCGTAATCAGCATGAGACACATAGCACCCCGAGGGTAGGGTAAAAGGCTCGCCTCCCATGGCAGCGGCAATCATCTCCACAGCCACATAAGAGGGACTTTGGAAGCTACTGCGCCCCCGCAACTTAATGATATTGGCCCCCCCTTTTACAACGCGCTCCTTGAGAGCCGCCCACTCCTCGTGCGAGAGCTTCTCTGTACCAATAAGCGAGAGCAGGGGAGTTCCATCCACAGCTGCCGTAGAGGCAAAGACTGCCATAGACTCACCATGACCGCCATAGGTGCGGCAGCGAGTCACCTTGCTTTGGAGTACTCCAAAGTGCTTTGCGAGCTCGCTTTGCAGACGATTGGAGTCGAGAGCCGCCAGCGTGGTTACTTGCGAAGGCTTCAAACCGGAATGGATGAGCGTAACCAACCCCGTAATATCCGCCGGATTGAATATGATCACCACGTGCTGCACATCGGGACAGTAACGCTTAATGTTGTCGCCCAATTCCGCCGCGATTTGGCTATTACCACGGAGAAGATCCTCACGGGTCATCCCCTCTTTGCGCGGAGCACCCCCTGCGGAGATTATATATTTAGCACCACGGAGAGCCTCTTCTATACTCGAAGTAAAAGTAAGATTGAGCCCCTCAAAAGCACAATGGCGCATCTCTTCTGCTACGCCCTCCAACCCTTGGGCGAATGGATCGTAGAGACAAATGTTTGGAGTAAGGCGCATCATGGCAGCCGTTTGCGCCATGTTGGAGCCAATCATGCCGGCAGCTCCAATGAGCGTTAACTTATCGTTTGTTAGATAATTCATAGCGATATTCTTTTTATTATCATTGTCATATTGTGGGGAGCATAGATCTCCGACGCCATATTCGGGAGCGTCCGTACACTCAGCTCTCCCTCGGAGAAGTGCCTGAAAGCAAGCTACCAACTCCTAAGCAAAGATATATAAAAAGCGGATTGCCACACACAATAGGGCAGACTACGTTGCACGCACAACGATAGGCTCATCTTGCCAAGTCACAACCACGGAGTCTGCCGCAACATATTTAGAAGAGAGGGGATCTTGCGAAGAGGCGGGGTATTTCTCCACACGAATCCCCATAAGGGAGCAAAGGAAGTAGGGCAATACATCGGTAGTAAAGAGCTGATGCTTCACCGCCTCCAGACGCGAAACCAGTTCGGGATGGAGCTGACGCATTTTGGGACTTACGTACACCATAAAGGGCACTGAGATTGACTTCCAGTGCGGAGCATGCCCAAAGACATCGCTCATATCGCCGGCTTCGGGGTCGTACGTAAGGATACCATGATCTGCCACATAGACTACCACAGAGGGCTCTTGCGCGTAACGTTGAATGATCTCATGGAGCATATAGTCCGTGTAGAGGATACTATTGGCATACTCGCAAATTGCCTCGTTTTGGCTCCGATCCTTGAGAGGAGAAGGGAGATCTTCGGGCTTAAATCGGGCAAAATTACTCGGGTAACGCTCTTTGCAAGAGGGGTGCGAACCCATCAAATGCACGAGTTCAAAGAGTTTGTTCTTGGGAAGAGAGGGCGTTTTACTCGTCAGCAAATGGGGCAGGACATCCCCATCCAGTTTCAAATCCTGAGCCCACCAATCGCGAGAAGATCGCACATTAGCGTAGTACAAACTATCCGAAGTGGAGGCAATTGCTGCCACAGGTTGGATAAACAAACCCTGCTTCTCTTGGTTGCTCAGCCAATAGGTATAGTAGCCGGCTTTCTGCAAAACGAGCGGCAGGGTAGGCGTAGCATCCCACGTAGAGAGCGTATCCGTTCTTTGGAAAAAGGTGAGTACTTGGGACAAAGAAGCCGCCGTATAGGGAGCCGGAGCCACGGCATTATCAAAGAGAATCACCTCTTTGCTTGCGATTAGGCTATCCAAAAAAGGCGTATTTGCCAAGGGGAAGCCGTAGCAATGATGGTAGGCTCGCGTAGCAGACTCCCCCACAACAAGCACCAGCGAATGCGACGAAAAAGAGGGGTCTTGATGCACCTCTCCACAGTCTACTCGGCGTAAAGCCTCCAGAGTCTCCTCTACAGAAGACATTTCCTCGGCGCACTTCATCACCCCCGTTATAAGTCGAGAGAGTGGAGTCATCACTTTATAGTTGGGGTAATTATTGCGGTAACTCGTAATAATGAGATAGGAGGAAAAGAAACCACCTCCCAATAAAACCACGAGAGGGACAGCCAACCAATAGGCACTTATCTCACTCTTTTTCCTACGAGAAAGGCGATAGACGCCATAGGCAATAGCAAGGCTCGCAATAAATAGCAAGAGGGGTAGAAAGAGATATTTTACGAGGCTGGCTCCCGCCATAAACTCTGCGGCTTCACGAGGATTCGTCGCCAAGATATTAAGTGCAATACTGTCCGTAAAAATCGTTTTGTAGCCGGAGATAAGAATTTGTTCCCCGAAAAAAAGTAGCGAGGCAAGGAAGAGGGAAAAGCCGATAAGGCAACGGCGCAACACTCGGCACCTATCGGGCACGAAGGCTATGAGAAGGGGGATGAAAAATCCCCACCCAAAAGTTTCGGGGAGGGAGAGGAGCGTTGAGTCGCCCCCCGGGTCTGTATTGATAAAGGAATAGCGGAAATTGGAGCAGAGAACAAGGAGAATGATGAAAACTCCAACCCAAGAATTCCGATAAAAGCGTGTAGCAAGACGAGATAAAAAGGACATAAATAACATTTTATTTACTTGTGAGAAGAGTCATTCAAACATATTCTTTGTTGCAGGGATGGCCAGCGGATCGGCGCTCCTCTCGAGGGAGCGAACGATGAGGGTACTAGGCAGCTCCTGCAGGATCTCGGGACGCACCTCCGTAAGAAGTCCCCACGTATCGTAAGAAATGAAGAGGAAGTCATAACCACGCAACACCCCTACTCCATCTCCAGAAGTGAGCAGATTCGCCTCCTCCGGTACGGGACCCAAATCGAGGGCAGGGGCATTTTCTCCGAGCGACAAAGGCAAGATGGCAATAGAAGCGTTGTGTGCCTTGGAGAGATGGCGAGCAAGGGGGAAAAGCACCTCCCTGTCGGTTGCGTCTTTTGCGAGAAGCAAAACCCGTTTGAGAGAACCGAAGTGTCTATCGACAAAAACGCCCAACGAGCAATTCGTTTCCTCTGCAAATCGAGTCATTTTATCATTGAAGAGGGTGCGGGCATTGAGGAGCACTTCGGGAGAAGTTATCGAAAATTTACGCCAACGCTTCTGCAAAAGCATTCGGTAAGAGACCACATTGCGGTCCCGCTCTTCGCTGGAGAGACTTAACCCAGCCCCCACGAGCAAGAAGCTATGATGGGGCAGATTCGCTTGATCAATGATCTCACTTGTCACTTGGTCGCTTACCCTGTAGATAGGCTCTACAGAGAGACCAAGGTGGCGAGCTTCGCGCAAGGCAGGGTAGAAGTTATCAGCAAAAAAAGTCTCTTCGTTGATTACATTCACATTGTTGCTCATGGTAACGTGCAACAACGAAACCCCGGACAAGAGTTTTTCGTCGGGGAATAACTGCCGAGCCAAACGCAAGAGAAGCGCCCCCGTTTCGGGGCGACCAAATGCGATAAGGATGCGGTGCGAAAGGCGAGCCACAGCCTCTTTGGTCGGGCGATGGAAGTGTAAAAAAAGGTAATCTATAAGATGAATTATAGGGGTGGTCATCACCGTTGTGACGAGGGTCATCAATACCAAAATTGCGAAGAACACGGGAGGCAACACCCCCATATCCAGCCCAATCTTGAGCACCACAAGCTCCATGAGCCCTCGGGTATTCATGTAAGCCCCGAGGTAAAGGCTATCCTTCTGATCGATACCACACACGCGTGCCGCAACATAGGTTCCCCCTGCTTTCCCCACAACAGCCACGAGCACAAAGAGGAGCAAAAGCAACCAAAGTTCGCCCGAATTGATAAGCCCAAGCTCGGTACGAAGCCCTGAGGAAACGAAAAACAGCGGCAAGAAAATATTAAGAGACACATCCTCCACCTTCTCGGTCATCACGTGCCGGAACTTCACGTCCTCCGGCATAATCAACCCAAAGATAAAGGCTCCGAAAAGGGCGTGCATACTCAGGATTTCTGTAAGGTATGCACTCAAAAGCAACAGGATGAAGATAATACCGACCAGCCCCTTACCCAGCAGCTCTTCTTTGTTGTACATACGCCCAATGAGAGAGAAGAGAGGTCGCAAGACACCAAAGGCCAATCCCATATAGAGAAGCAGGAAAAGGAAATTGAAGAACGCACTGGCAACGCTTCCACTTTGGGTTATTGCCATAATGGCGGCCAGCATGAGCCATGCCATAATGTCCCCGGCAGCGGCAGTATTAAGAGTCAGCTTCCCAAGATAGGTACGGCTCATATTGCGCTCTTGCACGATGCGCGCCAATACGGGGAAGGCTGTAATACTCATCGAGATACCGATAAAAAGAGCCAAGGGGAAGAAGGCAACTTCGGCAGCATAGCGCTCATAAGTCACGATGCTCAGTAGCAATCCCAGAATAAATGGGATAAAAATACCCGACTGACTGATTATAATCGAGTTGCGTGCTTGGGCTTTAATATCGGCAATCCGCAGCTCCATCCCAATAGTAAACATAAAGAGGATAAGCCCGAATTGGCTCAAAAGCTCAATATTGACTATGCTCTCCTCAGGGAAAAGCCACGCCGAAAGATCCGGAGCAACAATACCCAAGAGACTCGGTCCCAACAGAATACCTGCAATAATCTCCCCAATAACCGTAGGCTGCCCAAGCCGTGCAAAGAGCCACCCAACCCCACGAGCTACCGACAGGATAACCACGATTTGGAGCAACAAGCGCCCAATAGTGGTAGCCACATGGTGCTGGACCCCTTCGCCAAAGGCCGTGAAAGCCCCTCGCAATCCACCTGAAGTAGAGCCTGTCAACTCTCCCGAAGATAGGATAGGCGTAGCCACAGCTGCCGTAGCCCAAATAGCCCCGACAAAGAGGAGCAAAAGCACAAAATAGTAGACTATTGCACCACGCTTTTGGGTGGCAGATATAGGGGTAGGAGCTTCTTGCATGGAGCGAATCCTTCTCTAGAGATACAAAAAATAATACGGTGCAAAGGTACGAATAACCCTATAAAAAAGATGCTCCCAAGAGCCGTAGCCCCGGGAGCATCGTCGATAAATTCTAAAAACGGAAGATTACTTTGTAAGCTCTAGAGAAACTTTAGCAGAGGTCATCTCAAGAGGAGTTGCCGTAGGAGCAACAAAGGTTTTACCTCCACCTACGACCTCAAGTTTGAGGGCAGATCCCGGTGCAGCACCTTCGTCCGTCTTAAACTCAAGAGTAACAAGATCTCCCCATTCCTTCTTGAGGTTACGGGGCATAGCTACCACTATATGGTCTGTATTAGGGGTGAGCCCATTAGCGTTCAAAGTCTTTTCCTCAGCAAAGAGCGGCAAGTTCATGTCTTCATCCGGAGTTTCTTTGAATGCATTTTCAATCACTTCTCGATTATACTTAGCCTTCTCTAGCACAGCTACACGATACACAGTTGTGTTTTCATCGGGCTTGCAGACAAACTTAGCCGAGTTAGCCGTCTTTTCTTTGAGGGTGAGTGTAATGTGCGCTTTTTTGTCTGTACCTAACACTTTGGTCGTAGCTCTGTCGCTGTCAGAGACCTCACTATACTGACCATTTTTGTCCACAACTACAAGGTACACACCATGTTCTGTACCACTGGCAAGGTCCTTTATCTCTTTTTCTTCCTCGCCAACATGTTGCTTTTTAGTATCAAAATCAACACCAAATATAGTCACATAATGCTTTAGATCAGGGATACCCATCATCTGCATCAGCATTTCTCGATTGGGATCATCCACGGGCATTATGAGGTAAAAGTAGCCTAAGACATCGTCATTAGGGGTAAACTTAATCTTCAAGCTTGTACTACCGATGTTGGTAAACTCAACCTTTACCTTAGGATTTCCTACAAGAGCTGCTTTGGGGACTTCGAAAGGAACATACTTCACTTCTCCCGGGCAACCATACTCATCTTGACCATAGAAGATGGCGTAGTAAGAGTAACCTTGCTGTAGACCCGTGAGGTCAAATTCCATCTTAGGGCCATTGGGAGTAACCCAGTGCGACTCCATCCTTGAGAAGGCATCCATAAGCTGATCCTGTGTCATTCCATCGATACCTCCACGGAATAGAAACTGCTCGGGGAATGCCACTCTTGCCTTCTTAACATCAAGCCCGAAGTCAAACTCAAGATGCATCCCACCCACCGTAGGGGTAGCAGGCTCCGTTACTTTAAGGGTTGCATTAAGGTCGGGCATATCAGTCAGGAACATAACACTATCTGTATGATCTACCCAGTAACCAACAGGAGATCCTCCCTTGGGGTAAACCACCATGCGCTCACGCACTTGGGCATGAGAGCTAAAGCAAGAAGCGGCAGCAACACATGCACCTACAAAAAAAGTATAGAGTCTATTCATTTCTTTATGTATTTAATGGTTTGATTGTTGATAAGAATAAGATAAACACCGGGCGCCCACTGTACTGTAGAGATGGGGGAGCCGGCCTTAAATCTGGGGTAAGAAGCAATAGCAGCTCCATTGGCAGCGTAAACGGCTACACTATGGAGGAGGTCTGCGTCAAGCCCTTCGAGGTAGAGAGCCTCCTCAGTATCACGCCATGTAATAAGCCCGGGCGCTACTAAAGGAGAGAGAATGCCCGTAGGAGCATACTTTGTAGAAAATAGACACTTGGAGATCCCTTTAAGAGGGAATACGCCTCCCTTGGGGAGCTCCGCATTATCTTTTGCAAGGAGTAGCATCTTACCTTCGGAAAAGGTGACCTTGGAGATCTTAGATAGCTCGACTACCTCACGCTCTGCCGGAGCCTGCCCCTCTACCACCAAAGACATGGGGTAGGTAGTTTGCCCACGGGCTACCCATGTCGCGAGGAGGAGCACAGCCGTCCATAATACAGTTTGTTTTTTCATCTCGATACGTGTTTTATTATGAATTATAAGAACTCTTCTTCATGTCTTCTCCCTCCTCTTCTTCTCTTTTCCTTTTCTTGGTAACGTCTTCTAACCTGTGCCTACATGATTACACAGGGGAGAGAGATCAGCTTCATTTATTCTTATATACCCTGCAAATATACCAAATTGTTTTGATCAATCGCCACTAAGCAATAAAAATGCAACACAAAGCCATACATTGAGGTGTTTTTGCCGAGCAACACAAGTCTTTTCTCAGTAAAGTTTTCACTCCCTTTGAGCAGAACCTCTAGCTCTCATACCACAAAGAAGATTGTATTCCGGAGCAAAATATCATACGGGTTTATTATCTTTGCAGGGACATAAATAGGCAACATGCAGTAATACACACACCACACGCATGATAAAGAGGCTACTCGATGTATTAATAAGTCTGATTGGGATAATTCTTTTATCTCCCCTTTTTATCGTTGTAGCCATCCTTATTAAATGCGACTCTCGGGGGTCTGTATTTTTTCGCCAAGCGCGTGTAGGACGCAACAACAAAGACTTCGTTCTCTACAAATTCCGCTCCATGCACCACCAAGACTGGGGCAAAGACCAGCTTCTTACCGTGGGAGATAACGATCCTCGCATCACGCGGTTGGGGCGATGGCTTCGTCAGCTAAAGATAGACGAGATACCCCAGTTAATCAATGTACTAAAGGGAGATATGAGCCTGGTAGGGCCTCGGCCTCTCGTTCGCCAGCAGGTGGAGTTGTACCCCGATCTATACCTCCCCATCCTAGCCGTACGCCCCGGTATCACAAGCCCGGCCTCCATTTACTTCCGCCACGAAAACGCGCTCCTCGGTGAGCAAGAGTGCCCGGAAATCTATTTTAAGGAGGTGATCATGCCCAAGAAAATTGAGCTCAACCTCGAGTACGTCAAGCACCATTCTTTTATAGGCGACGTCAAGATTCTTTTACGTACTGCCTACCTCACCATTTTCGACCGCTAAAAAAGTCCTTTCCTTACACACCAGAGATCCCTTTCCGCCTAGAGCAGAGGGATATTTTTTTCTGTGAAACCCTCTCAAAAACACTGCCTGGAAATAAAAAGAATGGCAGCCTAGAAAATTTTATTTTTCAGGCAGCAGCAGAAAGTTTCTTGCCCTAGAGCGGCCGGATTTTCACCCTAAGAAATTTCTCTATTCCACCTGCTTCTCTGTAGTCTGATAGGCACAAAAAGAAAAAAAGGAGAGCACTCTTTCGGTACTCCCCTCCCTATTTTCTGACATAAAACAAGAGCTTTAGTGGGCTTCGAGCCAACTACTCCCCACCCCGATTTCCACCTCAAGGGGTACTCTAAGATTGGGGATGGCTTGGCACATCTCTTGGTGCACTAAGGCTCGCAACTCGTCTACTTCGGGCAAATAGGCATCGAAGTTGAGTTCGTCGTGTACCTGCATTATCATTCTACTCTTCATGTTTCGCTCACGCATTTTTGCGTCTATACGTATCATAGCCACCTTGATAAGATCGGCTGCCGTCCCTTGGATAGGGGCATTTACTGCGTTGCGCTCTGCAAACTGGCGCACAGTGGCCGAGCGACTATTGATGTCGGGCAGGTAACGTCTGCGCCCCAAAAGTGTTTCGGTATAGCCCAGCTTTCTTGCCTTCTGCACGCACTCATCCATATAGGCACGCACAGCGGGATAGTTCTCGAAGTAGCTGGAGATAAGGGCAGAAGCCTCGGGAGGATCGATATTGAGACGCTGACTCAATCCATAGGCAGATATGCCGTAGATAATACCAAAATTGGCAGTCTTGGCATGGGATCGCTGCAGGGGTGTAACCTCCTCCGGAGCCACGTTGTAGATCCGTGCGGCGGTAGAGCGGTGTACATCTTCCCCCTCCACAAAAGCCTTTATCAAATGCTCGTCTTGACTAAAGTGAGCCATGAGGCGAAGTTCTATTTGCGAATAATCAGCACTCAAAAAGGTAAACTCCGAGCTGCGAGGCACGAAAGCAGAGCGAATTTCTTGCCCCATAGCGGAGCGAATGGGGATGTTTTGGAGATTGGGATCACTCGAGGAGAGCCGCCCCGTTACGGTCACGGCTTGATTGTACGATGTACGCAAGCGTCCATCGGGATAAACCAACTCGGGGAGAGCCTCCGTATAGGTGCCGATGAGCTTTTTGAGCCCTCTATAATCCAAGACCTTCTGCACAATAGGGTGCTGATCCACACATTTGGAGAGCACTTCTTCGCTCGTAGAGTAGGTGTTTGTCTTTGTTTTCTTACCCTTGGCATGCAAGCCCAGCTCCTCAAACAAAACTACCCCCACCTGCTTAGGGCTACTCACATTAAAGGGGTGTCCTGCCCAATGGAAAATCTGCGCCTCCGTCTCGCGGAGATCGTTCGTGAGCTTCTCGGAGACCTCATGCAGTCGCTGTACATCCAATTGTACGCCCTCACGCTCCATGCGCTCCAGCACTCCAACGAGGGGCATCTCCACATCCCAAAAAAGTTTTTCTTGCTGCTCTTGCTCTAGCTTCTCCCGAAGAAGGGGGTAGAGCCTGCGTACCACATCGGCATCTTCGGCGGCATAGTCCACCAAAAGCTCCTCTGCAACATCTTGGCGCAGGTCGAAGTTCTTTTTCTCCGATAGGTCACTATAAGCAATGGTGCGATAGCCAAGGTACTGCTCCGCTAGGGTATCTAGATTATGCCTCTGGTCGGGAGCAATAAGATAATGTGCCACAAGCGTATCGAAAAGGGGAGTGGCGGACGAAACCCCATAGCGAGCCAAAAGCTTTTGGTCGAACTTCGCATTCTGAGCCATCTTGAGTATCTCGGTATTGCGCATGAGGGCATCGAGCGGCTGGAGGATGGCGCAAGCCTCGTCAAAGTCTTGGGGCAGGGGTAGATAGTAGGCTTCGCCCTCTTCGGGAGCAAATGAGGCTGCCACAATAGAGGCAGTGAGTGGATTGAGCCCATCCGTCTCAGTATCGAAGGCAAATTGTTTGCTCTCGGCAAGTCGGGCCCAAAGCTGCTTCTGCTCCTCCTTTGTACGCACTACGTGATAAGTGTGCGCTGTATCTTTCAATGTCGTAAGTCCTTGTAGAGAGGCTGTTTGCTCAGGGGAGAAAAGAGAATTAGCCTCTGATGGCTCCTTCCCCTCCTCTTGACTTGTAGAGTTCGAAGAGAAAAGCCCCCCTCCCCAATCGGCAGTATCGCCCTCGCTTGGGAGCAAACGCTTGACTAGGGTGTGCATCTCAAACTCTGCGAGCAGAGCCTGGAGCTGGGGCACATTCGGCTCTAAATGGCGGAAGGTCTCCCACTCCACCTCCATGGGCACCTCGGTACAAATCTTGGCTAGATAGCGCGACAGAAGCGTATTCTCCCGCCCCTCCTCAAGTTTCTTTTTAAGGGAAGGAGATAGCTCGTCGAGGTGCTCATAAATGGCATCAATACTGCCAAACTGCGTGAGTAGCTCCGACGCTTTTTTCGGACCGATACCCTTACATCCGGGGATATTGTCGCTAGCATCCCCCACCAAGGCAAGGTAATCAACCATTTGCGAGCAGTGCACAAGGCCAAACTTCTCACAAACTTCGGCCTCGCCCCACACCTCAGCCCCTTTGGTCCCCGGGCGATACATGAGAGCATGCTCGGTAACAAGCTGGCCGTAATCCTTGTCCGCAGTAACCATGTAGACCTCAAAGCCTTCTTTCTCGGCACGCTGAGAGAGGGTGCCTACCACATCATCTGCCTCGTAGTCCGGCACCTCTATAGCAGGGATTCGTAGGGCTTCGAGCAGGCGTTTCACTTGGGGGAATGCCCAGAGGATTCCCTCCGGTGTGGCATCGCGTTGCGCCTTGTAGGCGGCATACTCTCGATGGCGAAAAGAGCCTCCCTCGGGGTCGAAGACCACCGCCAAATAGTCGGGCTTCTCCTTTTTAATAATCTCTATGAGGCTATTGGCAAAGCCCAAAAGGGCACTTGTATTGTTTCCCTTGCTATCGAATCGGGGAGTACGAATAAAGGCAAAGTAAGCTCGATAAATGAGCATACTGGCATCGAGAAGAAAAAGTCTTTTGCCGGTAAAGGTAGGGTTCATTGGCGATCTTTCTTTTAGGACTTCTCCGAGGAGAAGAGGAGGTTATAACCAAGCTATTGCGTTAGATTGATGCGGAGGGAGACACCAAAGTTCCTGTTACGTGTGGGGAACGAGGCTGTACTTACGAGTGGATAATTCATGTTCCAATCATAGAAGGCGCGCAGGGTAAGCATACGGCTGAGGGCATAGTCCGCACTAAACTTTAGGGTATGAGCGATATTGCCATTGGTGGCTTGCGAGAAGTTCTCTTGTATCTTACGAATCAGCATAGAGGTGCGGCTGTAACTGTAGTCCAGGCGCAACGTCATAGAGCCGCCCGAGGTCAAGAGGGCATCTTTAGCTTTGCGACCAGAGGGCCTCTTGCGCTTAATCCCTAGCCACTTAAAGAAGTCGTCGACCTTGTAACCAATCCCGGCAGAAATCTCGTTAGATGACGACTCAATCAACTGGGATGCTGTGATATTGAGGTTAAGGGCGCGACGTTTATTCCAACGTGAGGAGAGCGTCATGCCACTCTTGAAGGTAATCTCCAAGCCAATAAGGGGATTAAAGCCCTCTTGTATGGCCACCGAGGGAATATCGTAGGGCATAGCGGCAATCCGTTGTCCCGCAGTTGAGGAGCCTGAAGAGAGGTCATCGGCTGCAGTCTTCCTCAAAAAGCCGAGAGGAGTCTCGTCTTCACCAATCGCATTCCAACCTAGGAGGGAAGCATAGTTACCCACGGTGTAGGTAGAAGTATAGGTATGCGAGAGGGAGAAGTTGCGGAAAAGCTCCGAAAAGAGAGGGGATTTATTCAATCCTGTATAGGTGATACTCCAGTTAGGGAGCAGGCTCTTGAGGGAGGGGAAGGGGGAGAGAGAGACAGAGCCCAGTGCGCTCGCCGTATAGGCAGCAAGGAAGGCCGGGATGAGTACATCTGCACTATTCTCTCGTACCGTAAAGGAGGAAGAAGGAGCATGAGCCTCATAACGCTTGCGTAGTCGATCCGCAATAATCGAACGGAATGCGAGGAATTGGCTAAAGGCCGCAGAGGCATATCCATCATTTGCGTTGGGAGTTGCAAAAAAGTCTCCAAGCCCGATGGTCGTCATCATAAAGGAGCCACCCCAAGTGCGTGGCATACCTTCAAAAACAAATTGGGTCTCCTCTCGTTGCGTACTGTTGCGGTTTGCATTAAGGGTAATACGGAGATCTTTGATCGGTTCTAGCGTCACACGTATCCCAAGGTTGTCGGTTTGCGAATAGGCGGAGGGCCTTACATTCTCCTGCAACTGCGTAAGCCATCCGCGCCGAGCTGCCTCCTCTACAAAACTATTATCCGTAAGCCCAAAGGCAAAAGCAAGCCCCGGAGCAAGTAGATCACCTTGCCTCGATTGCCCTCCTGCACTGCCGATCTGTGGCATGAAGCCTGGTAGGTTGAGATTATTGGTATGGTTGTAGGTAATGTTTATGTCGCGCACCATCATAAGCGTATAGGCAAGATGCTGCACAAAGCGAGAGGGTTCGTCCGGTTGGGTTGCCTTCTTGCGCGCCTTTTCGTTCTCTATTGAGAGGGCAATCTGTACCGTATCGAGGTTTTGGATTTCCAGCGAATTGTTGTCTATCGTGCGCGTCTTGAGCTTGTACGTTTTGCCGGAAGCAGTGCGAGCAGAGACCTTTAGGTTACGGCTCCCCAAGTTGTGACGCACCACAATGGCACTATCGGCACGGAGCGTAATGTCCTGAGTATATCGGAGAGGAGCCGAGGCTTTTTCGGGTTTTTGAGCTTCGGGCTGCCGTCTACGGATTGTTGTATTGGACGGGGTAGCGTTCAAAGCCTTCTCAGCTTGGGCTAAGAAGGGAATTTGTCTGTAGAGTTGCATAAAGCCGAGAGCCAAAGATCCGTCAATACGTGCCTCATTGCGGATAATATTACCAAAGGAGACACCATCGGCTCGCTTCGCGCCCAAATCCCAATTGTAGGTACCGGTATAACTCAAAGAGCCGTTAATCCAACTCATATATGGGATGAGAGCGAAGGGGAGCTTCCAGGTAAGGGTTGCCGTTTGATCGTACTTTAGAGGACGCCCCAGCTCGGCAATACTGCGATTAACCGAGTCGCGCCAAATCTTGTAAAGGTCGGGCTCTAACTGACGATTGACCTGTACATGGGGCTCTTCGATGCGTGCATTGGTACCTGAGCGGAAAGAAAACTGAAGGTCCGAAGTCAGTGCCCAGTTGAGCGTGAGGGCTCGGTTCCACAAGAAGTTTTGCACAAACGTAGCCGGCAAAGAGGGTGCATTGGCTACCCCCGGGATATAATTGCGCACTTGCTGCTCGCTGTAGTTGCGCACCATCTGAGAAGACAAAGCAATCTTCGAAGGCAACCAATTGATCTGATAGCTCTTGAGCGAGGAGACGAGATTGCTCCCCGATTTGATCCAAGCAAAGGGTTTGAGGGGGGGGACTATGGGCGAATAGTCATAGGTAAGCCCCGCTTGCCAATCGCGCCTCGAGTCGTAAACAAGGTCGGGCGTCTGGTGATTGCGTTGGTTGTAGTTATAGCTAAAAGAGAAGTTGGCAGGGTCGTAGGGCATCGGGGTTTTGCTTTTTACATCCACCCGTATGTTGTTCAGAGAAAGAGAGTGCGTACGTGTCTCTGTTATCGCCATGCGCCGTATCGAGTCTCTCTGCGACTTGTTTGTGGTGGCTTTGAGAGCCTCCGAGAGTAAGACGTCTTGGTCGAGAGGATTATAGCGCGGAGTTATCACCTCATTGCTGTATGCATAGTAGAGGGGGATGGATACGTGTGCCTTCTCGGGGAAGAAACGCCCCATTTCGAAATTAGAGGAGACGTTGATTTGCTGTAAATCTTCGAGCCGACGCTGAGAGAGAGACTGGTCTAATGCACCAAATCCGGCGGTTTGTATCATCCCTCTTGCCGTCACACTCCCCCAGTCACTTACCTGCAACTGCATATCGGCATTGGCTGCCCAACCGCCCTGTTCGAGGTAGTCGCTCAGACGCAATTCGTTGACCCATACCTCCGCACTCTTGCTACCTTGCCCTCCGTTGCGCACCCCTATCATGATGGTTTTTACGTTGGAGAGAGAGGGGTTACCCACTACGGTGATGGTATTACGAGGGTTCTCAGGATCGGGAGCTGCATAGCGTAGAGAGAAGTCTGCCTTGGGATTACCCTTGCTTTTCTCCATATTTCGCTCACCCTTAAGGTCGGTAAGGTGCGAAAAGAGGATGGTCATTTTATTTTCGTCCGGCCACACGGTACGCCTATCTGCAGCTACATCGGAACTATAAAGCCCATAGGGAGAGAGCTTGAGAGGTACGGAATACTCGTAGTAATTATTGCGATAATCGCTTCCCAAACGGATGAAAACGGAGAGGTCTCCATCCCCAACAGCGTCGGCGGCATCCTGTATGCGCTCGGCATGCGTAAAGAGCTCCAGCTTTTTGTATCGACGGAGATCCAGCCCTGTATTGCGGTACACCGCGCGCGCATCCCCAGGGGCGAGGTCTCGGATTTTCATGCTTAGCGATTGCTCATTTTGCTGTGTAGCCTGCGACTGTGAGGGGTCAATACTGCGCAGCACACCGGGGGGGAGCACGTAGTTAATGGGCTGACGGTCTCCATTTTCTTCGATATTAACGGCACTGACTTCCATCGTCGCCTTGGTGGCAGGTAGTAGCGAGGGATCGTGCAACTCTCTATCGTATTGACGCCAATCCCCCCGCACCAATTTGAGGGTACCAAAGCGAAGGAACGTAGCTTCGCGGAACCCCGTTAGGTACATACGCATAAAGCGCACCGTCTTGAAGTCTGCAATACCGCCAATCTTGCGATCAAACCCTCGCACCGGCACCTTAAACTGATACCAGTTGACCGTCTCTCTCGAGCCATTCGCTAGGGAGACTGTGGCCGGGCGTACGTCTACGATATGATTTTTGCCCACCACCATATCGGCAGGTTTGAGCGAGATTTTGTACTCAAAATACTTCTCATTTTCGTTGAGAGTATTGTCTTGATTTATATCTTCGGCATCGGGTACGGAGCGGCTGGCCGTGCTGTAGGGATCGTTGTTGTCGGTCGCCTCGGCACTATTGCCCTGCACGCCATTGTAGTACTTGTAGCGGTCGAGGATAGGAGCTTGAGCCGCATCAAAGGCGGCATTGCGGAAGTGCATAAAGTTATCCCCTGCGGGGTCGGATAGGGGACTCATGGGGTCTCTCTCCCACTGAGACAGCACGGCTCCTCCCACCTTGCTGCGGATCGCGTTGAGGTAATCTACGTAAGCCGGCCAGGTCTTCTCCTCTTCATCGTTAAGTCCATTGAACCCAACATCCTGCTTTGCACGTGCCCCGGGCGAATTGTCGAAGGCATAACCAGCCCCCTGCCTTAGGGGTACTTTACCCCAAATGGTACGCTCCGTAGCTTGCGGATCGTCGTTGATGGGCATCCCATTCTCAAAGAATTTCTTTTCGTCCCTGAGTACCTCTTCGCTCACTTCTCCCAGGTTGATGTACAAATCTCCCCCTTGCCCATCACGATTGTAGATGAAGGGATCGAGCAACCAAAACTCTACATATTCTATGTTTGCCGCCTCAAAGTCACTCTGGTCTACCTTACGCATAATCCCACCCCAGTTGTCTTGCGGGTTAGAGAGTGTGCCATCGGGCAATAGGGCATTGGCGTTTAGGTTGTAGGGGCCACGCTCTTGGGGATAGTACGACAGGCTAAAAGTCTGCAAATAGCTCAAGTAACTCTGCCCGTAATCGCGGTAGGGGAAGAGCTCTTGCATACTTACCTCTCGCACATAGTGATTGCTGAGGAACTCCGGATTATTGCGGATATAACTAGGCGTTAAAGACGAGTTGGCGCGATTGAACATGGGATCGATATAGAACCACGACAACCTAGCGCGCCTATTGCCGTAGCGGAGGTCGTTGCTAAGAGCCGCCTCGGGGAACAAAGCCGAAGCTCCGTCCTGATACGGAGTAGAGGCCAGCATCCAAGCATAGGGGTTCATCAAATCTATATACCCTTGAGAGGATTCGAAGTCATCAATGTAGCTGTAGCCCTTGGCGTATCGTCCTTCGTAATGCCCCGGGATGAGGTGGGCGAACTCGGCATTCAGCTTCAATTCGCTCGGTTTTGTAAGATCGAGGAAGGGCAACTTATCAATTAAATTGGTAAGTCCCTGCCACTCGGTGCGATAGCTCAGGTTGGCTCCCCAGAGGGTGTTGCTCATCGATTCCGCCCCTATGGCGCTCTTGGTGGTAAGAGGTAGCTCCGAGAGGTGCATAAAAGAGGCTCCAACGGTGAGGTCTTTGCTGAAGCTATAATTGGCATCGAAGCCCACCACCGTTTTGCGTTGCATGTTCATGAGTCCCTTATTTTCGAGAGAAACATCGATGCGTGTACCGCTATTCAAGATCGATTCGTTGATGATAGTCACGGTACCCATAGCGTAGTTGACGGTGTAATCTACATTCTCCGTAAGGAGAGCCCCCCCGGCTGTAACTCGCACCGAACCGGGCGTAACGTTGGCAATACCGGCACCAAGACTAATCTGCCCCGAAGATGCCGCCTTGTACTCCCCTCGCAGGATAAACTTATCGCGCTCGGCAGCCTGTCGCGCCACCACAGAGGTGTTGTCGTAGATTTCTTGGTACACATACTTATCGGCAATGGCATCATCCCCAAGCCGCTTCCGCAGGGCTTTACCAAAAGGCTCTACCGTGGTAAAGAAAATCAATCCGCGGCGCGCCTGCACGGTGTAGCCCTCCACAAAGTCGAAAACCCCATCGGGATAGGCTTCTCCTCGGCTATCGAGGCGATCCATACCAAGGTATTGCAGGAGAAGTTTCCCCTTTGCATTCCCCTCATCAAGATAGGGAAGAGCCGTCCCGGCCTCGTCATTACGATAGTATATATCGAGTTTGAAGCGATCTTGTTGCAGGTCACTTACATTGGAGCCTAGGGTGTAGACGTTGCGCATCATAAAGTACCAATAGGGAGCCGATGGGGTCATGGCCGATCCTTTGATAAGCTTTACATAAAGGTTGTCGCTGCTATTTTCACTCCTATCTGTACTGAACTCGCCCACTTGGTAGACCTTCCCTTGATAGGTATACTCGTAAGCGATACCAAGTACTTCGTCAGCATTCAAGCGCGTATTGAGTGAGATGTAGCCGAGCGAAGCGTTGAGAGAATACTCATTGGGCGTCAAACGGCGAGCACTCTCGAGCTTCTCGTAATCGGTTCCTCCCACAAAATGCCCCTGCAATAGCTGCCCCACGCGATCGATGCGGCGGAGATCCGGCTTAGAGAGCAACTCCTCGTAGAGCGAATTGGCACTATTGTCGGGGGCTCCTCCCGTCTTATGCGTGGCAATCACCCCGGGTGCCGTGAGCTTCTCAGGCTCCCCAAGATCGGTAAAAGCGACAATGTTGCGCGCTTCCTCAAAGCGTGCACGTTTGTTGGTAATCCACACTTCTACACGATTGATCACCACCCCCGACGAAACAAACGGAAGGGTAGAGAGGGCATGATCGTAGCCATCGCGGAAGTAATGCCCGAGGAAGAAATGGCGGTTTTCGTCGTAATTGTTTGCAGAAAACTCAAATGGAGTGGTTTGTGCTCCACGCTCCGAACTCACTCGCTTGGTCTCTGCCTCTTGCTGACTCACCACCATGCTAAGTTGGAGCTTACCAAACTGCATTTTGGTGTGAATCCCGAAGAGAGAGGCTCCGCCTTGGATAAGCGAATTTTTGGGTTGTAGCGAAACGCTCCCTGCCTCCACAAGCTTAATAATATCGTCTTCTTCTCCCTCGTAAGCGAGTTTGAGCTTACGAGCGTCGGTATCGAAGGTCGTCTCTGTATTGTAATTCAAGCCAAAATTGAGCTTCGTACCTACCGAGGCCTGTACATTGGCTTGTATCTTCTCGTCAAAGTCGAAGAAGGTATGACTGCGGGCATTCTGAGGCAGGGAGGGATTGTCTGTTGCGTTTGTCTTCACCCCAAAAAGCAGCTCTGCCGATCCTTGTGTGCGCAATTTCACCCCTCCGGGACCAAAGATTTTTTCGGCAGGTCCTAGTTCAAAACCAAAATCGAAAGGGTTGAACTGCTGCTTCCCCTCTTCCTTGGCACCCTCACGATCGCGCTGTGCAAAGTAACTTGTGGCGTCGCGTCGCTTGAGGTAGGCGAGGTACTGTTCTGTGGTGTAAATAATGGGAGTGCCGATGCGCTTCCCATTGAGAGTGGTTACATACAGGTAGCAACCCGTGGCGCCATCGTAGATAAATTCGCTCTTGAGCTGGGATGGATTGCGCAAATCCATAGGATGCTTCCGAGCAATATCTTCGGCCGTTTGGGGATGCGTCTTCTGTACCTTGGGACGATGGGTAGTGTCTGCAACGGAGGCGATGCGGTAGGGCACTCTGGGAGAACGCACCAAGGCTCCCCCTCCCCACCACGAAGAGAAAGCGAGAAGAGCTAGGGCTAGAACAGCCAAAAACCAACGTCTCTGTTGCTGCGACATATGGGGAACCGGCTAGCAAAAAGGGTAATCAAAGACGCTTTAGAGCCTGCTTGATCACCTCCTCCACAGGGAGATGAGCATCCGCCTCAAGCACCGCCTTTACCGCCTTGCGGATAGCTACCTCGGGGAATCCCAGCATCTTGAGGGCTCGTTGTGCCTCGTCGCTCACGGCGGCAACCTGAGAGGGATCTCCCCCTTCGGGCATTCCCTCCGCGAGATCGTAGGCCGTAAGGTCAATCTTTCCTTTGAGATCGACCACAATACGCTGCGCTGTTTTAAGCCCAATCCCCTTTACATTCTTGAGCAAATCCACGGCTCCGTTACCGATAATACTTGCCAAATCGTTGGGCGTATACGAGGAGAGAATAAGGCGAGCGGTACTAGGCCCCACCCCCGAGACAGAACAAAGTTTCTCAAAAAAAGCTCTACTCTCCTCTCGCACAAAGCCATAGAGGAGATAGGCGTCCTCTCGAATGATCTCGGTTATCCACAGACGAGCAGAGGATTTCCCCTGCAAAGCGGTGTAATCTGTGAGTGTTATGTTTATATCGTACCCCACTCCTCCTACATCAAGCAGGGCATTTGTTGGGGAGAGTCGATCTATTTTTCCTTCTATATAGGCAATCATATAAATATAACGCACGGGAGGCTCTGCCTATTGTGATTAGGGCGCAAGAGAGGCTCCATCCCCCTCCTTTTTACAGGAAAGGGGGACACTCCACAACAGAGCATCCCCCTATCTCTATTTCAAATTTACCTTTCTAGCCGAAGGCAATTAGCGGTGTGAGATTTGTACCGAATAGGCATTTTTACCACAACGCACAACGTAGGATCCCGAGGGAAGGGCTCGTACATCTAAGCGAGCAAAACCCTCTATAGCCCGGGTTTGGAGCAATATCTGCCCATCCAAACCGTACAATTGGACAGGCTCTTGGACAGTTAACCCCGAAATGAAAATGAAATCACTCGTAGGATTGGGGTACACTGCAATGGGGTTCTCTCCCGAAATCTTAGGAGCATTGGCGGTGGGAATGCCGTCGTAAGGGGATTCTTTGAAGTCCGCATCTACTTGATAGACTTTCCAGAATGCATCTAGAGCAATCTTTACATCAGTATCTAAGCATTCATTTTTCTCATCTTCTAGCCCCGTACCGTGCACTACAATAGCAGCTTGGGGATTAGCGCCTTCATAACGACGAGGGAGAGACTCCATCAAGCGAGTCATATCTGCTCCCTTTATCTTATTGAGGAAAACGGTGGCACTATACAACATAGGACTTGCAAAAACAACCTTATCAAGCTCATTGGCATGTAGTTGTACCATCTCCAATTTCTTATTCTCGGAGAGATCCAATTGAGTCAAATCGCACCCTGCTAGGGTCAGGTTTTCAAGATTCTTCCACTTAGAAGGGTCTACGCCGAAAAGCGAAGTATTGCTACACTGTAGCTCTATAAGCTTATCCGAGGGAGCAACATCTATTTTGTTGATTTTGGTTGAGAGTGCAACAAAGGCTTCGAGGTCTTTTGCATTCTTTAGATCCAATTCCGTAACAGGACAGCGAGATACATCCACTCGCTTTAGCTTGACGTGCTGAGAGAGGTCGAGAGAATTGATCTTTGGATTATCCGCACAAATAAGCACTTCCAGCTCCTTGTTGCCGGAAATGTCGAGAGAGGAAATCCGGCACTCAGTGAGATCAAGGTAGCCTACCTTACCTGTTATGGTAACAGTTTGGCTCGTCAAGACATACTCATCACGCCTATAATGATATTGCCAAAACTCGGCACCTTCGACGTTAAAATCGGCATCATCTACGCCCTCAATACGCATATGGATCTCCTTACGGACGGGGATCTCTGTAGTAAAGGTGATCTTATCTTCTGTATAAGATGGCACATAGTCTTGCCCCTTATAGTCTTTGCGGTCTTCGGTCTTTGTTCTCCAGTGCTTCTTTCGTGCAATTTTCACATCGCTCACGAGACACACATTCCCTTCTGTATACCGGGGATTATCGCCCGTGATAAAGAGCCATCCCTCTTCCATTCCATCTTTGTTACGATCGGGGAGATCATTCATCAACTTGGTCATTTTCTCCCCCTTTATTTTATTTCCGAAGAGGAGAAGGAATCGCAATCCATCGCAGCCCGCAACATCAATTCCCTCTAGAGCAGCCGGAGCAAAAGAGGCCACCGACAGGTTCTTGAGGTTGGCAATATTTACGGAAGTAAGCCCGGTAAATCCGGCTCCAATGGTCTTAATCTCGGTATTTTTACTGAAATCGAGTTCCTTCAGTTCCGGATTATTATTGATGTAGAGCTCCGCTAACTCCGGACACTTCGTAAGGTCGATTTTGGTGATAGCGCAATTCTCCACAGAGAGCATGGAAAGAGGGTGCGTATCCGACCCCTTAAAGGTGACCTTGTCCGAGGTGAATTTGTAGTAACGAGTTTCATTAACATGATACTCATCCCACTCGCTGTGGTCAAATTCTACTCCGTCCATCTGCCCATCGGGGATTGATGCAGCAATAACGACAGTCTGCCCTTTGGGCTTGTTGTGCTCCATCGTAATAACTCCCGCCTCCGAAGCTCGTAGAGGAGACCTCTGAGACTCCACATTCTTATCCTTATCCCCCGTGGGGAGAAGATGTTTCGTCCGAAGAGAAACAAGAAATGGAGTTTTTGTTTTAGTCTGCTGAGAGAGCGACTGCCCAAAAGCAGAGGAAAAAAGAGCCATCATCGCAACCACGAGGCTCATAATTGTAGTTCTTCTTTTCATAGAGTTCTAATAACTTCTTTATATTCAAAACAACGATAAAGAAGGAGAGTTCAAATAGGGAAAGTACTACCAAGTAGAGATCTCTCATTCTGTCCAAAGTTACAAAAAGATTTTACGTAGAGTGCATTTGTGTGCAAAACGACAAGAAAAGCAAAAATCTCTTCACGGGAAAGGGTAAAGGGAACAGGCTAATATCCAGTAGGGATACAGGTCAGAAACTTTTTATTTTTCAGGCAGCGGAAAAATATTTTATAGCCTGTAATGGGAATAGGTTTCAGGCTAAAAAGAAAATGGATAAGGGCAGTATCCCCAAAAAGAAGCCCCCTCCTTCTTTCATATAGAAAGGGAGGGGGAACTTCAGAAACACTCTAAAACGAATATCATTAATTCGTGACATGAATTTTTTTGGAGGCAAAATACCCCTCAACGGAACGTACCTCTACATCCTCTGCCGAGGCCGACCTATTCGACTTGAGATTGCACTCTATACGACGCCCTGCGGGCATAGGCTTTGAGAGTGTGTACTCGTAGCAAGTCCTTCCCTCTACTCGTTGGAAAGAAAAGCCTTGTCCATTAGATGGATAGAAATGATCGGTAAAGACTCTGAAAGTAATGGGAAGCAATGCTTCGTTAAACTCATCCGGGAGAACGAACTCAATCTTTAGGCTAGCTCCTTGCGTCTTAGAGACCTCTACGTTTGAGAGGTTAGTTTTATCATTTGCCTTAAAGCTCTTATACTCGTAATGCCTACGAACCTCTACGCGTACAAGGCGTTTGAGATCATCATTATCACTCACCCCTACAGCCACATCCGAGGTAAGGACTCCCTCTCCTTCCGCAGGCTGAGGCGCAAAATGGAGCGTAATCTTACCACTCGCGTCTACAGTCGCACTTGTAACGGCGTCTCCTGTAGGCCTCACCGTGAGTTTACCGTTATCTTGAGTAGAGGAAGTCTGATTGGGAAAGTAGCGGGCGTTGAAAGTAGCCTCACGCTCATCATTGGTAAGAGAAAAGTACGTTCTATCAACCTCCAAGCGACCTTTGCCATCAGAGAAAGAGGGAAACATCTGGACTTCGTCCGAAAGAGCAATATTGTTGGCAGCTGCTCCGGCAAGAGCCTGCTCGAGGGTGGCATACCCCTTTACACGCACATCCTTGATCGTAACTTTGAAATAATGATTACGCAGGAGGTGGTGGCGCTTAGTCTTGTCATTCTTATCAACAAGGTCTATCTTGTAGTACGAAAAATCGGCATCATTTCCAAATTTTGCCTTTAGGATGAGACAGGGTACAGATGGAGAGAGGGTGTTATCTCGCTCATACACATAGAAAGGGCTTACCCCATCCGTAGCGTGCCAAGGCTTATTGTTGGCAAAAGGAACTCCTGCAGGCTCTGTGGGGATAGTAACCGGTCTCTTAAAGGCCTGGTCCCGATCGGGAGCAGAGGGATCGAAAGGTGCCAATGTACCTTCTGCCAGCGTATTGTAGATACTATAGGAAGCCTCTTTGATGGCATCCGTATCCACAATTAGATTGCACTTTGTCATATTACGAAGAAGCAGAATGGCTCCCAAATCCGAGTTCTTCTGTACGCTATTATACTTCTTGCGCGCCCACATGGGGATGGTGGTGTGGGCAGCAGCCTTGAAGGAGGGAAGCATCTGCATTTCGTCCCGCCCTATCCATTCACTCTCATTCGTAAGAGATGCATTGGCGACAAAATGGATGATACGAGGTTCTGCACAAGGTGTAATAGAGGCAGTGTACGCTCTTGTTGAGCCTTGCGAGGTGAGCGTAGCCGTTGCTTTTTCCACAAAGTGACCATCGCGGTCGAAGACCCACAACTCAAGGTTACTGATGCCACTCTCGTCTAGCCCTCCCTCTCGTGCTGTCGAGAAGTCGGGCATATCTATAGAGAAGTGTACCTGCTCCTTACCTGTAGGAGAGGGCAACTCTTTGGAGGCACATGCCGAGAGTGCCAGTAGAGCTACTAGGTATAAAAGTATTTGTTTCATTGCCTTCATCTCTAAATCGTATTATCTTTTACATCACGGACGCAGCGTATATGAGCCTTATCAGAAGAGGATCCTCCAGATTCAGGATGGGTCATCAGCTTCGCACCATTCGCCGAATAAGAATCCCAATAATATCTCCCCGTCATAATTCGTTTTACGGCACTCTTGGTGTCATTCTGCAATTGATCAATCAGTTCAATCTCTGCCTCTGTTGGGAGCCTCCAGCCTTTGACTTCCTCAGTAACGCCACCTTTAACCCGATACTCTACATAAGTCGCACAATTGTAAGTTGCACTCTTTTTATTTTCAGTATCTATTTGCGGCTTTCCTGAATAGAAGAAAGAAAATCTATAGTAAGGCCAGGTGAGAGTTGCCCCCAACTGAGACGCCAACTCAAACGAAGGAGATACCATCCTGGAGGTTTCCAAGTCATCCTTAGTAAGATCATGGGACTCTTTGTAGGTATTCCTTTCGTAGAATTTTACCGATTCCATAGGAGGGAACCCGAGTATCATATTTGCTGGGGGAACTAAGATACGAATGTGATACATTGCTTTATTATGGAGGTGAGGTGGCAAATCTCCATCGGGATTGAGGCTAGAGCTTGTACCCATGGTATGGATTATAAAACTTGAGGGAACTTGTGTTACCTTCACTTTTTCGACGAGACCGGAAACCCCATTTGTTACTTCAAACTCTATATACTTAGGGATATTATTCTCCGGGATAGAGGAGCTAATGGAAATTGAATTGGCATCACTGGTAATGGTAGGATACTCCGACTGCCCACTTCCGTAGGAGATCGTCTGTAGTACCCCCTTATCATCTACATAAGTCGCATACACCTTTTTGATATTGATAGTGATGGGGTGCTTTGACGACTGATAAGGAAGACTATACTGAGTCGCATTCTTCATCTCCACATCATGCTCAGCAACAACGAGGAACTGGGTTGCGGGTAGACCGTAGGAGTCTTCGTGCTTGCTCCACTCTTCTACCGAGATAGACCCTGTTATGAGTTCCGGATTTTCAATAGAGGGAGAGCCAATGATTTCTATTCGGAGGGATAGCTCATAGAGTTTATTAGACTGTAGAGATTTTTGCTGAGGTTCCAAAGGCACTTTGTAGTAGTAGTCCTTAGCCATATTGTCGCTTTCACCCACCTTCTTCATCTTGATCTGCACCAAGAACTCGGGGCGCCGGTCTAAAGCTGTAGACGAAGCCCACTCATTGTAATACGAATAGAAGTGTGCAGATTTTTTTCCTCCGGCGGTGACTTCAGTTACAGACCGATAGTCTGTTGTTTTGTATTCAGCAGTAGGGAGATTCTCCGCAGTTGCCAAATACCCCCGATCTGCATAGTTGCGGAGTTTGACTTGGGCATCCCCCACTTGCACGTAGCCGGCAACGTCTACAGTGGGGCGAAGTAGTCGTATCTTGGCAGCCACGCGCTTAAGACCAATAGAACCCAAGTTTCGACCGGCTTGAGTGGCCATGTCAATCTTCTTATTAATCGCACTTCCAATCATCACAAAGCTAGCGGGAGCCGTGGCATTAAGCTCATCTGCAACCTCCTCCTTGAGTAGAGCGGCTTCGGTGGCAGGTGCTACAAAAGAGGCTTTGTTGCACACAACGTACACGTTGAAGCCATTAACGCCATTGAGTTGCGCCTTCTTATCATTGGGCACCGGTATAATGTAGTGACGCCCTGGGGTGGTAATACTTCCATTTGGAGTGATCCCTCCTTGTCCGCTCTCTTTACTTTGCCAAAAGAGTTGCCCTCCTTTGTAGAAAAGGACGGTAATGGAAGATACGGTATTCTCGTTGTAAGCATCTTCTCCCACCTCTGTAGCGCGAAGGTCTGTTGGTGAGACTTGCAATTGAAGCTGCAAAGAATTTTTTCCAACATGAACCCCTCCATCGCCAAGAGACTCTCTAGTACACCCTACGCTTGCAAAGAAAAGTGTAATTGTAGTAAGGACAAGAGGGAATATATATTTACGGATCATCATTTCGAGTAGTAGCTAAAATTTAGATTTCTGTATAATCTCAATGCGGGTAAGGCGTAACCCGCCCTCTTTTTTGAGCACGACTTCTTTACCATCTACTGTAAAGTAAAGCTCAGTCTTACGGGGCTTATTTCCAGGGACTTTCAAAGGGACAATCGTAACCGTATAGTCCCTGTCTACATTTGTATCTCCCGAGGTATCCCCCTGAAGAGCAAACTCCAAACCATTGGTAAGAGTAGCCTTCCAGTGACTTCCTTCCGTAGCTTTAATACGGATCGTTACAGAGAAAGGATGCTCTTTGGATGTGTAATTAGGGCCGGGGAATACACTACCAGGGGCCAGCTTGCCCTGCTGTGGCTCCAAGATTTTATGCTCTAACTCTTCCACCTCCCAAGGCAAAACTTCGGTAGTAAGCATCAAGAAGGGAGACTCTCCCACCTTGGTAATATCCCCTTTGAGCATGTAGTGATGGTTACGCTTTATTGAGTAATGATGATCGGCAGAGCTATTTTTGTCATTGACATAAGCGTAATAATTGGTGGCAATGCCATTGTACAACGCTTCAATCATAAGGATAGGAGCACGGCCTGTAGAGTCTGCCGAAGAACCTAAGTTCTCGTAGACATAGAGAGGCTCCTCCTCTTTGATGTAGGGTTTGTATTCGGTATCATTATTGACAAGAGCCATTGTCTCTACCTTGGTCCATTCCCAGGGAGTACCCAATGGAAAGACGATACTACGAGGAATAAGAGGCTCCGTTTTTGCCAATCGGTTGATAAGAACTTTTCGGATCTGCACTTGATCTGTACTCAATGCAGAGTGGTGCTTGAGAGAAAGTGTGACCTTGGCAACGATACGCCGGAGTGGGACTACAGCTTGTACAGACTGATCGGGTCGAAGGGTTGCCTCAGCCTCGCCTGTAAAGACAAGGGGCAACACGGCAGAAGCAGACAGCTCATCCGACAACACTTCCTTGAGCTCTCGCTCAAAAACGATGGTCGAAAGACGTGTACCGAGGGCGTCGCTTTCGTTTGCCACAACGTATATCTTACGAAAACCGGCGTGGGCAACTAGAGAAAATGGATTGGTGAATGCACTTGTATTGGCAATAAAAAGCTGCTGTACGTCAAGTCCTTCTCCTTTGAAGACAAGGATACGCACTTTGGTAATCTCCTGATCTCCTGCGAAAAGGGAGCCGCCCCGAAAACGAGTCTCGGGCAACGACAAATTGATGGTAGCCTCTTGGTCTTCGGCAACATTAAGTTCCCCCTTTCGGGCACAAGAGGCAATCAGTACTGTGACGAACAACAACAGAACCTTCAAGAAGGCTATAGGGCTATTTAGTTTCATCTTTTAGATTTTGTTTCTTGCGTGGGTTTTCGCATCCTATACAATGGGGTGACTAATAAGTTGCAAATTGATGTACAACATCCCAAGGGGTAACTACCACTAAAGTATTGAGTGAAGACGAACGCATATCGATTAGGATATTGAGCATTCGCCCTACCTCTGGGACGAACTTCTTACCATCACGGCTCTCTGTAAAGGAGAGCTGCTTCTTGCCATTGGCGTAAAGATCGAGCACCAATGGAGCAGCATTTAAAGTTGGGAATATGCGGAAAGGAGCAACAATTAGGTTGCCATTCCCTTCTATCACGCCCTTAGGACGATAAGATACAGGTTGCCCTCCCAATTGCTGGTGGGAGATATAGGTATCGGGGGTAGTCCCCAATGTGATGGCATCTGCAATAGTCTGAGAAGCGCGTAGCGGAGAAGTCTTAAGGTGCTCTGCCCAAGATTTGTACCCAAGGACAGTGACGGTAACCTCTGCTGTGCGGCGCGATATCTCTACTGTGATGGTACTATTTTTCTTATTAAGGTCGTACTCCATCTCGTGCTCTATGCTGCCAGCAAATAGGTCTGTGGGGGATTGGGCAATACCATCTTGAGATAGAAGACGTACATACAGGTCGCTCAAACGAGTGATTAAGGAGAATTGTTTTCGATCATCTTCTGAGGGGTTACCCCAAGCCACACAAGTTATCTTCGACGCGCCTTTCGGCTCCACAAAAACGGGCTTTTGGGCAACGATTTGCGCAGCATTCAATTCTTTAGTCTGGAGGCAATTGCCTGCCTCATCGAAAAAGAATAGCACAACACTCTGCACTGCCCCGCCAGAGGTTATATCCTTGTTATCTGCATCAATAGCTTTCACCTTGAGGAAAAAGGGACGAGGACATTCTGAGAGATCGTCGTATATACAACCTGTCAACAAGAAAGTCACACCCCAAAAGAGACTCAAGAAAGTCAGTAATAAATTCTTTGTGTTGCGCATACTATTGTTTTACAAATAAAGGGAGCTATCAAAGGAGCTCTCTATCTTATAAAAGACTGGGGAAGAGAAGAGGCGGCATATACCCCTCTTCTCTCTCCCGTAGGTAATCAGAATATCTCTTTCTTACCAAGTAGCATTTTGAGTAATGATAACCCAATCAACGATCTTACATAGAACGTCGAGGTTAGCTTTTTCGTCGGTCTTATCTTCAGGCTTATTCGTACCAGGACCTGTAATCGTTAGCACCACGTTGTACTTTGTATTACGAACGATTTTGTCTCGTTCAGTCCCACCATTGTAAGAATAGTTGTTAGATGTTGCATTGATGATTACAGGGTAGTAAGTAGTAGCATCTGTTTCAGAAACGATCCATCCTGCTGCAAAAGCCTTCGCCATTTGTTCGGGGGTCAACGGATCATTATTCTTCTGTACGAGAGTCCCCTTTAGACAGAGGATCGTAGGATGTTCTTTACTTGCATTTTCTAGCACATAGAAACCCTTCTTCATGCCAGAGTCTTTGATATCTGCTTGGCTAATAGCAGTCTTGAGCCAAGCAGCCTCTGTGTAGTTGGCAGGTGTTAGGGAACCAGAAGTAACGTGTACACCATATAGGTAATCTTGGTTTGCAACATTGTAAAGGCTTGAACCAAAGATCATGGAGTTCTTCTTAGCAACCAAAGCGAATACCATGCCATCGTCAAACTTCACATTATAGTCCTTATACTCGGGCTTAAAGGTAACTTTTACACCTTCGAATGCGATGGCAGCATGCACACGCTTAATCTGAAGAGGAGCCCCCACAGAGATATGCTCATCAGCAGGATTACCTACACTATTGGCATAACCATAATAGTTTTTTCCTGCTTTGAGGGTGATAGAAGTAAACTCAGAAGTCATAAGAAGCTTGTTGTGCGTCTCATCATCTTTTGCCAATTCATAAGTAAGTTTCTCTAGTTCTTTCTTCGTTTTCCCCACAAGATCCATAGAGGCGGGAACATTAGCTAGCACAACCAAGGTGCGCTCTCCGGCACTACACTCGATATCCTTCACCTCAGGAGCCCCAGCTTCCCCAACTTTGATTGCTTCTTGTACATCACCCTTGTAGATAATAGCAGTAAGCTTCTCAATGTGCTTTTCTCCATCTTCATCGCCATAAGCACGCATCCCAGAGGCATTACCTGCCACTACAATACTAACTTTGGCATTACCTTTTTCCTTGGGCTCTACCTCTTTGTTACTTTTACAGCCAACAGCCAAGAGGGCAAGAGAAACCAAGCCTGTCATTAAAATTTTTGCTTTCATTTGAACCATACTTTATATTATTACATTAAACTTATATGTGCGCTATGACTCTTTATCTCATATCTAGCATTCCCCGCAGAAAAATAGGGCACTTCAGAGCAGTGATAGGAAAGGGATATCCCTCGCATGGAAAGCTCAAAGAACATCTTATCCCTTTTCGATAGAGGCCCCGATAGTTATTCCGCTCTCGCTATCCTCCGTTATGTATACTCAATGCATTCCCGTCTTCATTCTTTTTTCGTTTTGATGACGGTGCAAAACTAAAAAAGAGGATTTCGGGGGACGTGTCATATCTGAAAAAAAGTGTCTCATAAGTGTCTCATAAGTGTCTCATATTTGCAAAAGGCTCTAAATCAAATAAATACAAATAAGAAAAAGGCTGTCATCTCGGCTCTTTTTCTCTTGAGAGTTACTTTCCTCTCTTCTTTTCTTTGGAGATGACCTTGTATTCCGGGGGAGAGATGCCGTAGTAGGCTTGAAAACTGCGATTGAAAGTAGAGGGAGAATTGAGCCCGATTGACATTCCTCCTCGTTGATGTTTTGATTGCGATTTTCTGTCAGTAAGGAGAGCGCTAACTGCGCAAAGTTTGCTGCAGGATTTTGGTTTATTACTCCTATCTGAACAATCCGCCGCAATTTCATCGGATGATTTATTGAGCGATTGAACAGATTCTACAAACGGACTTTCAAGAAGCGAGGAACACTCCCCTCGGCCGAGACAGTAGTGTTTTTAATGGGAAAAGTAGCGTGGAAGAAAACCCAACCTCCTATGCAAGATCGCGGACTCTTTTCAAGGATTGGGATGCTCAGAGAGAGAGAGTACAAAAAATAATATCTAAAGGAAAAGTAATAACAAGGAACTCCATGTTAGGATACTACCCTTACACACTTTTCCAGACACTACCTGTTCCCCTAGCAGCAAGAGGCAAGAAAGGGAGACGGCAGGGGGGCGGGAACTCTCTCCACCGCCCCACGTCTAGTACCCAAGAGGGAAAAAGAACCCCGCGGCAGGGTCACTAGGAGCCTCTGCCGCAGGGCAATCAAGAATATAAATTATGGGGAAAAGAACTTATTAGCAAGAGCAAGAGAGGGGGGACATATCTACCAAGAAAGTCGCCTCATCTACTTACCCCATACCAATAAATCTTTCTAAATAGCCAAAAAGAGCGACTACTTACGGAGGTAGGGGAACATGCGACGAGCTGCCTCTTCTAGCTCCTCACGGAAGTCGGGGTGCGCTATGGAAATAAGAGCCAAAGCGCGCTCCGCCACCGTCTTACCACGCAAACGCGCGATACCAAACTCCGTTACGATGTAATCGACTTCGTTGCGACCGGTTGTTACCACAGAGCCCTCTTTGAGGACGGGAACAATACGTGACAATTCGCCTCCGCGCGCTGTTGAGGGCATGGCTATAATGCTGATACCACCTTTAGAACGCTTAGCTCCGCGAAGGAAGTCTACCTGCCCTCCCGATCCACTGAATAGAGAATAACCGATGCTCTCCGCTGTGAGCTGCCCCGTAAGGTCTACCTCGATACAAGAATTGATGGAGACGATATTATCGTTTTCGCCAATAACATAGGGGTCGTTGGTGTAATCCACCGGATACATGGCAACGTCTTCGTTCCCTTGGAGGAACTTGTACAACTCTTGAGAACCAAAGGTAAAGGCAGAGACCACTTTGCCGGGCAAGAGCGTTTTTGCCTTACCATTGATAATGCCCTTCTGCATGAGCTTCATCACCCCATCGGTAAACATCTCGGTGTGGATACCCAAGTCTTTGCGGTCGTGCAGGTTATTGAGTACAGCGTCGGGGATAGCCCCAATACCGAGCTGTAGGGTAGCTCCATCGCCAATAAGAGAGGCACAATACTCCCCAATCTTAGCCTCCACGGGGCCAACGGCTCCCCCGGGGACTGTTACGAGAGGCGCATCTTCTTCGATAATATAATCGAGACGCTCTACGGGTACTGCGGTATCTCCGCCCAAGAAGGGCATCTGTTTATTAAGAATCCCCACTACCACCTGTGCCTTATCTACGGCAGCACGAGAGTAGTCGCACGATACCCCCAGAGAGCAAACGCCCTCAGCATTGGGGCGAGAGAGCTGTACTACAGCTACGTCTACGGGGTAGAATCCCTCTTTGAGGAGAGCAGGCACCTCATGGAAGTGACAGGGCAAGAAGTCGAGCAACCCCTCTTTGTAGGCGGTACGCGATTGCTTGTCCATAAAGTTGATCATGGGGTGTACCTTCTCTTTCATCCCGGGCAAGAGATAGAGAGCCTTCCCGAAGTAAAGTACGTGGAAGAGATTGATATGGGGCATAGTTTCGCGCTGTGCGTACATAGCCTCTATGTAGAGGTCTACATGAGCTGCCCCGCTCCCAATTACTACGTTTGCGCCCTCAAAAAGCGAGCGGCGCACTGCCTCTTCGGCAGAAACAAGATGTTCTTTGTAATGGTTTTGCCAATTCATATCGTTAAGAAATGGATTTATTTCGTTGTAATAAGCACGTTTGCTCCGGGCATTCCCTCGGCAATATAGCGTTCGAATTCCTCTTTACTTTTGGTGGTAAAGTAACTACGATCGCATACCGCAAGGAAGGTCAAAGGCTCTCTATCCAGCACCCAACCGAGCAATTCTGCCATGGAGGGGTCGTTGGGTAGAGCGTAGTACTCTTCGTAAGAGAGCTTGAGGAAAGCGGTATGAAGCCCCACGCCACGCCGATCCACAAGGTAGCCTCCATCCAAAAGTAGAGGCGTGAGAAAAGCCCCGGGTTTCCCCAAATCGTAGCGAGAGGGGTAACTAACAACGGTAGAGCCATCGGCGGAAAGCTGGATAGGTACCAACTCGCGATAGTCCCCGCGGGTCTTGTAAATAACAATAGGGGCTTGGGCAGCCGCGATAGGGCGTCCGGCACCAATTCGATCCGGCACAACCTGCCCGGAGGTATTGTTATCCCCAGTCTCTACCGGCATTCCAACGTAGATAGACGAGGGTAACTCAGATTCCTTTTGATTCATCTCTTGCTTTTTCTTTGTAGAACAAGCCCCTAGCAAGGTCACTCCCAAGAGGAGAGCTACCATTGGGAGCAATAGATTCTTTTTATTTTTCATACGAACGGTGGATACAAATGTGAGTAGGGATTATCGTTGATCCGGTGGAAAATTGGCACTGCGACGCACCTCATAGGCCGCCTTTGCCCCTTGAGGGGTTGCTACAATCAGGAGGTACTCCACGGAGGGGATAGCGCGAAGCATTTTCTCGGCACGCTCTGCCCCCAAAGCCATAGCCGCAGTGGCCAAAGCATCGGCGCGGTAGCAATCGGGATGCAGGATGGTGGCACTCAGCACATCCGTCTCGGCAGGTCGCCCTGTGTGTGGGTCTATAGTGTGGGCATAGAGAGTGCCATCTTCGCGCACTTTGAAGTTGCGGTAATTACCCGAAGTAGCCACTCCGCCTCGCTCTCCCGGCAGGTCTATGATCACTTCATACTCCTCGTAATGCTCCAAACCTGTGCTATCGAGGACGGGTTTATTGATGCCAATGCGCCAGGGTTTCCCCTCGGGATTCACACCGCCATAGGCGATCTCACCCCCAATCTCTATCATATAATCTCGGATTCCTTTGGCACGTAGGGCACGAGCCACGTAATCGGACGCCATCCCTTTGGCGATGGAAGAGAAATCGATTTGCATCCTAGGGTCTGCCTTCTTAAGCGTATCTCCTCGGAGCGTTACCTTGTCGTAGCCCACAAAAGAGAGGATACTATCAATGGCAGAAGCCGGCACCTCACCACCCTTCCAAGGCGAAGGAGAGAAGCCAAAGCCCCACGCATTGACAAGGGGCGCCACCGTTACATCATAAAATCCGCCCGAGAGGCGACCATACTCCTGGGCGGCCGTCAGCAGCTCCACAAAGCCCTCGTTGACAAGCTCCGTGCGATTGTTGTTAATGGCATAGAGCAAGGAGGTCGAGTCGAAAGGGTTGGCGGTATAGTTTAGCTCCTGTAAAGCCTGTTCCACCTCAAGGTGTGCCGAGGAGTCGGCTGCGTACTTCATGTGGTAGAGTGTATGAAAGACCTCGCCCATCTCACTGATGTAGGCAGGGCGAGAAGGCTTACAAGCTTGTAAATGCAGCAGTAAAAAAAGCCCCAAGAAGGGCGAAAAACGCAGAAGATTAGCTTTCATTCCTTACCAATTTCTTCCCTTATATTGTATTCGTTGCGGTTACTATATTGCCGGCTTAGCAGCTCGCCCAAAAAGCCGGCGCAGAAGAGTTGTGTACCAATAATCATGGCAGCCAAGGCGATGTAGAAGTAGACTCTATCGGTCACGAGAGGTGCCGGAATCCCCCGCGAGAGGGCTACAAACTTGGTCACGAGCACCACAATGAGCGCAATCATCCCGATTAAGAAAACCAAGCTCCCCCAGAAACCAAAAAAGTGCATAGGCTTACGACCAAAACGAGAAGTAAACCAAAGGGTAAGCAGGTCTAGGTAGCCATTGAAATAACGATCCCAGCCGAACTTAGATACTCCGTACTTGCGTTTCGTATGCACCACGGGCTTCTCCGTAATACGTGTAAAGCCGGCATTTTTTGCCAAATAGGGGATATAGCGGTGCATATCGTTGTAGAGCTCGATACTTTTTACCACCTCGTGGCGGTACGCCTTGAGCCCACAATTGAAGTCGTGCAGATTGCGAATCCCCGAAACGCGCCGTGCCGTGGCATTGAAC
Source organism: uncultured Porphyromonas sp. (assembly GCA_963539975.1). Classification (GTDB taxonomy): domain Bacteria; phylum Bacteroidota; class Bacteroidia; order Bacteroidales; family Porphyromonadaceae; genus Porphyromonas. The sequence goes on along the minus strand of CAUTMR010000007.1, from coordinate 6,412 downwards.
AACTTGCTGGGGAGGTTTTTGCTCAACACCGGGTCGTAGCGTTTTTTCTTCCATCCGCTGACTAAATCGTACCCCTCCTCAGTGATGAGTCGGCACATCTCGGGCAACTCCTCTGGCTGGTCTTGCAAATCGGCATCAAGGGTACACACAATGCGTCCGCGCGCTCGAGCAAAACCGCATTGCAAGCCGGGCGACTTTCCATAGTTGCGAGCAAAGCGAAGCGCACGCACCTCGGGATATTCGGCCGCCAAGCTCTCAATCTCGCGCCACGAGCCATCGGTGCTACCATCATCCACAAAAATCACTTCGTAGCTGTAGTGAGCAGAAATCATCGCCTGGCGAATGCGGCTATGCAACTCGCGGAGCGACTCCTCTTCGTTGTAGAGAGGAATGACCAAAGAGACCTCTACAGGATATTCCTTATCAGGCATAGAGTGGTACAAAAAGCTGCCCACTCTCCCGGAGTATTTTGTCTCCCAAGCAAAGGAAAAAAGGAGACGACCCTTGGAGGTGGGCAGAAGGGTTATATTTTAGAAGTCCAAGTGATCTGATACCGGCATTGTAGTGGGTTTAGGAGTTGCAGGAGGCATGTTCTTTACCTCCTTAACAAGGGGAGCCAAGGGTCCTTTTGCCCCACCGGCAATATCTTTGATCCCCCCAATGGCAGAGAGGATGCCCGTAGCCTCGAAGGGGAGGTAGACAACCTTGTCGCTCTTGCTGGTACCCATCGTTCCCAAAACTTCGAGATAACGCATGGCTATAAGGTACTGAGCGGGATCTGCTCCGGAAGATTCTACAGCAGCCGTAATACGGCGAATGGCTTCGGCTTCCCCCTCAGCGCGGAGTATCTTTGCCTGCTTTTCTGCCTCGGCAGCAAGTATCTCGGCTTGGCGAGCCCCCTCAGCATGGTTGATAGACTGCTGCATCTTACCTTCCGACTCACGGATAACCGCTTCCTTTTGCCCCTCAGCCGTAAGGATTTGGGCACGCTTATCACGCTCGGCACGCATCTGCTTCTCCATCGCATCGCGGATGTCGCGGGGAGGATTGATATCCTGCAACTCTACACGATTGACCTTAACGCCCCACTTATTGGTGGCCTCATCGAGAATATCGCGCAACTTACTATTGATCGTATCTCGGCTGGTAAGGGTCTCGTCAAGGTCCATTTCTCCGATAACATTACGCAAACTTGTCTGCGTAAGCATCTCAATAGCCACCGGCAAATTGCTAATCTCATACATAGCTCGCATAGGATCTACAATTTGGAAGTAGAGTATGGCATTGATCTCTGTTACCACATTGTCGCGTGTAATCACACTCTGGCGAGCAAAGTCGTATACGGTCTCTCGCAAATCGATATGGGTGATGCTGCTAAAGCGTACTACGGGAGTACCCTTAGAGCTTTGTAGGGTATAACGCCATGTCATCGGGCGCGCCTTGTCTATAAAAGGCATAATGATATTAACCCCCGAAGAGAGCGTTTTGTGATAGCGACCTAGTCGCTCGATAATCACCGTTTCACTCTGTTGGACTATGGTAAGCCCCTTAGAGATGAAGAAAATAACGAGCAATAAAATAGCTCCTACTACTATAAGTGTACTACTCATATATGTGTGTATTTATTAGGATATGAAACTAACTCTCAAAAGGTTCTACGACAAGTACAATACTATCGTAGCTCACCACCTTTACAAAAACATCTTGGGGAATCTCTAGATCTTCGGCGAGCACCACCGCGGGCCACTCGTCTCCATCAATGGCAACGCGCCCTCCCTGCCGAGCAGAAACCACTCGCACAACTCTTGCTTTTTTACCGATAAGCGCATCCATCCCCGTAGTGGGGGCTTTCTTGTTCTTGGATAGCCTCTGGAGCAAAGGACGCAACAGAAAAAGAGCCAGCAGGCTACCCAACGCAAAGACGAGCACCTGCCAAACAATCCCCAACCCCAGCAAGGCCGGGATACACGCCACCAAAGCACCGGCTCCAAAGCAAGCCAATACAAAGCCGGGAGTAATGATCTCGGCTGCAAAAAGCAGGATAGAGGCTATAAGCCAAATAAGTGCAGCATTCATTGTTATCTCCTATTTGTGTTCTAACTTCTTGGGCTGCGCTCCTTGGCGATCGCCCTCGTAGCGGAAAAATATCCAGAAAAGAATCGTGATTACAAGAGCGTAAGCAGCAAAGAAATACCAACTGGTAGCCCACCCTTCGAGACGTGCTACGGCATCGTGCTCACTCTCCACAAAATAATTAACGACCCACTGCGCCCCCAACGTACCGATGGTGGCTCCAATACCGTTGGTCATGAGTATAAAAAGTCCTTGTGCGCTCGATCGCATACTACTATCCGTCTCACGATCGACAAAGAGGGAGCCGGATACGTTGAAGAAGTCGAAGGCCATCCCGTAGACAATCATACTGAGGATGAAAAGCCAAAGCCCTCCGCTTGGATTCCCGGCACCGAGGAGCGAGAAACGAAGCACCCAACAAACCATAGCAATCAGCATAACTCGCTTGATACCGAGGCGACGAAGGAGGAACGGAATGAGCAGAATACAAAGAGTTTCGGAGATCTGAGAGAGAGAAATAAGCATATTAGAATGCTTTACCCCAAAGGCCTCTGCATACTCAGGTAGCTCTCCAAAGGCTCCGAGATAGGGGTTGGCAAAACCATTGGTGATCTGCAAATTGATCCCGAGTAGCATCGAAAAGAGGAAGAAAAGCGCCATCTTAGGCTCACGGAAGAGCGTGAAAGCCTTGAGCCCGAAGGCCTCGGACAGACTTTTCTTCTCGCCTCGAGGAGCCGTAGGGCAATGGGGTAAGAAGAAAGAATAGAAGAAAAAGAGAATCCCTATCCCGCCCGAGAGGAGGAACTGCAGGGACGTCTCCTGGAAGCCGAGAGCGTCCACCGCGAGCATACTCACGATAAAACCGATGGTACCAAAGATACGAATGGGAGGGAATGCCTTCACAATATCTTCGCCGGCCTGCTCCAAACCGGAATAAGCCACCGAATTACTCAGAGCCAACGTGGGCATATAAAAGGCAACACTGAGCGTATAAAGGGGGAAAAGGGCAGAAAAAGTAGGAGCATCCCCCAGCGATTGTGCTACATAAGAGAGGGCGATCATGGCACCACCGGCGATCACATGACAGAGCCCCAATAGGCGTTGGGCAGGGATCCAGCGGTCTGCCACAATCCCCATAAGTGCCGGCATAAAGATGGAGACAATACCTTGGATGGAATAAAAAATGCCGATTTTATCCCCCAAGCCGTGCGTACCCAAATAACGCCCCATAGAGATAAGATAAGCCCCCCAAACGGCAAATTGGAGGAAATTCATAACGATAAGTTTGAGGCGAAGGTTTACGTTTTTCATCGTGCTCTATCTCTTGTTTTTGTCAAGTGCTACTCTCTTTTGTATTCAAACTCCATCTCTCGATGCGAAGCAATACCCCTCCAAAAATACGAGTCTCCCATCGATACCAAAAACGGCAATCGAGGGAAGACTCGTCAAAGAGGTGGTTTACTCATAGGTCGTATGGATAATCCCCAAACGTATCTTGCTCTTATCTAACTTAATACGCACCCCGGAAGGGAATAAGTAATGCGCCACCCCCGTAACGCTGGAGGACGAAGATCCTGATTTCCCTCCCTCTAGGCTTACAGGCACAAGTAACAAGCGAAGGGGTTCCTTTATTTCTATAGAAGAAGTTGTCTCCGACTTATGATTCAAAACATGTCGGGTAATCAACTTACTGATATTACTAAAGTTGTACTCCCTAGACAGGATGCTGTACTCCGACGATAGGAAGGCAATATCGGGTTGTGTGAGGTGCGATTGCCCTGTTTCGAAGAAGTTCTTTACAGAGTCCGCAGGTAGTAGCAAAAGATACTTCGGCGGCTGTAATACGGTACGCCCATGGGCAGGGATGTCTACGGGGAGGGTCAATTTGGCTTCATTAAAAAGCCTCTTGGTCTTTTGGTTCCAGCCGGACTTCACCACCTTATTAAGGTCTTCTGTAGTGAGCGTAAGCTCCGTTGCCAGACCCAATGGCGAGGTAATGAAACTGTATGTACTGTTGGGCTTCAAGAGCTCATCTCTATTGGCATGATCGAATTGCTGCGAGAGATAGAGCTGATTGGTATTGGCAAAGCGATACGAAGCTCGCTTGTGATGTATAGAATCTGCCTTACCATCTGCCGTTTTGCCATTCACTGTATAAGTATAGTAGATAAGCAATGCCGTACTATAAACGCTAAGCATGCAACCCGACCCCGTAGAGGCTTCCACATAAATCCCCCTCAAGAGGTTTTCTTCAAAGGCTTTCTGATTGTCGAAATACTCGGGATGCTGTACAGAGGCATCGTAAAAACGCTGACCAATCTCCCTATCCACAGGGATATAGATGTAATGGTCTCCTACCTTATTTCCCGCCTTGTAGCTCCCACTACCCAGACGTTTAGCCCCCTCAAGATAGGGTTGAATGTCTCCGGAGTAGTGACTATCCGGGAGGGGCTTTGTAACCTCATAAATAGAGGCTTTTGCCCACAAAGTGCTATCGCCTGCCCACGAGGAGTAACTAATCTCTACTAGGACGGAGTCTATTTTCTTACCCTCAGGCTCGTGTGCAAACTTGAAGCCCGGAGCATGACGCAAGCGCGTAATATACGACGAACGCAGGTCCCCAAAAAGAGGATCGCTAAGCTGCCCCAAAAGCGTATAAGTGGAGCGTGAGTAGATGCTCGGCACCTCCACCGTTTGAGCACTTAGTAGAAATGTATCTGCCTTTGCCGTAAGCACTTCATCTTTCGGCTGTGTAGTAAAACCCACTTTGGAGGCATTGTCGTTGCAACCCGCAAAGACAAAAGCTCCGATGGCGAAAGCTGCGAAGGCAGCCCAGAATGATTGCTTTATTATCCTCATCTATATAATAGATAATTGACCTACTCCCCTAGCATACATTCCCCCACAACGGAGGGAGCGAAACAGAGAGAGGGTACTATTTCGGCTGCTAAGATAAGATATTTCTTACTGCAAAAGGCTATTATAGAACTGGCGATAGTCATCGGCCTGCTCTTTCTGCATACCGGGATACGAAAGGATAGGCTTACCGAGCTCCTTTGCATACTTGGTAGAGGTCCATTTCCCGGCCTCTTCTGCAGGCAATATCACACCATCGCTGTAATTTATCGCAATGCGGCGGAGAGCTTCGGGGTCGTAGGCACCCTGCAATGGAGCCACCCAATCCTCTTTGAGATTATCGAACGCCAATATATCAAAAAGCTTCTCCGTAATATCTCCCGTCACCTCTGTATCAAAAGGCGTGTAAACCACTTTAGCCTTGCCAATATCGGGGTCGTCTTTGTAGAGCGTGTGCAGATACAGGGGGGCAAGAGCGGCAAACCACCCCGTACAATGGATGATATCGGGGATCCAGCGCAATCTCTTGATAGCCTCAAATACCCCTCGGAAGAAGAATATAGAGCGCTCTGCGGTGTCGTTGCCATACTTTTCCTCTATCCCAAACTGGCTCTTACGTTGGAAAAACTCCTTATTATCTATGAAGTAAACTTGGATGCGAGTTTGAGGTACCGATGCCACCTTGATGAGTAACTGACAGTCTGTATCGTTGACAATAATATTGATACCCGAAAGACGAATCACCTCATGCAACTGATGGCGACGCTCATTAATCGTTCCATACTTAGGCATAAAAACGCGCACATCATCCCCTGCTTCTTGCACGATTTGGGGAAGCAAGCGAGCAAAAGATCCCATTGGGGTTTCGTCTAAGTAAGGGGTAATCTCCTGAGCTATGTAGAGTATTTTTTTCTGTTCCATAAGCTATAGGCTCATCTGATTTATTGCAAAGATACGAAAAACCTACGTGGAAAACTTTGCCCCTCTAGGGGAGCTTTTAGCCTCTAGGATGCTAAACGGCGAGCCACACCTCCACTTATGCGTATTCAAGCCCCGCTCTCTTTCCTTCCCTTTTGGGCAAGAAAAAGGGTGCAGGGAGGCTCTCTTTGCCTCACACTGCACCCTCAGAGATTTATATACTACTAGGTTACTCTTTCGGCTCGGGCCTAGTAGCAATAAAGGCTTTTATAAGCATGAAAATGCAAGCAAATAGCATCAGAACAGGTACTGCAACCCAGAACGCACGTGTGGAATAAGACAAGCACACGAACGCCCCGGCAAAGGCCAACACATAGACAAAAAACAGGTCTCTCCAACGAGGGAGAATCACCTCTTTCTTCCGTTTCTTATCAATGAGAGCAAAGAGCCTTACTACCAAGAACATGAATATAGGAATCGTGGAGAGCCCCACCACTATCGCCATTAGGTTTGGCTCGCCTTCTGCGGAGTCTTTGTACCATAAACCGATAAAGAGGGCAATAAG
>CAUTMR010000006.1:0-117582 GCA_963539975.1 uncultured Porphyromonas sp. | reverse complement strand
ATCCTCACTTGCAAAGGAGGTGGTAATGTTTTGGTAACGCTGCTCTGTCCGAAGTTGGTATAACTTCGTCTTTTCGAGGCTTTGCACCGAAAGGCTCAAAAATCAGAACTGACTGACTCACAAATCATTCACGCTATTTCACCTTTTCTTGAACCTTGGGGATAGATTTTCGGATAAAAATGAGAAAGAAAAGGATGTATAAAGCATCATCTTCAAGCTAATAAAAATGCATAAAACGTTTTGCTATTCGATACTAAACACGCATCTTTGCAGAAGATTTTAATCCCACAGAGGCATCTATGGAAAGAGAAAGACTCGATGAGCCCGGCTATGAAAAAATGCAAATCTCCCCTTGTAAGCCACTCATATTCATAAAGAAACAGAAGAAAATCAACCAATTGGTACTAAGCGTACTAGGATTACTTATTCTCATTTCTTTCTCGATTGTCTCCTGTAAAAAGGAAGCTATATCTTTTACTCCTGAGGAACGAGAGGAGGTAGACAAGCTTGTTCTCTCTACACATAGTGTTGATTCTCTCATACTTCTACAGAAAAAACTAGAAAGCGAAGGCAACCGGCTCGGTAGCATCGTTGCTCTTAGGGAGTTGGGCAACGCTCTACGTAGAGAAAGTCGTTTTGACGAGGCCCTAAGTGCCCATAGCGAGGGACTACGCCAAGCGGAGGCTATCGGGGACACACTAGAGTGGATACAAGCTCTAAACAATACCGGTACGGACTACCGAAGAATGGGCATACTTGACGCAGCACAAGAATACCATTACAGCGCGTGGATACTAAGCAAGGAATGCTCAGATACCTCCTTTACTGCTAAGAAAAACCAAGTAGTATCCCTCAATGGGCTGGGCAATATCTACATGACCTTAGGCAATTACGATCGTGCCGATAGTGTACTACGCCTGGCATTAGCGGGGGAACGAGCATTGCAGAGTGCGGTAGGGCAAGCCATTAACTACTCCAATCTCGGCTCCATCTTCGAGCGCCGCGGAGAGACTGACTCTGCCTTACTCTACTACCAAAAGTCAATGGCTCTCAACAAAGAGGTGAACAACGAACTCGGTATATCGCTCTGCCATACCTACTTCGGATCACTTTACGAAAAAACACAGCAGTACAAAAAAGCGATGGAAGAGTACGAAGCTGCCTACGAACTGATGAAAGACTCGAAGGACGAGTGGCATGCAATCAACTCCCTCATAGCCCTTGCCGGACTTTGTTATGCCACTGGCAAGGAAGAAAAAGAGATGGAGTTCCTCAGCAAAGCTAAGGCAATGGCCGAGCGCATCAAGTCTCCGGAGCATCAAGCAAGGATACACACTCTGTATTATAAGCACTACAAACATGCCGGAGACTACCGATCGGCGTTGGCATCCTACGAACAGGCCGTTGCTATGCAAGACAGCGTGTTGGATATGGAGAAGATGAACCGAATCCAGAACACAAGTCTAAAGATCGAGCGCAACCGCCAAACGACGCAGATGGGCGAGGCACGGCGGAAGTTGGAGCAGGAACGCACCATGCGTTACGTTGGCTTCGCCATCCTAGGGCTCATACTACTTATCTTGGCAGGGCTGCTAGCGATGCTGCTTTATACCAACCGACTACGCCGTCGCAACCACCTGACTTTGAAAAGAATATCCGCATTGCGTGAGGTATTCTTTACGAACATCACCCATGAGTTTCGTACTCCACTCACCGTCATACTTGGGCTAAGCCACGATCTCCAAGAGTGTGCAGATTCTCCCACAGAGATTACTGAAAAGGCAAAAGTTATTGAGCGACAAGGCAACGGATTGCTCATGCTCATCAATCAACTCCTCGACATCTCCAAGATCAAATCCTCGGTAGGCAACCCCGACTGGCGCTGTGGCAATATCTCGGCCTTCCTCAGTATGATTGCGGAAAGCTACCACGACTTCGCCCTCAGCCGCAACATTGATCTACAATTTTTCTCGAAAGACGACGATGTAGAGATGGACTTTGTCCCCGACTATGTGGTGAAGGTTATGAACAATCTTCTGTCCAATGCCTTTAAGTTCACACCCGAGTATGGGAAGGTGAGTGTAGCCGTATGGCGCGAAGGAGATCTGTTGCAAATCGAAGTATCGGATACAGGGAAAGGAATCGACCCGGAGGCATTGGCTTACATCTTCGAGCCATTTTACCAAGCAGAAAGTGACGTACACCATATAGGCACAGGCGTAGGATTAGCCCTTGTCAAACAGATAATGGATGCCATAGATGGCAAGATAACGGTAGAAAGTGCACGGGGGAAGGGTACTACTTTCCATATCAGTGTGCCCATTCACAACTATTGCCAGCAGCATTTGTCCAACGAGATAGAATATAATCAGCCCTTTCTGCCCGAAGGCACAGAACCCCTTGAGGATAGCGCTCCAGAGGACAACCGCTGCCATCTACTCATCGTTGAAGACAACCGCGATATCGCTGCCTATATCGGCTCTCAGCTTGCAAACCATTATGCCATATCCTATGCCGCCAATGGGTTAGAAGGCTTAGAAAAGGCACAAGAACTGGTGCCCGACCTCATCATTACCGACCTAATGATGCCCGAGATGGACGGACTGGAGCTATGCCGGCAAGTGCGCAAAAATGAAATTATTAGCCACATACCCATCATTGTAGTAACGGCCAAGATATCAGAAGAAGAGCGCATCAAAGGGATAGAAGCCGGAGCAGATGCCTACCTCGCCAAGCCATTCAACAGCGACGAGCTACGCACCCGAGTGGAAAAACTACTCGAAGGACGACGTCTCTTGCAGGAAAAATTCATGCAAACTATGATAGAGTCTAAGGAAGGCAAAGAGGAGGAGGCTACCCAACCCGATGAATCCGACCTCCGATTCCTTACCAAGATAACAGATACTGTCTACCTGCAACTCAACCGCCACAAGGAAGTCAATGTTTCGCTAATTGCCTCAAACATGTGCATGAGTAGCAGTCAGTTCTATCGTAAACTAGTGGCTCTTACCGGCTATACGCCCGCCGCTTATATCCAACGTATCAAGATAAAAAAAGCGAAGATCCTACTAGACGGAGATCCGAACATAAGTTTTTCGGAAGTGGCAGATCAATGTGGATTCAATAACTATTCTAACTTTGTACGGGCTTTCAAGAATGTCTGTGGCATTACTCCCTCCGACTACAAAAAGGACATAAATTCAAATCTGTAGGCGATTGTTTCTGCCCCCTCCTTTTATCCCAGCACCCCAAGAGACAAGAGGAGAGCAAGGGGAAGAGAAAGGGGGGAGCCCGCGCGACCTGAGATATTCTTCTCTCTCAGCGACACAAAAAGTATTGCCTAGTTTCCAAAAAAGAACAGGGCAGAAACCTTTTTATTTCTGCCCTATTTATTTTTCATTTCTCCCTACATTTTTCTATTCCCCTAACCTCCTCGGCCACATAGCATGGATAAATCCCTATCCATCAGCGGACTAGAGGAATATCAACAAAGAATCAAAAAGCGGGAACAGACTCAACTAAAAAGGGAAAAGAAGGCTCTTTGCTCAGTGATTAGTATCTTTGCCAAATCGTATAGGTAACTAGAGTAAACTAGATATGAAAACAAACCTACTGGGAGGTGTCAGGCACTCACTTTTCCTCCTCACCTTCTTTGTGACACTTTCTTTTTCGTGCACGTGGCTTTCTGCCCAAACAGCAAAAACACACGTCCATATAGTACAAGAAAAAGAGACGGTATACTCTATCTCTCGCAGATACAAGGTATCCGAAGAGGATATATATAGACTCAACCCAGGTTCTGAGTATGGTATCCGCATCGGAGAACGCTTACAAATACCTTCTCCACAAAAGACCGAATCGGAGAAAACACAAAAGCAATCCTCTACCACCTCCGGCGCACAACCCAACCAACATGTGGTACAGAGTGGGGACACTCTTTACGCTATTGCTCGCCGGTATGGCACTACGGTACCTGCCCTCCTAAAGCTAAATCCGGGATTGGAAGCAGATCAAATTGCCGTGGGTAGAGTAATCAATATCGCCCCTTCCACCTCCGGAAATAAAACAATTCAAAAGCAAACCACTCCTACGAAAACCCAGGAGCAAACACAAACTAACAAGGCTCATATTGCCCTGTTATTACCTGTGGGCAAAAATGGACCTGCGCGTTATATCCACTTCTACGAAGGCTTTTTGATGGGTCTTCTAAAACTTAAAGAGGGGGGCATCTCTGCTCGCATCGATACATATCATGCCGAAAATGAGCAAACCGTCCAGCAGCTTATCAACGAGGGGAAGCTCGACCCCTGCAATATCATCATAGGAGGACACACCGATGGTACCACTCGGATTTTGAGTCGGTACGTAAGAGGAAAAGAAGTCATTTACGTCTCCCCCTTTATTGCTCAAAGCCATTCTAACCAATACCCCAATACGGTATATCAACTCAATCCCGACCAGAAAGATCTCTACCCCTACCTATCCCTTGCCTTTGCCGACAAGGCTCATGGCCGTAGGATTGTATTTGTAGAGCACCCATCGGGCAACCATATCCCTGTTATCAACGCCCTCAAAAAACGGCTAGACAAAGAGGGAGTCTCATACAAAGTATGCAGTTTCTACGATGCCAAAACAGGCAATTGGAACTTTGAAAGAGACAATAAAGAAACCATCATTATGCTCAATGATGGTCGTCTAGAGCCGACTCAAATGGTGCTCAAATCCATTGAGAAAGCCTTTGGGGACTCTTCTCATATTCATCTTTTCGGTTACCCGGAGTGGCAATCGTACGGATCTGACTTCCTGAAAAAAATAGGAGCCCTAGAGAGTACTATTTACTCCTCTTTCTACTTCGACGAGACCCAAACAGAAAACATTCAGTTTGCCAAAGAGTATGGCAAATGGTTCAATAAGAATCGCCTCAATGGCTACCCCAAGTATGCCGTTTTGGGCTATGATGTAGCGCGATACTTTGTACAAGCTTGGACTTGGCATGGCATACAGATACCTCAAGCCTTCGGAGAAATTCCTCATGATGGCTTGCAGAGTGACTTTGTATTCCGCAAAGCCGATGGAGAAAATCACTTCACGAGCGTGGGACTTTTCTTCATCAATTACTCTGCTAATGGCGTAGGCACACGGCATAAGGTCATATTCTAGCCTCGTAGTAAGCGCCGAGATATGTCTCTATTTCGCACAATTCGCATCGGGGTCATTACCCTAGGTACGTTTTTTTCTCTCTCAGCTCAAACTCAAACCCCGAGCATTGTAGATCCCTCTCTACATCTTGGCGGCTCTATAGGCACGACCTTCTCTCAGGTCGCTTTTATGCCTAATGTACTACAAGGCATCTGCATGGGACCAACAATTGGAGCCTCTGTTTCTGTAGAGAACAGTCCCTATACAGCCCTATCTCTTGAGCTTAACTACGCACAAAGAGGCTGGACAGAACGTTACTCGGCATCACGTGCAGGCACTGCCTATACACGCCGTTTACACTTTGTCGAGATGCCTCTCCTATGCCAACTTTTTTACCCCATAGGCAGGGTACGTCTAGGGCTTAAAGTGGGGCCACAAATCGGGTATATGCTGGGGGAGAAAAGTCATGTCCAAGGGGACTCATTCACCGAAGGCGAAACATTACGACACTCTATAGCAACCTCCCACCGCTTTGCTTGGGGGGTGATAGGAGGGCCTCTTGTTGCTCTCACTATCGGTCAGCACCGCATCGAACTAGAGGGACGTTTTTACTACGGATTCAACGATATTTTCAATACCACCGTATCCGACCCCTACAGCAAAGCAAGCGAAATGGCAGGCGTTGCCAAGGTTTCTTACTTATTCAGACTACTCTAAAAAGGAAAATTTTCTCACCCAATGAAACGAAATATATTGCGCTCGTTGCTCCTTTGTACTGCGTTTTTTGGAACAACGATACTCACTTTCTCCTCCCCCTCCTTTGCTTATGCACAAGAGCCTGTAACATCAGATTCTCTCTACCAACGACCGGAGCAATCACCCCAAATAGAGGAAGATACGGAAGAAAGTAGGGTCATTCCCGTTCCGAAACCGCCCTACCGATCTTGGCTTGCAGGCTGGTTTTCCATGTCTCCCTCCACACGACCGGCTCAGCTCGGGCATAAGCACACGACACTCCTAGAGCCCATCCCTTTTACCCATCTCTCTGTAGCCAATCCCCTAAAACAACCTAGAGGGATAGAATCTATGGTCGAAGGGTATAATCTTGATGAAGAACTCTTTCAACAGATCCAATCTCGCTACCCTCGGATCTTTCGTGAAACTCATACCGATCTAGAGGCACACCGCATAACAGCAGAGAAGATTGCAGTAGCAAGTGTTGCCATTGAGCAAACCCCCAGTATACAGATATTGGACAAAGACCCCCTATCCGGTCTGAGGCGTTTTATGGCTCCGCGCAAATATTGGACCCCGGGATGGAATAGTGTTATTCAGTTCTCTCAAAACTATATCTCCAGCAATTGGCACAAAGGGGGGAGCAGCAATCTCAATCTCTATAGCCGTCAATTCTTCAAACTCGACTACAAGAAGGAAAAACTCTCTTGGAATAATGAACTAGAGTGGCGGCTGAGTATTTTCACGAGTCCCTCGGATACAGTGGGGCGCTACCGCATAGCAGACGATCTTATCCGCCTCCATAGCAACCTTGGTATCCAAGCCGTAAAGAATCTCTTCTATACCCTAGATGCCGAGATACGCACACAAGCATTTAACATGCGAGAGGAAAATAAAACATTGGCTCTAAGCGGCCCCCTCTCTCCCATCGTTGCCACAGTGGGGCTTGGTCTCAAGTATGTCTACGACTATAAGTCGAGCACTCACTATGGCCGTAAGGCTCGCTTCGAAGTCAATCTAGCCCCTATTGCCTACGACTTCCGCTGGACGCAACGCCGTGATATAGACCTAGCTCGCCACGGCTTTAAGGACGGAAAGACGCTCTACTCCGCCATTGGTTCAATGCTCCGAACCGACCTCTCCTGGGACTTCTCACAGAGCTTCCGTTGGCAGTCTCGCTTCTACTACAATACAAGTTACAAGCGTGTAGAAACAGAATGGGAGAATGCCCTCATCTTTGCCTTCTCCAAATTTTTCTCAACGCGAGTGAATCTACATCTTCGCTTCGATGATGCTGCATCTCACGGAGCGGATTTGATGTCGCGCATACAGGTCAATCAGCTCTTGAGTTTTGGGTTTGAGATGAATATCTAACCCCCATACCACACCTCAAGACTATGGTTCTTAGAAACATACGACAGTGAGGGATGGTCAGCATTTGTTGTACTTTTGTAGGACGTATTGGAATTAGTACAAGATGAAGATAGCCCCTCCCAAGCGGATGTACACGTACATAATCCAGCAGTTCATGCCCTTGCTGGTTATGACTTTTGTAATCTGCTGGTTTGTCGTACTGATGCAAATGCTTTGGTCTCGTGCCGACGAAATCGTGGGGCGAGGGCTCGATACTTGGGTTCTTATTCAGTTGCTTTTCCATGCTGCCGTAATGGCACTCCCTACGGCAACTCCGCTAGGGATTTTGCTCGCCTCCGTAATGACCTTTGGAGGCTTGGGCGAACGTCTTGAGTTGCTTGCCATGAAAAGCGCAGGCGTTCCCCTATATCGCATTATGTCTCCCCTCTTTGTTGTGGGTATTACTATTGGGTTAGCTCTTTTTGTCTACCTCAATACGGCCATGATGGATGCCCAAGTAAAGTTCTTTCAGATCATCTTTTCGGCACAACAATCACGCCCCGATTTGGAAATTCCGCAAGAGGTTTTCTACAACCAAATACCCGGATATAGTCTATTCGTCAAGAAAAAAGATCATGAAAATCGCACCCTACACGAACTCATGATCTATGATTTCTCCAGAGGGAGCAGCCAACCACGGATCGTACTGGCAGACTCAGGGAAATTGCAAATGGACGCCTCCAAAACCTTCCTTACCCTCGATCTCTACAAGGGCGAGAGCTTTGAGCAACTCTCTCAAGGCTCATTTTTCGAAGGCTCCGGCAGTGCCTCCTCCCACGATAGAGACCTGCCAGCCTCCTACCTCAAGGAGCATTTTTCGCATAAACGCATTGTTATTTGGTTTGATACCAACTTCAAAATGATTGACGATGAAGGGCTGCGCAGTCAATTCGTAGGGAAAAACCTTTTGCAACTCAACCGCTATATCCGAGATACTGCCATATACAACCTCGATAGTGTAGGCCGCAGCAATGCCCGAGAAGCCCTCTCCGGTTCGTTAGCCGATAGGTACACCCAAACAGGCATCCGCCCCCTGGATCCCTCTCCGGAGGCGAAGCAACACCTGCAAGCCCTGGAGCAAGGAGCAAAACGACAGCAAATAACGCTCGATAGTCTCTACCGCATGGCAAGCCCCGAGCAACTAGAGACGGCTCTCAAAAACGCCTCCGAAAAGCTGCACAACATGACAGAACTCGCCACCTTCTGGGATGGAGCCTATCAAGCCGAGGCATACAACTTTCGCTCACACAGCCAAGAGCGACACCGCAAGTTCACGTTCCCTGTGGCGTGTATTGTGTTCTTTTTCATTGGAGTTCCCCTAGGAGCTCTCATTCGCAAAGGGGGCATTGGAATGCCTATGGTTGCTAGCATCCTGCTCTTTGTTGTCTATTATATGATAGACACTCTGGGCTTCAACCTGAGCTACAACGGCACTTGGCCCACTTGGTTGGGAATGTGGTTTTCGACCTTTATACTCCTGCCCATTGGAGCCATCCTCACCTACGAAGCCTCCCGAGACTCCGTGGCTCTCAACCTTGACGAGCTGATGTTCCGACTCAAAAAGTTCCTGCGTCCGGAGCGTATCCGCAATATCATTCCCAAAGAACTTATCCTCAACTACGTCTCCACCGAGGAGGCAAAAAAACTGATCTCAACGGCTCAAGACAAAATGCAAGAGGTGGCAAAGAATCCGTTCTTTACCCATCGCCGTATTGGGTTTTCGACCCTGTCTCAACTCAATAGAGACTATGGTCAGACCTCACGAAGCCTCGATCGCTTGGTAGATCGTCTCGTAGATACAGACAATAGATTGGTCTTGGCCAAACTAATGGATCTACCGCAATTGCCTCGCCTTTTCGCCCCTCTACTCCCCAAGAAAAAAGCAATATATATTGTTTTATTGGGCATCTTACCCTTATCTTTGCCTTACGTTTGGTATTTATTAAGGCGACGCAAAGTGCTTTTGGAGCAATGGGAGCTATGCAGGCGTACCCTAGACGAACTTGCCAATATATACGAAACCACAAATAAAGAAGAATAATGAACCACATCTATGGATAGCTATAAATTGAACACAATTGAGGAGGCTCTCGCAGACTTTAAGGAAGGAAAGTTTGTGATTGTAGTGGATGACGAAGATCGCGAAAACGAAGGCGACTTCATCACTGCGGCCGAAACTATAACCCCCGAAAAGGTAAACTTTATGATGCGTTACGGACGGGGAGTACTCTGCACACCCATCAGCGAAGAAGTAGCTTCGCGCCTTGAGCTTGATATGCAGGTGCACGACAATACAAGCTTGCACGAGACACCCTTTACCGTTACAGTAGACCTTATCGGGCATGGTTGCACTACGGGCGTTTCGATGTACGACAGAGCACAAACCATCCTAGCCCTAGCCGACCCCAAGACTCAACCTACAGATTTGGCTCGCCCCGGGCATGTGAATCCTCTTCGTGCACGCTCTCGTGGGGTGCTTCGCCGTGCCGGGCATACCGAGGCTGCCATAGACCTTGCTCGCCTCTCGGGCATGCAACCTGTAGCAGCCCTCATAGAAATCATTAACGGAGATGGGACAATGGCTCGTCTCCCTCAGCTCGTAGAGGTAGCAAAGCAATGGGATATGAAGATCATCACCATCAAAGATCTCATCGCCTACCGACTACAAAAGGAGTCGCTCGTGGAGCGTGGAGTGGAAGTACATATGCCTACAGAGTATGGGGACTTCCGTCTCATCCCATTCCGTCAGAAGTCCAATGGTATGGAACACGTTGCCCTCTTCAAAGGCGAGTGGAGCAAAGACGAGCCAATACTCGTGCGTATGCACTCCTCGTGCGCTACGGGCGATATATTTGGTTCTAAGCGTTGCGACTGTGGAGAGCAGCTCCATCGTGCCATGCAACTCATAGAGAAAGAGGGGAAAGGTATGGTCGTGTACCTCAACCAAGAGGGGCGCGGCATTGGTCTCATGGAGAAGATGAAAGCCTACAAACTACAGGAGAATGGGATGGATACCGTTGATGCCAATCTACACCTCGGGCACGCTGCCGACGAGCGCGACTATGGCGTGGGAGCACAGATCTTGCGCGAGCTAGGGGTGGGTAAAATGCGGCTTATCACCAACAACCCCGTTAAGCGTGTGGGGATCGAAAGCTATGGGCTAGAGGTGGTAGAGAATGTTCCTATCGAAATCGAACCCAACCCCTACAATACGACCTATCTTCGCACCAAAAAAGAGCGAATGGGGCATAAATTGCACAACATAAAGTAAGCAAAGACAACCCTATAAATACTGATTAAAATATCAACGTTATGCGCAAACTAATTATCACTCTCGCTACAATGGTAGCAGCAATTGCCATGTTGCATGCTCAGAAGGAGGATATTCGTCTGAAGCTTCAACCCGGACAAAAGATCCCCCTCCGCTACCAACAAATAATGGATCAAGAGGTGGCATTTGGTGGACAAACCATGAAATCGAAAACAACGATTCGCTCCGAATTTGCTTTCTCTGTCGTATCCCTCAACGGCGAAAATCTTATCATTGATGCGATCGTCAACCGCTCAGATCTAGAGGTAAAAGGCGATCAGGGCAATATTACTGCAAGCTCTGCCGACGAAACAGATACCCAGTATAACAAAGAGCTAAAGGCCGTTACCGGTAAGGTAGTACGAGCAGAAGTAACCCCTTACTTCGAGCTTGTAGGGGAGCCCAAAGCTCTAGATGAGAGCGTATCTCCTGAGACAGCGAAGAAGGTATTCGAGGCTGTTTCGAGCACACTCTCCGGCTTGTATCCCAAACAACCCGTAGCCCAAGGCGACACTTGGGAGGATACGGTATTCGGTGACAATAAAGCCAAATCTACCCTTACCCTTATAGGCGATAACTCCTACGTAATTGACTCGAAGCTCGAAGCTGAGCAGTCTATGCAGGGCATAACCCTCTCGGGTAGTGGTCTCTTCAACTACGAGATCCACAAAGCTACCGGGGCTCCTATCTATGGACTTCTCACCCTCCCTCTATCGGGCACTATGGCAGCACAAGGCACCATGGTGAATGTAAAAATCAACATTACGGGTAGCTTCGAATTCATACAATAAGCTCCCAAACGCCTTTTAAGGTAGAAGGATACATCTCTCCCGAGAGAGGGAGGGATGTACCTTTTTTATCCGCATCACAAACATTTATTACGCACAAATAATAATCTTTTATATGAAAAAATATTTACTATGTAGTCTCCTTGTTATACTTGCTTGGTGCAGTGTCGGGCTTGTAAATGCACAAAACCTACAATTCCACTATGACCTCGGTCGGTATCTATACCCCGAGACGCAAATGGCTCGCCCCACCATCACAGCAACTATTGAGCAACAAAGTGTAGATCGCTTTGGCGATACCTTTTACTTTGTCGACATGAGTTTTTTGCAGCAGGGTGCAGTGAGTGCCAATTGGAAGTTCATGCGCAACCTTCGCTTTTGGCAGGCCCCTGTTGCTTGGCACGTACGCTACGATGGAGGGCTCCGCTTCGTCAATGCAAACCAAAGCAATGCAGCCATCTCCATGAACGACGCCTTTATGACGGGAGGCTCGTACACCTACCTCAGAAGTGACCGACGCCTAATGCTCAGTGCCGCTCTACTCTACAAATATATCCGCCTCACTCCTCAGCCCCACAATTTCGAGCTTTGTACGGTATGGAAATACGCTCCCGGGGATGGGCTTTTCTCGGCTACCGGATTCATCAGTTTTTGGCAACAAGCCGACAAAAGACCCGGATGGAACACTCGCTTTAAGCTAATGATGCAACCCCAGTTTTGGTGCAACCTCAATAAATTGGAGGCTATACCCAATGATATAAACCTCAGCATCGGCTCTGAGATTCGCATTTCGCGCAATGTAGATGCTCCTCAATGGATCGTAGCCCCTACGCTGGCTCTCAAGTGGAGCTTCCGCTAAGGTCTCCCCTCTTATCCCCTCGTCCTACAACTTCGCTCGCAGCTCTCCTCTTTTGGGGTGTTGATGGGCGAAGTTTTTTATGTGGCCCCATACGTCAGAAACTCCAGCTGAAATAAAAAAAGAATCTAGCGAGAAATGCACTTGGGAATCAGCTGGTTTTTACAAAAATCTTGCCCTACAAATTATTTATTTCTAGGCAGAATCCTATCCGAAACAGGCCTATATAGAAAATATCAATAATGCTAGATGATTTCATCTATCAAGAAGAAATCAAGTATAGGCTATCTTTGCTTACAAGAAAAAGGGAGAGGCTATTTTAGCAACCTCCCCTAGTATAAAACAAAGATAGTAAGGATCAATATAATAGGAGTGACAGTATGACCAGAACGCAATTCCAGAGTAACCTCCAAGAGGTGCAAGAGAATCTCCGTCGTTATGCTCTCAAACTAACGCAAGATACCAACGATGCAGACGATCTCGTACAAGATACTTCGCTTCGCGCTCTGACCCACAGAGACAAGTTCGTAAGCGACATCAACTTCAAAGGTTGGATGATGACCATCATGTACAACATCTTCCTCAACAATCAAGATCGGGTAGAGCGTCGTCGTAAAATATTCGATACAACCGTGGATATACTGAATGTTCCCCTAGCGACAGAGGGTGGGTATAGCACCCCCGATGGCGCCATGAATATTCGCGAGATCTACTCCGAAATCGAAAAACTCAGCGAGCATACACGTACCCCCTTCAAGATGTTCCTGAGTGGATACAAGTACAGCGAGATTGCCGAAAAGATGGGAATCCCCGAGGGCACGGTTAAAAGTCGCATTTTCTTTGCCCGCAAAGCGTTGCAAAAGACCCTTCGAGACATGCGCTAAATAGCTTTTTCACTACATATCTATATCCTGTGGGGTGCAGTGGTCTTTCGCTACTGCACCTTTTTTTTAGTGGAAGAGGAGGAAATAAAGCCCCGATGTGAGGAATGATTCTCCTACCATCAATCCCTCCCAAACTACAGAGAGAGGAAATCTCTTTCCGATGCTTCACCTTTCGACATTCTTCTAAGAACAGTACTTAATACTCATTATTACATAACATCTACCAAAGTGGTAGAAGCTGCAGGCGAATTGAAGGCGTACAAGAACGGAAGCGTACTCACTATTGAAGGCAATGGCATCCAAAACACCGCTGTTTACAGCGTAGACGGACAGCTCGTAGCACAAGTAGACGCTCAAGCTGATAGGATTGATATCCCCTGCTGAAGCTCTCGGCAATGGCGTATTCATCGTCCTCACTCACAACGGCCAAGGTCAAAAGATGAGCGCAAAGGTGCTATTGTAATACGATCCTTCTAGGTAAAAGGGAACGCAAGCACTTTCAAAAGCGTTTCGTTTCGCTCTGATTTTCGAGTAAAGGGCTGGCTTCGTGCGATGGAGTCAGCCCTTCTCTTTCTTAGAGCTCTCCCTCTCCGGCAGAGAAGTACAGAGAGGAAAATCAAGGACTACTCCAGCTAAACTCTCTCTCCCCTACCCTCTTTTATAGATCTAGCATAGGTGTAAGCTCATCTGCTTTTTGTATCTTAGAGGGCAATTTAGAATAAGGAAAGAGAGAATAATGGCAACGAAAGAATTCAAATACCAAGAGATGTTCCCTCTGAGGGAAGATACCACAGAATACCACCACCTAACAAGTGCATATGTACACGAAGAAGACTTTGGCGGCCGAAAAATGCTCGTTGTAGAGCCGGAAGCCCTACGCACACTGGCACGCCAAGCCTTCCACGATATAGCCTTTTACCTACGCCCCGAGCATCAGGAGCAGGTGGCTAAGATACTCTCCGATCCGGAGGCAAGCGACAACGACCGCTTCGTCGCCCTCACGTTTTTGAGGAATGCAGAAGTGGCAGCCTTGGGGCAGCTTCCCTTTTGTCAAGACACGGGTACGGCTATCATCCTAGGCAAGAAGGGGCAAAATGTATACACAGGCGGAGGAGACGAAGAGGCTCTCTCCCACGGAGTGTACGACACCTATACACAAGAAAACCTGCGCTACTCGCAAAATGCCCCCCTCGACATGTATCGGGAGGTCAATACGGGCTGCAATCTGCCGGCTCAGATCGACTTGATGGCCGTAGATGGCAATGAGTACAAATTCCTCTGCATTGCCAAGGGGGGAGGATCTGCCAACAAGACCTACCTCTACCAAGAGACAAAGGCTCTCATTACGCCCGAAAAACTTCTTCCCTATCTAGTAGAGAAGATGCGCACTCTAGGCACCGCGGCATGCCCTCCCTACCACATTGCTTTTGTAATTGGGGGAACTTCTGCCGAGATGAACCTCAAAACCGTAAAGCTAGCCTCCGCAAAGTACTACGACAATCTCCCCTCCCAAGGAAACGAACTCGGGCACGCCTTCCGAGATACAGAGCTAGAAGCGCAACTCCTCGAAGAGGCCTATAAGATAGGCTTTGGAGCGCAATTTGGGGGGAAATATTACGCCCACGACATTCGGGTTATTCGCTTGCCACGGCATGGAGCCTCCTGCCCCATCGGTATGGGCGTAAGCTGCTCTGCAGACCGTAACATAAAGGCAAAAATCAATCGTGAAGGCATCTGGATCGAGAAGCTCGAGACCCATCCGGCACGGCTCATCCCCCCGGCCTTGAGGGGGAAGGCAGAGGGAGAGTCTGTAAAAATCAACCTCAATCGCCCCATGGACGAGATCCGTGCGGAGCTATCCAAATACCCCGTATCTACCCGTCTTTCCCTCTCGGGTACTATCGTAGTAGGGCGAGATATTGCCCATGCCAAGCTCAAAGAGCGTCTCGACCGTGGCGAGGATCTCCCCGACTACATCAAGCAACATCCCATATACTATGCAGGCCCTGCCAAAACACCCGAAGGCCTACCAAGTGGCAGTTTTGGTCCCACAACAGCAGGGCGTATGGATAGTTATGTACAGCTCTTCCAAGAGCATGGAGCAAGCCTTATCATGATCGCCAAAGGCAACCGAAGCGCAGAAGTTACAGCATCGTGCAAGGCACACGGGGGCTTCTATCTGGGCAGCATCGGAGGACCGGCCGCCATCTTGGCACAAAACAGTATCAAGAAAGTGGAGTGCCTCGAATACCCAGAGTTGGGCATGGAAGCCATTTGGAAAATAGAAGTAGAAGACTTCCCTGCCTTTATACTCGTAGATGACAAAGGCAACGACTTCTTCCAACAGATTCGAGATCGTTGCGAGGGGTGCGCCATCCTATCGTAACACAGAAAAAAAATTGATCCGGAGTGAACTCTTTGCCCGTTCTCACTATTCTTGGAGAGTAGAGGATAGCCAAGACTCCTCTCACATATAAGAAAGAAAACAAATAGACGAAAACTATGAAACTTCTCCGCCACTCTTTATTCCGAGTGCTACTCCTATCAGCAACCATGTTTGTAGGCGTTGCCACTCAGGCTTCTTGCCAATCAAAAAGCAAGAAACAGACTACTCAAGAGGCTTCCCACTCCAACGTAATGGTGATCGACGCCAAGTACATGAAGGAGCATATCTACGACTTTGAAAAAAATCCCACAGAGTTCGTTTATAAAGGCGATAAGCCTGCTATCATCGATTTTTACGCCGATTGGTGCGGTCCCTGCCGTCAGCTCGCTCCCAAGCTAGAGCGCATTGTGGCAGAGAGCGAAGGCAAGGTTCTCCTCTACAAAGTCAATGTAGATAAGGACGAGGTGTTGGCTGCGCACTTTGGTGTAAAAAGCATCCCAATGGTACTCTTTGTCCCCACAAAAGGGATGCCCATACAGACATTGGGCAATATCCCCGAAGGTACAATCAATGAGTACATACAAGAAATAATCTCAAAAAGCAAAGAATAACTCCACGAGAGTTTGTAGTATAAAAATTAATATGTAACTTAGCTGCGAATTTAGAAGATTCGCGTAGGATTTGTAAATATGGCAACGACTAAACTCAAAGGCGATCTTACGATTAACCTCCTAGGAGAGATGCCTCAAGTGGGAGTTATAGCTCCCGATTTTACAGCAGTCAAGGCCTCTCTCGCAGAAGCAAAGCTCGAGGAGTATAGAGGAAAAAAGGTAGTACTCAATGTCTTCCCAAGCATTGACACAGGGGTTTGTGCCGCAAGCGTGCGTCGCTTCAACAAGGTTGCATCGGGGATGGCAGATACTGCCGTTCTATGTATATCCAAGGATCTTCCATTTGCACAGGCTCGCTTCTGTGGAGCAGAGGGGCTTGCAAATGTAGAAACCCTCTCGGCATTCCGTGGAGATTCTTTCGAAAAGGGCTACGGTCTTTTGATGACGGATGGTCCCCTTCTGGGCTTACTCGCACGCGCCGTTGTGGTAATAGACAAGGATGGTAAGGTAGTTTACACAGAGCTTGTAGACGACATTACCCATGAACCTGATTACGATCGAGCAATTGCCGCCCTCCAACAAGCGTAATTGCTCCTAGGATAGAGAAATTTGCCCTATCCCCTTGTGAAAGGGCTTTTCATGTTTCATGTGTTGGTGTGTTGGGCCGCTGTTGTTCCTTTTTGAGGTGCGCAGCGGCCTTTTCGCGTCCCCTCTAGGGCGTTCTCCACTACCCTCCTTCCCCCAATTCTCCTCCTCTAGATAACTATATCCATTACTCTATAAAAGTATGAAGACAACCCCCAACCTAGTAAGGGCTCTACTCGTATCCCTCTCCATTTCCCTCCTCATCGTCTCAGCCACCAGCTGTAAGGGAGATAAGAAAGAGAGTGCAACTGATGATACCACAGCGGCACAACCCAACGAGGCACTTAACCTATTCAATGCGGATAGTGCCTATAGTTACATTGCTCAGCAGGTAGCCTTCGGGACGCGTGTCCCCAACACTCCTACCCACCGAGAGTGTGGCGAGTGGATTGCCGGCAAGCTTAAGGAGTTTGGTCTAGAGGTCGTATTGCAGCAAGCGAACGTATCAACCCACGAGGGCGTTTCCCTCCCTATTACCAATATAATAGGTCGCCTCAATCCCTCAGCAGAGCGTCGCATCCTACTCTTGGCACATTGGGATACTCGCCCTACAGCGGATAACGACCCCAACCCTAGCCGCAAAGGCGAACCAATCCTAGGTGCCGACGACGCAGCCAGTGGCGTAGGGGTATTGCTTGAGGTGGCACGCCAACTAGCCGACCGCAACAGCACGTTGGGAGTCGATTTCCTCTTTGTTGACGCAGAAGACATGGGGGTTAGCGAGAATGAAGACTCCTGGTGCCTAGGCTCCACCTACTGGAGCAAGCATCCCCATGTAGAGCACTATCGTGCTGAGTTTGGCATCCTCCTCGATATGGTAGGGGCGCACGATGCCAAATTCCGATGGGAGTATTTCTCCAAAACTCATGCTCCAAGCATTGTCTCCTCGCTATGGGATAAGGCTGCAAGTCTCGGTTATGGGCACTATTTTATTCAGGCAGACGGAGCGGCTCTTACAGACGACCACAAACCCATTATAGACAACCTTGCCATCCCCACCATAGACATAGTAAACTACGATCCAGCTCGGAGCAATGGATTTGGGGCACACTGGCACACACACGGAGACAACATGGAGGTAATTGACAAGGAGGTCCTAAAAGCAGTAGGCGAGACCCTTATGGCTTACCTCGAAGAGAGAGAAAACGAACGTAAATAAAAGGCTATGAACAGCAAGTCAATCAACGAGATACAAGACGAAATCTTAGAAGAATTCGAGCCTTTTGATGATTGGATGGACAAATACTCCCTCCTCATCGACATGGGGAATACACTGCTTCCCCTCGAGGATTCTGAGAAGACCCCTGAGCATATAATTGAGGGATGCCAAAGCCGTGTATGGATTGTAATTACCCCAAACGAAGACGGCACTCTAGCCCTCAGAGGGGATAGTGACGCCCTCATTGTCAAGGGGATTGCAGCTCTACTGCTCCGTGTGTACAATGGGCAACGCCCCGAAGATATTGTGTCGCAGGAGCTATACTTTATCGATCGAATGGGGCTTCGTGAGCATTTATCTCCTACACGTAGTAATGGACTCGTGGCCATGATTGAGCAAATCCATCGTTCGGCGCATACCTATCTATCCTGATAAAACATGTGCCAACTACACTTTCGCCCTATCACGCTAGAGGATAGAGACGTTATCTTCCCCCTTATTTACAAAGACGACAAAGCGATCTGCGATCTCTCGTTTACCAACCTTTACGGTTGGGGTGAATGCTACGAGACCTCCTGGACTATCTACCAAGAGCGGGTACTCATCATCCGATTTCGCTCCCCTCTGCGCTCTCATCCCGTTTTTCTGCTCCCCTATTGTACAGAGCGAGATCTCTGGCAAGGGGCTATTAACGAGCTTATCCATTACGCGGAGAAGGAGGGATTCCCTCTCGTTTGCATGGGCGTAACCGAGGGCTGTGCCAAGAGTCTAGAGCAAGACTTCGGGCAGGACTTTCAGTTCTTTTGGGACGAAGACTATGCCGACTACGTCTACCTGCGGGAGAGACTCGTCTCTCTATCGGGCAAGAAACTACAGTCCAAACGCAACCACATCAATAAGTTCAAGAAGCTCTATCCGCACTATACCTACCGACCTTTTACCCCTGACCAGAAGGAGCTGTACAAGGATTTTGCCGATCAATGGCTCAATGACACCACGCAGCGCGATGGCATCCAAGAGGAAAATAGGATGGTACACCGCATCCTTGATGCATGTGAGGCACTGCAGTTGCAAGGAGGAGCCCTTTGGATTGAGGGGCAAATAGTCGCCATTACTCTAGGCTCCCCCATCAATCACAATACGTTTGATGTGCATGTAGAGAAGGCTAATCCGTCTATCGAGGGTGCCTATACAGTGATCAACAACGAGTTCGCCAAACAAATCCCCGAGCAGTATATCTATATCGATAGAGAAGAGGATTTGGGGATTGCCGGACTACGTTTTGCCAAAGAGTCCTATCAACCGGAGTTGCGGCTCTACAAGGGAACGGCCCTTCTAAGGCGGCACGCACAGGTATGAACCCCCTCAATAGGCGACAGCTCTCTCGGGAGATTTGGCAAGAGGTCTTTGGAGATGACGACAGATTCCTCGACCTTTATTTTGGATGCGTGTACCAAGATGACGAGACCGATCTCCTAGTTGACTACGCCTCCGCCCCCAAAGCCATTGCACACACAGGCCGCGTCTCCTATGCCTTTAGAGTGTGGGGAGAGCGAATAGAAGCCGCCTATATATCCGGAGCCGCCACACTCGCCTCGGAGAGGGGGCGAGGGCTGATGCCTGCGTTGCTACGTTCCGCCCACACTAAAATGTACCAAACGGGTAAACTGCTCGCCTTTCTTATCCCTGCCGAGCCCTGGCTCTACGACTACTATCAACGCAAATTCGGCTACGCCAAAGTCTGTTATCGCAGCGTATCCCAACCGAACTCCCCTCGCCTCGCTCCCCCACCCCAACTTTACAAGCAAGCTAATACAGAAGGGTATATACGCTATATCCAACAACGTCAGCGGTGGCCTATGGGGCATCTAGAGCACACCTACCCTCAGTGGAAATGTGTAATAGAAGATGCCCTACTCAGTGGGGGCGGCTACACGCAAGAGGGGGTAGTCCGATTACTACAAGGGGGCAAATGCTCACAATTCGTTGCCACACAACTCCCCATAAAGGAGGGATTAGCTTACCATCAAGTAGTGACGCCCCCTCTCGGAGAAGGGCTTGAGCCACACGGCATGATACGAGTGGTAAAAATTCCGCAGCTCCTCGCTCTCTACGCCAAGAAGCACCCGAATGTAGAATGGCAGTTCGATCTCTTCGACGCAATGCTCCGCCCCAATACAGGTCGGTACCGATTAGAGAAGGGGAAATGCCTCTTCACGCCTCTTCCTCTGAGGTCTCTACAAAAAAATATTCTCACCCCTTCGCTCCTGCTGGAGCAACTATTTGCGGAGAACCCCTTCTACATCGACCTAATGCTGGACTAGTGTACAGCTTCCCCCTCAAGGATCTGAGTACACACCTTATCACCCCCTACCCTCGAAGAGGAATAGGGGTTTATTGTTTTTGCTGAGAGGCTATCGGGATAGGCTCCCTAGGAGAAAAGAGAGAAGTTTGCAGGGTGAAATAATTTTCGTTCTTGCCTAGAATTGCACTCCATTTCTGCCTGAAAAATAAAAAAGTTCTGGGCAGAAGAGAGAGTACTTTCTGCCCGAGAAAAAGTAAGAATCTAGGCAACCATTTTTCCTCCTCCCCTTTTGAGCCGAAAAGAAAACTCTCGGAGGGCTCTCCATATCGGAGTGCAACGAAAAAGGAAATAGGGTCCTAGCCGGTAGCAAGTTAGAACAAATGTGTAATCTAAGTATTGTACAATCCGAGGTCTTTCATTACCTTTGTACCCAGTTTGTCGGAGGAACGAGATGTCTACAGCCCGGATGGCGGAATTGGTAGACGCGTTGGTCTCAAACACCAATGGGGTAACACCCGTGCCGGTTCGATCCCGGCTCCGGGCACTTTGTTTCCTAAGATGAATAATTCCGAAAAGAGCCTCGGCAATGCGCCGGGGCTCTTTTTGTTTTATCGTACAATAAGAAAGAATAGAGATTGTAGCAACAAACATGCTGCATATTGTGGGGTAACTATTACCTTTGTATTCGGGGAGAATGCAAAGCCATTGCCATAGAATGCGAAAGGCGCCGCCCCAAAAGAGAAAAAGACAATAGTAACACATTAATTATAGAGATACGGAAGTATGAATATTCCTGCACAACTTAAGTACACGACAGACCACGAGTGGGTACGCATCGAAGGCGATATGGCGTTTATCGGTATTACCGATTATGCTCAAGGCGAATTGGGTGAAATCGTT
Source organism: uncultured Porphyromonas sp. (assembly GCA_963539975.1). Classification (GTDB taxonomy): domain Bacteria; phylum Bacteroidota; class Bacteroidia; order Bacteroidales; family Porphyromonadaceae; genus Porphyromonas. The sequence continues at coordinate 96,451 of CAUTMR010000006.1, read as the reverse complement.
TATGTAGACGTACCTACGGAAGGCGAAACTGTAGCTGCCGGTGAAGTATTTGGTTCTATCGAAGCCGTTAAGACTGTGGCTGACCTACTTATGCCCATAGAGGGAGAAGTGGTAGAACTCAACGCTGCTCTTGAAGATCAACCCGAGCTTGTAAACAACGCCCCCTACGGCGAAGGCTGGATTATTAAGGTAAAGATGGCAGACCCCGCTAAGGTAGAAACCCTTATGGATGCGGCTGCTTACAGCTCATTCCTCGGCTAATAGAGGCACAATCAAAAGCTAAGCTAATACACCCGGCCTCTCCCATCACAAAAGAGGGGCAGGTTTTGTGTGGCTAAAACATAGAGGGCGCGTCAAGAGGATTCTTTTGATTCGCCCTCGCTTGCATTGTCCTAGACAAAACGATATTTGGATCTATCACACAATACGATTGTATCACATATGACTCCGCTTGTAAGTATTATCATGGGCAGCACCTCCGATCTTCCCGTAATGGAGAAGGCTGCACGCCAATTAGACGAACTCGCGATTCCTTTTGAAATTTTGGCTCTATCGGCACATCGAACACCCGACGAGGTGGCTCAATTTGCCCGTGAAGCCGAGACGAGAGGGGTGCGCGTTATTATTGCAGGAGCCGGGATGGCCGCTCATCTCTGTGGCGTAATTGCCTCCATGACGCCCCTACCCGTTATCGGGGTGCCCATCAAGGCAACACTCGATGGTATGGATGCCCTCCTCGCTATCGTACAAATGCCTCCGGGGATACCTGTTGCCACCGTGGGAATCAATGGAGCTCAGAATGCGGCTCTTCTGGCAGCGCAAATGCTCTCGCTGGGCGACGCCGATCTTATGGAGCGTCTCAAAGCCTTCAAAGAGGGGCTAAAGGAAAAGGTAGTGCGCGCCAATGCCGACCTCAAAGAGGTAAAGTACCGCTTCAAGACCAACTAAAGGATTGCCTCCATGGCGATAAAAGCCCCCTGATACTGCACATAATACAAGACAAGCCCTAGAGAGAAATCGAAATAAATAGCAGTCCGTAGTGCACCTCTATATGGTACACACGATAGATTTATAACCCTATGCCCCCCCTCAGTTCCCCCCCTCTTCACGACCCCCTTGATGCGCTCAATTATCGCAGGCGTCGCACGTGTAGCGTCTCAATAGGCTCTGTACCCCTAGGTTCTGAGTACCCTTTGCGCATTCAGACCATGGCCAACGTCTCCACTCCGGATACCGAGGCCGGCATAGCCCAAACAGAGCGAGTAGCCCTGGCAGGAGCGGACTATATGCGTTTTACGGCGCAGGGGGTACGCGAGGCCGAATGCCTACAAACCATCCGAGCAACACTCGACAAGAAAGGATACTCCATCCCACTCATCGCCGATATTCACTTCAATCCACAGGCCGCTTATGAGGCTCTAAAACATGTAGAAAAAGTGCGTATCAACCCCGGCAACTTTGCCGATCGCAAAGGAGAATGGAGTGGAGAGAGTATCTCTGAGGCAGACTTTACTCGTGGCGAAGAGCGTGTAGAGCAACTTTTTGGCGACTTCTTACGCGAAGCCAAACGACTGAAAAGAGCCATCCGACTGGGAGTGAATCACGGCTCCCTTAGTGAGCGGATGCTCCGGCGTTATGGCGACACTCCCGAGGGAATGGTAGAGAGTTGTCTGGAGTACCTCCGCGTGGCGCGCAGTCTGGACTTTGAGGATATTGTTATCTCGATGAAGAGCTCCAACGTGCAGGTAATGACCCAGGCCGTGCGCCTTTTGGTAGAGCGTATGGACGAAATAGGGGTGCATTATCCTTTGCATATTGGCGTAACCGAGGCCGGAGAGGGCGAGGATGGACGAATCAAAAGTGCCGTAGGCATTGGCTCCCTTCTCACCGATGGTTTGGGAGATACGTTGCGTGTCTCCCTCAGCGAAGCCCCCGAGGCAGAGCTCCCCGTTGCACGCCTCCTTGTGGAGCATATTGCCGAGCGAGCTGCTGCCCCCCAACTATCCCCTCTATCCACCCTGCCCTACCGAGCACAAATGCTCCCACGCAATGCCTCTTCTATTGCCGGGCAACTCTACGGAGCCAACCTCTTACCCTCTGTCCTTATTGTGGGGAAAGATGATGGCACTCCTCAGCTCCCTCTAGCAGGAGGCGACAGGCTAGGCACGTCGGTAGAGGCACTGGATCTCTCATCTCTCCCTGCTATTTTGATCGAAACAGATAGTTTCTCTCGAGAGAAAGCAGAAGCTCTCAATCTCACGCACCAGCCCAACAGGCTCTTGATATTGAGGGCAAGCGGAGCCAATCGCGTTGGGCTATGGCGTAGAACGATCGCCCTCCTTTCCGAAATGGGGGTAACTGCGCCCGTCGCCCTAGAAGCCCAATTTGCGCCGCACGAATCCCTGGAGAAAGTACAGATTGCAGCTGCAACGGATTTGGGAACGCTCCTCCTAGAGGGTACCGGCTCCGCCATTATGCTCACAGCCCCACACCTTCCCCTTTCCTTTCTACAGGCACTGGCTCTAGGCATTCTACAGGCGACCCGCCTTCGTTTCTCCCACACCGAGTACATTAGCTGCCCGGGATGTGGGCGTACGCTCTATAATTTGGAAGGAACAATTGCCCGCATCAAAAAGGCAACGAGCCATCTTCCCAACCTCAAAATAGGCATCATGGGATGTATTGTGAATGGCCCCGGAGAGATGGCCGACGCTGATTATGGCTATGTAGGAGGCGCGCCGCACAAAATCGATCTCTACAAAGGACAAAAGTGTATGCGGCGAGGAATTGCAGAGGAAGACGCCGTAGATGCTCTCATCGCCCTCATCCGAGAGAATGGCGACTGGGTGGAGCCCGAACAGGGAAAGGACCGGCAAATGGCAGAAAATAAGTAACTTCGTGCCGAGTGCGGAGCAGAACGCGAGTTTTGCCACGCCCTTTTTTGAGATGTCTTATAAGTATGAAGATAGCCATAATCAACCGATCCGATAACCCCCTACCTCGCTACGCGACTCCCCAATCTGCAGGTATGGATCTCTGTGCATACCTCCCTCAACCGATCCAATTGGAGCCGGGAGCGCGTTGCCTTGTCCCCACGGGGTTACACATAGAGCTGCCTGCGGGCTACGAAGCACAGATCCGTCCTCGCAGCGGTTGGGCCCTTAAATCGGGAGTAACGACACTCAATAGCCCCGGCACAATCGATGCCGATTACCGCGGCGAAATCGGGGTTATCTTGATCAATTTGGGACAGGGGCCGGTACAAATCTCCTCGGGAGACCGCATTGCCCAAATGGTAATTGCTCGCTACGAAACAGCCGATTGGCACGAAGTAGAGACCCTATCGGAGAGCGAACGAGGCGAAGGCGGTTTTGGTCATACCGGCATGCAAATAACAAAGTAAAGCCCTACAGACGCCCCGTTTATGAAGTATCTCTACACCCTTCTTTTGCTCCTTTGCTCCCTGGGAGTAGCCTCAGCCCAAGAGGCTAGCGCGCAAAAGGCATTATCCGATAGGCTCTTTGCTGAGGGGGCTTCCTCTCTATTATCCGAAAAACCACTCCTTGCCTACTATCAAATACTTGCGTCGTATCAATTAGCCCCCTCGGGAGCCTCGGCTTTTGCATTGGGGAACTTATTGCGCCCCATCTCGGTGGAACAAGCGACCGAATGGTACCGCAAAGCATTCGAAGCAGACCCAAGTCACGACGAATACACCTTCCAATACGGCTATACCCTCGCTAGCAAAGGAGAGACCGACGAGCTGCTCCGCATGCTGGATAGGCACATACAACTATCGCCCTCCGATAGCCGCAATCAGCTCCTTGCCCTAGGGGTACTACTGGAGGAGCAGCAATACGATCAAGTTTCACAGCGACTACCGGCACTACTAGAGGCCTCACGCGGCACTCCATACTACGCCCATGCCCTACAGGTAGCACAGCGAGTTGCCTTCGAAACGCACGACACAGACGCGATGAATCGCTACCTGGATGCAGCCCTAGAGTACAACGGCAATTCCCTGAGCGACCTAACGAGTTTGCTCTTTAATGTCAAACAGAATCTGAGTGCAGAGGTGGCCTATAATCTCTTGCAAAAGATACCCCAATCGCAACGCACATCGGGCAGTATCAGTTATGCCGAAGCCTCCATTCTCTTGGATTTGAACCGCTACCCGGAGGTATTTAGCATTCTACAACGGATTTGGAAAGCAGATGGCATGACACCCGAAATTTCGCAAGAAGCACTTCATGCTTTCCTCTCTGAGTTTGTTAGCAAAGGCCTAGATCTAGCCCCTTTCCTCCCCATTTACAAAGAGTTTATTGCGGCCTACCCCACCAATTTTGATGCACACCTCGATCTCCAGTCTCTGCTATACATGCTGGATAAGCCCTCCGAGCGTCAGGCGCAACTGGTGCGAATGACCGAGCTATTCCCCACAGGGCACCCCGAGCTTTGGAACGGCTTATTCCAAGATCTGCTCTCGAGAGGGGCGTACGATGAGCTATACAAATACTTTCCTCTAGCCCTCAAACAATACCCGCACGAGGGGAGTTTATTCCTCTTCAAAAGCCTGGCAGAAGAGACTTCCGGAGACCTAGAGCTGGCAAAGAGAACAGCCCTGCGAGGGATTGCCCAGGCGGATACCACTCAAGCCGAAGTGCTAAGCGATCTTTACGGACAAGTGGGAGATCTCTGCGTAGCACAGCACAAAAATCAGGACGCGATAGCCGCATACGAAGAGTCTATCAAGCTCAACGAAAAAAATGCTACCGCACTTAACAACTACGCCTACTTCCTACTCGGACTAGAGCAACCCGCTCTGATAGAAAAAGCCGTGAGGCTCGCCTCTAAAGCGGTGGCCCTGCATCCCAACGATTTTAGACTACTAGACACCTACGGCTTTGCCCTCTTTCTGCAGCGAGATTATCTACAAGCAGAGATTTATTTACGCCAAGCCATTGAGAGAGCTGAGGCAGCTCAAAAAGAGGATCCATCGAGTGTCAGCATAGCCAGCCTTACAGAGTATTACTACCACTACGCAAAGGTGCAAGAGGATGTGGGCAACCTACAAACAAGTCTTCTCTATCTTCAGAAAGTAAAACAACTTGTCTCCACAGACGAGATTGACCTCGCTATCGAAGAAATAAAGCGACGTATGGAGTCTTCTAAGTAACTATCCATCATGAAGCAATCGCTCTCCATCCCATCCGTTTTGAGCCTTTTGGCACTTGTCTCGCTCCTCTGGGGCTGCGGTAGTCGTCGCCCGGGCGTAACTCCCAATACCTCCACAAGACAAACCCGGGAGGCCATGGCTTTTTCTTCGGCACGCCCCATAACAGCTCCTTGGCAAGTCAAAGCCAATCTTACTTTAGAGGTAGAAGGCTCCTCTATCTCCCTCGATGCCAATGCTTCTGTAGTGGTAGGAGAGGGAATATACGCCTCTCTTCGCCCCTTCGTTTTGTTCGAAATTGCCCGAGTATATCTGCTCCCCGAGGAGATTGTTGTTATCGACAAACACAACAAAACCTACCTGCGCGCCTCTTATCAGCAGCTCAATGCTGCCTGTCAAGATCAATTCCCTCTCCCCCTATCTTACCCCCTCTTAGAAGGGTTGCTTTTGGGCTATCTCCCTCAAGAGCTTGAGGTAGAAAAGATGGTAACGCCCCATCAAGCCTTGGTAAAACTCCCCCCAAACAAAATCTCTCTTCTCTATACGATAGGGGAGAATATGCGCCCCAATGCCCTAGAGAGTTCGCCGGTTAATGGAGGTGTACTAAAAGCAACGTACACCCACTACACCTCACACGAAAAAGGGCTTTTGCCCGACCGTTGCTCCTACCGAGTGCTACAAGATGGTGCCAGTACGCTCTCCTTGGAGGTCGAAGGCAGTTCTTATCGTCGCAGCGAGCAGGCTCACGACCATCTTATTGTGACCATCCCCTCGGGGTATCGTCAACTCACTATAAAAGAAGCTTTACAGCTTATCTCTAGCCTATTCCAGTAGTATTCCTCATCAATGAAACTCCGCTATACCCTACTCCTCATGCTCACGCTTCTGGCGTCGCTCCCCATGGTGGCGCAGCAGAAGTCGAAGAAAGTTCAACAACTAGAGCAGCAGCGCAAAGAGGCCATCAAGGCTATCGAAAAGACCGACAAAGAGCTCAGCCGCGTAAAAAACGATAAGAATAAAAAGCAGCAAGAGGCAGCACTCCTCAAAAAGAAGGTAGCTCAACGACAGGAATTAGTAGTGGCTCTTGATAACGAAATCAAGGAGCTTAGTTCGGATATTGACTCTCTCGCACGTCAGGAGCAAGTGCTACGCACAGAGGAAGAAGAGCGTAAAGCGGCCTACGAACGCTCTGTTCTCGCCCTACAGAAGAGGAAGAGCAGTACCGACAGAATGCTTTTTGTTTTGTCGGCATCTGCCTTCGACGAAGCCATTAGGCGCATGAGATTTGTCTCGCAATATGCCAACGCGCACAAACGCGCAGCCCAAGAGCTGAAAGAGACTCGTACCGCTCTTGAGCATACACGCCAAGCAATTGAGGTAAACCGAAAGAGTAAATCGCAACTACTCGTACAGCGCGAGCAAGAGAAGGCTCAGCTCGAGAAGGAGCGCAAGCAACGCATAGGAGAGGTGACTCAGCTACAGGGACAAGAAAAAGATCTGCAACAGCAACGCAAGAAGCAGCAGCAGCAAGTAGCAGCCCTCAACCGCAAGATTGAGCAACAAATTGCGGCAGAAATAGCCGAGGCAGAGCGCAAAGCTCGCGAAGAAGAGGAGCGACGCAAACGCTTAGCCGAGGGTAAAGACAAGACGACCGCCGGCAAAGAACCTGCCCCGGAAGAGCGCAAAGCAGCCACCAAGGGAGGCTATCCCATGACCGCCGAAGAGCGTCGCCTCGGGGGGAGCTTTGCCCAAAACAAGGGGAATCTACCCGCACCCGTCAATAACAACTACCGCATTATTGGCACCTTTGGCGTGCAACAACACAACGAATTGAGCCGAGTACAAACCAACAACAACGGTATAGACCTAGAGGTACCCCAAGGCACAAGTGCACGCGCCGTCTTCGAGGGTAAAGTCACCAGTGTATTCGTAATCGAAGGGAATAAAGCTGCCATTATTATCCGTCATGGTAATTACCTCACCGTCTACTCCAATATTACAGGCGTAACAGTGCGCAAGGGACAACAAGTAAAGGCGCATCAGGTTTTAGGTAAGGTGGCTATCGATAGCTTTAGCAATAAGGCCATACTCAACTTCCAAGTATGGCACGAGCGTAGCAAACAAAACCCCCAAGCATGGATACGGTAAAGTTCGTTCGCCTGCCCTCGGGGGAGCTATCTTGCGAATCCCCCGGGCTTCTTCCCGAACAAGTTGTAGCCACCATTGGAGTTTTTGATGGGGTACATGGGGGGCATCGCTTCCTTATAGAGCAACTCAAGCACGAGGCGCAACGACTCCGGCTCCCCTCCGCCGTGATTACCTTCGATACCCCACCGGTTATGGTGGTTCGCCCCGATCATCCCTTTGAGAAACTCAATAGCAATACCGAGCGAGAGCAACTCCTGGCCCAAACCGGAGTAGACTTTCTATTCCTACTCCCCTTCGATTGGGCATTGGCAGCCCTCTCCGCCGAAGAGTTTTTCCAACATATCATCACCCGGCAACTTCTCGTTCATACTCTCCTCATGGGCTACGACCATCACTTCGGTCGCCCTCCCAAAGCAGGAGATCCACCAACGGACTACAAAAGTCTGGGGGAGAAATGGGGCGTGCGCGTGCTCCCTCAAGAGCCTTTTTTCGACGAAAAGGAGGGAAAGCCCTACAGTTCGAGCCGGATACGCAAGCTCCTACGAGCCGACAACCTCTCTCTTGCCAATCAACTCTTGGGGTATAACTACCGCATTACAGGGGAGGTAAAGGGAGGCTTAGGCATAGGAAAAACCCTGGGATTCCCCACGGCAAATATCCAACCGGAGGATGATCATAAGCTAATCCCCCCTCTTGGAGTGTACGCCGTGTGGGCACATTTGGACGAAGCTCGCTACGGAGGGATGCTCTACATCGGCAATCGCCCTACCATTGCCGATGGATTGGAACGCACCATTGAGGTAAATCTATTCAATTTCCAAGGTAATCTCTACGACAAAAAGATAGCCGTAGAGCTCATCGCTCATACGCGAGGTGAAGCCCGTTTTTCTTCCTACGAAGAGCTATCACAAGCCCTACGGCAGGATGCAGAGATCACCCGAGGGCTCCTCTCGCTCTAGCGAGTATTTTCCCCTCACTCTCCTACAGCCCCTTCTAAAACTACAAGGAGCAAGAAGAAGGGGATCCCCTCTCCAAAACTTCCCTACCCCAAAAAGAACTTTCCACTCAGGCCATAAAGCCCCAGACTTACTGCCCTAAGACAAAAAAAACTTTAGGGCAGAAATGCTCCCCATTCTTGGGTGAAAAGAAAATATTTCTTGGGCTAAAACGAAAAATTTTTCAGCCTCCATTTCTTCCGTTTTTCACGGAGAAAGGAGAGACAAGCAGCCCCCACGCCTCCCCTCTGCAACGCCGTTGCACTTCATGCCACATGTCATATCAGCGAATAAGTCCGAGAAAATATACTACGGAAAGGGCATTTTGCGTACCTTTGCCTAGAATATATTTAAGATGCAAGATAAAAGAAAAAGATTATGATTACACCCGTATCTAAGACGATTGACCTTGGTGATGGACGTACGATCAAGGTCGAAACGGGAAAATTGGCCAAACAGGCCGACGGTGCCGTTACCGTAACCATGGGCAATACCGTATTGCTCGCAACTGTTTGTGCAGCTGCTGATGCTGCTCCCGATTGCGACTTTATGCCCTTACAAGTAGACTACAAAGAAAAATATTCTGCTGTGGGTCGCTTCCCGGGCGGGTTCACCCGTCGCGAAGGCAAGGCTTCTGATTACGAGATTCTTACCAGCCGCCTTGTAGACCGTGCATTACGCCCCCTATTCCCTGCTGACTATCACGCAGAAGTATTTGTTAATATAACGTTGTTCTCCGCCGATGGCGTTGATATGCCTGACGCCCTTGCAGGATTGGCCGCTTCGTCTGCTCTTGCCGTATCGGACATTCCTTTCGAAGGTCCTATCAGCGAAGTTCGTGTAGCTCGCGTCAATGGAGAGTTCCTCATCAATCCTACCTATGAGCAAGTAGCCAATGCCGATATCGACATGATGGTGGCAGCTACCATTGATAATATCATGATGGTAGAGGGCGAGATGGACGAAGTACAAGAGGCAGACATGCTCGAGGCTATTAAGGTAGCCCATGAGGCCATCAAGAAGCAATGTCAAGCCCAACTTGAGCTATCCGAAGCTGTAGGTAAACTCGTTAAGCGCACCTACTGCCACGAAGAAAACGACGACGCCCTCCGCCAAGACGTACACGACAAGTGCTATGCTAAGGCGTATGCCATTGCCACCAGTGGCACAAACAAACATGAGCGTGCCGCCTCATTCGAAGCTCTTGTGGAAGAATACAAGTCTCAGTTTACAGAAGAGGAATTGGACGCCAAAAAGTCAATGATTGCTCGCTACTACCACGATGTAGAAAAGGAAGCAATGCGCCGTGCCATCCTCGATGAGGGGAAACGTCTCGATGGTCGTAAGACAACGGAGATTCGCCCCATCTGGATTGAGACCGACTGCCTACCCATGCCTCACGGCTCAGCCATCTTCACTCGTGGAGAAACTCAGTCGCTCACCACAGTGACCCTCGGTACCAAAGCCGACGAAAAGTTGGTAGACGACGTACTCTGCCGCTGCAAAGAGCGTTTCCTCCTCCACTACAACTTCCCTCCCTTCTCTACGGGAGAGGCTCGTCCACAACGCGCTACGGGTCGCCGCGAGATCGGTCATGGTAACCTCGCTTTCCGTGCCCTCAAGCGTATGATCCCCGATGAATATCCCTATGTAGTACGTGTAATCAGCGACATCCTTGAGTCCAATGGTTCGTCGTCTATGGCTACGGTTTGTGCCGGCACACTCGCTTTGATGGATGCCGGGGTGCAGATCAAGAAGCCTGTTTCGGGTATTGCTATGGGGCTTATCAGTGAAAATAAGGGAACGAACTATGCCGTTCTCTCCGATATCCTCGGGGACGAAGACCACCTCGGAGATATGGACTTCAAGGTAACGGGTACCCGCGATGGTATCACTGCTACCCAAATGGACATCAAGGTAGACGGCTTGAGCTACGAAATCTTGGAGCGTGCCTTAGCGCAAGCTCGTGAGGGTCGTATGCACATCCTCGGCAAGATAGAGGAGGCTATGCCTTCTGTTCGTCCCGACCTCAAGCCCCAAGCTCCACGCATTGAGAAGCTCCGCGTTCCCAAAGAGTTTATTGGTGCTATCATTGGCCCTGGCGGTAAGATCATCCAAGGCATCCAAGAAAAGAGCGGTGCTGTGGTGAGCATCGAAGAAATTGATGGTGAAGGCCATGTAGAAATCTCCTCTGCCAACAAAGAATCTCTCGACGCAGCTTTGGCTATGGTACGCGGTATTGTGGCTATGCCCGAGGTGGGCGAAGTGTACGACGGTAAGGTTACCTCCGTTATGCCCTACGGCTGCTTCGTTGAGTTCCTCCCCGGTAAGGAAGGTTTGCTCCACATCAGTGAGATTGAGTGGCGTCGCTTCGAAAAGATTGAGGACACCAACCTCCACGAAGGGGATAACATCCGCATCCAACTTCTAGAGATCGACCCCAAGACAGGCAAGTTTAAGCTATCGCATCGTGTACTCCTCCCTAAACCGGAAGGGTACGTAGAGCCTGAGCGTCGCCCCCGTCGTGAGGATCGTCCTCGCCGCGAAGACCGCCGTCCACGCGAAGATCGCAACGAAAACCATCACGACTAAGGTAATGCAATGAGCTTTTCTCCTCTGCTCTTGTCTCTCTAGGTTGCTAGAGAACAATCCGACAAGAGGGGGAAATTAGCTCCACTAAAGATAGAAAGAGAGGGAGACAACCGTACTTCCTCTCCTTTTTCTATTGTAATGGCACGGCTTCTTTCGCCCTGGGAGTGACAAATAACAACCTAGAAAACAAACTCTTATAGCCCCAAAAGGCAAAAGGGCAGGAAGAGAAATCACGAAAAAGCAGGAGAAAAGGTATTGCAAGTTACAAATTAAGTAGTACCTTTGCACGGTGATTGGGCGGAAGGTAGTGCTGTAAGAGCTCTTACAATGCAGCCCGAGAGTCACTTTTTAGGGTTGAATCGCTAGCTCAGTAGGTAGAGCACAACACTTTTAATGTTGGGGTCCTGGGTTCGAGCCCCAGGCGGTTCACAAGAGAGAAACTTCAAGGGAAATCCCTTGGAGTTTTTTTGTATCCGAAAGGGAGAATCCCCCTATTACTATGGACTAGGAGAGAGAATATCGCTTCTTTCCCACCCTTGGGAGTATCAACAGCACCCTCCCCCTCTCGGAAGTCTCCCCTAGTGAAGCCCCGAGGGTCACAATAACTTTTGTACTTTTGTATCCGGAAAGAGGCATTCCTACCTCCCCTTTCGGAGAGACGATTGTGGGTGGTAACCAGCGAGAATTGCCTCTTCGGAAGTTGTCAATCTCTGTAAAATACAGCCAGACTCTGATTATGGAACAACAAGACTTGCAGCAACTCAATGCCGAAATAAAGGCTGAGAGCCGCTTTGTAGAAAAGATAATCACAGGTATGGGACAGACCATCGTTGGTCAGGATCATCTTGTGCGCGCCCTCCTTATTGGGCTACTTGCCGATGGGCATATCCTGCTAGAGGGTGTACCCGGGCTTGCCAAAACCCTTGCAATTAAGACGCTAAGCGACCTTATTCGTGCCGATTATAGTCGTATCCAATTTACTCCGGATCTTCTCCCTGCCGACGTGGTAGGGACTATGATGTACAGCCGTAATAAAGAGGAGTTCGTGGTAAAGAAGGGGCCCGTATTTGCCAATTTTGTTTTGGCAGATGAGATCAATCGTGCCCCTGCCAAAGTGCAAAGTGCTCTGCTAGAAGCCATGCAAGAGCGTCAGGTAACCATCGGAGACACCACCTACCCACTCCCCAAACCATTCCTCGTAATGGCTACCCAAAACCCATTGGAGCAGGAGGGAACCTATCCTCTCCCCGAGGCTCAGGTGGATCGTTTCATGCTCAAGGTACACATAGACTACCCCAGCCGAGAAGAGGAGCAGCGCGTTATTCTCCTCAATATGCAGGGCTCTCTCCCTAAGATCAGCCCCGTAGTGACGACCGACGACATACTCCACGCACGCGAAGTAGTGCGCAAGGTCTATGTAGACGATAAGATACTTCGCTACATCGTAGACCTTGTTTTTGCAACGCGTGAACCCGAGCAAGTAGGCTTGGCAAACCTCCGTCCCATGATCCTTTGTGGGGCTTCTCCTAGAGCCTCCATTAACCTATCTCTCGCAGCTCGTGCCTACGCGTTTATAGATGGGAGAGGCTATGTACTCCCCGAGGATGTACGAGCCGTGGCGCATGATGTGCTCCGCCATCGCATTGCCCTGAGCTACGAAGCCGAAGCCAACGAACTCTCTAGCGACACCATCGTTACGGAGATTATAAATAAGGTAGTAGTGCCCTAAGAGGCGAGGATAGGCATTATGCCCACAAATAGTACCCAATCACAATTGCTCCAGAGCGATATATTGCAGCGTGTGCGCCGTGTGGAAATCAAGGCGCGTGGTTTGTCGCAGGAGCTTTTTGCAGGAGAATACCACTCGGCGTTCCGCGGTCGGGGTATGGCGTTTAGTGAGGTACGCGAGTACCAAGTGGGCGATGATATACGAGACATTGACTGGAACGTAACGGCTCGCCTCGGAGATCCCTACATCAAAATCTTCGAAGAGGAACGCGAACTGACCGTGATGCTCGCCATCGACATGTCCGCAAGTCTCAACTTTGGGACGCAAGAGGAGACCAAGCGCGAGTTGGTTGCCGAGATTGCCGCTACCCTCGCGTTCTCGGCTATTGAGAACAACGACAAAGTGGGCGTACTCCTCTTCACCGATACGGTAGAGAAGTATATCCCACCTGGTAAGGGTAAAAAACATATTCTTTACATCATACGCGAGATACTGCTTTTTAGCCCCCAAGGTCGTGGTACCAACCTAGAGATACCGCTAACGTACCTCAGCCGCATTGTCAAAAAGCGCTCCACCACTTTCATTATTAGTGACTTCATGACCGACGGCAAGGCAGAAAGCTATCGTAATGCCCTACGTTTTGCCGCGCGTAAGCATGATTTAATCGCCATTGTAGTGCGAGATCCTCGAGAAGAAAGGCTGCCAAAAATGGGATTGGTACAGTTTGAGGACCCCGAAACCGGGGCTACGCGCTGGATTGACACCCATTCGAAAAAAGTGCGCCGTGCCTATGCCGAGGGATTTTCCATGGCACAAGAGGAGCGCAGAAACTCTATGAAACTCTACGGCATAGACTATGCCGAAGTAGCTACCGGAGAGGATTTTGTACGCGCTTTGCTCAAAATTTTCTCGCACCGCTAGAGGCAAGATGAATACGGAGTATTGGGGTTATTGGTTTATGAATAGACACGCACACAACCTATCTAAGCATCTTTGGGGAGTTGTACTACTGCTCTTTACGCTTCTCCCTCAAGCCCTACATGGTCAAGAAGCGAAGATTACAACGAGCATCGCTCCCGATGAAATACAAATAGGAGAGGTCGCTATTATCGATATTGTAATACGCACAAGCGACCTAGAGAACACCTATCTTATAAACCCCATAGACACGGCGCAGCTCCGTGCCGAGGCGCTTTCTTTTGAGATCACAGACACCATCGACGTAGACAATACCACGAAGGAGCTCCATGCTCGCATGGCGGTTACTTCGTTTGACTCTACCCTTGTCGTAATCCCGGCCTTTGGGGTACGGGTAGGAGATCAGGAGTCTTTTGCGAATCCTCTCACCCTCAAAGTCAATCTGCCCAAGGTGGATATGGAGCATCCCGATCAGTTCAACGACATCAAAGGGGTATGGGCACTCCCCTACACTTTTTGGGAAATTCTCCTAATAGCTCTACCTTGGTTGCTAGGGGTACTCGTCTTGATCGGAGGCTTTTTCGGGTATAAATACTACCGCCGCCGCAAGGCAAGGCTTGCGCTACGCCCTGCTCCGCCTGCTCCCGCTCTCTCGCTTTCGGAATTACAACGCTACGAAATGGCTCTTGAGGCCCTCAATGCCCGGCACCTGCCGGAGCAGGGATTGCAACGAGAGTACTATACAGAGCTTGATGTACTCTCCCGTACCTTCGTGCGCACAACCACCGGGATAGACACTTTGGAGATGACCTCGCGACAACTCATTCGTGTGCTTAACCAAGCCGGATTCCGCTCTCTTGTAAACGAACAAAAGCTTGATGAACTCACAGAAAGAGTGGATCTTGCCAAGTTTGCCAAGGTAGTCTACACCCCTAGCGAAGCCGAAAGCGATAGTAAACACTGGCTCCGTGTGGCACAAGCCCTCTACCAAGCAACGCAAGAGAAGGTAGGCGCAACGGAGAAAGAAAAGAAGGGAGGCAACGCATGACTTTTGTCCATCCGTCTTTTCTTTGGGCGCTACTGCTCATTCCGTTACTCACGGCCGCTTACATCCTATTGCTGCAAAAGCGCCATGCAACCCTCGTACTATCGGCCTTTTACAGACTCAAATCGGGAGGATTCCGCACACACATAAGGCATCTCCCCTTCGCCTTAGAAATGCTGGCTCTAGCCGCCCTAATCATTGCTCTAGCACGTCCACAAAACACCAATAGCTGGCAAAAAGACAATGTAGAGGGGATAGATATTATGCTCGCCATAGATGCTTCCGGCAGTATGATGGCCATGGATTTGCAGCCCAACCGCTTTGTTGCGGCTGTGGAGGTGGCTCAGAAGTTCATTGGCAATCGCCCCAACGACAATATCGGACTTGTGATGTTTGCCGGAGAGAGCTTCACTCAATGCCCTCTAACTACCGACCATGCAACCCTTCTCAACCGCCTATCCGAGGTGGAGATCGGTTACCTCGAAGATGGTACCGCCATAGGGCTAGGGATTGCCACGGCATGCAACCGACTCAAAGAGAGTCATGCCAAGAGCAAAATAATTGTACTCCTAACCGATGGTACCAACAACGCAGGAAGTATCGCCCCATCTATGGCTGCATCTCTAGCAGAAAGCCTGGGAATACGTATTTATACGGTGGCTGTCGGCACTCGTGGCGAGGCTCCCTATCCCCATGCAACCGCCTTTGGCACCGTTATCGATAACGTAAAAGTGGAGATCGACGAAGCCTCCCTCAAAGAGATTGCTCAGACCACGGGCGGCTCCTACTTCCGCGCTACCGACAACGAAAGTCTCAATCAGATCTACGACGAAATTGACACGCTGGAGAAAAGCAAACTGATGACCCAAAACTTCAAAGCCTACGAGGAGCGTTACTTTGGCTGGGTCGTTGCCGCTCTCCTCTTTCTCCTCTTGTCCTTTGTACTTCGCTGTACCTATCTCCGTACTAATCCCTAGTCGCCCCAAGTAGTATCGCTATGTACTTTGTCCAACCCGAGTATTTCTATTTACTCTTTACACTGATTCCCCTTGTCTTGTTGGCACAATGGGGATACCGCTCGCGACGAAGGTCTCAGCGTCAATTTGCCCAAGTACCCCTACTCAAAGCCCTCAAACCCGAGGCATCTACCCTGCGCCGTATTGTTCGCAACGGGCTTATGCTCCTATCCATAGCCTGCCTCGTAGCCGCACTGGCTCGCCCACAGTTGCAAGAACGCAAGGAAAATCCGGGAGAAGCTAAAGGCATAGAAGCCATGATTGCTTTGGATATATCCAACTCCATGCTGGCGGAGGATCTCTCCCCCAATCGGCTACAATTTGCCAAACTAACCATCCATCGACTGCTCGACCATCTAGCCGAGAGCAAAGTGGGAGTTGTGGTATTTGCCGGTAACGCCTACATGCAGCTCCCCATCACTACCGACCTGGCTATGGCCAAAAAGATGATCGATGATGCCAATCCCGACATGCTATCGAACCAAGGTACCGCCATTGCTTCTGCCATAGATCTCTCGCTAGGCTCCTTCTCAGACCGCCGCGACGTGGGCAAGGCCATCATCCTATTTACCGATGGCGAAAACCACGAGGGCGATGCTCTAGAGGCCGCAAAAAAAGCCAAGAGCGAGGGCGTAAAGGTATATACCATTGCCGTAGGGAGCGAAGAGGGAGCCCCCATTCCTCAAGACAATGGCTACCTAATGGACGGGGAGGGAAAGATGGTACTCTCAAAGAGTAATCCCGAGATGTGCAAAGAGATAGCACAAGCCGGCGATGGCGGGATGCTTGTAGGCAAGAGCGTTTCCTCGCTCTCCTCCAAAATATACGACGAGCTAAAAAAACTCCCACAAGCCGTAGTAAACGCCTCCACAGAGACCAAACACGAGCTATTCGGATGGTTTGTTTTTGCGGCATTGCTGCTCCTCGTCGCTATGGAGTGCATCCAGTTACGCAAAAATAGGCTCCTTGCCAGACTTAGACTTTTTGATCGAACATGAAAAAGTTGCTCCGTATTTTCTATATAGCCGCCCTACTAGTGCTTGCCCTCCCGGCAGAAGGGCAACAGAAGATTCGTTCGGCCATTCGCAAGGGACATAGTGCTCTCAAAAAAGAGGAGTACGCCACGGCAGAGACTGCCTATCGCAAGGCATTAGCTCAAGACTCCACCCTTGCCATTGGTCACTACTCTCTCGGCAATGCTCTCTACAAACAGGGCAAGTACAAAGAGGCTCTTGAGGAGTATGGTCGTATCCAGCCGGAGCATCTGGAGGATGTAAACCAAGCGGCACAGCTTTTCCACAACATCGGCAACGCCCAGCTCCAGCAGAAGAAATTTGCCGAGGCGGCCGAGAGTTTCAAACAATCTCTGCGCCTTAATCCAACGGATGATGAGACGCGCTACAACCTCGCTCTAGCTCTCAAGCAGATTCCCCCCGAAGACAAAAACAAGGGCGGAGGCGCGCAAAATCAACCACAACCCCAGCCGCAGGAGCAAAAGCCTCAGCCCCAAAAAGAACAAAACAAGGAGCAGGGAAACCCCGAGCAGCCGCAGAAGAATGAAAAAATAGACCCCAAAACGGCAGAAAAAATACTCGATGCGTACCAGCAAGACGAAGACGAAAGCAGGAAACGCTATGAGGCAAGACGTCAGCAGGGGCAACAGCAACGCCAAGACAAGAATAAGAAAAGATGGTAACCCCACTTAGCCTCATACGTGCCAAGCTATTGTGCTTTTGGCTCCCGCTCATTGTGCTTTTGAGTTGGGTGCCACAGAGTGCTTTGGCTCAAACGACCTTTCGAGCAGAAGCTCCCAGTGCCGTCTCTCTGTCGGAAAAAATCCGTGTGCAATTCGTTCTCCGCAATGGAGATGGGACCGACTTTACAGCTCCCGAAGTAGAGGGAGCATCGGTACTATTCCCCCCCAACAACGCCGTATCTAGAGCCAACATCAACGGAAAGATAAGCGTTACCTACACCGGCACCTATCTTGCAGAGCGCACCGGCACCGTCCGTATAGGCAAAGCCTCCATCAAGGTAAAAGGCAAAACCTACTACACACAGCCCCTCAATATCCGCATCTTATCCGACGAAAAAAACGGAGGGAAAAGCCAAAACCAAGTATCGAAAGCTACGGATATGTTCATCCGTGCCACTCCCTCTAAGACCTCAGCTTACGAGCAAGAGGCGATACTTGTTACCTACAAACTCTATACACGCAACGCGAATATCGACTTCGAGAACGTCAAATTCCCCGAATACGACGGCTTCATAGAGCAACCTATCGAGCGCAGTCGCAACGTGCAACTCTCCCTAGAGCAGGTCAACGGCAAGAACTATTACAGTGCCGTCTTGCACCAAACCCTCATCTTCCCACAGCGCAGTGGTTCGCTCAATATCCCCCAAGGGGAGTTCGATCTCATAGCCGCGGTGGAGCAAAAAATAGACAACGAAGACGACTACTTCGGCATCTCCTCCATCAGTCAAGTACGCAAGAAAATACTCAGCCCTGCCATCCCCCTCAACATACGAGAGCTGCCTCAGCCTGCCCCCGAGGGCTTCGACGGAGCTGTGGGCAACTTCTCTATCAAAGTAGAGGTACCCGATCGCAACGAGATCAAGACCAACGAACAGATGACCGTAAGGCTCACGATCTCGGGGCGTGGGAACCTAAAACTAATCACGTCGCCCACGATACAATGGCCCGATAGCTTCGAAGCCTTCGACCCCAAGAGCGAAGCAAACCTACAAGCCACAACCGACGGAGTGGTAGGGACTCGCACCATTGATTACTATGCCGTGCCTCGCAATGTTGGGGATTTCACCCTGCCTGCCATCCGACTTGTCTACTTCGATCCCCAAACCAATAAGTACGAAACCGTAGCGACATCCCCCATCACGCTCAAGGTGGCAAAGGGAGAAAACGCAGGACTGTACGACCAAAATAGCCATACCGATGTGGAGCTTCTCAGCAACGACATTGCTCGGCTCAAAAACCTAAAGGAGGGTGACTCGGGGAGCATTCTACGCTTCTTAGGTAGTGTATGGTACCTTGCTTTTTATTGTCTTATTGCCCTGCTCTCGATACTCTTTGCCTGGGGGTACCGCCGTTACCTGGTAAAACAACAAGATGTGGTAGGCAAGAGGCTTCGCGGAGCTGCCAAAGTGGCTCAGAAACATCTTGCCAAAGCCCAAACGTTGCTAACTGAGGGTTCGGACGCGGACTTCTATCAAGCGATCCTGGCAGCACTCCAAGGCTACATTGCAGATAAGTTACTCTTGAATCAAAGTCAACTCAGCCGGCAACAGATTGCCGCTAAACTACAGGCGGCACAATACCCCCAAGCGACCATCAACTCGCTAATGGAGACGCTCTCACAGGCTGAGTTTGCTCGCTTTGCACCCGACGTCTCCTCACTACAACGGCAAGAGATCCTACACAAAGCTCACGAGGCAATAGAAGCAATAGAAAGCGTTAAATGTACCATCCGATGAAAAGATTTATCCTCCTCATCTGCCTATTTGTCTCCACGCTTGCCCACGCCCAAAACAGCGCCGGCGTAGTACGCAACGAAGCGGAGCTCAAGGCGCAATACGACAAAGAGCAATACACACAAGCGATAGAGGGCTACCGAGAGCTGCTCTTGGCCTCCAAGGCTACTCCATCCGCCGCCCTATACTACAATTTGGGCAATGCCTATTACCGCAATGGGGAGCTAGGCTGGGCTATCCTCTCTTACGAACGTGCGCTCCGACTTGCCCCTAGAGACAAATACGTACAGCACAACCTACAGATTGCCACAAGCCAAACCAGCGACCGTCTGGAGTACTATACCTCCTATTCGCAAAGCGTATGGCACTCTATCTGCTATGCCCTACCGCCCACAGCCTGGATGCTGATCTCGCTCTTCCTTTTTATTCTCTTGGCAGTTGCCACCCTCGCCTTCGTTTTCATGCGAAAGAAGGTGATACGGCAGATAGCGTTCTATACGAGTTTGGCAAGTCTAGTACTATTTATTTTTTGTGGATTCGTGACCCAAAGCCTTATACACAACTATCGGGATGGAAGCGAAGCCATCGTCATAGAAGGGCAAGTGGCTGCCAAAAGTGCTCCAACGGGGGCTGCGACTACTCTATTTGTACTGCACGAGGGAAGTAAAATAAAGCTCGAAGACCTCCCCGAAGAGAACGGACAAGTAGCCATTACCCTACCTGATGGGACCCTCGGATGGGTCTCTTCTAAGGCTCTACTTGCCATCTATCCCTTCTCTCTAAATCCCTAAAACTCCACTGCCTACTATGCTTGATCAATTGGTCCTCTGGGAGCGTGAGCTTTTTCTTGCCCTCAACAGTCCACACACCCCCTACCTAGATGCTTTCTTTCACCTCATCTCGGCTCGATGGACTTGGACGGCAGTAATCGTTGCCCTCATTGCTTGGCTATTCTACAAACGCCCTGCCAAAGAGGCTCTCTTTTTCATCGGCATTGTAGTACTGATGATCGCCTTTACAGATCAAGAGACCTCTAGTTTCATCAAACCGCTCTGCGCCCGCTTACGCCCCACCCATCACCCCTATACAAAGGATTTGGTGCTGAATGCGTATGGGAACCTAGGCGGCGGATTTGGATTCGTCTCGGGTCATGCTGCCAATTTTATGGCTATTGCGCTATTCACCACCCTCGCCTTTCGCGATCGTTGGTACTCTATTATCGTCTTTTCCCTCGCGGTAATTGTGGTCTATAGTCGCATTTACTTGGGGATGCACTTTATCACCGATGTAGTGCCGGGTAGCCTTATCGGGTTGCTCAACGGATGGATTTTCTTTTTGTTGTACCGCTGGGTACGTGCTAAATGGATGCCACAGCCTCACCCACGCTATCCCCACGAAGCCTTTCGAGCCTCCCTACCTATTTGGCGTGGGATACTGGCAGGATACCTCTTCTTCCTCCTCTTCTTCGCTCAGGAGGTGGTGAAGGTTCTGCAACAAACCGGTTATTACTGAACCTTCTCCCGAGGCAACTTCGGAGTAGCCCCCTCGTTGGGGCGATACTATTTCTGACCACTTCTAGAGAAGCCCCTCATTAGAGCAAAACCCCTCTCTAGGGGGTGGATTCTTCCGACGAGGGCTACCACTCAAAAATCCTAGGGCTAAAACGAAAAACATCCTGCCCAAAATCAAAACATTTTCCACCCAAAAGTCTCACCCAAAATCAGCTGAAAATGCCTCCTCTTTTCGGCTGGTTTCGGATTGGAAATCAAGCAGGCTTTTTTGAGTATCTTTGTGGGAAAGCTAAACGCAAGAGATGAAGAATCAGACCCTCCCAAGCCCCTCGGCCTCCCCATCGGAGACCGCTCAACCGCAAGACGACGTATTTGAAGCCGGAGCTATCCGCATACGAGGAGCACGTGTACACAACCTAAAAGACATAGATGTAGACATACCCCGTCACAAACTTTCTGTTGTCACGGGGCTAAGTGGTAGTGGTAAAAGTTCTCTTGTATTTGACGTACTTCTTGCCGAGGGGCAACGCCGATATATCGATACCTTTTCGGCCTATGCACGTAGCTTTATTGGCTCCTCCAGCCGCCCCGAGGTGGAGAGTATCGATGGGCTCAGTCCCGTAGTCTCCATTGAGCAGAAGACGGCCTCCAACAACCCTCGCTCCACAGTGGGGACCGTTACCGAGATCTACGATTTTCTCCGTCTTCTCTACGCCCGAGTGGCCACACCCTACAGCTACATCACAGAGAAGCCCATGCAGAAGTACAGCGAAGCCGAACTCATCGACTTCGTAATGCAAGATTTTTCCGGCAAAGCGGTAGAAATTCTCGCCCCCGTAGTGAAAGATCGCAAGGGGCATTACCGGGAGTTGTTCGAAGATCTTCGCAAAAAAGGCTTCGTACATGTCTATGCCGATGGCGAACTGATTGAGCTTTATCCCGGGTTAAAACTTGACCGCTACAGCAAGCACTATATTGCTGTGCTCATTGATAAATTCGTGGTAAAGGAGGAGGCACGGGACCGACTGAGTCAAGCCGTTTCACTTGCCCTAAGGCAGGGTGATGGTATGCTCGACATCCGCCAACGGGAGGACGAGCAACTGCGGCACCTCTCCACCAAACTGATGGATACGGAGAGTGGTATCGCCTATCCCGAGGTAAGCCCTGCCACATTCTCCTTCAACTCCCCCCAAGGGTGCTGCCCCACCTGCCGAGGGCTAGGGCATGTAAGTAGCGTAGACAACAGCAAGTTAGTGCCCGATCCTAAGCTGAGTATCCTCAAAGGGGGGATAAAACCCCTCACACCGGCAGCCGTTAAATACTATAGCGAAGCACTCAAACGCATCCTGGAACCGTACGAACTCGACCTCAACAGCCCTGTGGGAGAGATCCCCGAGGAGGTAATGGATACGCTACTCTACGGCGAGTCGCACGAAGAGAGAGGAGGCAAGAGCGACCGATTTGAGGGCGTAATCGATGCCATCATCATGGAAGCCAGCCGTGACGAAGCTACCGAACTGACTCGCCGATGGGCGGAGCAATTCCTCGTAACAGCCCCCTGCCCCCTATGCCACGGCAAGAGACTCAACAACATTGCTCAGCATTACCGCATTGGCAAGTGGGCCATACACGAGCTATCCAACCTCGACCTCAACGAGCTGCTCGACCTCTTGCCCCAAATCCACCAAGCCATTCCCGAGAAGTTACAGCCTGTAGGGCATGAGATACTAAAGGAGATAGAGGTACGCATTCGCTTCCTCCTCGATGTGGGGTTATACTACCTAAGTCTAGGCCGTTCTGCTTCCTCCCTCTCGGGCGGAGAGAGCCAGCGCATCCGACTAGCCACCCAAATTGGTACCGGACTGGTGGAGGTTCTCTACCTCCTAGACGAGCCGGGCATCGGGCTGCACCCCAGTGACAATCAGCGGCTCATTACCTCACTAAAGAAACTACGAGACGGAGAGAATACCGTAGTGGTAGTGGAGCACGACCGTGAGATGATGCTGGCTGCCGATTACTTAATCGATATGGGCCCCGGAGCAGGACGCCTGGGGGGCAACGTCGTATTCTCGGGAGTACCCCAACAACTACCCCATGCCCACTCCTTCACGGCTGACTATCTGAATGGAATAAAGCGAATAGAGGTGCCCTCCACACGGCGAAAAGGGAATGGCAAGAGCATTACCCTACAAGGGGCCACAGGTAATAACCTAAAGAATGTAACGGCGCAAATCCCCCTTGGCACCTTCATTTGCGTGACGGGAGTATCGGGCAGCGGCAAGAGTTCTCTCATCAATAGTACCCTCGTGCCCCTGCTTTCGGGGCAACTCTACCACTCCAAACGCGAGCCTCTCCCCTACCAATCTATCGAAGGGATGAAGAATATCGACAAACTGGTAGTGGTAGACCAATCGCCTCTTGGGCGTACCCCTCGTAGCAACCCTGCCACCTATACAGGGCTATTTACCGAGATTCGCAAGATATTTGTAGCCCTACCGGAGAGCAAAGCTCGCGGCTACAAACCGGGGAGATTCTCCTTCAACGTAGCCGGCGGAAGGTGCGAAGCCTGCAAAGGGAACGGCTATCGTACCCTCGAAATGAACTTCTTACCCAACGTGACCATCCCCTGCGAAGTGTGCCATGGCAAGCGTTATACTCGAGAAACACTGGAGGTACGCTATAGGGGCAAAACCATTGCCGATGTGCTGGAGATGACCATAAACCAAGCCGCCGAATTCTTTGAGAATATTCCCCAATTGCACCGCCGCTTGGAGGTTATGCGCAAGGTGGGGCTCGGATACATCAAGCTAGGGCAACCCTCCACCACCCTCTCGGGGGGCGAAAGTCAGCGTGTAAAGCTATCCGAGGAACTCACCAAAAAAGATACCGGCAATACGTTGTACATCCTAGACGAACCGACTACGGGGCTACACTTTGAGGATATTAGGGTACTGCTATCTCTCGTGAATCAACTTGTGGACAAAGGGAATACCGTGCTGATTATAGAGCATGACTTGGATGTAATCAAGAGTGCGGACCATCTCATCGAGATGGGACCCGAGGGCGGACGTGGGGGCGGCAGGCTGCTCTTTGCCGGCACCCCCGAAGAGATGGTAGCCCGTTACCCCGAGGGCAAGACCTCCCCCTTCCTTGCCCCTCTCCTGCAATAGAGATGCGCCCCTTGTATTTCAATATGATTTTATACCTTTGGCACAAGGGAATTTAATAGTGTATTTCCCGATATGATTTAGTACCAAATTAGTAGTATGGTATTATGAAAAGAATCTGTTTTTCATGTGTTGTCACCCTTTGTACAATGTTGTTTGTTATGAGTTCTTCTTGCTCTAAAGACAACTCGCTTAAACTGCCAGAAGAAAAAATCGAAAGTAGCGAATTGGTACAGAAAGAGTTAATTTACTCGAGTCTTTCTGTTGCCGCTTATAGTTTCAAATATTGGGAGACGACTTTGCCATGAATCTATTTCAACTATTTCTATCCAATAGGAAGAAGAGAGAACCGCTTCTCTTGGAAAGTGTAAGGGCTGTATTGTTTTTGATGTACTTTTTAATTTCGCTCTATCTTTCCTTTAATAAGGATACTCTCCTCTTTGGGATCACCGTAGGTGGAATGGTTGTTTATGCCCTGCTTGTTATAGGGACATTTTTAAAAAAGAGATGAGCTTCTAATCGAGCTAAATAGTAAGCAACAAACTATTGAACCACCCAAAACAAGCCAAGCTGTTTCGGGTGGTTCTTTATTCTGAAGAGTGATAAATTATACTCACCCTATTTCTCTACTGGTAAATGTACAAACACAAACCTACCCTTCCTCCCGAATTTGTCTAAGTGCGTGCTTGTGGCTCTGATACGGGGTGAATGCCCACACGACACAGCAAGCAAAAGATACCGAGCCATCTCGCAGCCACTCGGAATCTTTCGTGCGGAAGAAAATTATTTTTCGTGCGGACACAAATTATTTTTCGTTCGGAAGAAAAAATATTTTCGTTCGGAAGAAAATTTATTTTTGTGCGGAAGGAAATTTATTTTTGTGCGGACGCAAATTATTTTTCATGCGGAAGAAAATCTCAGCAAGAGAGGAAAACTTATAACCAACTCAAGGACAACGAATTAATAAGTCCGCCATCAGGGATGCAATTTACCCCCATCCATCCGGCTCCAACAGACAAGGAATTCCCCATCTTCGCCTTGAGAAAAAGAAAGAGGGTGCCCCAAAACAAATTGGGAACACCCTTGCATATCCATTCCTTCCCCCAAGAGGGAGGGATGATACTCTAAGCTCAGCGAACGAGCACCTTGACAACCTCTTGAGTGCCTTCTATCTGTACAAGGTAAACGCCCTCTGTAAGGGAGAAGCATACTTCGCCATCTCGCACTACACGTTTAGCGAGTATAGAGCCTCTAGGATTATAGACAATAGCAGTAGCCCCTTCCGTGGGATAGATAACACGGAGTATTCCGTTCACAACTTTACAATTGAGGCTGCCGGTAGATGCTACTCTATTGAGGGCGGTCTCCTCCTTGAAAGAAGCTTGGACGCGATAGTCTTTGTCAATGGTAATTGAGATCGGATTGCTTGTATCCTCTACCACTTTACCATTGATGGTCCAAAAAGCGAACTCGTAACCATCGTTGGGTTCTGCCAAAATCTCCACAACAGACCCTTCCTTCACTTTGGAATTCAAAGGGATAGTCCCATGATTTATAGTGGCTGATACACCTCCATTATTATCAGCAATAGAGATGCTCAACTGATAGTATATCTCGTCACGCTCGAAAACTGCTTCCACAAGAGTCTGTCTATTAAGCACAATTTCCAGGGTAGCCTCGCCCTGCTTCGGAGTCATTGCCCCATTTACGATCCAGTGCTTGAGGTGGTAGTTCTTTTCGGGATGAGCTGTAAAAACAACTGCCTGATCGGCCTTTTGCAGGCTTTCTGATTCGATTTCCACTCCGCCGATAGTAGCCGTTACTTTACCATACTCGGGGTTATTAGCTTGGAAGGCAACCTTATAACGCTTGTAGGCTTCTGCAAAAATAGCCTCCACAGTAGTAGGAGCCTTTACTTCGTAGGTGTACTCGAGTCCCGTAGCTTCGATTTCTCTCCCATTAATAAGCCATCCCTTGAGGAGGTAAGCCTCTTTCGCTTCTGCCACGAGGCGCACCGAGGTATTCTCCTTCACGCTAGCTTCGGTCGGCAGGAGTTCATCGCCATTGTAGACCTTAAGAGTACCGCCCTCGTATTCATTCTTATACGAAAGTTTGTGGAATACGTCGGAAGAGACTAATGGAACGATGCTCCCAAACGTCTTCCACACAGCAGCTTCCTTGTAAGTAGCCACAAGATCTTGTGTAGGAACATACAGGATGACTGTTGCCAGTGCTACCCTGTCAAAAGCGTTACGATAGACGGTAGGCGGAGTCGTATTCATCGAAGTCACTTTGGTAAGAGCCGTGCACTCTCCAAAAGATTTAAAGTTAATGCTATTGACTTTTTCTGTGAGGTATACCTCTTTGAGTTCGCTGCAAGAGTAGAAACACATACGTTCGATTTTCTCAAGAAGTTCTGGCGTCTTGAAGTACACCAAGCCACTCTTAGCAAAAGCATTTTGCTCTATCGTTGTGACGCTAGCGGGGAGATCTGCTCTCTGGAGTCCCTTACACTCGAGGAAGGCATCAGAGCGGATAGTCTCTAGTTTAGTGCTCCATACCACATCGGACAAAGCCCTACTCAAAGCAAAAGCATTCATCCCAATTTCAGTTACATTATCGCCCATTACCACGCGAGTCAGCTTGGGCATATCACTCAAAGAAGCCTCCCCGATAAGGGTTAGACTCTGGGGGAGGATTACCTCTTCTAGATTAGGATGTTTCGAGAGTGCGGTCCTAGGCAGGGCATTCTCTTGGATAGAAGCCTCCTTCATATCCAGCTTGGTCAAGCCACCCATGCGTAGAGAGACGAATTCGACATCGGCCGCATTCATTTCGCCTTTGATCGTCAAAGTCTGGCACTTATGGGGTTCAGTGATTCCCTTGAGTTGCTCACTAAGGTTCCCCGGGGCTGTCAGGGTTACAACAGGATTAACGGGATCCAATGGCTCGACAATAGGCTCGTTTTCTTTCGCTCTATAGAATATCTTGAGTACAGCTCTTTGCTTTAATCCCGAACCGTCAGAATACTCTCCCCAACCTCCTTCGAGTATTCCACCATTGTCGGTTGCTCTGTAGAGCGTGCGAATAGGCATCCCCATCACATTCTTGGGATAACAATAAAAATCGGTATAAGTCTGTCCCATTGCTGCTAGGGGCATATTTGCCTCCCCCTCAACAGTCATCAGAATGCTTTTCCCGGTGTAGAGGAAAGGTTTATCAAGCTTCACATGAAGTTCAAAATCCTGTTCTTGTTTTTCATCGAAATCAATATTGAAGGTTGCTGTTGCACACAAATCGGCATCGGTATCAATAGATTTCCAAGGATAGTTCTTCTCACCACTCTTCTTCTTAAACTCAGTATCCTCTATGTTAGAGAGGTAGAGACGCACCTTAATAGAGTAATCAGGCTCAAAAGAAGTCCCTTCTTGATTATAAACCCGGAAGTGGATTTCTGTAATCTCCTTCCCTTCAAGCCCTACGAGATCTTCTGCTGTATAGAGCTGCTGAGAACGGCTATACTGATAATCGAAATCGAAAGGAGCTTTCTGCCCTATACTCCCCTGGAAGTGCTCCGTCGTCGAGGAAAAATCTCCTAAACTGATTGATTGTTGAGTCTGAGCTTTTGCCACAGAAAATGATGTGGCAAGGGCGATAAAACTCAACAGCAACGTAAATAAATTTTTGCGCATACTTGTTTGTTGATTGAATTATGTTTAACGTACTTAACTTTCGTGCTAGAATAGACAGAATCTCTACCCTATACATTTTTATTTCTCAGCTAAAATAGAAGACCCAAAGAGACCTGTAGCTTGTAAAGTGTTACCCTGCTGCTAAAGTAGCATAGAGCAGCACTTGTTTGAGCATAGAGAGATGCCTGCCGAGAAGGAAGCAGATATTCCCCCCCTAGAGAGGTCCTGATGTGTGTCTGATTCATCACTTGTATTTTGTGATTCATCTCTGCCAATGAACGCAACTTCTTCGTAAAAGGATGGAGAAACTCGTCTATAGGAAGAGGACCGAAGAGAAGAACATCCCGAAGACCAAAGCGATGCTCCAAACCGACCTGGGTACGAAGAGTAAAATGGTGCTGCCGATCTATTGCATGCCGACAGCGAAGAGAAACCCCGGGGGTAAGGTGGGAATATTGCTCCAAAGCCCCGGAAGACTTTCGCTCTTGCTGAAAGAACTCAAAACGAACTGAGGGAAGCAATTCCCAAAGAGCCCTCCTAGACTGGAAGGAAAAAACGCCCTCTAAGTCGTCTCTCAGGTAGAGACTACGATAGTTCTTGCTCTCCACAGAAAGTAAAGGATAGGAAATCCCCTCCTGCATTCCGTATACAGATTCATCGCCGAACCTTCTCTCCAAGTCGAATCTATTACTCAATGCCCACAGACCAAAAAGGGTTGTTGATAGATAACTCACTGTCAAATTCAGTCGATGCCGATGGAGGTATGACAAACGCAATTCATTGCGATTTTTTAGCGTAAACTCCATCCCTAAGTAATGGTACTTAGCGGTAGCAAAAAATTGCTGCCCCTGTTTTTTCTCAACCGGCAGCAGATCTCCCTCAACCCCATAGCCATAAGCATTAAAGGCCTTAGCCTCTGCATTACCCAAAAAGCGAAGAGAATATTCATCAAACCCCAGAAGATTAAAAACAAATTGAGCTCCTAAAGGATTCATAAAGCTCATCTGATGCACCTGCTTATAGACGCGTCCCGACAGAGAAAGTCCCAAGTAGTATGAAGGGAACTTATACGAGACTCCCGTTTTGATCGTAAGGTCTCCTGAGGTGTTCAGGACCCGAGGATCCCGATCCCTGCTCTCTTGATAGGCTTCATAGCCTCCCTCAATACCCCATCTCCAGCGAGTGGGAAAAGCATGACTATAGCCTCCGCTGAAGGTGTAAGACTCACCATCGAGGAAACCTCCGATCGTATCGATAGAGGTATAAGGAGCCGTAAGAGGATAGTGCGCTGTCTCACGTCCTTGTACATTTTGGTTAGAGGCGGACATATAGATAGCACGCCCCCATACGGAAGAGAGGGAATCGAGATGAAACAACGAGGTGCAGTTGATCTGAATTTGGGAGCGGGACGTTCCTTCCGTTAGGGAGGAGATACTAGCACCTCGGCGAGAAGAAAAAAGGGTCTCGACACTAGAAAGAGAAGTTGCGTACTGCAAAGCCAAAAGAGATGGCGCCTCATAGTGGGGTGCTATCAGATTTTGGTATGCCCAATGGTGCTCCTCAATAGCCCTCTGCAGGGAGTCTTGAGGGGAGCGCAAGAGACTTATCTCCGCCCCTACCGCAGACCATTCAACCCCCACAATAGGAGGCAGCAGTAGTAAAATAAGCGCCGTACGCAACTTCTCTATCATAGTCATTAGTCAGAATCCCTTAGAGAAGAGTTGCCTTACTTTGGGGGGTAAAGTCCTCTGTTGAATTATTGGTATCGACTAGCTGTTGAATACCATTTTTCATGGCTCCGGTTTTGCGTACCACACTCTTCCCGTAACGCTGTGGGTCACGATCTATTGTAGAGATATAGGTAAATCCTCGATCTAAAGCCGTAGGCATCACAAGCCATTTATCAAGGGAGCGAATACTCAAATTTACCCCATCAATCACCCAATCAGTGGGTACAAAATAGGTCTCTTTATCTATATTCTTGATAGTACCATCAGGCATTGGGAACTTCCAAATATACTTTGCCTTGTATTTGGCAAGATAGTCCTCCTTAGAAGTGTTCATCTTTGCAATAGCGTAAGAAGACCCACCACGATCGTGCAGGCTCCAAATAGTACGCGTATAACAATAAATTTTTTCTAGGTTCTTAGCAGGGTTATCCACATCCTTAACCCTTGAGTTTGCAGGAGTCTCGTCATACCACTCAAAATCTGCATTACTGAGGTCTATTGAGTTCTTATTGATATTCTTATGGTTGGCTGCTTGGTCGCAAATCGTAAGATACCCTCCTGGCTGAACGGGAACATCCTTGCCATTCCCGGGAATCATGTACACAGCTTGCACAGGGAAACAAGTCTCTGTGAGTTTTGGCTCTATATCTTGCACGAGTATCGTATTAAATGAAGACTCTAGGATAAGGAGACTATCGGCATAGACGACTTTGTCAGAATTGTTGTAGATACGGAAGTATTGATCGCCAATATATTTATCCCCATTTGGGGTAAGAGTCCCTGAAGGAAAGATCTCAGCGATGACAAGTGAGCGTATATCACCCTCCCCCGGATCCGGTTGCTCCGAAAACAACAGATCTAGAGTAATGTTACTCTCGGGAGAATTAATAGTTTCATTAGGGCGAGTAGCGACCACAGAAGCGCGCTTCTCTTTGCCATCTACCGAGTAGGTAATAGCTCCTATGGCATTGATATTATAGAGGCCAAAAGGGAGGTCAATCATCACTTTTCCATCTTGTTGTTTAGCTTCATAGCTCTTACCGGTATTTACTTCTTTGAAGGTGACAGTAAGCTCTACGAGCTGGTAAGGGGTATTAAAGTCTTTGAGAGAAGGGGATAAGGTTACCTTCGATTGATTTTTTGGGCCCTCTTTCTGACAAGCGCTGACGGCAAATAAGCAGAGAGCTAATAAGGAAAAAAGAATTGTTTTTTTCATTTTGATTTATCTGTTTAAGCTGTTATTTTCAACTATAGTTGTATGTTAAGTTCCATGCCAAAATAGGGAGTAGAAGAGCGCCGTATGGTACGACCTGATCTCTCGTAAAGAGGTTCTATTGAAATAAGACGGTGAACAAAAAGGGCAACCCCCAACCTACGAGAAAAGAATTGCTTCGTAGCTTTGAAGTTAACAAAGCCTGCAAACGGAGTATGCATGAGTGTAGGCTCTTTGCTCCCTGCCCGTACAAGTTGCTTTAGTAGGGGATCGCTCAAAGATGCCTCGGTAAACGGGTGTTCCACGCCCTCCTTATCAATGTATTTAATAGGAATACGTGCCTGTGGCTGAATTAACCTCTTACTAAAGAAGATAGCCTCAAAGGTAGTTGCAAAGAGGAGGTCAAGGTTTGGAATGTAGGTATCCATCATAATGCTTGAGGCAAGACTGGAACTAGTATAACCAGTATCGTTTTTATACACGCCAATCACAGGCAACTCCTCCCCATTAAATACAACATCAGGTCTATCCAGATAGGGGATACTATTTTCATAACGGGTAACAAACCAAGCCCCATTACAGGTAAAACGAGTGGATAGTAAGGGAATACGAGGAGTTGAAATCTGCCATTCTATCCCTCTCTTGAGGGTGCGGCTACCATTGGTAGTAACCCCGTAGAGGGAAAGGGTGGTATCGCGAGTAACCGGGAGAGCTCCTAGGTCGGGAGGAGCAGTTAGGGTATTCGGATCTATCCCCGTGGCATCGTACTTATTGTATGCAAAGGAGGCAATACGAGCCATTTGGCGATATCCATTGCGCATATCCTCTCTAAAAGCAGTAACAG
This sequence comes from uncultured Porphyromonas sp., assembly GCA_963539975.1. GTDB lineage: Bacteria > Bacteroidota > Bacteroidia > Bacteroidales > Porphyromonadaceae > Porphyromonas. The sequence continues at coordinate 65,189 of CAUTMR010000006.1, read as the reverse complement.
AGAGAAGATAACCGGCATAAGAGGCATCTAAACGGAGTTCCATTTTCAGGTTACGAGGTGCCTCTAAAGCATAGTTCGCAAGATCTAGGGGATAAGTGCGGAAATGTATCCTCCGAAACTTCTCTTCTGCGGCATAATAGTTGAGTTCAACAATATCGTAGTAGTCAGGAGCAGGATAAAGGTAAGCAGAGGAGGGGAGCATAGAGAGCTGCCCTAAACCTACATTCAGCCCTACAGTGAAAGGTTTTTCCGGAGACAAGTATTTTCGTTCGTAACGCACATTGATCCGGGGATCGAGATAAGGCTTCCATGCCACAGCATAAGCCCTCGGTGCGGACATCATCTGCAAACGCCCTCCCACTACAGCCTCCAACGAGGCACGTTCTCCCAAGCGCCATCGCCCCTTATCCTCTACAAACAGAGCTATCTTATGCTCAGAAGGAACTAAGGAGAAAGGACGTAAACGTGTAGGGAGCCCTAGATCAATCGGACGAGTCACATCGTAAACAGAACCTTTCCCATAGTTTTTTGAGAATGAGTATTCAGTTCCTACGGACACCTGATTACCCCTCCAGGAAGCAAAGCGAAGTACTGACTTTAGAAAAGCCGTTACAGGCCGCCCCTCCACTTCGACACTAGCTAAGTAACTATTGGGAGCAAAAAAAGCATCACTCTCTCCCTCTAACACCGTAGTCAGCGGGTTAATGCGCACCGTAGAGACATAGCGCTGCTCTCGGACCTCGTCTCTTTGGGCGGCGAGATTGTAGTGCACATCAATCTGATTGATTAAGCGCGTAGACTGCCTAGCTTTAAGACTAAGTTCGCCGGAGAGAGCAAAACGGTTATTACTGCTAAAGAACTTGTCTTGCTCATTTTTTTGCTGCTCGGGGTCTACCTTTTCATTGTCAAAAGTACCTCCATAGTCTAGGGTTTGCATCCAAGACCCCTGGTAATTGGGAGACTCTAACTCATGGACATAACGAGCCGAAAAGGTAAGACGACGAAAGTTCTCAAAACTATTGATTGGAGAAATCTTGCTATCAAGATAATCCGCCGATAGATTAAGTACACTTCTTTGTTCTCGCCATTGAAAACCCGACCCCAGATATATGAGTTTGCTCTTCGGGTCTGATTTGATACGCACCTTAGGCGGAGTTGCTTTCATTTTACGTCTAATACGAACAAGCCCCGAAACTAGGTTACCATGCTCTACAGAAGGAATACCTCTCAAAACTTCTACCTCCTCTATATCATCAGTAGAGATTCCTCGCATATCCACACCCGAGCCAATATTAAACACTCCTCCCGAACGACGTTGGTTATCAGCACGCCATACACTATTGGCATAACTCTGCATATTAGCATCGGTATTAAGAGGAACTCCATCAATCTCAAAGGCAGTGCCTATTGAGGAAGTACGATAGTTCCCTGATATTGGAGCCTCTGCCTCTCGCAATCGAATCGTATTCCTCTCTGCAAGGTGAGGAGAAGACGTCATCCCTCCGGGAAGCAAAGCCAGAAGATCTGAAAAGGTAGAAGGTTGTAACAAATTAATCGATTGACGACCGATAATTCCGGCTGTAGCAGGCTTAAAGGACTCGCGTGCCGTAACGACGACTTCTCCTAACTCGGTTGCAGGCTGTAGTGCCACAGTAATTTGCATCTCGCGCTCTACCTCAATTTTTTGCCTATACTCCTTATAACCAACATAACGCACCTGCAGGAGCCCCGTACTCCCCCGAGGTATGCCTTTAAGGTGTGCTACGCCTTCTTTGTTGGCAGTAGCTCCCAATAAACGCTGATCATACCGAAATCCGACAGAAGCCTCCGGAATACTTTCTCTACTGCCTGCATCAATTACTTTTACGTGCAAAACAAACGTCTCTCCCTCTTGCGCCCTAAGAAGCAAAATAGAACCGAGAGAAAGAAGAAAGAAATATATGATACGACTGATACGCAAGGATATAAACAAATCTATCTGTACTAACGGATAATATGCTAGAATATTCGCTGCAAAATTACTTTCAACAAGAAAATAAAAAGATATTTTTAGACCCCCAGTTATAGGTATTTATCCCCTGACTTATCTTCCCACTTCTTGGTATCTTACCCTTAGTACATCTTTCCTAAAAAGCTAAAAGAAAAGGGTATATCCCCTTTTTAATCCTAAGCAATCAAACAGGGTTTATTCGAACTTTGGCTCACAATTCTTGCGAGGTCTGTTGGCAGAGTGGTTACTCTCTTGTATCTTTGTTCACAGATAAACAGGTAAACTCTAGTTGGAAATGGGAGGAACTCAAAGAAAGAAAGCACGTAACCTAGTCACTTGGGTTGTACTGGCTCTAGCGGTACTCATTGTGGTAGCAGCCATCATATTGCTAACCAAAGTATCGGGCGATATGACCCAGTACGTTTTTATGGGCGCAGGGCTACTCATCCTCAACTTGGTATTTGTGCTCTACTTCACACGTCGTAACTTCCGAAAATAAGAGGGCTATACATCCCCTCAATAGAGGTCCGAACCCACTCCCGAACTAGGAGAAACACCAGAAATCTACCCAAGACAAAGAGCTTCCAGAGGACTATATACCCTGTTTTGCAGCCCTCTAGAATAAAAAAGCTATAGGGCGGGAGTTTTTGCCGTTTCATACGCATGGGAAGAGCTCCAGCCCCTCCGCCAAACAGAATCACTTAGATAGTAGTATTTTAGCTACCTTTGTAGCAAGAAGATAAGAAATATAAGAAGTATCGTAAATCAAAATGGAGATTGTAAAGATTACGGGTCGTGAGATATTGGATTCTCGCGGCAACCCTACAGTAGAAGTAGAAGTAGTACTCGATAGTGGATTCATCGGTCGTGCTGCCGTCCCTAGCGGTGCCTCTACGGGTGAACACGAAGCAATTGAATTGCGCGACGGCGACAAGAATCGCTACAGTGGCAAAGGAGTACTAAAGGCAGTACAGAATGTAAACGAAATCATTGCTCCTGCCCTCTTTGGTATGTCGGCTCTCGAGCAACGCGCCATTGACCAAAAGCTCATTGAGTTGGATGGTACGCCCACAAAGTCGAACCTCGGAGCTAATGCCATGCTAGGAGTATCTCTCGCTGTAGCTAAGGCTGCTGCTGCCGAGCTTGACATCCCTCTCTATCGCTATATCGGTGGCACCAATACTTATGTATTGCCCATCCCTATGATGAATATCATCAACGGAGGGTCGCATAGCGATGCCCCTATTGCTTTCCAGGAGTTCATGATTCGCCCCGTGGGAGCGTGCTACTTCCGAGAAGGGCTTCGCATGGGTACCGAAGTGTTCCATGCCCTCAAGAAAGTACTCAAGGCTCGTGGTCTTAGCACAGCCGTAGGAGACGAAGGTGGTTTTGCTCCCGCACTCAATGGGACAGAAGACGCTCTTAATAGCATTCTTGAGGCTATCCGCGCTGCAGGTTATGAACCAGGAAAGGATGTTACCATTGCCCTAGACTGCGCTTCGAGTGAGTTCTTCAAAGAGGGTGTATATGACTACACCAAGTTCGAAGGAGCCAATGGAGCTAAACGTACCCCGGAGGAGCAAGTTGCCTACCTCAAGAGTCTTACCGAGCAGTTCCCCATCGACTCCATCGAAGATGGTATGGCAGAAAACGACTGGGAAGGCTGGCGCAAACTTACAGAGGCTATCGGCTCTAAGTGCCAACTCGTGGGCGACGACCTCTTTGTGACCAACGTAGACTTCCTACGCAAGGGTATCGCAGAAGGCTGCGCCAATTCGATCCTAATCAAGGTAAATCAGATTGGTACTCTTACCGAAACTCTCGATGCTATCGACATGGCTCACCGCCACGGCTATACCTCGGTAACGTCTCACCGATCAGGAGAAACGGAAGACACTACTATTGCCGACATTGCCGTTGCCACCAACTCCGGACAAATCAAGACCGGTTCGCTCAGCCGTACCGACCGCATTGCCAAATACAACCAGCTCCTCCGTATTGAAGAAGAACTCGGAGAGCGTGCCGTATATGGCTACAAGCGCATTCGCTAAACTTCCCTCCTAGGAAAGTGAGGGGTCATCCCCTTCTTACCGAAGAGACCACACACTAGAGGCAGAAGCCTCTGCAACTTAAAGCACTAGTCTTGCTGTAATGCAAAGGGCTAGTGCTTTTTGGGTATAGGGGGTAAAAAGAACCCTCAAAATACCTATTTAGAGGTATTTTATCGGCGTATTTAACATTGTAACTTTGCAGCCGATTATTTGGTATAGGCCAAATTCATCTCCAGAATTGGAATAAACTACAGAAAATAGAAGAATGAAAAGATTCGCAATTTCGCTACTGTGTCTATTGATCACGGTAGCCGGGGTCAATGCAGCACCCCCGGAAAAAAAACGTCCTGTACCTACCGATGCCAACATCATAGGCCATGTGGTAGACGCTGTAACCCAAGAGCACATACCGGGTATTACCATCCAAATCAAAGGCACGAACTTTGGGACGAGTACCGATGCTACGGGGCACTATTTCCTACGCAATGTAAAGCCTGGCAAACTCACCCTTATCATGCGTGGCGTTGGCTACCTAAGCCAAGAGAAAACCGTAGTAATAGAAAAGAATAAGGTGACGGAGGTAAACTTTGAAGCCTACGAAGATGCCGTAAACATAGACGAGGTAGTGGTAACAGCTAACCGCCAAGCCACACTACGCCGCCTAGCTCCTACTATTGTAAATGTAGTGGGCGAAGAGGTATTTAGCCGCGTCAATGCCAACAACCTCGCACAAGGAATTATTTTCCAACCCGGGGTACGTGTAGAAAACAACTGCCAAAACTGCGGTTTTAACCAAGTACGTATCAATGGGCTTGATGGGCGTTATACCCAAATCCTTATCGACAGCCGTCCTATCTTTAGTGCCCTAGCCGGCGTGTATGGTATCGAGCAAATCCCTACCAACATGATTGATCGCGTAGAGGTAGTGCGCGGTGGGGGGTCTGCCCTCTTTGGCTCCTCGGCTATCGGTGGTGTGGTTAATATCATTACCAAAGAGCCTGTGGGCAATAGTTTTTCTTTTGGAGAGAGCCTCACCTTTACGGGCATGAAAAACCCCGATAACAACATCAGCATGAATGCCTCCCTCGTAAGCGACGACAACCGAGCAGGTGCCATGATTTTTGGTCAAACCCGCTACCGCCAAGAATGGGATGCCAATAATGATGGGTATAGTGAGCTCGGACGCCTCAACAGCCGCTCTCTGGGTACTCGCGCATTCCTCCGTACCACAGACTATACCAAGCTAACGGCTGAGTTCCACACGATACAAGAATTCCGCCGCGGGGGTGATCATATCGATTGGCCGGACCACGTTGCTTCTATCTCGGAGCACGTAGACCACAGCATTTTCAGCTCCAACGCCAAGTTTGATGCTTTCTCTAGCGACTACAAACACCACCTTCTTACCTACATTTCCGGTCAAATCGTAAACCGCAAAAGCTATTACGGAGGCATCGGTGAGTTAGAAGACGATAAAGGGAATCGCCTCGGCCGTTTAGGATTCCCCATTCCTCCCGAAAAATATGGTATCAACTATGGTGTATCCAAAGGCAATACCTACATGGGAGGCTTGCAGTATAGCTACGACTTCGATCGCCTCCTCTTCATGCCGGCTCAGGTACTTATTGGTGCAGAGTACGTCTACGACCACCTAAGCGATGTAATGCCCCTCCGCAACTGGCTCGCAGAAAAAGACAGCAAGGGCAACCTAATTGAGCTATTCCCAAAGATTGATCAGAAAATCAATAACTGGAGCCAACTTGCTCAGATTGAATGGAAAAACGATATGCTCAGCATCCTTTTGGGAGCTCGCCTCGACGAGAACTCGGCTGTAGGTAAGCCTATCTTTAGCCCCCGTGCTACGCTGCGTTACAACCCGACTAAGAACGTGAACTTCCGCCTCTCCTACGCCAAGGGATTCCGTGCTCCTCAGGTATTTGACGAAGACCTTCACGTGGGCGTAGTTAATGGCGAAGTGCAAAAGGTATACAATATCCCCGATCTCCGCCCCGAGACCAGCCACTCTATCAACGCCAGTGCAGACCTCTATGCACAATGGGGTGCCGTAAAGGCGAACCTCCTTGTAGAGGGATTCTACAATAAGCTACAAGACGTCTTTGTAACAAAGCTTAAGAAGATTGAGCATGGTATCATGATGTACGATCGTAAGAACGGAGAGGGAGCTACTGTGTATGGTGCTAACCTAGAAGGGAAACTAACTTGGAGCATACTGCAGCTACAAGGCGGGCTCACACTTACAAAGAATCGCTACGATAAGCCCGAAGAATGGGGGCAACGTGCAGACTTCGACGATAAGGGATTCCCTCTTATCTTCGACACAACGGACGAACTCGATAACCCCATTAAAGCCGTAAACAAGAAGCAAGAGAGCAACATCATCACCAGAACTCCCTCAGCTTATGGCTACTTTACACTGGGTATTACCCCTGTCAAAAACTTCGATATAGCTCTCACGGGTACTATTACAGGCCCCATGTACGTACCCCACGCTATCAAATATGGTAGCACACAGCAGCCTAACTCCGGCTATCCCCAGGGCTTTGACGAAGAAGCCCTTCAGAACTATCTCGTTGCCGGTGGACTAGAAAAAGATACCGAAATCCGTATAGACGAACTCAAGAAGACCCCCACATTCTTCGACATGGGCTTCAAACTCTCTTACGACTTCGACTTCTTCTCCAGCACCTGTCTCCAGATCTATGCGGGCATGAACAACCTACTCAATGCCATGCAATCGGACTACGATAAGGGTGCAGATCGCGACTCAGGCTATATATACGGCCCCACAATGCCTCGCTCCGCTTTCCTTGGTATGAAACTAAGTTTCTAAGTGGGTAGGTAAATCCTCTAGGAGGAGAGACAACGAAAAAACGCTCTCCCCTTCTCCCCTAAGAGCCCTTGCAGTACGCTCCCTTTGTGGTGCTGCAAGGGTTCTTTTTCGTCCCCTTTATAAAAGGAATATCAACCTAGAAATCCCCAACCAATCCCCATTAATAGGTAGGCAAGAAGCATAGTATTTTGCGATTTGTGCGGTAACTTTGTTTTATGAAGTTGTCTGATGTAGAAACAGGGAAAACGGCCCTTATCCAGAAGGTGGGAGGGCGTGGAGCATTCCGTAAAAGGATACTCGAAATGGGCTTTATTGCGGGGAAACGCGTGATGGTTGTACAGAATGCCCCCCTCAAAGACCCTGTGTACTATCGCATTATGGACTACAACGTTTCCCTCAGAAGGCAGGATGCTGCCCTCATTGACGTGGAACTAGTGGAGACCATAGCCGAAGAGACAACAGCGAGTGAGCCTCAACTCGAAGCCCTAGCCGATGAAAGTCAAGACAACCCAATACCTACTAATAACGACTCCCAGGCTCACTCCTCTAGACCCTCTAGCTCCCGACGCAAAAAACTGCGGGTGGCTCTCGTGGGAAACCCCAACTGCGGCAAGACCTCACTTTTCAACCTTGCCAGTGGCGCCCATGAGCATGTAGGCAATTACAGCGGAGTAACGGTGGATGCCAAAGAGGCACACTTCGGCCACGGCGACTACCGCATCGAGATCGTAGACCTTCCCGGGAGCTATTCGCTATCGCCCTATAGCCCCGAAGAACTCTACATTCGTCAATTTCTCTCCAGCCCGGAAACGCGTCCGGACATCGTCATAGACGTAGTAGATACCTGCAACCTAGAGCGAAATCTCTACCTAACCATGCAGATTAAGGAGATGAAGCTCCCCATGGTTGTAGCCCTCAATATGTTTGATGAGTTCGAGCAAAGCAAAAGCGAACTCAACATCAAACTCCTCTCCCAACTGCTTGACATTCCCATGGTGCCCACCGTTGGTCGTGTAGCCCGTGGAGTATCTGAGCTGTTTGATGCGGTGGTACATCTTGCAGAAAACCCCTCTACATCCGATCGAGACATCAAGATCCCTTACGGATCCATCCTAGAGCCTTCCATCGAAAGCCTTACGCAAAAAATCGAGGATCATCTCCCCCTTGCCAAACAACTCCCGGCTCGCTATATTGCGGTTAAACTCCTTGAGAAAGACCCGGAGATGGAGCAGACTACAGCCCAATTTGGGGAGAAGGGAGGCTTCATACTCTCGGCAGTACGCTACGAACTGGATAAGATGAAATCCAGTTTGGGAGAGCAGGATACAGAGACTCTTATAACCGACAGACGCTACGGCTACATAGCCGGAGCACTACGTGAGACACTACGCCCCCACAAAAGCATTGTACGCACCAAAACCGACCGTATAGACCGCTTGCTCATCAATCCTATTGCAGGATTTCCTATCTTCCTCGTCTTCATCTTCTTGATGTTTGAGTGCACCTTTATACTCGGGGCCTACCCTCAAAGTTGGATAGAGACACTCGTTCAGTATATCAGTGATGGAGTATCGAGTCTGCTCAGCGATGGCCCCCTAAAAGACCTCATTGTAGGGGGGATTATCAGCGGTGTAGGCGGTGTTATCGTATTCTTGCCGCAGATCCTTATCCTTTACCTATTCATCTCGGTAATGGAAGATACGGGATATATGGCGCGCGCTGCCTTTATGATGGATAAGCTCATGCACAAGATGGGGCTGCACGGCAAGTCGTTTATCCCCTTGATTATGGGCTTCGGCTGTAACGTGCCGGCTATCATGTCGTCTCGTACCATAGAGAGTCGTCAAAGCCGACTCATCACCATCTTAGTAACTCCTTTGATGAGTTGCAATGCACGCCTACCGGTATATGTACTCCTAGCCGGTGCCTTCTTCCCTCGCCATGCAGGTATTGTCTTTTTCGGATTGTATCTATTGGGGATTATCCTTGCCGTATTGCTGGCGCGATTGTTCCGCAAGCTATTTTTCAAACAAGAGGATATTCCATTTGTAATGGAGCTACCTCCCTACCGTATCCCCACCTACAAGTCCGTACTTATCCACGTTTGGGATAAAGCAAAAGAGTACCTACAAAAAATGGGGACCATCATCTTGGTAGCCTCTGTGATTATCTGGTTTTTGGGATACTTCCCGCGCGCCGAGGTCGAAAAACGCACAGAAGCTCGCATTACCGAAGTACTAAACAATGCTGAAGTTCACTCCGCTAAAGAGAGAGAAGAAATCATTGACTCAATCCGTCTTGTAGGGCACACCGAGCAGCAAGAGGGCTCTATCTTGGGGCAAATGGGTAAGACCATAGAGCCTGCACTGGCTCCCCTAGGCTTCGATTGGAAGATGAGTATCGCACTCCTATCGGGTCTACCGGCCAAAGAGGTCGTGGTAGGTGCAATGGGAGTTATCTATACGGGTAATAGCGATGATAGTGACGAGGCTTCGGTACAATTATCTGAGCGCATCAAGCAAGAAGTACGCCCCGATGGTACCCGTACATTTACCCCACTTATCGCCCTCTCTTTCATGGTATTTGTTTTGCTCTACTTCCCCTGTATCGCTACAGTAACAGCGGTAGGGCGTGAGGCAGGGAGCTACAAATGGAGTCTTTTTGTGATGGTCTACACCTGCCTCCTCGCATGGGTAACCTCGTTTTTAGTCTACCAGATTGGCTCGTGGTTAGGGTTCTAAAGATTTTATGGTGAGGACGAAAAACCTCTGCTAAAGAGAATGACAATACAGCTGATACTCGTATACGTTATTGTAGCCATTGCCGTAGCTGCAGCTTTTCGCTTCCTATGGCGCATTTTCTCAGCGCGTCACAAACAAGACGGCACAAAGGGCTCTTCTTGCCCGGGGTGCTCGGGATGCTGTCACACCCCCACCCCTCCCAAAAGAGAGACGAAAGCCAAAGACAAAGAGGCCTAGCCCTACAAACACCGCCCTCAAAAGCCTCCCAATCAACAAAGGGAAACGAAAAAGGGGGGCTAGAAAGGTAGAACTAGATAAGTCGGAAGGGCTTAGAATAAACGAGTTGCTCCCCTTTGGAGACTTCGATGCGATAAGAGCCCTCTCTCCAATCAGCTACAAGACCGGGACTTAATATAGTACGAACCCCCTCTCCGAGAAGCAATGTTTGCAATGGAATCTCTACAGATGCCATTAAGTAATGATCTTCCGCACGATACACATCACACCTTAGATCTATCGTCGCTTCCTCCAATTCTTTATACTCAATGGCAATCCAGAGACAATGATCTACCTGCGCTTTCGAAGAAAAATCGTTGGGTCTATCAGAGGTTTGACTTGTAGTTGCAACGCCAGCGCCCTTGATAATAATCGGCATATCTTGTGCCAGGCCTTCGAGTAAAGACCGCGCTTCGCGATGCTCTTGCTGCTCCCTCTGATACGAATAGGCAAGCTCCTGATTATCCTGCTCCAGCTTTTCGTTCCTCTTCGCAAGCATTTCTTTTTGGGAAGTTTGCTCTTTGGCATCTTGCTGCACTAAGCGCAAATTGTATCCTAAGAAGAAGAAACCTCCCAACCCGATGAGTACTAAAAGCACGACACATAGGGTTAGAATTGAGACCTTCTTATACTGTTTCTTTTGGCGCAGCAACTTGTCATACTCGCTTTTTAGCGTCAAAAGCTCTCCTCGAGTAGCGTCTCGCTCCGTTGATAGGCGGTTAAGTTGCTCACTATACTGCTTAAGAGAAGAATCTTGATAGACCTCATTACGCACCACTGCTACCACTCCATATCTTGCCGTGGCAGAGAGAATCGCATTATCCCCCTCCGCAAGAGGTAGCGTGCAATAGCTACTTCCCTCTATACTATAGTTGGTAGGCGGAAGCATCTCTAGAGGAATATGCAAGGCAAGCGCCTCCCCCCTCAGGTGGTGCACTACCCTATCCAACAAAGCAACTTGGGAAGAGAAAGGCTGTTCTGTACGCCTAAGCCGACCATAATCATCGAGAGTTAGCAATGTCTTCTCAAGGGCTAGACGCTGTATCTGAGCCTCCGAAAACTCAAGAAGCTGCTCAAAATACCCCGTGACTTGCTCTCCATTTACAAGTAAAGCAAAGCCGAAATACTCCCTAGATGTCAGCTCTAAAAGGCATATATAGGCGTAGAACACAAGTTCGCCATCCCGATGTATCACGAGTTGCCTTGGCTCTGTACAGAGCGAAACCAACCGCTTAAAAAGCGGTGCTAGCGAGTCGTTGGGGTATTGATCGTGCTGTGCAGAGGCTCCGGAGAAGAGGTAGACAGAACAATTCATTAGGGTATAAGTCTAGATCATGGATGGGGGAAAAACAGAACTAGCGACCTAGTGCACGAGTGTAGCAGAATCGCGAGCCGAGAGATCGGCAGAGTCTATGGCCGGTTTTTCCAAATAGATTGTATCATGTTGAATAGGTAGAGGGGCAGGCATATTATCGCCTTTACTAGGACGAAAAAAGACCAAAACCACTGTGAGCAACAGGGCGCATATAAGGGTTAATACTAAGTTGGCAATAGGCATCCAATGGCCCAAAGAGGCAGCCTTAGAGGTTGATTTCTCTTGTCTACCAGCTGCAGAAGATTGCTGAGAGTGCCCAAGCCCAAACAAAGAGAGAATAGCCTGAGCGAGTCTCTTTAGGTCAGACTCGTTATGGACTAAATACTCATGCACCTCTTGGGTCTGGAGCTTTGTTTTTATCTGCTCTACCTGCTTTGCGAGGCTATTCTTTTCCTCCGTAAGAGTACGTATCTGCTCTTGAGACTTCTTCTTATCAGCTGCATTTTCTCGAGCAAGCTGATCTATTTTGCTCTGCCATTGCTGCTCTACAGAAGCCGTAGCCTGCTCATGAGCCTTTTGCATTTCGGTTAGCCTCCTACTCGCTCCGGACTCAGATGCCTCCAGTTTATGGTGCAGTTCTTCCACCTGACTCGCTAGTGCTTGCGAAGGGAATTCGTCCGAAATCTCAATAGAACTCCCCTGTAAAAGAAGACTCACTACACGACTTTCTGCAAGATCTAAGCGATTGATCCGCACGACACCTGCCCTAGAAGCTTCCTTCTTTTCTTCCCGAGGGATAGGAGCAAAGCCTGCAAGACCGATATTTTCTTTGATGTAGTTAGCGACAAACTGCTCTAATTCGGAGATGTAACTCCCTCCTACAGAAGAGAGTTTGGAGCTAACAAACTGCACTTTCCCCCCCTCTTTCGTGCGAACTATGCGCCCGAGCACCTTGGTAAGATAGAGAGCCTTGAGTAGATCGTAGATCTGACCTGTATTACGAGCTAGGGAATCGAGCTGTAAAGAGAGCGCTACATAGCCGCCTTCTCGGCCATCATCGCCCAAAACGCCACGAGCTATCACCAACGAATAAAATAGGGCACTATTCTCTCCGATAGTCAGCCTATCCACTCGTAGCTTTTCAGCTATTTCTGAAGTATTTGCAGCGTAAAAAGTTTGAACAAACCGACCAAAAACTTCAGAAGAATTACCCAGCAATTGCTGGCCATTTGGGGTACCGTGTACAAATATCTCAAACTGCATAATGCTATCAACTATCCTCTAATATGACGCTGAATGATCTTCCAAAACTCTGCCACGTACTCCTCAGGTCCCTCCTGAAAGGTGAGCGTACCATCAACAGCCGCCACATAGTCGCCCGTGTGCATCGTGACAAAATCAAAATTATATTGATGGAAGAAGGAGGTTATGGGGTTAGTATTGCGGAATGGAACAAATAGATTAGGATAAAGGAAACTAACCTGCTGCAGAGCCTGCTGGCGATGCACTCGCCCCGGAGCAATTACATAGTTCGTCTTATCAATCTTATTGAGAACAAAAATCGCCTTATCGTGTGCACGACTTCTATTCTTGACCATCTCAATACGCTTGACATAGTTCCTTCGATCCTGCTCTTCTCGCCAAATGGGCTCCAAGAAGAAAAGCCAAATCTTACGACTTGTCATATTGATGATCTTATTGAAGTAGGCCGGGAAGTCTGCCATGGGGTTCTCCGGATTGAAATAATACTCCCCGGGAGCCTCTAGGATCTGACAAACTCGACGTCCTTCCTTAAGCACCTCAACGAGCATAAAACTCACGTTACTTGTAGCCTTAGCCGCATCAGAACTATTGATCATGGCATTGAAATTCTCGCACAACTCCCGATAATTCTTATCGTAACTTGGACGAAAACTGGGGATGGGAGCTACCGTATACCCCTTCTTCTGCAAATAACGAGTAAGACGAATGAGCGTCATCGTTTTTCCGCACGAAGGGGGGCCAAACAACATAAGCAGCGGAGCTTCCGTATCGGCAATGGTTACATTTATCTTGTTCGCATCGTTCAGCTCAATCTCGCTAAGCCCAAGATTCGACTCAGAAGAGTAAGAGGATGGCTGCGCATATTCGGCTACCGAGGGAGCCTGTGTAGACACCTCCTCCTGCTGCAAAGAGGGAGAAGATTGCAACTGCTCATTATTATCAAAATTGATATTTGCCATAGTGTGAAGTGTGTATTAAAGGGATTCTCTTTTCTTGAAAGCAAGGTCGAAAAAGATAAAGGCGGCTATATCGACAAGGAACGAGAGTATCACCCAAAAGATAATACCACGGCCTGCATACTTTCCTTCCAAGAAGTCTTTCCAAACATCGAATACGCTAAGCATGCGAGAAGTCTTTGTCACGGGACGCTCTGAGAGATACACCTCTTGATCCTCAGGCTTAATCTCTACAAAGTGCTGATAGTTCTTAATTGTGGCATAGGACTTCTTAAGCTCCATATCCGTCTGATTGATGAGATCTTCGTCAATCTTCTTAGCATTGGCCATATCCGTAATTTTGGCAGACATTGCCTCCAGTTCCCGAAGACGTTCCTCAGCTTCCGGCTTATATTCAAGAGCTTGTACGTTGGTGATCTGGCGAGCAATCTCCATCTTTCTTCTCTCCAGCATTTCTACAATGGTCTTGCGATATTGCTCTTTGAGGCTCTTAATCTGGCTCGGAGTACTACCCGTATACGAAAGAGTTGGGATCTGAGCTACCTGTAAAGTCTGGGCAATCTTGGCAAGGTGGGACTTTGCACGATCTCCAAAACCGGGGTTGGCAAGATTATCAATCTCGCCTTCCAACGCAATGAGCTGGGCATTCACAATAGCACTTACACTATCCTGCACCCTTTTCACTTCGCTCTCGCCCTTAGCATCACTCGCGAGATTTTGCAAATAGGTACGAGTAGCGGCGATGTCATCTATCACCACATCCACAATAGCACTCCGGTAAAAAAACGTATGTGTATTGGTGGGGAAACTACATACAATCCAGAAGAAAAGAGCCAACAAAATCCCCCCTACAAACTTTGCTCTACGTTTCTCCACATATATAGATTGGTTCAAACTATCCACAATCATCTTGGTGCCGTAGGACGCCACTACGTAGAACCCTATGGTTACAATCCAACATAAAATGGAGGGCCAATTGGGCAACAAAAGGTGTAACGACTCGGCAGTAGCCCAGCAGCTAACAGCCGCAAAGGCAATAAAACCAAGAAGTGAAAAGAGTTTGAGAAGTCCTTTTGAATTCATTTTATTTGCTGATTAATTCTTTTCTGCGAAGGAGTTTCTTATCAAGAGTAGAACGAGAGAGGATAAGTCTCTCTATATACTCACAACCACAATCTAGTGAGGTCCCTTATCAAGGAGTAGGCACAATCCTCTAAGAAGTAGGCTCTTTCCAATACTCTAGTTGCAAGAGATCTCGATAGCTATCTCCTACGACCTACTCATTCCTTGCAGTAGAGCTCCGCCTAGAGTTACAAGCTGTCTTGATAGTAGTCTCTCCTCCTTTATTTAATGTACATCAGGCGAGATATCTAACATTTCCTCTCAACAAGAGCTCTTTTACATTCAGAGTTCTCGCCTAATATGAGGCGCAAAAAACACCTCGTCACAAAGGTAGAATTTTTTATTCACTAAGGTAGAAGAGATAAGAAAAAAGGGTGCACCTACTTGAGGCGCACCCTATAATTAGGTGATGATAGAGTAATCTATCAGAAGAGTTTTACTCAGCAGTCATAATAACTACACGGTTCCACTCGTTAGTTTCGTAAGGTTGTACAGTGTCACCCTTGAAGTCAACTTCGATCATATCTTCAGATACGCCATACTTTTCTACAAGAGCCTTAGCCACAGCCTTAGCACGACGTTCAGAGAGTGTCATGTTGATGTTAGGATTACCCGTAGCCTCATCAGCATAACCTACAACGTAGATCTTGCTATTGTTTTCAAGAGCATATCTAGCAGTGTTGTAGATATTGATGTACTGATTCTGATCGATCTTAGCGCTAGCAATGCGGAAGTAAACAACATTGCTTACAACAGTCTTCACTTCTGTAGTCTGAGAAGGTTCAACCTCGGGGCATTCGGGGCAGTAAGCAGGACGCTTAGCAAGTTCTGCATTTTCTGCACGGAGGTTGTTGATCTGACCATTGAGATCATTTACGAGAGCCCAATCCATAGGAGTAAGGACATCCCACTCAGGCTTACCAAGATTGAAGCCAAGACCTGCTGTAGCGAATGCCATAAGGTCAGCACCTTGCTTTTTCCAAGAAGTACCCATCATGTTGGTCTTTGTTGCCAACATTTGTGCTTCGAGGTTGAGGTCTACACGACGACCAAGACGGAACTTGAAGATAACACCGGCATCTACTACACCACCGAAGTCGTTAGTTGTAGCACCAGCAACACGCTTAGTAGCGTCGAAAACATCGCCAAAAGCACCACCAGTAGTAGTATGATGCTTGTAACCAGCACCAAGACCTACGTAAGGTACAAAGTGGAATACACGCTTAGCGTTGTACTTTGCAAAGTAGTTTACAACATCAAACATGAAGTCGTAGTGAGCTACTGCGAAGAGGTTATTGTATGCTTGATTTGCACCAGCAGCATCCATAACAAAACCCTTCATATTCCAGCCACCGAGCTGTACACGAGTAGCGAACCAAGGTTCATGCCACTGGCCCAAGCCAAGCTGAACGATGGGATAAATGCGATCCGTCAAAGAAGCCTTATTATTGGCTTCACCAAAAGGAAGCATGCCAACACCACCCTGAATTTCGAGGAACCAGTGATCACAACCTCTATCACGATTGAATACAGTCTTGTGACCAGATTTATTGGGAGTTGCTACTTCCTGCTGAGCTTGTGCACCAAGAGATAGTGCGAAGCTACCCATGAGGGCGAGCATTAATACTTTAGCTTTCATATCTATTCTTCTAATTTTCTGGTTAGTGATTTATTACTTTGAACGAACAATAACTACGCGGTTCCAAGCACGAGTATCGAACTGTTCAGTCTCACCCTGCCATTCTACATTGATCATGTCCGAAGGAACATCATACTTAGTAGTAAGGATGTTTGCAACAGCCTTAGCACGACGTTCAGAGAGAGCAAGGTTGTAATTTGCGTTACCCGTTACGTCAGCAAAACCGATTACAGTGATGGGTTGATTGCTTTCCTTCACGAACTTAGCGATTTCGTAAAGTACGACTTCCTGGTTAGGAGTTAGCTTATCAGAGTCAAACTTAAAGGTGATAGCCTTTTCGCTTAATCCAGCAACAATCTTTGCTTCAGGAGCTACAACCTCGGGGCATTCGGGGCAAGAAACAGGACGTTTTGCAAGCTCTGCATTTTCTGCACGGAGGCTATTGATCTGGCCATTAAGATCGTTGATAAGATCCATGTCCATAGGAGTAATAGTTTCCCATTCTACCTTACCAAGGTTGAAGTTAAGACCGGCAGTCACTACACCAAGAAGGCCATTATAAGCGGCCTTCACACCAGCAGGCATGTAAGTTGCGCTAGCATCTGCATAGTCGAAATCCTTCTTTACAATATTGAGGTTATTGTAAATAGCTTGAGCTTCGAGCACGAAGTCAACACGCTTGCCAAGACGGAAAGCCATCTGAGCACCAACGTTAGCAGCTACGGAATGACGATAAGGTTCACTCATAGAGAAGAAGCTAGAGAAATCCTTAAAGTCGTTGTAGTACTTGAAGTTGTACCCTACCCCTGCAAAAGGAATAAGGTGGAATACACGCTTAGCGTTGTACTTAGAATAATAGTTTACTACGTCAAACATAAAATCAAAGAAAGCACCAGCCATTGCAGTATTGTTGGTTACAATATCATTAGCAGCGTTCTTATAGTATGTAGGCGTAGGACCAGCCATAAGTTGCAAACGGGTTGCAAAATAAGGATTATGCCACTTACCGATTGAGAGGGTAGGCATAACGTGGAGACGCTTTACGATGTCTTGGGCTTCGTTTCCAGCAATAAATTGCGCACTAACACCACCTTGCAAAGTGATAAACCAGTGCCCCCCAGAGCGATCAAAAGCTGTCTTACGAGCAGGAAGTTGGTTTTCCGGCGCCGTAGTCTGGGCACTTGCTGAGAGTGCCATAGCTCCCATCAATGAGAGCAGTAAGTACTTTACCTTCATAATTTTACTATTCAAATTGTTAGCATTTTTCTTTGTTCTTCTTGTCAACTCTATACTATGTTTTCCTGCGCAAAGGTAAGAGTTAATTCGAAATGGGCAACATGGAACTATTTGATAAGCCGCCCTATCGTCCTCAATCCTTACGTATAACGCAAGTAGAATCGCCATTCTTAAATACAAAAGTAGTACTTTCTTATTTAATAATGCACTTTGCAAAAGTCGAAAGCCCTAGGGGAGTTCCTCAAGAGACTCCCTAATCTCTCTAAGGGAACGATCTTTGAGGAGAACAATTCCCTTCGCATCCAATAAAAGAAGTGTAGGGCTAGCCTTTAAATCGTAGAGGGGAACATTTGCTATTCTACCGTCACTGTTAAATCCCTTGATCCCAAAAGAAGGGAGTTCGTCAATGGTTCGCGACCATTCATCAGAGTCCGTTTCGGAGTCTATAAATAGGATATTAAGGCGACTTGTCTGTACCCTATTTTGGAAAAAAGCATCCTGCTGAAGCTCCTCAAGAACACGCTTACAACTCTGACAACCAGGCGAATAAAAGAACAACAATGTAGGCTTTCCCCGCATATCACTAAGCCGCCCCACCTCGCCTGTAGGCTGGATAAATGAGAATTGCTCGGCAGGCGTACCAACCCTATTGCGTGCCATCAAATGGAGACGATGCTTTGCGCGCTCCAGCTGAGCGAGAGAAGCCTTGGGCGAATGGGTTATCCACTCTACAATGGGGTAGTAATACTCCTCATTGAAGAAGGGCGAATTAGGCTCAAAAAGATACTTCTCGTATAGATCGATAAATAGGGAAAAGAGCTCCCCTCGGGAGGACTCCAAAGGCTGAAGCATAGGCTTCTTTACTTGTTCGAGAGGGAGGCGAGTTGCAATACCAAGAAAGTTCGCCATAGACTGTTCTATTCGTGCAGGACGCTTTGTGAGTTCAGGGTCATTAAAATCACATTCATCCCAAAAATGAGCAACAAAATAGGCAGCTCGCTCATCCACATTCTGGATAGTCATGGGGATTGTAGGCGAGGGGAAAGCCGGTGTTATATCAGAGGTATCCACGCGCTCCAATGAGTCTTTTTCCATCGTATGCCCATTTTTGCAACTCTGGCAGCTCGCAAACGATGAAAGCCCCATCATGGAGAAAAGGCCTAATAATAGGATCTTCATAAGACGACGTCTATTCATATCTATTAGTTTTATAGGAAATATCTTTCTTCAATAACACCACATATCTCTCAATTAAGAAAGATCTACACTCCTAGAGAGTGAGGAGATCTCCCTCTTTTGATGGGCAGAGACGAAAGCGAGGCACTCATTAGGGCGCACCACTCTCGTCTCCATTTCCTCTAGAATGTTGTATTTACTCGTGCGATGTGAAGTACTTCATGAACTGCATACGCGTATACTGCGTTGCATCGGCACCCTGATCAGCCTTGAGCTTACCACGGAACTCGTGCACAGCATTGTACTGCTTACGCTCCATCCATGCAGTAAGTCCTGCGAGAACCTCTTGGATATATTGAGCTCCATTCTTATAAAGAGCGGAACACATCTGTACAGAAGAAGCTCCTGCGAGAAGAGCCTTAATAACGCCCTCGCTCGTGTGAATACCGGTAGACGCTGACACAGGGAAGTTGGCAATCTGACCGGCAATAAGACCCGTATAGCGGAGTGTATCGGAGAGATCAACAGCAGTAGTGAATACTTCACCACCCGAGATACGTTCGTTCTCTATGTCAATATCCATTTGGTAAGAACGATTGAACAGGGTAACACCGGCTGCTCCCACAAGGCGAAGTTTGTCTACCAAGGCAGGGAGGCAAGAGAATGTTTTTGCCAATTTCACCTGTACGGGGATTTTAACCGCCCCTGTAATTCCCTTTACGATAGCCACATAATCATTAACCAACTTAGTAGCATCTGCCGAAACCTTACCTTCAAGGCGCATAATGTTTACCTCTAGAGCGTCTACTCCCGTCTCTGCAATTTGCTTTGCATAGTTCGTCCAATCACCGGCCTTATAGCAGTTAATGCTAGCGATTACGGGTACATTCACACGCTTTTTCACGTCGCGAACAAAATCAAGATACTTATTGATTTCATTGGCTTTTACGTAACCGGAAATGTAGTCAGCAGCCTCGGGATAATCTGATTCGCTCGTCATAGACTTTGAGAGCGCATCTATTTGCTCCTCAAAGAGGGACTTGAGCACAACGGCACCAGCACCGGCAGCTACTAGTTTTTCTATCTTCTGGGCACTATTGGTAAGCCCCGAACTACCTACTACAATGGGGTTGCGCAAAGCGATGCCCGCATAGTTTGAAGTTAAGTCTAACATATCTTCGTCTCTTTCTAAAATTATTTCTTCTCTGTATTTATAGCATAATAAGGGACCTTTAATAAGCTCGTGGTCCCATAATAGCGGTACCGATACGCACCATATTACTCCCCTCACTGAGGGCTATAGACCAATCTTCGCTCATTCCCATAGAGAGGGTATCAAAGCAAGGGTATTGACTCATTAGCCCCTCCTTTAAGCGGTAAAACAAGTCCTGCAACTTTGCAAACTCGGCTCGAATCTCGGCTTCGCTATCGGTATGGGTAGCCATCCCCATCAAGCCTCGCAGGCGAATATGTGCATTCCCCCCAGCCTGCCGCTCTAGCAGGGCTGCAAAAAATGCCTCAACCTCATCATAAGGAACTCCACTCTTGGTCTCCTCTTGAGCAACGTAAACTTCCACAAGGCAGTCTATCGTGCGATTGTGCTGAGCAGCTCGTCGCTCCACCTCATCGTATAGAGCAAGCGACTCTATACTCTGTATAGAAGTAATGAACGGGGCTATATACTTAACCTTATTCCGTTGCAGAGAGCCTATAAGATGCCAACGAATATCCTCCGGTAACTTATCCACCTTGCTCACCAACTCCTGCACACGATTCTCTCCAAAGTCTCGCACTCCGGCATCGTATGCCTCTTTTATTTCCTCCACCGTATGATACTTAGATACAACCACAAGAGTTGCATTGCTAGGAATCTGTGGACGAATCTGATCGAGCCGTTCTTGAATTGTTGCCATTAAGGGATAGGATAAAGGAGCGTGGCTTAAATTCGGAGTGTAAACACATCCATGATATTGGTCTCTACCACAGCTGCGATGGAGTAATCGTGAGTTGTACGCGACATCTCTCGTTCTATCACAGCCACCGCGTTAGCAAGCGAACTTGCCTTCACAATCATCGTTACGGGCGTCTTCTTCTCCACTCCATTTTTCTCATCAAGCACGATAAAAAGCACTTTGCAACGATAATATTTATCGTCCTCGTCATTATCGTTCAAGAATAGCTCTGCTATTTTGGCACGTTTAATCGTGCTAATTACAATCTCTCCCGTGGAGGAGAATGGGGTTATTTCCTCAACGAGGCGTGCTTCTGCCTCTGTTACAGACATGGCATCTACCAAATAGCTCTCGGCAGACCGCTTAGAAAGCCCCGTATCTGCTAGCTTTTCATAACGAACTGAACACTCGTACCAATTATTCATAGACTATAAAATTCATTCATCCGTTGGGGATACTCTATGCCTCCCCTCACTATTTCTCACAAAGGTAGATATTTTGGATAGATAAGAGAATCAGGTTATTCTCCGCTCGGTTTCGGGGAAGGGGGTAAAATCCCCCTAGCTCCGTTCTTTTCTTCACTTGTGAAACCTCAAAAAAAGCCTGCCTAACTCTCGGCTCCTTTTAGGTCTATATTTTTTTATTTCACAGGCAGCAAGCTCCTCCATTATTGGGTAAAAACGGACGGAAAATAGGGCAGCAAATTTTATAAACTTCCCCACAATCCCTAGGAAGAGATGGCTAGAATCCTCTAAGCACAAAAGCGGCAACAAAGCGATACGGGCTACCACAATAAATTGTACCTTTGCACATTGAGATATTTGTACACCAAGTAATCTCAATGGATATATCCCTCTCCTTGAGATGGGAACGCCTTCGGAAGTGGTCATCATGTCACCACACAACATATAAAAGAATGTACACCTATAATATAAGAGTGCATGACAAAAGATAAAATCGTAAAGCTCCTTGCAACAGGGGGGCTAGTGCTCTTCTCCCTCCTAATCAGCAGCTGTGGAGAGATGGCCCGCATCCAAAAGAGCAACGATACCTCCCTTAAGTACGACTATGCCAAGAAGTACTTTAATCAGAAAAAATGGAGCAAGGCTTCGGAGCTTCTAGTGGACGTTGTACCCGCCTATGAGGGTACAAGCGAGGGGGCTCAGGCTCTCTATATGCTCGGTATCTCGGAGCTAGCTCTTGAGCATGGGGACATCGCCGCAGAGAGTTTTCGCCGCTACTATACGAATTATCCCAAGGGAGCGAAGGCAGAAGAGAGCCGATTCCGTGCAGGAGAAGCCTTCTACATCTCCTCCCCGGAAGCTCAATTGGATCAGAATGTGACCTACACAGCCATCCAAGAGCTGCAAACATTCATCGAACTTTACCCCACCAGCGACTACAGAAAGGATGCCGAGCGCATGCTTTTCGACCTACAAGACAAGCTGGCTTACAAAGAACTAAAGAGTGCAACACTCTACTACGATATGGGTATGTACCTAGGGAATAACTACCAAAGTGCCGTAGTAACCGCCAATAATGCCCTCAAAGACTACCCTTACAGCAAGTGGCGCGAAGACTTTTACATCCTAATCCTGCGTGCTACCTACCAAGAAGCAATCAACAGTGTAGTTTCCAAACAACAAGAGCGCTACCGCAATGTGATTGATCGATACTTCGCATACGTAAACGAATTTCCCCAAGGGAAGTATACCAAGGAGGCGGACCGCATCTACAAACGCATCCAGCCCCTACTCTCAGAAGAAGCCTAAACAAAAGAAAAAGAACGATATAACTATAGAGACTCTAGAATGGAATCGAAGAAAAAACTATCTGTACCCAACGAAGCTATTACCCGCTCTACCGCCCAAATGGCAGAAAAAACGGGGAACCTCTACGAGACTGTTATGGTCATTGCTAAGCGTGCCAATCAAATTGCGCATGACCAGCAAGAGGAGCTAAAAAGCAAACTAGAAGAGTTCAACAAGGGCACAGATACCCTAGAAGAAGTATACGAAAATGCAGAGCAGATAGAGGTATCTCGCTGCTACGAGCGCCTTCCCAAACCGACCTTAATAGCTACTGCCGAGTACGACAACGATGAGCTATACTTCCGTCTGGCAAGTGAAAAAGGAAAAGAAGAATAACTCAAACTAAATCCTATCCCGGCTTCGGGATTCCTCCGCACTATGTGGCAAAGAATACAAACTCTCTGGTTGCTCCTCGCCGGGGTAGCTATGACCCTAACCCTATTCCTGCCCCTTGCACTATTCTCCACGCAGAGTGTGATGGGTGCAGAAAACTTCGAAATGTACAGTCTGTGGGTAAAGAATGCCACTGATGGCTCCATTGGCAAAGGGCTTATTACATGGGATCTTTTTGTCCTCGGCGCCCTTATCACAATGATATCATTCGCCACAATCTTCCTCTTTAAGAAGAGAAAAATTCAGATGCGTTTGTGTGTGTTCAGCATGCTTCTCGCCATAGGTTATATCATTGATTTTGCAGTACGAGCATGGCAATTCAAAGCCGTTCTTGATGCGGACTTTAGTATCAAGTTTGCTTTGGGTCTCCCCTTTATCGCCCTCGTTTTGCTCTACCTAGCCTTCCGAGGTATCCGCAAAGACGAGATCCTGGTACGCATCAGCAACCGCATCCGCTAAGTCTCCCCCCAACCGCACCCCGCGCATCTATCCCTACACCTCAATTAAATAACAACACTCCACTGTATGGCTATTTTCCTCAAAGACGTATCACACACTTTTGGTGAATACCTTTTGGTGCCGGGGCTTACCACGCCCGAGAGCACACCGGATAAGATTGTACTGCAAACCCCGCTCTCACGCTTTAAGCGAGGAGAGGCACCGCGCATCCGTCTGAATATCCCCTTCGTATCGGCGATTATGCAGTCGGTATCCAATGATACCTTGGCTATCGAGTTGGCTCGCAATGGGGGACTATCGTTTATCTACGGATCGCAGACGATTGAGGAAGAGGCCGATATGGTACGCCGTGTCAAGAAGTTCAAGGCCGGTTTTGTAACGAGTGATGCCAACCTCAGCCCTGACCAGACACTCGCAGATGTAGTAGCCCTCACACACAAAACAGGGCACTCTACGATTGGGATAACGCATGACGGCTCTTCGCACGGCAAACTATTGGGTATCGTTACCGGGCGAGATTATCGTTTGAGTACGGATAGCCTCGATCGCAAGATCAGCGAATTCATGACCCCGATTGAGCGACTTCACGTGGGAGCTAAGGGCATGACTTTGAGCGAGTGCAACGATCTTATCTGGAAGTACAAACTCAACACCCTACCCATTCTAGACGAGAAGGGCAATCTCCTCTACTTCGTTTTCCGAAAAGATTACGATAGTCACAAAGAAAATCCTCTGGAGCTATCACACCCCGAAGACAAGACACTCCTCGTGGGAGCCGGTATCAACTCTCGCGACTACCGCGAGCGCGTCCCTGCACTTATAGAGGCAGGAGCCGATGCGCTTTGTATTGACTCCTCCGATGGTTACTCCGTATGGCAGGCAGATACCCTTAAGTGGATCCGCCAACAATATGGAGACAGCGTGGTGGTGGGCGCAGGTAACGTCGTTGATGGCGAAGGCTTCCGCTACTTAGTAGAGGCTGGTGCCGACTTCGTAAAAGTAGGTATCGGGGGTGGTTCTATCTGCATCACTCGCGAACAAAAAGGGATTGGTCGTGGTCAGGCTACAGCCGTGATAGAGGTGGCACGCGAGCGCGACAAGTACTACGAAGAGACCGGCATTTACATTCCTATCTGTAGCGACGGAGGTATCGTTCACGACTACCACATGGTACTCGCATTGGCCATGGGAGCTGACTTTTTGATGATGGGACGCTACTTTGCTCGCTTCGATGAGTCCCCCACTCGCAAGCTAAAGATCGGTGCAAATATCGTCAAGGAATATTGGGGCGAAGGTTCCAATCGTGCTCAAAACTGGCAACGCTACGATACCGGTGGTAATGTAAAAGAAGAGATGAAGTTCGAAGAAGGGGTGGATAGTTATGTGCCCTACGCCGGCCCGATGAAGGGCAATCTCGACCAAACCTTGATGAAGATCAAAGCCACTATGAGTAGCTGCGGCACTCCCAATTTGGCCGATCTTCGCCGGAATGCCAAGATAACGCTTGTCTCTTCCACCTCTATTGTAGAGGGAGGGGCGCACGATGTTATCCTCAAAGAATAGTCCGCTAGAGACATTCTTCTCAATCACAAGAGAGAGCTGCAGCCCATGGTCCCCCATCACCTTATCACCTTGGTTGGCCCCACAGCTTCGGGGAAAACCTCTTTGGGGGTAGCGATAGCGGCAGCTCTCTCTGGTGAGATTATCAGTGCCGATAGCCGACAAGTATATCGGCGAATGGACATAGGTACGGGTAAAGACCTGAGCGAATATACCCTGCCGAATGGCTCTTCCATTCCCTATCATCTGATTGACATTGCCAACCCCGGAGAGGTGTACGATCTCTTCCATTGGCTGGCCGCCTTTCGCTCTTCATATCAAGAGATACTCCAACGTGGCAAGACTCCTCTTCTTGTGGGGGGTACGGGCTTGTATGTAGAGACGGCCCTCCGAGGCGAATCCCTCTGCAATGCCCCACAAAACGAGCGACTACGCAAGGAACTCTACAGCCTCTCGCACGAAGATCTCAAGGATATTCTTCGAAGATATGGGGGGACTCCCCGCACCGACATTGGCTCCGTTCGTCGCACCATTAGAGCCATTGAGATAGCCGCCTATTACGCTCGCTACCCGGAGCAAGACCCATGGAAAAAATCGAATACCACGATCAAAACCCAGGGCAACGAGACACAAAGTTCACCTCTAATCCTCTGTATACAACTGCCCCGAGAGGAGCGCGTCCGTCGCATTGGGGAGCGTCTCAAGAGGCGTCTTGAGGAGGGACTTATCGAAGAGGTAGAGCAATTGATTGCCTCGGGAGTACCTACCGAGCGACTTATCCAATACGGACTTGAATACCGCTTTATCACGCAACACCTCCTTGGGGAGCTAAGCCGTGAAGAAATGATTGCTCGGCTAGAGATCGCCATTCGTCAGTTTGCAAAGCGTCAAATGACATGGTTCCGAGGAATGGAACGCCGGGGATACACCCTCCACTACTTAGACGGAACCCAATCCACCGATCGCCTATGCCAAGAGGCTTTGGAGTACATCGCCTCAAAGCGAGAGGGCAAACCCAACTAACATCTTCGCTATCCTAAGACATATCTATGCCCCACAAATTGGATCATACCTCAGTGTGCGCGCTACGCCTTCTCACCTCAGAAGAGATTGCACAACTAGAGGCCAATCATTGTAGTGCCACCGATTGGAATCTCATCTTTGTACCCGAAAAATTCACCCCCACGGCTTATCAATTTGTGGAGTTTAGGGGAGAATGCCACCTCGGGACTACGCTAGGGGCAACTCCTTCCCGACCGGATTTTGCCTCCCGACCAACCGGAATATATCATGCCATCATAGAAGATTGTCGTATAGGCAACGAGGTCTACATCGGGCATATCGGCAACAAAATCTCCAATTACAGCATTGGCGAGGGCAGCATTATCAGCCACGTTTTCTCCCTTACCGCTCAACAGGGCTCTTCTTGCGGCGTAGGGACGAAAGTCTCCGTACTCGACGAGACGGGGGGTCGTTCCCTACGTATTGTACGCCACCTACCGGCAGCCGTTGCCTATTGTATGGTCTTTGGCAAGGCCGATAAAGCCCTGATGCAAGCCTGGGAAGAGGCTGTAGATCTTGCCACTTCGGAGGTAGAAGAGAGAGGATATGCCGTGATTGGCAAAGAAAACTTGATTGCCCAATCTGGGATTTTGGAGGATATTTCAACGGAGCACTCCTCGACAATTATCGGCGTACAGCACCTCTCCGAGGGATACATAGGCTGCAACGTAAAGATGCATGGGAGCATCGTCTCGGAGCATTTTATCGTAGAGGATGATACCCATCTAGGTAATTGCTCGCTACAACACTGCTATGTGGGAGATGGATGTAGGCTCGATGGCGGATTTTCTGCCCATGATTCCCTCATCTTTGCCAATAGCAACCTGAGCAACGGAGAGGCTTCCGCCGCCTTTCTCGGCCCCTATACGGTCTCCATGCATCGCTCAACCCTACTCATCGGAGGGGCATTCTCCTTTTTCAACGCAGGTAGTGGTACCAACCAAAGCAACCATCAATACCGCCTGGGTCCCATCCATCACGGACTCATGGAGAGGGGGGTAAAATGCTCTAGCGACTCCTATATGCTTTGGCCGGCTAGAGTAGGAGCTTTCAGCAAACTGGTAGGGAGATTCTACCGCCACCCCGACACTGCCGAATTTCCCTTCGCTGTACTCACAAGCGACGGCGGGGAAATGCAAATACAACCTGCCGTAACGATTGGGCACATCGGCACTTGGAGGGATTTTGAGAAGTGGCCTCTGCGAGATAATCGCACCTCTACTCTACCAGACGATCGCCTGGTCTTCCGCCTTTGGCAACCAGCTATTATGTACCGCGTATGGCAGGGTTGGAAGCAACTCTCTCTCGCCCAAGACCTCGCCCAGGAAGGTAAATCTTACCACCATCTAATGGGGGGATGCACTATTGCAGAAGGGGATATTACCTACGGCATCCAACTGTACCAAGCCCTGCTCACTGCCTATGTCGGGCGACTTCTCTACTCGGAGCCTTCGCTGACCTTGCCCCAACTTCTTGAGGAGTTATCAGCGATCAAACCCACAGAATTCCCCTCTCCCATACTTGACCTCATGGGCTTTGCCATTAGCGAAAAGGGCTATCTCGCATGGCGCAAAGAGGTTACTAAGGGAGGCATATCTTCCTCTCAAATAAAGCAATCACTAGAGCAACATGCCCTAAGCCAAGAGGAGGAGAAGGAATGGGCCTTTCGGCTACTTCGTCAGCTCTTATCGGACGATCTAGAAGATTCCCTTCACGCATTTATCCAAGCTATTCCCACGGCAGAGCAGCTTCTGCAAAAACGAGTTTTCTCGGATGGTCGCAAAGAACTATCCCCCGCACGTAGCTCCGTAGGCTTTGGGCTTCTCCCCCTACCTGAGGTAGAGAAAGTAGCTGAAGAAGATTTCTTAGCTGTGCGACAAGATCTTATAAAGCAAGACTTTGTCGGGAAACTCAAACGTGACTTCTCCCAACATATAGAGCAAGCCGAAAAACTAAAAGAGCGTCTTCTCGAATAAAAAGAGGCATTCTCCTAGAGAAACTCACCACCATCTTTCATACAAAGTAGAGACTGATTTTGGATTCAAAGTCAGTCTCTTTTTTATTCCCCCACAGCCAATTTTCTCGGAAATTTAGGATGGAAAAACTTTTGCTTTAGCCCTAGAATCAAAAAAGAATTGGGGAATAATATTTTGAGGTTTTGTGGATGGAGAATTGCCAATCAATACAATTTTACCTTACTACAAGTTGCTCATATACAAAGAATGGGTAACTTTGCAGGGATTTATGGGGCAGCAAAAGCCCTAGGACTTTTCTAAAAGGATAAAGTAATGAAAGATAAAGTAAGCTACGCACTAGGTCTCAGCATGGCCAACAACTTCAGAAGCACCGGTATTCACAGCATCTCGATGGAAGATTTCGCTGAAGCTATGAACACCGTTTTCGAAGGGAAAGAACCCTCTATGACCTATGAGGAAGCACAAGGAGTACTCAACGAGTTTTTCCAGAGAATACAAAACGAAAAGAAGGAGCTAAACCTCAAAGCCGGTAAAGAGTTCCAAGAGATCAACAAGCAAAAAGCAGGGGTAACGACCCTCCCCAACGGGCTGCAATATGAGATCTTAGAAAAGGGCGAAGGCGCTCTCCCCAAGAGCACCGATACAGTAGAAGTTCACTACGAAGGAACCCTTATCGATGGTTCGATATTCGATAGTTCTATCCGCCGAGGCGAACCTGCCTCTTTCCCCGTTACTGCCGTTATTCCCGGTTGGACGCAAATACTCCAAATGATGCCGGTAGGCTCTAAGTGGCGTGTGGTTATCCCCGCCGAGCTAGCCTATGGAGAGCGCGGTGCAGGGCAAATGATCGAACCGAACATGACCCTGATCTTTATCATTCAGCTCCTTCGTATCGAAGACAAACAGTAACTCTTCAAAATAAAACGACTATGAAACTCTATCGTACGCTGTCCGCTGCCGCTCTCCTTTTGGTAGCAGCACACTCCCATTCGTGGGCTCAAACGGCTACAACCTCAGAAGGGAAAAAGGTAACCGCGGAGCAAGCTTCGTATGCTTTAGGCACTATGGTGGGGCGCTCTATCGAAGAGACCCTGAAAGGTGCGCCCGGAGGTAAAAACCTCGACAAAGCCATCATACTCAAGTCTATTACCGAATATTTCTCGGGCAACTCACAACTCTCCCCCGAAGATGCCGGTAACCAGCTCAACAGTTATTTCGAGGCTGCACAAAAAGCCGAGGCTGAAGCACGAAAGGCGGAGGGTGAAAAGTTCCTCGCCGAGAATGCGAAGAAAAAGGGAGTTAAGGTAACAGAGAGTGGTCTACAATACAAGATTTTGGTAGAAGGTAAGGGTATCAAACCCACCGTAGAAGATACTGTACAGGTACACTATCGTGGGCGACTTATTGATGGCACCGAGTTCGATAGCTCTTATAGCCATGGTGAGCCTATCAAGTTCTCGCCCCTACAAGTAATCCCGGGTTGGACAGAAGGGCTTTGCCTCTTGCGCAAAGGTGCCAAAGCGGAGCTATACATCCCGGCCTCTCTTGCCTATGGCGATCGTGGTGCCGGCAACAAGATTCCCCCGCACTCCGTACTCATTTTTGAGATTGAAATGCTCGATGTAATCAAGGGAGAACCCATACCTGTATCGGATATTTCTAAAGTAGACGATAAGGGAGCTGCCCCAAAAGCAGACTCCAAAGAGGCCAAAGCGACCTCAAAAACAAAACTCAAGAAGAAATAAAAACTTTCTGATAACGTAATATGAAAAAGATTTTTTCTGCTGTACTAGGTACGGCAATGATGTTGGGTATGGTTGCCTGCAATGGTGGCACCTCCAAAGACGCTGATCCTGCAAACGACAGCCTAGGTATGGCTCGTGGCTACATGATTGGTATGCAAATGGCACAGCAACTTGCCATGGCAAATGCGCAAGGGATGGCTATGGATACCACCATGTTCCTCAAAGGGGTAAAAGATGGTATGAGTAAGAGTGCAGACTCTGCTCAGTATGCCTATCTTGCCGGTATGCTTACAGGCTTCCAGATCGGTCAAAGTCTCAATGAAGACAAGATCGCTACCAGACCTTTCCTAAAGGCTTTTGAGGCCGGTATCATGGGCGACACTGCATTCCTCAAGGGATGGTCTCAAGAAGACATGCAAACCTACATGCAAGAAGCTGAACAAAAACTCCAAGCTAAGAAGATGGAAGAAAAGTTCGGGGCTAATAAGGAAAAGGGACTCAAGTTCATCGAAGAGTTTAAGAAAGAGGCCGGTGTACAAACCACAGCTACGGGGCTTGCTTACAAGGTACTCACCCCTGCGAAAGAAGGTGCTAAGAAGCCCCAACCCCAAGACCGTGTAAAGGTGGAATATAAGGGTACTCTTGTTGATGGTACCGAGTTCGACGCTAGCAACGGAGAGCCTGTAGAGTTTGGTGTTACTCAAGTAATCCCAGGCTGGACAGAGATGCTCCTCCTCATGTCCGAAGGTGAAAAAGTAAAGGTGGTTATCCCCTACGAACTTGCCTACGGCGAGCAAGGAGCCGGAGGTGACATCGAGCCTTTCTCTACTTTGGTATTCGAGGTTACCCTCCTCCAAGTTATCCCCGGAGAGCAAGCAAACTAAGAGAGCCTAAAAAGGGGCTTAGACTGGAAAGGTAGAAGCCCCATAGGTGCAAATGCATAAAAGAAATGCACTGGAGAGGATCGTAAGATCTACTCCGGTGCATTTTGTATAGCAAGGGAAGTGGAAGGCGAATAGTCTCCTCTAGACAGCCTTTTCCCTATCGCGCAACTGCGCCTTTTTCCTCAGAAGATCCATAAAAGCATAGTTTTTGATATTCCACTGGGGTGCAAGGAGCAAAGAGGGAGGGGACTGTGCCACAAAGCGATCCACCACAATGTCTTCTCTTAGGAGGGCTAAGAAGTCCAGACAAAGCTCGGCATATTCCTCTGCCGTAAAAAGGTGGAATTGCTCAGGATTCGTCCGGTATTGATGAGCCATAATCGTATGGCGGACTATTTGCAATTGGTGCAGTTTTACGAGGCTTAGGGGTAAGTCGTTGAGGCGCAAAGCGTGGTCTAGCATTTCACGCCGAGTCTCTCCGGGGAGCCCTAAGATAAGATGCGCACCAACGGGGAGCCCTGCCTCGTGCGTTGCTTTGATGGCCTCTAGAGAGCATTGCCACGAGTGCCCTCGGCGGATGTACTCCAGCGAGCGATCGAGAGTGGACTCTATACCATACTCTATCAGCACAAAGCATCGGCGAGAGAGGTCAGAAAAGTAATCAAGAAGTACCTCCGGCATACAGTCGGGTCGCGTGCCAATTACCAAACCTACCACTCCGGGGAATCGTGCCGCCTCCTCATAGAGAGCGATCAACTGCTCAGCCTCCCCGTAGGTTGCCGTATAGGATTGGAAGTAAGCCAAGTAACGCATGTGAGGGTACTTGTGTCGAAAGAAATCAATTCCCCGCTCTAGCTGTTGCGTAATAGAGCCGGGCTGAAGAGCAAATGAAGGACTAAAGGTGGCATTATTGCAATAGGTACAGCCCCCTCGTCCCATGGTTCCATCTCTATTGGGGCAGGAGCAGCCTGCATCCAGCGTTATCTTTTGGATCTTCTCTCCAGGGAAAAAGCGTTGTATGTAGGTAGAGAAGTCACACTCCGCCAAGCGTTGCAAATAGGAAAACTCGGGAGCCATCACCCTAGAATAAAGGTTACAAGGTCGATAAGCAAACCATCATTCGTATAGGCTCCTCCCTCTGCCCCCTTAAATCGTGCATCGGTCATACGGATCTCGTGCACGATGTTGAATACCTGCATAGGAGTAAAAGCCCACTTCCCCGTCATGTAACTCTCTGCAGCGTACGAGTTGCGCAAGCCCAATACCTTGGCCACATCATCGGCAGAGATATTCCGCGGTTGGTACATTACAATCATCAGATTGGCAAAATAGGTGTACAGGGTAGATAGGATAATGGGTAAGGGATAGCGTTTCTCATTGAGCGCCATATAGCGCGCCAATTTGTAGGCTTTGGCTCGTTGCTTAGCTACCAGAGCATTGAGGAGTTCATAGGGAGAGTACTCTCGACTAATCCCTACATTCTGCTCCACCATGGCACGCGTTACCATTCCCCCTCTGCCCGAGGCGAGTACAGCAAGTTTGCGCAGTTCGCTATAGAGCGTTGCACCACTGGTACCAATAAAGTCGTAGAGAGCCCCCATGGCATCCGGCTCTACGGTGATATGAAGCAGGTCGGCTGCATCACGGATTAGCGATGCCGTATCGCGGCTATTCCGCATTTTTGGGGATAAGAATAGAGGAACTTGAGCCTCCGTTAGGCGTTTCAAAAGCGAACGAGCCCCACGCTCGG
Source organism: uncultured Porphyromonas sp. (assembly GCA_963539975.1). Classification (GTDB taxonomy): domain Bacteria; phylum Bacteroidota; class Bacteroidia; order Bacteroidales; family Porphyromonadaceae; genus Porphyromonas. The sequence goes on along the minus strand of CAUTMR010000006.1, from coordinate 32,981 downwards.
GATCCCCATTATAGCAAAGCACAACCGTAGTCTCGGGCTGTATTGAGGGTATTGCCTCCACAATCTCATCCAACCCTTTGATGGCATTCACCTCTCGTATGATGTAGAGGCGACGCCCTCCCAGCAGCGAAGAGGAGAGGATGGTATCCCTCAGCTCGGGGAGAGACAGCTCCGATCCGTAGAGGATAGTCCTACTCAAAGCCCACTCCTCACGAGGCAGGTAATGCTCGGCAAGTAGCTCTACAAGTCTATCTATATAGTACGATTCTTCCCCTCCCAGAAAGAGAAGAGGAGGAAGCTCTTTGCCCGAAGAGAAGCTCTTTACAAGCTGGTGGTAACTCTGCGAGAGAGAGGGAGTAGAGGTTGCCATAGTATATCCTAATATAGTATCTTTGCCGAGAAACAAACGAGCAGCAGTTGGTAGCTTGTGTGCAAAGATAACGCGAATGTGCTGAACCTCCCAGCCTATGGAGCCATAATTGAGGAGGAAAATGGGAAAAAACTAATCTACGACGATATTCGTAGAAAGCGCGTTGCCCTAACCCCCGAGGAGTGGGTAAGGCAGCACTTTGTACACTATCTAAGGGAGTACCTTGGCTACCCGCTTGCCAGCTTCGCGCTCGAGACACGCGTTGCTGCCGCCCATACGGCACAACGAACCGATACAATTATTTACGGCGTAGGGGGCAAGCCCTGGATGGTCGTGGAGTACAAAGCGGCTCACCTGGAGCTTACCCGAGAGATGTGGCAGCAGATCTGTAGATACAACCTCACCTACAAGGCAGCCCATTTGGTACTCACCAATGGCAGGCAACATATGGTCTGCCAAATCGATTACCACACGGGGCAGTACGAATTCCTCAGCTCAGTCCCCAGTTTTGCTGACCTCCGCGCCTATCACCAAAGCAATAACAACGAATAGACATATATCCTATGGCATTTTTAGAAGCACAGCATATTGTCAAGAGGTATGCCCGTCACTTAGCACTCGACGATGTCTCCATCGCCGTACCTCAAGGCTCTGTATTCGGTCTTATGGGGCCCAATGGAGCCGGCAAGACTACCCTTATACGTATTATCAACCGCATCACAGCCCCCGATAGTGGCGAGATCCTTTTCGAAGGAAGGAGGTTTGCCCCCACGGATGTAGCACGCATTGGTTACCTGCCCGAAGAGCGGGGTCTGTACCGCAAAATGAAGGTCGGAGAGCAAGCCATCTACCTAGCACGCCTTAAGGGGATAGACAAGGCAACAGCCCGTAAGCGGCTTACCGAGTGGTTCGAGAAGTTCGACATCATGCCTTGGTGGAACCGCAAAGTAGAGGAGCTGAGCAAGGGGATGCAACAGAAGATCCAATTCGTTTGCACCGTAATACACGAGCCGGATCTACTTATTTTCGACGAGCCGTTCAGCGGCTTCGACCCCGTGAATGCAGAACTCCTCAAGCGAGAGATTCTGACCCTACGCGACCAAGGGCGCACCATTATCTTCTCCACGCACAATATGCAATCGGTGGAGGAGGTGTGCGATGAGTGTGCGCTTTTCAATAAGTCGCACGTAGTATTGCAGGGGAATGTGAGTGAGGTGCGTCAGCGTTTTGCCCAAGGGATTGTAAGCCTAGAGGTAGAGACGTCGGCACCCCTATCCCAAGAGCAATTGTCTCAGCTCTCGGTTGTTGAGAGCAACTTCTATCCGGGCGAGAAGAAACAGCTCTTGCGCCTCAAGATGCGCGCCGGAGAAGACTTGCGAGACCTAGTACAAATGCTCCCAAGAGAGCTCCATATTCTCAGCCTCCGTGAGGAGATCCCCTCAATGAATGAGATCTTTATTCAAACGATTACCCAACAACAAAACCACCAAGAAGACCATGAGTAAGAGCAAAATTGCCATTGTTATAGGGCGTGAGTACGCGACCCGAGTGCACAAGAAGTCGTTCTTTGTCATGACCATCTTGATGCCCATACTTTTTGTGGCATTCCTCACCGTCCCCATCATCATAGGGCAGACGAGTGTCTCAGAAACAAAGATTGCCGTATTGGATGCAACAGGATTGTATTCCAATCTCTTCGAGAATACAAAAGCCTACACCTTTATCCCAACTCAGCAATCCCTAGAGGAACTAAAAACACTGGGCAAGGACAACGAAGAGGGATACGCCGCCGTACTAGAGATTAGAGGCGACCTCTTGCAAGATCCTACGGCTATTACCCTCTATGGCTACAAGCAAATACCTCCCGGGGTGGCAGAGCACATCAACGGAGTACTCTCGCCCTATCTGAGCCAAAAGAAACTCGAAGCCAGCGAAATAGAGGGCATCTCAGAGATTGTAGCCAACAGCCAAGTAGAGATAAATGTACCTACCTTCAAATGGGCTGCCGATGGCGAAGAAGAACGCTCTAGCGGTAATATTGCCAGCATCATAGGGATGATACTTGCGGGGGTTAGCTTCTTCTTTATCACCACTTTTGGCTCCCTGGTAATGGGCAGTGTACTCGAGGAGAAAAAGAACCGCATCATGGAGGTGATGGTATCGAGCGTGCGCCCTTTTGATATGATGATGGGGAAAATCATTGCTTTAGGCCTAGTCGGGATTACACAAATCGTACTCTGGGTAGCTCTTACGGGCATCCTTCTAACCATCTTTAGTAGCCTTATGGCGGGGAATCTACAAAGCGTGGCTGCCCTTGCCACTATGCAACAAAGCGATATGACGGGCTTGGGTGCCGGACTCTCTTCCGACAGCTTTAGTGAGCTGCAACTGGGGATTGGCGCCTTGATGGGCATCAACTTTGGCGAGTTGCTCCTCATGTTCCTCTTCTATTTTGTGGGCGGATACCTCCTCTATGCCTCCCTCTTTGCCGCTGTAGGGGCTGCCATCTCTAGCGAAGAAGACAGCAACCAGTTCATCACACCCGTAATGCTTCTCCTCATGTTTGCCTTCTATGCCGGCTTTGGAAGTATGCGCAACCCCGATGGACCTCTAGCTCTTTGGTGCTCGCTCATCCCCTTCACTTCGCCCATCGTTATGATGATACGACTTCCCTACGATGTGCCTGTGTGGCAACAGATTCTCAGCCTTTTGATTCTCTTTGCTACCTTTGGAGGGATTACCTGGCTGAGTGCCAAAATATACCGAGTAGGTATCCTGATGTACGGGAAGAAACCAAGCTGGCGAGAGCTTCGCCGCTGGATTCGATACAAGTAAGCTAGACAAGAAAACAAAAAGGGTAGCTAAGACAAGTTCTTATTCGCTATCTTTGTAGGGAAACGACATAACTGAATTTGTAAGAATCAAGATAATGAATAGCAAATTAGCCGAAGCCGCACGCAAATATCACACCTTACCGCAACCCGGTAAGATAGAGGTCAAACCGACCAAACCCTATAGTACACAAAACGATCTTACCCTTGCCTATAGCCCAGGGGTAGCCATCCCTTGTCTCGATATACAAAAGAACCCATCCCAAGCCTACGACTTCACCTCCAAAGGCAACCTCGTAGCCGTTATTTCCAATGGTACTGCCGTATTGGGATTGGGCGATATAGGGGCACTTGCCGGTAAACCCGTGATGGAGGGGAAGGGACTTCTCTTCAAGATATATGCCGGGATTGACGTATTCGACATAGAGATCGACGAGAAAGACCCCGATAAGTTTATCGAAATTGTCAAATCCATTGCTCCCACCTTTGGGGGGATAAACCTAGAAGACATTAAAGCCCCCGAGTGCTTCCACATTGAGCAAACGCTCAAAAAGGAGTTGTCTATCCCCGTAATGCACGACGACCAACACGGTACAGCCATCATCTCTTCGGCAGGGCTTCTCAATGCCCTCAAGATTGCCGGTAAACGCATTGAAGAGGCTCGCATCGTTGTAAGTGGAGCCGGAGCATCCGCCTTCTCTTGCACCAAGCTCTACGAGTCTTTTGGGGCACAGCGCAGCAATATCGTAATGATAGACTCCAAAGGGGTAATCACAAAAGATAGAGAAGGGCTGAGCGAAGAAAAAGCCTACTTCGCCACCGATCGTACCGATCTCAAGACGCTTGCCGACGCTATTGTGGGGGCAGACGTCTTTGTTGGGCTCTCTCGCCCGGGCGTACTCACCCAAGAGATGGTACGCCAGATGGCTCCCAATCCCATTGTGTTTGCTCTTGCCAACCCCGACCCCGAGATTACCTACGAAAAGGCCAAAGAGGCTCGCCCCGACGTACTCATGGCTACGGGGCGTTCGGATTATCCCAACCAAATCAATAACGTAATTGGCTTCCCCTATATATTCCGTGGGGCATTAGACGTACGAGCTACTGCCATCAACGAGGAGATGAAACAGGCTGCTACCCTTGCCATTGCCGAGCTAGCTTCGGAGCCCGTACCCGAGGAGGTGAGCCAAGCCTATGGCAATGTGCGCTTGCACTTCGGCCCCGATTACTTTATCCCCAAACCCGTAGACCCCCGACTGATTGTACGCGTCTCCACCGCCGTGGCACGAGCTGCCATAGCTTCGGGTGTAGCGCAAAAAGAGATCACAGATTGGAATGCTTACGAAGGCGAACTCATGGCTCGCCTAGGGCAGATGAATCACCTTATGCGCCGCTTGCACGACTCTGCTCGCCAAGCTCCGCGTACGATGGTCTATGCTGCAGGAGAGAGCGATACGGTACTAAAAGCAGCCGTGGAGGTACTCCATCAAGGGCTTGCAAAGCCTATCATCTTAGGCGACGAAGCCCATATCCATGACATGGCGAAGCATGACGATCTCGACCTAGCTGGCATCCAAATCATCAACCACCGATCCGACGCATTCAAGGAGACTCGCCACCGCTACGCTCAGCTTTACGCAGAGCAAAACTGGCGAAAGGGGGGCACCTTTAGAGAGGCTCTCGACAAGATGTACGACCCCAATTACTTTGGCATGATGATGGTGCAAAACCAAGATGCGGATGGCATGCTCACAGGGTTGTACTCCAATTATTCCTACCTATCCGAGGTAGCGCGCTCCACAGTAGGACTAGCTCCGGGGCATAATCACTTTGCAACCATGCACCTTGTAACCCTCAAGTCGGGTCCGCTATTCCTTGTTGATACACTCATTAACCGCAATCTCAGTGCCGAGAGCCTGGTTGATATTTCGGTACTTGCTGCGGAAAAAGTGCGTTGCTTTGGGCTTCAACCCAACATTGCTCTCATCAGTTTCTCCGACTTTGGTAGCGACGATGCAGAGTCTTCTTGCGAAGCTCGCCGAGCTGTTGCCCTCCTACACGAGCGTTACCCCGACCTATCCGTAGATGGAGAGATGCAGATACAGACGGCTCTTCAGCTGGCACAACGCGATGCCAAATACCCTCAAAACAAGCTCAAAGGCAAGCAGGTCAACGTACTCGTCTTCCCAAGACTCTCGGCAGCGAACGCCTGTTACCAACTCCTCAAAGCCGTAGGCAATGCAGACGAGGTGGTAGGTCCCATACAGGTAGGGCTTGCTCGCCCCATCTATTTTGCCGACCACGATGCCTCTGTCAAGGATATTGTAAATATCACCGCCATGGCATCTCTTGATAGCAACGCCTGCATTGTTGGCTAAGCATCCACATAAATCTGTAAAAAAGCTCTCTAGAAGGGAGAAAACCTTTCTCATATTATAAAGTCTGCAACCCATCCTCTCCCTTTCATTATAGGGAGGGGAAAAGTTGCAGTTAAGGGGGCCTTTCTTTCTCTTTATCCCTTGTTTTTATCGGATTAATTACTATCTTTGTGGTAACAGAATAGAAGGCGATCTTTCATTTAAGTATTGATAAGTCGAAATAAAAACCGCACTTGTCAAATTGGGAAACTCATCAAGTGTTTTGTGTTTACCGAGATGTTGTTGGCAACAATGGCGGGCCGTCGGTATACCTTGTGTGTGCGAGGCGGATTACAAAAGTGCCGACACGCTTTAATCCTGATTATAGGAGTTTTCACAATTCACAGTGCGGTTTTGTCTCTAGAAGAGCTGCTGACTCACCTCCGAGAGAGGGAAGTCGGTAGCTCTTTTTATTTAGCGATACGACATTTTCTCCCCCATTTGTACACAAAATTAGCCCCTAAGATTGGGGAGAATAACGTATCTTTGTAAGCATCATTATGGGCAGAATACTAGCAATAGACTATGGCAAGAAGCGTACGGGACTAGCCGTGACCGATCCGCTTAGAATCACTCCGGGAGGTCTTGCAACGGTGGCTTCGTCCGAACTGCTTCAGTACCTATCCGAGTATATCCCCCGAGAGGGAGTAGACCTTGTGGTAGTGGGCTATCCTCGGCAAATGAACAATGAAGAGAGCGAATCTATGCGCTACATCCGTCCCTTTGTTGCGAAGCTAAAAAAACGCTTTCCCCAGCTCCGCATTGTCTACTACGACGAGAGGTTCACCTCTTGCCTTGCCCAAAAAACGATATTAGAGAGCGGGATAGGAAAACAAAAACGGCGCAACAAAGCGTTGGTAGACGAGGTGAGTGCCATCATTATTCTCCAATCGTATATGGAGTCTCTTGCCTACTCCGGAGCACCACTCCCCCCTATTCCCTAAACAGAAATAACTAAACACCCAATAATATGCTACCTATCTATCTCTACGGTCACCCGGTATTACGCGAAGTGGCACAAGATATAACTCCGGAATATCCCAACCTATCGGGGCTCATTGCCGAGATGTGGAAGAGTATGTACGAAAGCGACGGCATTGGACTGGCTGCCCCCCAAATTGGCAAATCGATCCGCCTTCTTGTAATTGATGCCTCGCCCATGGCAGAATACTTCCCCGAGTGCAAAGACTTCAAAACCGTGATGATCAATGCTCGCATTACGGAACTGAGCGAAGAGACCCTTTCGGAGGAAGAGGGATGCCTTAGCCTCCCCGGGATCCACGAGCGAGTAGAGCGACCCAAGGAGATTACAATAGAGTATCTCGATGAGCAATTCAACCCCCAAACTCGCCACCTCACGGGTTTTGCGGCTCGGGTTGTTCAGCACGAGTACGACCATCTTGAGGGTAAACTCTTTACCGACCACGTGAGCACGCTCCGCAAAAGCCTACTCAAGAACAAATTGGCACGCATTGCTTCCGGCAAGGCGTACCCCGGCTATCCCGTGGTGGCAGCCCCTCAGAAAAAAGGGATGCGCCGCTAATATCTTTTCGGGGAAAGGGCACAAAGAGATGAGAGGGCTACGCTGTACACTGATTACCCTAGGGGCACTACTAAGTCTCGTATGGGGAGCCAAGGCACAACTCGACGTAGACCGAGTAATGACCATTGGGCAGAATGCGCTCTACTTCAAAGACTACATCGTATCCATTGGCTACTTCAATCAGGTTATAGAGGTACGCCCCTGGATGGCAGAGCCCTACTTCCATAGAGCCGTCTCTAAGTACATGCTTGGAGACTATCGCGGAGCAGAATTGGATGCCTCTCTAGCCCTAGAGCGCAACGCTTTTATATCCCGAGCCTATGTGCTGCGAGGCGTAGTACGCCACTCTTTGGGCGAATACAAAGGGGCAATAAGTGACCTCAAGCATTCTCTTTTTTTAGCTCCGGACGATGCCGAGATTGCTTTCAATCTTGCAGCGGCTCAGCTCTCCGACAAGCAATACAATGCTGCCGACACCACCATTTCTACCCTAATCAAAAGGCATCCTAAGCATGCAATAGCCCACCTACTGCGTGCCGATATTCTGCTCAATCAGCAAGATACGCTACAAGCAACCGAGGAACTCAATCGCTCTCTTGCCCTCGACTCCACACAGGCACAAGCCTATGCTTTTCGCGCCATGCTCGCGTCTAAAAAGGAGGATTACAAGAGTGCGCTCCTCGATCTTAACCGCTCCCTCCAGCTTGCTCCCGATGACAAAAACAACTACATCAACCGTGGTCTCACTCGCTATCAACTCAATGACTATGTAGGAGCCATAGAGGATTATACCGCAGCTATCAACCTAGCCCCCTCCGACCCTGTAGCACGTTATAACCGTGCCTTGCTCCGTGCCACAGTGGGAGATGCCAACAACGCCCTCGAAGACCTCGCCGTAGTACTAGAGGTGCAGCCCAATAACTATATGGCTCTCTACAATAGAGGGCTACTGAGTCTTGAGGTAGGAGACTTTCGCACGGCACTCAAGAGTTTCGACAAAGTGCTCACGAAGCATCCCAACTTCCAGATGGGATTATTAGCTCGAGCGGATGCGAAACGAGGTTTGGGAGACGCTGCAGGTGCCGATAGAGATAGTTGGCAAGCCTACCAGCAGCAGAAGAAACAGGTAAAGAAACAGGCATCGAACACATCCAAATCCACCCGAAGCGAAACAGAAGAAGCCATTGAGCGGTACAACGAACTTGTGGAGACCTCGCTCTCCGCTTCTACCATGGAAGGAACAACTACTCTACCCCAGTCGCTCCGCGGTAGAGTGCAGGATGCCGATGTAGCTATCGTGCCTTTTGGTGCCTTCTCGCTCAATTACTACCACGCCACGCCTCAGCCCGGCATTCCTCCCAGGGTATATTACAGTCAGGAAGTAACCTCTTATAACGAAGCCCATCCCACACAAACGCCCCGTTTGTTGGTAGCTCCAAGCAATCGTATCCTTGATAGTATAGCTACCGGCGAGCTACGTCAAGCCCTCTCCGCCCTTGATGCTCAACCCAAAGAAGAGTCCAACTTTTACCTCCGTAGGGGTATTACTTCTCTGCTCCTCATAGACTTTGATAGAGCGATAGACGACTTCGACCACGCTCTCTCGCTAGACAAAAAGAATCCGCTGGCTTACTTTGTACGTTCGGCTGCCTGGCTTCGACGCCTTGAGGTGCGACAGCACACCACCCTCTCCACTCCCTCCCTAAGTGCTCCCGCTCAAGAGTTGCACAACGGACTAGGGATAAGCATTCCCACAAAGAGAGAGCAAGCCCCCCCCTCCCTACGAGGGATGGATACCGTTTTGGGCGACCTTGACAAAGCCATAGAGCTAGCCCCCAAGTTTGCCTACGCTTACTACAATAGAGCCATCGTGTATCTCGCTTTGGGTCAGAAGGAGAAAGCACTCCATGATTACTCCCAAGCTATTACACTAGGGGGCACCCTCCTCCCAGAGGCCTACTTCAATCGCGGGCTTCTATTCCTCTCTATGGGGCAAAAAGACAAGGCGATAGCCGACCTTAGCCTAGCTGGCGAGCAGGGGATATTCCAAGCATATAACATTATCAAACGCATCCAGGAGCAACTATGATTTCGGTGCAACACCTCACGATAGACTTTGGTAAGCAACTTCTTTTCAACGACGTTTCATTTGTCGTATCCCCAAAAGAGCGTGTAGCCCTTGTGGGAAAAAACGGAGCAGGCAAGTCTACTCTCCTCAAATTGATTGCCGGACTTAGAGAGGCTACCAGCGGATCCGTCAGCCATCCCAAAGACCTACAGATAGGGTATCTACCGCAGGTGATGCAACTTGCCGATGGACGCACCGTTATTGAAGAGGTAAAGACTGTTTTTGAGGATGTAGCCCGAATCAAAGAGCGTGTAGCCCAACTTGCCGACGAGATGGCAGCGCGGACGGATTACGATACCCCCGAGTATCATGATCTCATCGAACGCTTCTCGCACGAAAGCGACAGACTAAACCTCATGGGGCAAGACAACTACGAAGCCGAGGCAGAGCGCACCCTTGTGGGGCTAGGGTTTGAGCGCACGGACTTTGAGCGACCTACCTCCGAGTTTAGTGGTGGATGGCGCATGCGCATTGAGCTTGCCAAGATATTGCTCAGGAGACCTGACATACTTCTCTTAGACGAACCGACCAACCACCTCGACATTGAGTCCATAGAATGGTTAGAGCAATTCATCAAGACCTCGGGAGCCACCCTACTACTCGTCTCCCACGACCGCGCCTTCCTTGATGCCACCACCACACGCACCATAGAGATAGAGCTTGGGCGTATCTACGACTACAAAGCCAACTACTCTCAGTACGTGACCCTGCGCCAAGAGCGACTCGAGTACCAGCGCCGAGCCTACGAAAATCAGCGCAAAGAGATTGAGGACATTGAGGCTTTTATTGAGCGATTCCGCTATCAAGCCACCAAAGCGATACAGGTGCAAAGCCGCATCAAGCAGCTAGAGAAAATAGAACTAATTGAGCTAGACGAACTCGATCTCTCGCACATTCACTTCCGCTTCCCCCCTGCCGAACGCTCGGGAGACTTCCCCATCATTGTAGAAGACGTAGGCAAAGCCTATGGGGCGCATCAGGTATTCGATCATGCCACCTTTACCCTCCGCCGTGGAGACAAGGTAGCTTTTGTTGGCAAAAATGGTGCTGGGAAGTCCACGATGGTCAAGTGCATCATGCAACAGATCAACGACTACACGGGCTCTCTCAAGATAGGGCACAACATCCACACTGCCTACTTCTCACAAAATAGAGCCCAAGAGCTTGACCCTAATCTAACTATACGAGATACGGTAGATCGTGCCGCCCGAGGCTCTGTGCGAGACAAGATCAACAATCTCCTGGGAGCCTTTATGTTTGGCGGAGAACTGGCAGACAAACCCGTATCCGTACTCAGCGGAGGTGAAAGGGCAAGGCTTGCTATTTTGATCCTTCTACTTGAGCCTGCCAACTTGCTGATCCTCGACGAACCGACCAACCACCTCGATATGCGCTCTAAGGATGTCCTGAAGGAAGCCATCAAAAACTTTGAGGGCACCGTGGTACTCGTCTCGCACGACCGTGACTTCCTTGATGGCTTGGTAGAGCAAGTGTACGAGTTCTCACACGGGAAGGTAATCCCCTACCTTGGAGGCATTTACGACTATCTTGCCAAACGAAGGATGGAGAGCTTGCATGAGCTTGAGGCTCCTAAAAACACAGGTAAAACCACCTCTTCCGCCCCCACAAAAAGCTCTGTAAAAGAGGACTATCAAGCCCAAAAAGAACGAGCTAGGCAGCAGCGCAATCTGGAGAAAGCGGCTGAAGAGATCGAGAAACAAGTAGCCTCTCTCGAGCAAGAACTGACACGTCTCGAGGGCGAACTTTCTGCCCCCAACCTCCCCATCGACAGCCCTCTTTACAACGAATACGATACGACTCGCAAAAAACTCGACAAAGCGATGATTGAGTGGGAACGAGCCATGGAAAAGTTATCATAATAATTCTCTTAATCCCATCATTATGAACACAGTAGATACACGCGGTAAGCTCTGTCCCATGCCGCTCATCCTCCTCAAAAAGGCACTCAATAGCGAGGGATTTTCCGGCGAATGGCAGGTTCTAACCGACAACGCTACGGCATGTCAAAATCTCACAGACTACATTCGTCAGATAGCATCCTCGCTAGAAACGGAAGAATTACAGGGCTATACTTCTCTGCGTTTTACCCTAGAAGAAGAAAGTTGTAGGCCTATAGGGGAAAAAGAATCAGGCAGCGAAGACTACATCGTTGTGCTATCGAGTGATACCATGGGGCGAGGTGATGACGAACTAGGGCGTATCTTGGCTCGTGCTTTTGTCAACGCACTTGAAGGAGTAGAGCGCAAACCCAATCGCATTATTTGCTACAATCGTGGGGTACTCCTAGCGGATAAAGACACAGATACCGGGGCTACTCTTACTCGCCTACACAAGGAGCATGGTGTAGAGGTGATACTCTGCGGTACCTGTGTAGATTATTTCGAATTTCGCGACAAGATAGCGGTAGGTACCATCTCCAATATGCTTGTTATTGCCGAATATATGCGCCAAGCCTCTCGCCTTGTAACCCCCTAACCCTCCTTTTTATGTCCCAAAACTCCCTACATTACTTCGATTGCGGTACTACCTCATGGCCCAAGAGTCCCGAGTTACAAGAGGTATTGGCCCATTACTACGAACACCCCATCGGCAGTTATGGTAGGAGCACAGACCCCGCAACTCTGCATGCCACAGCTGCCATTGAGAAGCTACGGGATCGCCTTGCCGCACTACTAGGCGGGGTAGATCCTACGCATATCGTATTCAATAGCGGAGCTACAGAGTCCATCAATACCATCCTAAGTAGCCTTCAGCTGGAGGGACGCACCCTTTGGATTTCTCCTCTGGAGCATAATGCCGTAATGCGCCCCCTTACACGCCTTAAGACGCGCTACGGATTCAATCTGCGCATAATGCCCTCTGCCCCCGATGGGCGCATTGATATAGAGAGGTTGCGTAGAGAAGCTCGCCCGGGTACGGCGCTAGCGATTGTCAATGCCGAGAGCAATGTAAACGGAGTAATACAACCCCTCGAAGAGATAGCCCAAGTGATAGGGGGAGAATTGGGCATTCCCCTACTCATCGATACGGCACAATACTTAGGATTTAGCCAAATACCCCAAGGGATCGAGTTTGACTATATCGTTTTTTCCGGGCATAAAGGATTACTTGGCCCCACAGGGACGGGCGGATTTTACATCCGCAATCCACGAAGTATCGAGCCTCTCATCGTAGGAGGGAACGGGATACATAGCGAAAACTACACCGATACCCCTCTTGAGATGCCCGAGAGATTTTCGGCAGGCACCCCCAATATGCTGGGGCTTGCTGCCCTTGCCACCGCCGTGGAGCACCCTGTGGCATGGAAGACCTCACGCCAGGAGTGGAAAAATCTTTTCGATCAAATAGAGCGGAACCCCGATGTGCGTCTCCTACGCTCCCTTGATCTTTCGCATCAAGGCCCCCTATTCTCGCTCGTCCATCAGACAAAACGAGCCGATGAGATAGCGAATGCCTTACGATACGATCATGAGATAATTGTACGAGACGGATTGCATTGTGCTCCACTTGCCCACCAAACCCTAGGCACTCTAGCCCAGGGCGGTAGTGTACGCATAGGCTTCTCTCCCTACCATACGAGCCAAGACCTTGAGCTACTAGCCCATGCTTTAGACGATGTACTCAGATAGTGCCCTCATCCTATTTAGCTCTACGCGGCTATTTATCCGAGCGCTCACGCTTTGTGAGTCGGCACGTCTGTCTGTGCGGGCACTCTCCGTACCCGATGCTATTACTTCAGGCTGTGGGATGTGCCTTGGGCTCACCCAAGACGCGATAGATCTTGCCTGCCAACTGCTCCAAGAGGGGGGCATTGCAGGACGACTTTTCTCCACTCATCCCTATAAACTTATCAAGCAATGGAACTAGTACCACCCCTGATCGACCTTCTCGAGGGGCAGGAGCAAGGGGGATGCTCCGCCAAACTCGATCCCAAAGAGCTGCACAAAATACTTGCAGACCTACCTGTTCCTCACTCCGATCGGCTCCTTGTGGGAACCGATACTAGCGACGATGCCGGAGTATATCAGCTCAACGAAAACGAAGCTCTCATCGTCACGACCGACTTCTTCCCCCCCGTAGCAAGTGACCCCTACACCTTTGGGCGGATATCGGCCACCAACGCTCTGAGCGACGTCTACGCCATGGGAGGCTCTCCCCTCCTCTGCCTCAATATCGTCCTCTTCCCCTCCTCTCAAATGCCTTTGGAGGTACTTCGTGAGATACTGCGAGGGGGACAATCGGCAGCAGACGAGGCTGGTGCGCTCATTGTGGGAGGGCATACAATAGAAGACTCTCCCGTAAAGTATGGTATGGCGGTAGTGGGGCGAGTACACCCTCAGCGAGTGATTACGAACAAGGGAGTCAAGCCCGGCGATGCCCTCATTCTCACCAAACCCCTAGGGACAGGGATATTGATTGCAGCCCACCGCTTAGGGATGGCACGCGAAGAAGACTACCAAGAGGCTCTCCTCTCCATGCAACGACTCAACCGCTATGCTGCTGAGCAAATGACCCAAGTCTCCACCCATGCAGCGACCGATATTACCGGCTTTGGATTGGTAGGGCACGCTATGCAAATGGCGCTTGCCTCGGGCGTAGAACTCCATTTCGAATCCTCCGCCATACCGGCCCTCCCCGGCGTGCGCGATCTACTGCACGAGGGGTGTATCCCCGGTGGAGCACTGCGCAATAGACGCTACGTAGAAGAGCATCTCCACACCCATGCCTCGCCGGAGGAGACCTTGCTCCTCTGTGATGCTCAAACCTCGGGAGGACTCCTTATTGCACTCCCCGAAGAGGAAGCCCCCGACCTCCTCCGCCGACTCCAAGACAACCCCAATACAGCTCAATCTGCCCTTATCGGTGTTGCATCACCTGCCTCACCCAATGGCTCCGTTCTCACTATTTGGTAATCTAAGAAAAGCTATGCAAATCAAACAACTTATCCTTTTATTAGGGGCATCGATGCTCTCCATTGCGAGCTTTGCCCAAGAGAAAAAAGGGGTAGAATCTCCTATCCTCTCTCTCCAGCAAAAGGCTGCAATTGCACTGCCTCACAGCTTTGGGCTCACGGATACAACAGCTCAAACGGCTACAGAGCCACTCCTCAACGCTTCGGCTCTAGCCCCCTCTTCTTCCGTTACGCTCCCCATCGTCAAAGCCGATGCCAAGGGATGGTTTGCCCTCAACGAGACTAAACCCAAAGTACGCACACTCCAGATCTATTCTGCACAGCTCTCTTGTACGAATTTCTCTAAGAGCACCCTCCGCCTTTATGGCACTCGCCCTACAGCGATCTATTTGGATGGGGTATTGTTGGATAAAGCCCTAAAGGAAGCCGCTACAGACACAGCCGCTCTGATTACCACCCCCCTAGCCCTTATCCCCGGGAGCCATCAATTGGAGATACGCTGCCTCTCCCAACCCTCGGATAGTGCTCGACAAGCCTTCCGTCTCACCCTAGAGCAGCCCTCTGAGTCCGCCCCCATCCAGACGAATATACAGCAGAAGAAATTGCTCTCTCTTGCCTATATGATGTCCGGGAATAGTCTCTCCAGGGTACGCCTCTCCCCCTCGGGTAAGTATGCCCTTGTGATCTACTACTCACAGCGTGAGCGCAAAACAGAGTATTTTGGACGTCTGATGCACGCCGATGGTCGCCTCATCCGCGAAAGCAAAGAACTAGTTTACGCCAATTGGCTCCCCGAAAGCGACCAACTCCACTTTGTACGCACCGAGGGGAGCAAACGCCTACTCGTAGTGCAATCGCCCGAGGGAGCTAGCGAAAAGATACTCCTCAGAGATTTACCTCAAGGGGAATACCGATTCTCTCCCGACGCTAAAACGATCTATCTTGCCAAAGAGGTAAAAGGCGATGCCAAGGACGACAAAGTAATACGCATGCGAGACCCCAACGACCGTATGCCCTCATGGCGAGACGCTACGCAATGGATTACCATAGACCTTGCCACAGGAGTACAATCTCCGCTCACCTCGGGGAAAGAAAATATCGGGCTACTCGATATTGCCCCTTCGGGTAAACTGCTCTTTGCTCACTACACCACAGATTGGACAAAGCAACCCTACGACTTTAGCGACCTATACCAATTCGATCCGGCAACGGGCAAGGTAGACACGTTGCTCCGTAGGTTTGTGGATTTGCATGAGGCACGCTACGTACCCGGGCACCCCGACTATCTACTCATCCGTAGCTCCCCCAATGCATTCGACGGCGTAGGTAAGGAACTCCCCAAAGAGCAGGTGGCTAATAGCTTCGAAGGCGAGATATTCATTTACTCCCTATCAACCCAAAAGGTACAAACCCCTACCCTACACTTTGATCCCTCCGCAGAGGGAGGTTCCTTTGACAAAGAAGGAAACTACTACTTTGTTGCAGAGAATGGTTCTCGCCGTCATATCTATCGTTTGGATATGAAGAAGGTAGCCGTACAGACGCTACCCGTGGCAGAAGACTATGTAACGAACCTATCAGTAGCCTACAATACGGGCGACTATTGGTACTTCGGGCAGAGTGCAACTACAGCCGATGTTCTCTATGCCGTCTACAAGGGTAAAGCACGAAAGATTTGGGACCTTGACGCAGAAAAGATGGCAGATTATGAGCGTCCTATCATCAAAGAATTCGTCTACACCACGCCCGAAGGTACACCTATCGAAGGCTGGTACTACCTCCCTCCCAACTTCGACCCCTCGAAGAAATACCCCATGCTTATCTACTACTATGGGGGGACTTCTCCCATATCTCGCCGATTAGAGGGGACCTACTCGCTTGCCATGTATGCAGCACAAGGGTATGTGGTTTACACCCTCAATCCGAGCGGAACTACGGGCTATGGACAAGAGTTCTCAGCACGTCACCTCAACGCTTGGGGCGAACCTACCGCTACCGAAATCATCGCAGCCACCAAGGAATTCTGCCAAAAACATCCCTTTGTAGATGCTAAGAAGATCGGTTGCTTTGGTGCGAGCTATGGAGGCTTTATGACCCAATACCTACAAACTAAGGGAGATACTTTTGCAGCAGCGGTAAGCCATGCCGGTATCAGCAGTATCAGTAACTATTGGGGTAGCGGCTACTGGGGCGTTGGTTACAATGCAACTGCCGCGGAGGGCAACTATCCTTGGACTCGCAAAGATATTTACGTAGACCGCAGCCCCCTATTCAATGCCGACAAAATCCACACCCCCCTACTTTTGCTCCATGGCGATAGCGATACCAACGTACCTACCAGCGAGAGTGTGAACCTCTACAATGCCCTAAAGGTACTCGGTAGAGAGGTAGAACTCATCGAATTTACGGGACAAGATCACTTTATTCTCGAACCCGAACGCCGCGAGAAATGGACGGCCAGCATACAAGCTTGGTTCGCACGTTTCCTCAAAGACGATGCCTCTTGGTGGCATCAGCTCTACGACGAAAAGAAATAACACGGCTGTGCGATAGAAAGTTTTTCTATGGCAGTATATAAGAAGAATCCTCTCTCTATGGCGAGAAACCATAGGGGGAGGATTTCTTTTAGTACTCAGGGAAAGGGTTTCGAGGGGCTTACTTTCCCTCTATTGTAGTGGTAGTAGTGTTTGCCTCTCTAGGTCGAAGAGAGGGAGTATGGGATAGCGATCTTGTTCCAGACAAACGGCAATGGTGGGGAGATAACCGAGTTGCTCCAAACGAGCGTAGTGCTCTACTCGAGAGATAAAAGAGAGGAGATCATCCTTATATTTTTGGAAAGAAATCTCCGCCATTAGTAGGGCATCGTTAATTCCCTTTGCATCTACATTTCGCTCCCCGATATGGTGCAGTAAGGCTCCGGCAAAAAGACAATCTTCGCCGGCAAGCTGCCCCTTCCATCCGGCTGCCACCACAAGCACACTCTCGAATTTCTCTCGAAGGATATAGTCGGAGAGGCAAGAGATGTTGCCAAAAGTCCCCACAGCAATATGCTTCGCCCCAGCCTCTTGGGCAAGGTGAAGAGCTCGGGTGCCGTTGGTGGTGGTGAGGACCACTCGTTTGCCCTCTACCCTATCTCGGGTGTATTCTTCGGGGTCATTGCCTAGAGTTGCCCCCTCTACACGCCGTGTATTGCGCTCGGCAGCTACGAGGTAATCAGGGTCATTTTGGTGTTGTAAACTCTCCTCTACTGTAGCTACCGGCTGCACCTCTATGGCTCCGTGATAGAGGGCAGAAAGGATAGTAGCCGAGGCTCGGAATACATCCGTTATCACCACAAGGGTGCTATCCCAATCTTGCTGAGCATAGCAGCCAATAAGGTCAGGAGAGGGGCAGAGTTGTAGTGTTAGATCCATAGCATTAGTCCTCTTTTGGGGAGGTTGTATCCCCCTCTTCTGTAGTCTCCGTATGGTGCACATCCTTAGGATAGATGCGCTCGAAGATCTCCGTAATCTCGTCTACAAAATCTTTCCCCTCGGCTAGTTTGAGATAGTCCGTTCCCCCGGGCTTGGTCAATTTCACCTCTTTAGTATGGGGGAGATAGGTAACCTCCACAAGGTCGGTAAACTTGCAAACGACGTGAGGTTTACGCCCATAGTCATTACCGGCATAGAGAAGATACGCCTTTTCATCTATGTAGTAATAGGTATCGTGCCGGAGGTAAAGAACAACCCCAATAGGGATAAGTAGTGCAGGAGGTATCAGCGTCCACAGGGGAGCCGTAGTACTATGAAAGATAACAATGATAAAGGCAACCATGGCAAGAGCATAGAGTATTGCCACGAGATAAGCCGCCTTAGCGCTACGTAAACTACGACGTAAATAGTACTTTTTCATAGACTAAAACAAGGGTCTCCCCACCCGAAAATGAGAAGACCCTCTACTTCTATAATTGCATCAAGATTAAGCTCAGAATTACTTGCGGAAGGGGGCTTTTACTACTTCTGCCTTGAGCTTGCGACCCCGTACCACAATGGCAATAGGAGTACCAACCTTGGCATATTCTTTGGCTACATAGCCCATACCGATACCCTTTTTGAGCCAAGGAGACATTGTACCCGAGGTAACTTCTCCGATGATTTCACCAGCTTCGTTGGCAATTTCGTAGTGCTGACGGGGTACTCCCTTGTCTTGAAGTTCGAAGCTAACGAGCTTACGTGTAAGCCCACCGGCCTTTTGCTCTTCGAGGAGCTTGCGACCAATCATCTCTTCTTTCCCCTCTACAAGTTTTGTAATCCAGCCCAGACCGGCTTCGATGGGAGAGTGCGTATCGTCAATATCATGACCGTAGAGACAGAAAGACATCTCTAGGCGGAGCGTATCGCGGCAACCAAGACCTGCGGGCATAATCCCCTCGGGTTTTCCTGCTTCGAAGAGAGCGTTCCAGATTTTCTCTGCGTACTCGGGGAAGAAATAGAGCTCAAAACCTCCGGCACCTGTGTAGCCCGTAGCCGAAATAATCACGTTGGGACATCCGGCAAACTCACCCACCTTGAAGGTGTAGTAGGTGATCTCGGAGAGATTGATGTTGGTAAGGCGTTGCATTACTTCGGTAGCCTTGGGGCCCTGCACCGCTAGCTGGGCGATGTTGTCCGAAGCATTTTCCAACTCTGCCCCCATCGTATTGTGCTTTTGGCACCAAGCCCAGTCCTTTTCCACATTAGCGGCATTGGGTACCATCATGTACTTCTCTTCTTCGTAACGATAGAGGAGGAAGTCGTCTACGATACCCCCTTCTTCTGTGGGGAAGCAGCAGTATTGTACTTGACCTACAGCAAGTTTGGAAGCATCGTTGCTCGATACTTTTTGGAGGAATGCCAAAGCATTGGGGCCTTTTACCCAAAACTCACCCATGTGCGAAACGTCGAATACCCCTACGTTATTCACAACATTAAGGTGTTCTTCGATAATGCCATTGTACTCGATAGGCATATTATAGCCGGCAAATTCTGCCATCTTAGCACCGAGTGCGATGTGCAGGTCGGTAAATGGAGTCGTCTTCATACGTATGATATTGTATCTAATTTATTTTTTGTCCTAACGACAAAGATAGCGAATTATTACCGTCCGATAAAGAAGTTCCCCCTCCGCTCAGCTCTAAAAAACTAAGCGAAGGGGGAATAAGAGAGGGCACTAAGGAGCAAAGAACTCAAAAGACTAAAGGAGCATCCCCCTAAGGAAGACCCTCCCACCCCGACTATGGGTTAAGGCCTTGGTTACTCGGGTATCTGTACCCCCCTGAGGGATATACCATCGAGGGTTCGAGCTCTCACGCTCTCCCTAGTGCCTTTCGTTATTTAGACGGCCCCCTTGGATAGAAGTTTAATCAACTCTCCTTCCCTTACATCTCATACCGCGTATATAAGACACATCTAAGGGATCGGGGACTCCGTCCAAAACACTATCTGAATCAATCACGCCGCGAAGATAAGCTAAGCTATTGGTACGCAGCAATGATTTTTTTCTATCTAGCTATTTAGATTATCGATAGACAGAATTTTTATTCCTGATTCCCAGAAATATAGGAACAAAAATAGGGCTAAGAAAATTGTTTGCGACGAAGAAGAAAATCCCTCCCGAGGTACTTCTCTCGCACAATCTCGTTCTCTGCCAACTCCTCCGGCGTACCCTGGAAAAGCACCTTACCCTCAAAAAGAAGGTATGCCCTATCGGTAATTGAGAGGGTTTCATTCACATTATGATCCGTAATAAGGATACCAATGTTACGCTCTTTGAGGTGGGCTACAATGTATTGGATGTCTTGTACGGCAATGGGATCGACGCCAGCAAAGGGTTCATCGAGCATAATAAAGCGCGGATTAATTGCCAAACAGCGAGCAATCTCCACACGCCTACGCTCCCCCCCGGATAGCCGATTCCCCTGATTTTTACGCACCTTCTCCAGCCTAAACTCCTTGATAAGACGCTCCAAGCTCTCAGCCTGCTCCTCTCGCGACTGTGGGGTCATCTCTAGTACGGTACGGAGGTTATCTTCCACCGTCATTTTGCGGAATACGCTGTCCTCCTGGGCTAGGTATCCGATGCCCAGGCGTGCTCGCTTATATACCGGATAGTCTGTGATATCGACGTCATCGAGGATAATGCGCCCCTCATTAGGCACAACAAGCCCTACAGTCATGTAAAAGGTGGTAGTCTTACCTGCGCCATTAGGTCCCAAAAGCCCCACAATCTCGCCTTGGTTGATCTCTACAGATACATGATTGACGACCGTACGACTGCGATAACGCTTGATAAGATTATCGGTTCGGAGAGTGCTCATCGGGATTTTCTTTTAAATCTCAAAATCGACACACGCACGCCCTTTTTTGTAGGGAGCAATGAGCTCTTTTACCACACTCTGATGCTCCGGATGCTCGGCATAGAGGGGTAGATCTTGCCAAGTATCTAGGTCAGCTTCGAGAATAAAACTCACGGCTTCGGCAGGGTTTTCATTGGGATATACACGCATGGCCTTGAGGGCAGGAATCCTCGTGGGAAGAGCCTCCAAAGCTACTTTTATTTTCTGAAGATGGGATTGAGCAGCAGCGGGCGAATCAAAGCCCTCTAGAGTAAAGGTAACGAGGTGACGTACCATTGTACTAGTGAATAATAGAGAAGAATTTATTTGACTAAAAGGGGGAAAGCCACCCTTAGATAATCTGATGATTGATGAGCGTCTCGTCGAACATGGAGTCCTTGTACCCCAAGAAGTAAAGGATACCATCCAGTCCCACAAACGAGATACTTTGCCGTGCGGTTGCCTTAACCTTGGGTTTGGCGTGGAAGGCAATACCCAGCCCTGCCTCTCGCAGCATGAGAAGGTCGTTGGCTCCATCCCCTACGGCTACAGTCTGCTGTAGGTCTACTTTCTCTACTTGGGCAATCAGTTTCAGTAATTCGGCCTTGCGATGAGCATCTACGATCTCACCCACATATCGCCCTGTGAGCTTGCCATCTTCGCCCACTTCCAGCTGATTGGCATACACATAATCTATCCCAAATTTTTTCTGGAGGTAGTGACCGAAGTAGGTAAACCCTCCCGACAAGATGGCAATTTTGTAGCCCATGAACTTAAGCACTTTCATGAGACGATCGATACCCTCTGTCATAGGAAGATTCTCCGCAATCTCCTGCATTACAGAGACATCCAATCCCTTAAGCAGAGCCACTCGCTCGGTAAAGCTCTCACGGAAGTCAATCTCGCCACGCATAGCGCGCTCGGTAATCTCCTTTACTTTGTCGCCCACACCGGCTTTGATGGCCAGCTCGTCTATTACCTCAGTTTGGATGAGTGTTGAGTCCATATCGAAGCAGATAAGACGGCGCATCCGGCGAAACATCGACTCTCTCTGGAAGGAGATATCCATATTGAGATCAGCCGAAATGCGCAAAAGAGATTCCTTAAGGGTATCTAGATCGTTAGGTGTACCTCGCATTGAGAACTCAATACTTGCCATGGGAGCTCGGGCGTCTTTCTCTAGAGGAATACGCCCCGTAAGACGACGGATATTGTCGATATTAAGCCCCTGACTGGCAGCCTCTTCTGTAAGAGCAGCAAGCATCTCAGCGGTAATCTTGTGGGCTACCACTGTGATGATGTAGCGATTCTTACCTTGAGCTTCTACCCAATGCGTATAATTTTCGTTGGTAATGGGAGAGAAGCGAATAGAGACGCCCATCTCGTAACTACGGAACAAAAGATCTTTAAGAATCTTTCCGGAAGCCTCTTCTGTCGTCTGGAAGAGGATTCCCAGATTGAGGTTACTGTGGATGTCCGCCT
The DNA here is from genome assembly GCA_963539975.1 of uncultured Porphyromonas sp. Lineage (GTDB taxonomy): Bacteria > Bacteroidota > Bacteroidia > Bacteroidales > Porphyromonadaceae > Porphyromonas. The sequence goes on along the minus strand of CAUTMR010000006.1, from coordinate 10,922 downwards.
GACCAATATCGAGGATAAAGGCATCGTGCTCCGCGAGGATTTGCATGAGCGAAGCGGTTACGCCGGGGCGATCAGTTCCCTGGATTGTAGCTAGTAGAAGCTTATTTTTGTTTTGCATCATATCGTAGTTATTAGCTACTTCAGATTTATTTTCAGTGCGAGAATCGTGATAACAAAGATAGCAACTCTCCCCGATTGTTGGCTACATAATGCAACAATCCATGCTCGTTAGCCTTTAATTCTTTGCTCTGGCTCGCATAGCTCTCCCCTCTACCATGAAACAGGGAAAGACAAAACTATAGCTTCTGTCCACTAATCTTCATCGGAGTGGCATTGAGCATTTTCTTACAGAAAGCGCAAAGATAACTCACCGAAGAGAAGTGATATTTCTTTGCCACCTCGGCAAGGGTCAATTCCTTTGCGACGAGATCTCGGTAGATATAGACAGCCTTTTGTTTATGCATCCACTGGAGAGGGGGGCAATTGAACTCCTCTTTGAACGTACGCTTAAAGGTTGATAGCGACATCCCAAGTATCTGAGCCAATTCCTCCACATTGCGGCAATCAAGGTGGTGTCGATAGACAAAAGCTCGGAATCCCACGTTGCGACAATGGAAGTTCTCAAGGAAAGTATCTACCTCTTGTCGGTTGTAGAAGTTACGCAAAATATAGAAGTACTCACGCAACTTGTACTCATAAAGAGAGAGCGTAGTACAGCCCTTTCTAATGTAGGAAGCGACTGTTTGACACCAACTATCGGTGGGATGATTGACCTGTAGATAGGCAGTGCCCGAAACGAGTTGGGTATCTGAGGCCACCGAACGACGGTGATGATCCAAATCTACACCACAAAGCTCTTTATTGGGGCAACGCCCTGCACAAAGTTGGATACTAGGGAGGAAACGGAAAATCAAAAACGAACTTTCCTTTGCCAATGTATGCAAAGAAAGGTTCGTAAAATAGGGAAGAAAGAGCATATGATCTTGACGCAATACTCTGTCAAGATAGGGAGCCTCTCTCACTACAAGATCCCCATCAAGAGGCATCACAATAGCGTACTCATCCTCAGTCTCTAAGGGGCGAGGCGCATCGTGCGTAAGCGATACAATAGCAGGGGGCTTCCGTAGCGAAGACGCCACAGCCGTCGAGTATTGCAACGGATGGTCAGCGAAGAGTACATCTGTTTCGATATCTATCGAAGAGAAGGAAACTTCAGGTTTAGTGTTCGAATCGTGGTGCTTCATTTACATTCTCATTAACGAATGCGAAGATAATTATTTTGGGGCGGTTTTGATTCCACTTCATCAAGGGAAATTCGATATTTAACTACTATTATTCTCTCAAAGACTTTTCTAAGGAATTAGAAAGGAGGTAGAAAGTGAAATTTCATGGGTAAAGCAGGAAGAAGTGATGGTCTCTCCGTTCCATCCTCACCATACAGAGCACCAAGAGCTCTATAATAATGATCCCCTCTCCACTGCCACTGAGCAGCCAGAGAGGGGATCCTATTTAACAAATAGTGGAATTACCAAGCGAAGATAGGATACTCGCGCATCATGTTGTTTACTTCGGCACGAACGGCAGCGATTACGGTATCATTTTCCGGATCACGAAGCACGCGGTCGATAAGCTCAACGATGATAGGCATCTTGTCTTCTTTCACACCACGAGTAGTAATAGCAGGAGTACCCACGCGGAAGCCCGAAGTCTGGAATGCAGAGCGACTATCGAAGGGAACCATGTTCTTATTCACTGTAATATCAGCAGCTACGAGAGCCTTCTCTGCTACCTTACCCGTAAGATCGGGATACTTGGTGCGGAGGTCGATAAGCATTGAGTGGTTGTCCGTACCACCAGAGATTACGTTGTAACCACAATCCATAAAGGCCTTAGCAATGGTAGCAGCGTTGAGCTTAACCTGCTCTTGATATACCTTGAATGAAGGGTCGAGAGCTTCGCCAAAGGCAACAGCCTTAGCAGCGATAACATGCTCAAGAGGACCTCCTTGTACTCCGGGGAATACGGCAGAGTCGAGCAATTGGGACATCTTCTTAATCTCGCCCTTAGGAGTTTTCTTACCCCAAGGATTCTCAAAGTCTTTACCCAAAAGGATGATACCTCCACGAGGACCACGGAGTGTCTTGTGCGTTGTAGAGGTTACGATATGAGCATACTTTACAGGGTTTTTGAGAAGACCGGCAGCGATAAGCCCGGCAGGGTGAGCCATATCCACCATAAAGATAGCCCCTACTTCGTCGGCAATCTTACGCATGCGTTCGTAGTCCCACTCACGAGAGTAAGCCGAACCACCGGCGATAAGGAGCTTGGGCTTGTGCTGACGAGCGAGTTGCTCCATCTCATCGTAGTCTACCATACCGGTCTCGCGGCTGAGGTTGTAACCCACGGGCTTATAGAGGATACCTGAGCTATTAACAAGAGAACCGTGAGAAAGGTGACCACCATGATCAAGGTTAAGTCCCATAAAGGTGTCGCCAGCCTCTAGACAAGCGAGGAGAACGGCCATGTTGGCTTGTGCTCCTGAGTGAGGTTGTACGTTTGCCCACTCTGCATCAAAGAGTTGCTTGATGCGATCGATGGCGATTTGCTCACTTTTGTCTACTACTTCGCAACCACCATAGTAACGCTTACCGGGATACCCTTCGGCATACTTATTGGTCATGCAGCTACCCATAGCCTGCATTACTTGTTCGCTTACGAAGTTCTCAGAGGCAATAAGCTCAATGCCTTTCATTTGGCGCTGGTGCTCTTCCTCGATGAGGCTGAAGATGATGTTGTCTTTGTTCATATCTAGAGATGATTTAGTAATTATCTAAACACTCCCGCAAAGGTAGCTTATTATCGTGATATAACGTCCTCTTTATGGGGGAGAGAAATCCTGTGGAGGGGCTTTCTTTCTCCCCTCGGAAATAGCGTCCTTCCCTCGTGGAGGCTATCCCAATTCTCCCCCTCCCTTTTCTTCCTCTCCTCTCCCCATTTTGGATATAGGGTAGAAATACAAAAAAAGACAGCCAAAAAGAGAGTCTCTTTCCGGCTGAAAAAAGTTTGATTACAGGGTAGAATTTTTCAAAGTGCAGGGCAGGAATTTTTCAGAAATCACGCAGAGGAGAAAAGGCACTATCCCCACAGCCTATAATAGGGATAGCGAGAGGGCAAACTCGGTGGTCTGCGGCGTTGCTCGAGAGGCGCCCCTATTCGGCTGCATCGGCAGGGTAGTTACCACCTTCGCCTCAACAGCCCAATGCTCGCCTATACGCCAGTGCACATACCCAATGCCGGCAATACCTTTGCCATAAAAGGTGCTAAGCAAATGGGTCGTACGCACATAGGGGGTATAGTAGATGCTTCGCTCATTGAACGAATCCGTTTGGTAAAAAACGCCCAATCCGCCGATGCGAAAACGCTCCGTGGGGGTATAATCGAGTTGCAACGAAGTAGAAAACCCTCTGTGCCAAGCCATACGCTTTGCGTAGCGTATATGATTTCTCTTGACTTGTGCCCCAATGGTCGCCTTCCACCCAGGGGAGAGGGGCACCACGCCTCGCATGTGCAAAGAATGCCGTTGCCCTTTGTCACGTTCGTAGTGGACCCTATATCGGGTGGAGAATAGGTATTGGGGAGCAAAAGCGTACTTGGCATGCACCTCAAGAAGGCCTCCACGAGAAGGAGCCTCCTCCCCCTTACGCACCACAAAAGAGCGGTAAGCATCCCAACTTAGCAGCAAATCGAGTTGGTCAGAAAGAGGTAAATGCGCCGCCATATAGCACCCCATCTCATTACCGGGGTAAGCGAAACGACTGGGAGCATTACCCAATGGAGCCATATATGAGGGGGATAGATATCGACCCGAAAGCGTGTACTCTCCTCTATCAAGATCGCGGTACTTTACGTAGGCAAGAGCCGCCTTTCCTCCTCGGGAAGAGAGTGCCATCTCCCCGGCACTAAGCCACTGCCCCGAGAGAGAAGTCGCCCGATAGTCCAAAGAAAAATGCTGTAGATAAGACAAGTTATGTGCCTCGTGGAGGTATCCATAGTGAGGTAATTGCTGCACGAGGCGCCCCCTCCAATCCATACGGAGATAGTTAAAAGCCAAAGAGCCTTGTGCCGCATGAAAAGCAATCCGCCCACCCACAAGCCGCTCCCGCACTTGGTGACGATGCTCCCACTCCAGAGGGGTACGATGATAGCCCGTTGTCGCCATGAGTTGTACCCTATTGTCTCCCTCATGGAGTATTCCATCTCGCCTCCTATCTGAATAAAAAAGAGCTAGACGTAGGGCGGAGGAGCCCAGCTCAGTAGCAACTCCGCGCAGGGTATTCTCCTCATCGGCAGAAAGAGCAGCCTGCAGAGGAGAGGAAGGCAAGGGCATACCCAAGCGCAACTCTGTACCTCGCATAAACCCTTGATAGGCCACTAAACCTAATCCCATCTTAAGGCGATAATCCCCTACAACGAGTTGGCGGAGAGCGTATTCCGGAAGCTGCAAAGAGAGGTGAAAGCCGCCTCTATCGAGCAGGGGGTATCGTTGTTGCAGGATGGGTTCTCCGCGTTGACTCGCACCCAGTACACCCAAAGAGAGGCGGTGGCGCACCTGATACCGTGCTCTAAAATCGAGCGAAGAGGGGCTACCCAAGGTCTTGGGTTTGTTTGTAAAATCGCCACGAGCTACGCCCAAAGAGAGCTGCCCCGAGAGGGATCCCTGCCCCAAAGAGCGCACAACTTGCGATGGATCTCGTACGGGGATTAGGGCGAGATAGGGCAAAACACGACGGAGGGTACGGATGTCCCATCCCGGGATTTGTTTCAATTCTCGGAGAGAGTGAAAGGCTCCCCCACGATGCAGACGCGCCAACACAAATTGATGGGCTGCATAGGGCGTAAGAAGCCCCGTTGCCACAAGCTCCTCTTCGGTCACGCTATTTACATCAATACGCAAAGCCGGATCGCTCACAAATTCACCCAATACTTCGCTTGCCTCTGCCTCGTCTAACGTGCCTTGCTCTAGCATTTGCTCCAAAAGGTCATCGCGGAGCTCTTCTGCATCCAACAGAGAATCCCTTGGGGTATAGCGCGTTGTGTCACTCTGACCCCACCCCATTAAAGGATCGAATAAGAGCAATATAAAGCAGCAAAAGGAGGGAAAAAACCGAAGGACTAAACGCCTCATATCAAAGAAATGCCCCACAAAAAGGACTTCAAAAGCAGGGAACAGGCTTGGGGATAAAAAAGAAGAGCTACCCGAGAGACACGCTAACATCATCTCTCGGGCAGCTAAGGAAGCGAATCTACTACCCTAACATCAATCGAACTAAAAGGGTTAATCGCAAACCCTTATCTCCCAAAAGCCGAGCCTCACTCCCCCACTCCCAAGAGCGCATTTCTCTCCAAGAGGGAGGGTGTGAGGTCCCACTAGGCTAGTAATTACTGCTGAAGTTTCTTAGCAAACAGGATGTTAGGTTGTGAGAATTGATTGGCAGGATAGATCCGCACCATAGCCCAAAGATCTTGAGATTCGTTGTAGAACGTGCGTATAAGGTTCGTCTCGCTATTAAACTCGAACCCCCTCTCCTTGAGTTGGGTTGTTATGTTTTCGCTCTTGTTTAGCACGAAACTCACCGAGGTCAATATGATCTGCGAGCACTTTTCTTCTCCCTCCGGGATATAGTAAAGTACCTCATTGTTGAAAGCCACGTTATCCACCTTCACACGCAAGAACGAAGAAGAGAAGCTAACCGTCTGCCCTTTACCCTCAAAGTAGGCCTTCAGTTCGTCTTTGGTTTTCCCCACAGCATCAAAATAAATCTCGGGCATACGCACGTTGTTGTAGTCTATGTCATTTTGCACTCTTGCAAATAGAAACGTTACGCCCGGGGTTGTCTTTTTCACATGATTCGTAGTGGTACGGACCAACGCTGAGGCTATCTGTACGCTCTGACCATTGATGGTACGAGTTTGCAAATAAGCTGCCTCACACTCCCCTCTCTGCACGGGATTAGCCCACTCCGACCATCCTTTCGCTTTCAACAGTTCGTCTATCTTGGAGAGATCTTTCTTCAGAGTATCGCCCTTAGTGCAGGGTTGATACACTTCTATAATCCTCTGATTCTCTAGGCGATATACCGTTTGAGGATAAACTTCGTCCCTCGTTGCGAAAACTAGCGTAGTGGCATCCGACTCCGCCATATTGTAGCGATGCCCCTGCTGTGCCTCAAACTTGATTATTTTGTTTACGCCCCCATCGAAATCGTAATCAATGATGGGAAGTTTGTATTCCGCCCTCTTCTCTATTGGAGGTAAAGGGATATTGCTGCGTCCTCCACAAGCACAAGCCAATATCAAAAGTAGGGAGGCAACTCCCCATTGTAGCATTCTCTTATTCGCGTTCATAATCTGTATTCTTATCTATATTACCTATTCTAAATTAGAGCAAAAGGCTCTTTTCTCCATAACGAACAACTACTCGTTGGTCTGCATCTACGAGAGTAAGAGAGCCGTCTTGAGCCTTGGGGAAAGAGATAAGAAGGGAGCCATCGAGAGCATATATCTTGAGTTCGCAGCCCTTCATATCCGAGAAATAAATCGTGCTTGCCGCGCGCCATACCTTTGCTTCGCCTGCAACGAGGTCGGTCGTAGCGGTATCTTCCATTGATTTAACCTCAATATTATCTACCTCTACCCCTGTAGAATAAGCGGCTGTGGATGCTCCTTTGTAAGCCACTGCAAGGAAATATTTTCCCTGGGGCGCATTCGGAGCCTTTACGGTGACCTTCTTTAGGGTTGCATAGTCGGCTTGCTTTTCGTAGTTCATCTCGAAGACAGGATTACCCATTGTGCCGTCCGGTGCAATAAGATAGGCCATAAACGAGGTAGTGGTAAACAGAGCTTTGCCCTTGAGCATGGCAAAATCGAATGAGATCTCGGGGATATGTTTCTCGGGATTATTCAAGCAAGGACTTACCAAATAGGCCATACCCAAGTCCCAAGGTGTGGACGAAATATCCATCGTTGCCACCATGTTGGTTGCATCAAACGACGAAGGAACGATCTTCCAATCCTCATATCCACCGGCAATAGAGGTAGACCAACCCTTAGGGAGACCCTCTGTTGCAAAAGTCTCTTTAAGTTCGGTAAGAGGAGCATCTGTGGGCAATCCGGCTACGGGGTTACCGCCCAATCCGCGCCCTTTGAGCTGTATTGACTCCTTGAGTTCGCCACTTGCAATCTCAATCTTAGCCTCGTGTACACCGGGCTTGAGGGGCTTAAATACAACACTAAGTTTGCCACCCTCTTTGGTCAGTGTACCTGTTACTGTAAAGGTCGCCTCGGAGGGGGCCGCTTGCTCCAGCTTATAGGTCGGGATATTTTCGAGGTTAAGCCCTTTGACATTAATCTCTTTGGCATACGAATCTTCGTTGGGAGTACAATCTTCGAAGATGATATTATTGGGCGTTACAACAAGCGTTGGATCGGGAGTAGGCTCTATGCGATTTTTTGCTTCCACCTTGATTTCGTCAATGTAGATACTTGGTGCAGCACCAAAGATCCCCATATCCTTCGTGTAAATCTTGAGGGCACAATTTTCGTCTCCGGCGGGCATCAGTATTTCAAGCACCTCGTAATCTTCTTCGTAGGTAGCTGTTACAGTTTCGTTCTCCGAGTCGTAGTCTTCCTTATCGAAGCGGAAGTAGATATACTTTGAGGTCTCAAAAGACTTTGCCTTTATCGTGATCTTGATCTCCTCTCCTGAGAAGTCCATAGGTTTAGTGATAAGCAAGGCTCCTTTATCACCATGGAAAAGAACGGCTCCACCGGCTTCGTACAAGTCCTTCGACTTAGAGAGGTCAAAGTCTTTAAGCGTTGCGTCGGCAGAGACCTTGAGATCTTCTGAGGGGGCATTTGCCGTGTTGTTAGTCCCCTTGGCAAATGAGTCGAAAGTCTCGTGTAGTACGGTGATCCACTTATCCGTTTCTTGCGCATTCGCTCTCAAAGAGAATGCCTGCCATGCCACAAAGGCAAGTGCTAAAGCAGTAGAAAAAATGTAGCGGTGCTTCATAATCTTTCTTGTGTTTTCAGTTAAACCATTTATGCTTTTAATTTGAATGAACATGTAGCTTCTGCGAGCAAATAGAGCCTCCCTCTAGCACGATTTGGGCGAGATATTGCCCCGGCGAGAGGGTTATTCCACTCAATTGCTGAGGGGATAATTCTCCCAACAAACGCCCCGATAGATCATAAAAAAGAACTCGCTCTACAGCTCCCGAATCCGGCAAATAGGGATGCCCACCTGCATCAATATAGAGATGGGGAGTGGGGCTGCCACCCACCAAAGGCTCAGTATAAGAGGGTTTCTCGTCAGACAAAATCGCCTCTATCTTTAGCTTCGTTTCGTCTTGGCACTCCCGGGGGAGATCGAACCTATTCTGCTCGTTCCCTTTTTCTTGTGTTTGCCCTATCGACTGCCCATCATAGAGTATATTATAACCTGTAATAGAGGGGAATACGCTAGGATACTCTCCCCTATACACCTCTACAACTTTGCTTGTCAGATTCCTATCTGATACTATAGTCTCTAGAGCCAAACTATGGGTCAAAGTTTTGTATTCGAAGAAGTTCGCCCCATCAAGGGAGGCGAGCATACTGCGCCCCAACAGTCTACTCTCGTGGGTCATCGCAACAAAAGGAGCTTTCGTATCTCCCCTAAATCGAAGCCCTACAAACAGGGGCTCTGTCTCCTTTAATTCAAAAGGAGTGGTGAGAGCGACCTCCTGCAACTGCCCGAGTTGCTCAGGTAAAACGACCTTCTGCACATAGGTGCGATCCCCCTGCTTTATGTATAGGTAGGGAATAGCTTTGGCACTGATGGGAACAAAGCGAAGAGCGGTAATGTACTTGCCGTGCATCACTGCATTTCTCAATTGATCTGCCCCATAGCGCACCCCCACGTAGAAGAAAGAGGCCGTCTCTATATCGCCCACCTTAATCAACTCTTCCGAATTTATCTTTGCGTTATACGACCAAACCTGCCTTAGTTGTGGCTTCTTCCAAAGCACTTTCCCCTCCACTAGAGCATCGATGGGGACTGAGATATGCCGACCCTGTGAGGAAAAATGGGTCCCCACGGGGCGACTCTCGCCATCTGTATAGAGGGCGGTGATGGAGATATAATGCGTGCCCTCTTGCTGGTAATCGAAGAGAGCGGTTTGCCTATCCTTGGGTATCGATAGTGCTTTTTGATTATCCACGTACAATACATAGCCCTGTAGAGAACCTAAATCCCCATCGGGAGCGACCCAAGAGGCATGTACCCCCTGCTGCCCCTGCCAGACCACAAAGTCGCGTACTCTAGCCCTATCCCCCAAGGGGTAATGCCCTCCGAGGGAGAGAAGATCTGAGTTCTCAGGGGCAAGCCATTGAGCCAAGCCCATACTCCCAAAGTGCGCTGCGAGTCTGCCGTAATAGTTGGTTCCCCCGGGCGCGCTACAGGCAGCTGTCCCACCCGTTAGGGTACCCACCAAATGGTGCTCTGCGTCAAATAAAGCCGATCCACTAGAGCCTTTTTCTGTCACACCATGCCCATGCTTGGTAGCTGTGTAGGTTACATCGAGATGGGCATCCATTTGAGAGGATTCGTCCCATCTATCTACCCGAGGGGTGGCGGTATAAGTAGAAATCTTAGTAGCATCTCCCGAGGGGTGATGTATCCCAACCCCGGAAGAAGCGAGTGTAGAAGCGCGCGACCATCCACTAAAATAGAGGTCGTATGAGGGAGGAATTGCCTCCTTTAGCCGCAAGAAGAGTCCATCTGTTCCGCCCTTGAGCGAGCTAACCGCCAATTGCTCCGCCCCCACAAGGGATACCGCATGTAGCGAGGCCGCACTCTCGTTGCCGCACTGCTCCTTTTCGTAATGGAAGTAAAAGACCCATTGCTCTAGGTCTTCTGCCGAAGCCTGCCTACCCTCACTGGGAATGGCACAATGCGCTGCCGTAATGAGGTAGGGGGCACCATCTTGCTTGCTATTATTGAGCAGGGTGCCCGTACATACGGCTATATCATTACCTACTTTCGTCTGAATAAAGGCGATACTCTTCTTCTCCTTTTGCCATGTAGCACCCTCCTCGCAATTGATATTGACCATGCAAGAGCCGGAATTATCTTCACCAGCATAGTCGTAACCATCGGCACGAAGCCCACGACCTCTAGGGAGACGAACGATATACCCCAGGGACTCAACTTCTACCTTGGGGGCCTCCCCGCGGGGAGAGGGTTGGTACTCAAGGATAACCCTATCCCCCATTACCATCTCCGTAGCAAAGTGCGCTCCCGATCGCTTGGGTGCCGAGACCTCTGTATAAGCCCCTAGCACCTCACTCCCTGTTGGAGTATAGAGAAACAATCGAGCACCCTGAGGGATCTCAAAAGAGGAATAATATAAAGTAAGAGCTTTGGCTCCAGGTGCCGAAATCTCAAGTTGCCAAACTGATAAATCGGGGTTGTACTGCCAAGAGAGTGCCCCCTTATCCATCGGGATAGTCTGCCCTATGTAGAAAATGCCATCTTGCCGGTTTTTCCACGAGAGAAGAGCCTCGGTATCCTGCCTATTAAGCTGCCTAAGGTTTACCTTTGCCCGTGTGGCTACCACGGATCCAACGCCCCTCGGCTGCCCTCCAAACTGCTCCTGAGCCAATAGCTCCCCTCTCCCTACTCCTAACAATGCGGAGAGGAACAAAAGACTCCGCATACAGAAGAAAAATACTACCCTCTTATTCATTCCATTTTCTAAGGTATCCAAAATATAAATTAAACAATAAAAGGAAGTGACTAAACGAACAAAATCAATGCTCAATCCCTCTTAAAGGCTAATGCCTTTGTGTTATTTATTCAGAGGCAAATGTACTCTTTTTTC
>CAUTMR010000005.1:0-146803 GCA_963539975.1 uncultured Porphyromonas sp. | reverse complement strand
CTTATAAGATTTTGCTTAGGCAAAAATGCCGTTTTGCTTAGGCAAAATTCTGTAATTCGCTGAAAGTCAAGAAGTCGATACCTTACTGCTCAAAAGGTGCGGCTCTTCAACATTTTCGATCGAAAACACCAACAGATCAAGGACTCTTCTGTTGGCCCTATCAATTGGATCCCACGACTTGCGGATGTACATGTCCGTCACCCTCATAGACTCATCAACGTGATTAAGAGCTTCGTGGACGGTATACTTATCAACACCGGCATCATTGAGGGCTATGGTTGCCCAAGAGTGCCTCGCGGCATAAAATTCTAAATCATCTACTCCGACAAGTTCACCAACCTTTTTCAATCCCTTATTGACCGCAGCATAAAGAGTGTCTATACTAGAGTACATTCGGTAAAACCGAAATACTCTTTCTCCTGAAGGATCTCTATACTTTTCGAACAATGCCTGAATCTCCGGTTCTACTCTTACGGATATCTCAGCCCTGTCCATCCGCCTATTCTTTGTTTTTGTCCTCTGATACGTTATCCTGCCATCCCTATAATCTGTGCAGTTGTACAAGTCGATCGCATTCATTCCAAGCAGGCAGAAGCTCAACAAGAAAATATCTCTAGCGAAATTGAATCTATTGGTCCCAGGTTGCATTATCACAGAGTAATCCAGGTTAGCAATTGCCTGAATCTGCTCAACAGTCAAAGCTCGCTTTCTTGGAGCTGGCAACTTTGGGAAATCTATGTGATTGAAAGGAGAGTTTGGAATTCTGATAATGCCAGCATCCTCATCGTTGAACTCTCGTTTTGCCCTATTGTGTATAGACCTCAGCCGGTTGAGATAATTGTGGGTAACATAACCCCTAGTCACATTTGGCTGTCTAGATATCCAAGCAGCCCAATCGTTCAGGAACTTTACTGTTATCTCAGAGATCATCACCTCCTCCCTTCCGACAAACTTAACCAAGGATCTTATTGCTGTTGCATAGGTGGCTGCATTTCCGGAGTGTCCGGAGGATCTCATATTCTCAATTTCCTTCCAAGTGTACGCCACTATATCCAGCTCAAACTTCCCCTCATTCTCCCTAGTTATAAGCTCCACAACTTGCTCAACAGCCATAGACTTCAATCGATCTCCAACATGGTCACATCTATCTCGATACTTTCGTATGAGATCATTTGTTAGATCTATGTATTTTTGGTTCTTCAGCTTCAGGGATCTTGTCAGATCCTCCTTTCCAACGTACCACACTGTGGCCAGGTACTTTTTCCGCTTGTTATGTGTTACTCGGATCTTGATATTGTACGTTCCGTCCGCCCTTTTTTGATGTGCGTATACCTCCGCCTTGAACGTTGCCATTGTTTCTGTAGAATCTTAGTAGAACTTTTCACCGCAAATATAGCCTAGTTTTGCGGATTTTGCGGAATAAAAAAAGCCCACCCCATCAAAAGGGTGAGCTAAAAAGTAGCCCCGATGGGAATCGAACCCATATCCCAGGTTTAGGAAACCTATGTTCTATCCGTTGAACTACAGAGCCTTACGAATTCTATTTTACAGATCTCTTGTCAATACTCGCGCAAGCTATACAGTCTTCACGCGCTCTTGCAGGTTCAGCCTTTAGGAAACTTCTATTCTATCCGTTGAACTACAGAGGCATACTACTCAGCAAAAGAGGGACAAGAGACCTGCTCCTTGCAATACTTAGGGCAAAAGTAGCGAATTATCAGCGATTGACCGATAGTTTACGCTACCTTTGTACCAAAGTTATTAGAGACTAAAGTATGCAAGAGAAAATCCTCATCCTCGACTTTGGATCCCAGACGACTCAATTGATCGGGAGACGCATCCGCGACCTCAACACCTATTGCGAGATTGTTCCCTACAACAAGCTACCTGAGGGGCTAGAGGGAGTGCGCGGCATTATACTATCGGGTAGTCCCTACTCAGTATATGACCCAAAAGCCTTTAAGACCACCCTTTCTACACTGCGTGGGCGCTGCCCTCTCCTTGGCATCTGCTATGGGGCACAGAGTCTCGTTTATCAAGCCGGAGGGATGGTAGAGCCGGGCGCAACTCGAGAGTACGGCCCCGCTGCGCTAGAGATTACAGCCCCCGAAGATCCTCTTCTCAAGGGGCTAACCAAAGGCAATACGGTATGGATGAGCCATGGGGATACCATCACCCGACTCCCCGAAGGCTTCCGCCCCATAGCTCGCACGCCCGAGGTAGAGAATGCCGCCTTCCGCATCGAAGGGGAAGAGACTTGGGGCGTACAATTCCACCCCGAAGCCTTCCACAGCGAAGAGGGTACCAAGCTACTTGCCAACTTTATTGACATCGTGGGGATTGGAGGCAACTGGTCGCCAGACGGCTTTATCGAGCGCACCATAGCAGAGCTGCGTGAGCAACTCCAAAACGACAAAGTACTCCTCGCCCTTAGTGGAGGCGTGGATAGTTCGGTAGTGGCTGTCCTCCTAAACAAAGCAATCGGGCGCAACCTCACTTGTATATTTGTGGATCATGGTTTGCTGCGGAAAGACGAGGCAACCCAAGTGATGCAGGACTATCGCTGCCTTGGTCTCAACGTAATAGGAGTAGATGCTCACGAGCAATTCTACAATGCCCTAGCCGGAGTAACCGATCCCGAGCAGAAGAGAAAAATCATCGGTAAGGGCTTCATCGATGTATTTGAAGCCGAAGCTGCCAAAATAAAGGATGTGAAATGGCTCGGACAGGGAACTATATACCCCGACGTTATTGAGTCTATCAACATTACGGGTATGGTCATCAAGAGCCACCACAACGTGGGAGGGCTCCCCGAGCGTATGAAGCTCAAACTCGTAGAGCCTATCCGAGCCCTTTTCAAAGACGAAGTGCGCCGTGTGGGTCGTGCTCTTGGGATGCAAGACCACCTTTTGGAGCGTCATCCTTTCCCCGGGCCGGGGCTGGGGATTCGTATTCTAGGGGAAATCACCCCCGAGAAAGTACGTATCCTACAAGAAGCGGATGCTATCTACATGAACGAAATGCGCCGTCAAGGACTCTATAACGGGGTGTGGCAAGCCGGAGCCATCCTACTACCTGTGAAAAGTGTAGGGGTGATGGGAGACGAGCGCACCTACGAGTACACCGTTGCCCTACGCGCCGTAACGAGTGTAGATGCCATGAGCGCGGACTGGAGCCGACTCCCCTACGAGTTTTTGGCGAAAGTCTCCAATGAGATCATCAACAAGGTGAAAGGGGTAAATCGAGTTGTGTACGATATCTCCTCCAAACCCCCCAGCACCATTGAGTGGGAATAACCCAACGCATATCTAAGAACTAACACAACGCCTCCTAAGGAGTAAGGTATAGATAGAAAAGGACTGTCCTATACCTTCCTCCTTTGGGCTTGTTTCGTTACCCATTCTCTTCGCATTTACAAAGCCTCAGCAAGAGTAAACCCCTCCCAAAAACAACATCAAGAGTACCCCTCTTCCTCCTACGAAGAGGGGAATAAATGGTATCAATCCAATAGAGAAACAATGTCTACTTATCAACCCGAAGACTCTCGTAAAGTAACAACACACCGACTACGAGAGATGAAAGAGCGTGGAGAAAAAATCGCCATGCTCACGGCCTACGACTACACTATGGCTACCCTTGTAGATAGTGCCGGCATGGATGTAATACTGGTAGGGGACTCTGCCTCCAACATTATGGCAGGCAACACCACCACCCTGCCCATTACTCTTGATCAGATGATCTACCATGGGAAGTCTGTAATGAAGGCGGTAAAGCGGGCATTGGTCGTAGTGGATCTCCCCTTTGGATCGTACCAGGGGAACCCAATGCAGGCACTAGACTCTGCTATCAAAGTGATGAAGATCACCCATGCGGATGCTATCAAAGTAGAAGGCGGTAGCGAGATTAGCGAATCCATACAACGCATACTCTCGGCAGGGATCCCCGTAATGGGGCACCTCGGTCTCACCCCTCAGTCTATCAACAAATTCGGCTCCTACAATGTACGTGCTCGGGAAGAAGCAGAAGCCAAGAAGCTGATAGCCGATGCCCATTTGCTCGAGGAGCTAGGCTGCTTTGCCATCGTTTTGGAAAAAATTCCTGCCACCCTTGCAGAGCGTGTAGCGAGCGAACTCTCCATCCCCATTATTGGTATCGGTGCCGGGGGTAACGTAGATGGGCAAGTGCTCGTGCTGCACGACATGTTGGGGCTGAACGAGGGATTCCGTCCACGCTTCCTGCGCCTCTACGCCGAGATGGGGCAAGCTGTGCGCACCTCGGTGGGGCAATACATTACGGATGTGAAGACAAGAGACTTCCCCAATAGCGAAGAACAGTACTAGTCTCAACCCAAACCAACCCTTTTTCTTACTAAGGTGGGCAATACAGAGCACCTCCAACGACGAGACATCTCGTTTGTATCGTTTATTGCCATACTTGAGTTTGCGCTCGCGCTAGCGGCACCCAGTGGCGGAGATGCCCTCTTCGGGGGTGTTTCCGTGCCTGCTTGGTACACCTTTTATGTAAACAAACTTTTTGCAGGTCTACCTCTACTGCTCTCCCTCTCGGGCTATCTCTGGAGCGTTAGAGGGGAGTCCCCGTCCCCTAATCGGAAACGAAGTTCCCTGCTCTTAGGCAAAGCCGATCGCCTGCTCTACCCCTATTGGCTCTTTACCACCATCCTTTACTTTGTGGCTGTTGGCCTGCCCAATTATCTAGCCGAGAGCTGCCCTTTCACGAGCTATACCCAATGGGTGCTCTTCCCCCGCACCCAAAGCATCGGTTATCTGTGGATTTTGCCCGCCCTCTTTTGGTTGCACGGCATCACCCTTTTACTCCCGAAGCAACTCAGCCTCAGGCAAGCCGTAATCGCTTATGGGGTAGGACTCGGGCTCTACGCACTAGGCACGCTCTTCGAGGTTGAGGCGCATCAAGATCCTCTTGCCCTAGCCTGGACCATAAAGAACGCCCACTTTTTCATTCTCGGAGCCTTGGTGCAGAAGATTTATCGTAGGGGCGTGCCGGGTCGTGTTACGATCATGGCCCTACTGCTTTTCCATGCGGTGCTGGTGGCGCGCATCCTAACGCCCTACAAGCAACCATGGCTCCTGCTGTTTACGCTTCCCTACTTTACCTTCCTACTCGTCATTATCTACGGAGCCAGTTCTAAGGTGGGCAAATGGATCGAACGCCCTCTATGGCGAGATCTTGCACGCTTTTGCTACCCCATCATCCTACTGATGCTCTTCAACGTGCTCGCCTTTAGACTTTGGATTTTCCCCTTAACCTCAGGTAGCACATGGGCTATTAACCTAGCCATGATCGCCTCTTTCCTCACCAACCTGCTCCTTCCGCTTCTTTTCGCTCGCCTACTCCATCGCGACCTCCCTCGCTCTTGGCGCACTACTTTCGGCTTCCCTGCCCAAAGGCTCCCCTAGTAGCAAGAGTTATGTACCTTTACCGGCGTATGAATAGAGTTGTGCGTATCGTTCTATGCTTGTTGCTGACAAGTCTGGTAGTAGGAGGGGCTCGTGCTCAAAGCTTCTTCCCCTCTACCATGCTCGATGGGCGAGTAAACGCTTTACAAATCAAACCTATCCCCGAGCGCAAAGAGTGGACTCCCTTTCCCTATTACACCCTAGGAGGAAAGGAAGGGCTACTCATCTCTTTCGACCTCCTCGACGATGAACCGCACACCCTTCGCTACCAACTACAACATTGCGATACCGAATGGAACCCTTCCGGTCTCGCTAAAACAGAATTCCAATCGGGCTACTCCGAAGGCGAATTCCCTCCCTCCATCCCCTCCTCTCTTACCAAGGTCTCTTACCGGCACTACTCACTCACGCTATCCCAAGCGAGTTCACCTCATCCCATTCTATCGGGCAACTACCTCCTGACTGTTTACGATGCCATGGAGCCGGAACGGCCTCTCGTACAAGCGGCATTCGCTGTAGTAGAGCCCCTTGCCACCCTCGTAGGGAGTGTAGATAAGACTTGGGGGATAGACCCTCATAAGCAACACTTGGAAGTAAATGTGGGCATAGAGTATTTGGGAGGGAGCAGCTCCGACCTCGACTTCACGCTAGTCGTGGCACAGAATAGCCGACGCGACAATGTACTGCGGGTTCGCCATCCCTCTTTTAGGGGGCTGGACCAACTCCAATACCGGCGCGAACTTCTCGCTTTTGAGGCAGGGAACGAATACCACGCCATGGAATACCTTAGTCCGTATATCCCCTCCCTGGGGGTAGAACGCTCCGCAGTGGAGAAGGAGGCGAATAGGCTCATACTCTACACCAACTACAACCGTTCCCAAAGCGACTTCCATAGTACCGACCAAGGAGCTATGGGGCAGTACGTAATCCGCTCTCGCAATCTCGATGGCGATATTGCCACTGCTACCGATTACTACAGAGTCTGCTTCCGACTCGAAAGCGAGCCTCTAGCCGATGGGCTGCAACCCATCCTCGAAGGCGAAGCATTCGACTATCTCCCCTACGAAGAGCGTCTCCTACACTACTCCAGCCAAGAGGGAGCCTATACCGCAGAGCTACTCCTCAAAGGGGGCTACCTATCCTACCTCTACCTCGCAGCAAAAGGCGAGGAGAGCCACCCCTACACAGCCCAAGCCATTGAGGGCAATCACTACCCCACACACAACCAATATACACTATTTGTATACTACCATCCCTTAGGGGCTAGGTACCACAGACTCGTAGGGGTAACTCAGTGTCACTAAATCAGTATTGCAGCAAAATATTCTCTATGGATGCTCTAACTCGTACTATCTACACGGCCATGCGCCCCCGTCTTGCGACTATCCACCATTACTATCCACAGCGAGCCGAGGAACTACAATACCGCCAATGGCAACGCGTTATGCGCTGTCTTCGCGCCACGGAGTACGGATGGGAGACACGCGCTGCAGCGGTCTCCACTCCCGAGCAGTACGCCTCCATCGTGCCTCTTGTGCAGTACGAAGACTTACGAGGATACACAGATCGCATGATCCAGGGCGAGAGCAACGTGCTCGTTCGTGGGGGATGCAATCGCTTTGCGGTCTCTAGCGGCACCTCGGGAGGGCGCAGTAAATATATCCCTGTGAACCCGCTACATCTACAGATGTGCCACTTCAAAGGGGGATCGGATGCCCTATGGCTCTACCTAGCCACGCGACCCGACAGCCGTTTTTTCAAGACAAAAGGGCTCGTACTCGGCGGAAGTCAAAAACCGACTCCCCTCACGCCCAATATTTCTAGAGGAGACTTGAGTTCGATTCTCATCGAACAAATGCCCCGTTTGGGTAGTGCCGTACGAGTTCCCTCCAAAGAAACCCTCCTACTCGAGGACTGGATGGAGAAAATCCCTGCCATCATAGCCGAGACAAGGGACGCTAACGTAGGGAGCCTCTCGGGCGTCCCCTCTTGGATGCTTACCCTCATCAAACGACTGCTTGAGGACACCAAGGCGGATAACCTAAGCGAAGTATGGAGCGAATTGGAGGTATTCTTCCACGGAGGAATCAGCTTTGCCCCCTACCGAGAGGAGTACAAACGCCTCATCCCCTCCCCACGCATGCAGTATAGAGAAACCTACAATGCCTCCGAAGGTTTCTTTGGGATCCAAGACGACCCCAACGACCGCGCCATGCTCTTGATGCTCGACTATGGCATTTATTACGAGTTTATTCCTCTGGCAGAACTGGACTCTCCCACCCCCAAAGCAATCCCCCTCGTAGAGGTGGAAGTGGGCAAAACCTATGCCCTTGTTATCAGTACCCTCGGGGGATTGTATCGATATATCATAGGGGATACCATCCGATTTACCCAACGCGATCCCTATAAATTCATCATCGCCGGGCGCACCACCAGCTATATCAATGCCTTTGGAGAGGAGCTTATGGTATGCAATGCAGACGAAGCCCTCGCTCGGGTAAGTAGCGAACAGCAGGCTACCATTACCGAATACACCGCAGCTCCCTACTTCGATGCCTCTACGGGCAAAGGTCGGCACGACTGGCTTATTGAGTTTGACCAAGCCCCTCAAGATCTCGCTCTATTTGCCCAACGTCTGCACGAAGAGCTGCGCAAAATCAACTCCGACTACGAAGCCAAGAGCAGTCCGGGTATGACCCTGCAACCCCTGCAGATCCGTGCAGTACCCAAGGGCACCTTCGCCCGCTATCTACAAGAGAAGGGAAAGATGGGAGGACAAAACAAGATACCCCGGCTACGCAACGAGCGTGAGCTATACAACTCCATCCTGCAACTCACCGGCCTAGCCTAACCGGGCAGAAAAAGCCCTCAGCGGAGAGGGAAAAAGAAACGAGGCTGATTTTCATTTCGTTTCTCGCTAGAATTTTCTCCATTCTAGGCTGGAATGTGGGAGAGAAATTGCCTGAAAATTTTTTCAATTTAGCCCTGTACTTTTTTAGGTACAGGGCTATTTTTTTAGTCCGGTTGAGAGGGAGAAAAAAATTCGCTAGATCTGTAGCCAATATCGCCCAAGGCGAGGGTAGATTCTGCAATGCGCAAAAGATCGACGCAAATCAGGTACCCCCAGGGAGAGATAAGTACCCACGGGAAAAGGGATTTTTGTTGTATTTTCTCTTCGCTCTAGAAGTGTCGTATTCACGGAGAAAGGCTATCTTTGTGTCGTAATATATAGTGTGCACAATGAAACATCGCAGTATACAACACACCCTTAGCTCCGCACTTGGGCTGCTCATATTCCTCTTTGCCTCAAGCTGTATCAGCAACAAGGAAATCCAAAACCCCGAGCTCACCACGGTACAAGTGTCGAGTTTTGTACTCACATCAAAGTCCAATCCTGCCCTTGAGAAAGTGTTCTTTTCTATTGATCATGCGAAGGGAAAAATCTACAACGCACAGCCACTTCCCTATGGCACTCAGATTGATTCTGTAAAAATCAAGGTTGGGATACAAACCCCGGCTACCTTTAAGTTGCTTATCGATGGGAAAGAACTGGAGCGTAGTGCTACGGACTCTATCTACCTTCGCGACCGCTGGAATAAGGAAATTACTGTAGAGGTTACGAACAAAGAAAAAGCGCTAAAGAAGAGCTATAAAGTACAGATCCAAAGCCAATTACACAACCCTGATTCGTATTATTGGATGCCTGTTATCGCAGGTCAACTCCCTGACTTAAGCGGAAAGAAAACCATCTTCTGCCGGTCAGACAAGGATCTCTACATCTTTGCTTCTCAGGGAGCACAGACTCAGCTCTATCACGCTCCTGCCAATACCCTCGTATGGGAAGAGGTGACGACAGCAGGGCTATCGGGTAAGGCTGTGACAAGTGCCGTTGCCTCTCCAGAAGGCGTGCTCTATGCTATTCTAGGCGAGGCTCCTCACCAAACTTGCATTGTGAGCCTAGACGGAGGAAAGCAATGGCTCGAAGAAAATCGCTACAATAATGGTAGCATATTGCTTGGCGCTTTCACAGAACGTGGGCGGACCCATCCTACTCTTTGCATGATAGAGCAAGACCCTTCGGGCAAGAACTACTTCGCATGCCTCCCCGGCAATGGGGTATACAAGCGAGGTGAGGAGGTACCGGAAGACTTCCCCATGAGCGGACACAGCACAGCCCTCTTTGAGGTGGCACACCATCCCCTCCTCGTCTTGGTAGGGGCAAAAACGGCTAGTGGCAAGCCATCTCGCCTCACTTGGGCTACGACAACCGGCCTCGATTGGCTCACCCCCACACCTCAGAGCGAGCAAGAGCTACTCCCCGCTTTTGAGGGGGCAGAGGCTCCGCTTCTCATCCCAACATCAAGCAACAAGGGTCTACTTTACTGCGTCTATCCGGCTAGCCACACACCTCAGCGAAGGGCTACAATTTATAGCTCCAAAGACCAAGGAGTCACATGGACGGCTCGTAATGCCGCCCTCATGCTGCCTCACGAGACAGAACCCTTTGGGGGGTATGGTAAACTCTTTGGGTTTGCAAAAGGTGAATTGATTTTCTTCCTCTTTGGCGGAAAGAAGGCCGATGGCTCACTCGACCGCACCATTTGGGAAGGGAGGTCTTCCATCTTAAACTAAAAACAGCCCCCTCTCAATGCAGAAGTTTTGCACGAAAACGCCGAAGGGAAATAGGCTCTCTCACTATCCTTGGTGGCTCTTGTTGCTCATCTTGGGTGGGATACATTCTGCCCTTAATGCGCAAGAGTATCGCTTAGAATGGGGTGGGATTGCCTCGGTTAATAGCTACCTAGGCGACGCCAATCGGGTAATTCCTTTTGCATCCGTAAGCGGGGGAGTAGGGGCACAAATGCGCTATAATCACAATTTCCGCATTGCCTTCTCGGGAGACCTTACCTACAACTACATTCATGGCAATAGCCAAATACGGAACCAAGTCTACCCCCAACAAACAACCAAAGTCAACTTTGCGGCTCAAGCCCTATTGCTCTCCTTTAGAGGGGAGTATAACTTCTTTGCATACAGCGATAAGTTCCCATTTCTCCACACACGCAGGTGGAGTCCCTACCTTGCTCTTGGGCTATCCGTAGGGGCCGCCTTTGGCAAAGATGCTTACACATTCCTGCCGGGGATAGAGGGAGCGCTCGGCATCAAATATAAAATAGCGAATCGCCTCAATCTCATTGCCTCCCTCGGAGGGCGACAGTTTTTTACCGACAAACTAGATGCTCTCAGTAACAAATCCTCTTTTCTTAGCAACCCATACCGCCTTCAATCGTCTTGGTATAAAGGAGGGGATGGAATGCTACTAATAACCCTGGGGATAACGTACGAATTTTCTTCCCGAGGCTCTTCTTGCAACATAAATGAGCAAATTGCACGATAATAACGGATCTAAAGTGCCTTGCAAGGCAGTACCCAAGCATGTCGCCATCATCATGGACGGCAACGGGCGTTGGGCTACAGCTCAAGGCAAAGACCGCTCCTACGGTCATGTGGAGGGGGTAGCAGCTCTCCGACGCACCGTGGCTGCCGCCGCCAAAGCAGGCATCGAGACGCTAACGGTCTACGCCTTCAGCTCGGAGAATTGGGCTCGCCCAACGGCGGAAGTGGATGCCCTTATGGCTCTTATGGCACAGAGTATGGAGCACTATGCCCCTGAGTTTGCCTCTGAGGGAGTGCGCATCCTTGCTATTGGCGACCTCCATCGCCTGCCCGAGAGTACGCGCCAAGCCGTAGAGCACACCATGGAGCAAACAGCCCACAACAGCACGATTACCCTTGTTGTGTGCCTTAGCTACTCCTCAAGATGGGAGCTAAACCATGCCGTCCGCACCTTGGCACAAGATATAGCCTCGGGCAAAATCTCTCCGGAAGATCTATCGGGAGACGAACCGCTGGCTCCCTATCTCTCCACCTACGGCATACCCGATCCCGACCTCCTCATCCGCACGGGAGGCGAGTTCCGTATCAGCAATTTCCTTCTCTACCAAATAGCCTATTCCGAGCTCTACTTCTGCCCTACCCTCTGGCCGGACTTTGACGAAGAAGACCTCCAAAAGGCGCTCTACGAATTTTCTCAACGACACAGACGATTCGGACTTGTGGAGGGACAATCTCCCAGTCATCCCAACGAAAACAAAGTAACATCGGCAGCGAACGCAGCCCCTCAAGATACTCTATGATGCGTAAATTCCTAGCTCAGATTCTGCTCCTCTCGGGGCTATCTCTTCTATCTTTTCAGCTCCAGGCTCAAACAGATACTCCCGAGCCTCCCAAAAGTGATAAGGTAGAAATCAACTATGCACGCCCCACGAACTATCGAATTGCCGACATAGCGATAACAGGGGGAGAGGGCTACGACAACTCGGTACTTATCAGCCTCTCCGGACTCAATGTAGGTGACCTTGTAGAGGTGCCCGGCATTGCCTTTAGCGATGCTGTACGCCGCTTTATGCGCAATGGGTACTTCGATAATGCCCGCATCATAGCAAAGAAAATAGAGGGTAATCAGATTTGGATCGAAATCCAACTCAAGCAACGCCCCAAAATCTCCCAGGTTACCTTTACCGGAGTTACCAAGAGTGAACGAAAAGACCTGGAGGAGCGTACCGGATTACGTGCCGAGATGCAGCTCACCCCCAATATCATCGATCGCACCAAACAACTTGTCAAGAAATACTTCGACGAAAAGGGCTACAGTGACATGACCGTAGAGGTAGAGCAGAAAAACGACCTCTCGAAACAAAATCACGCCCTCGTTACGGTTGTTATCGACAAGAAGAGCAAAATCAAAGTAAGTCAGATCGAATTCATTGGTAATAAAGAGCTAAGTAATAACGCTCTACGTGCCTCCATGAAGAAGACCAACGAGACCTTTTCCCTTGGGAAAGGCCGCGCATGGTCCAGCATTCTAGAGATCTTCAGTCAAAAAAAATTCATCGAAAAGGACTACAAAGAAGACCTCAACAACCTACTGACGCGCTACCACGAAGCAGGATATCGCGATGCCGAAATCCTCTCCGACACCATCGTAAAAGACCCTCAGAATCCCAAGCGTATTAAAATCCGAATCAAGCTGGACGAAGGGAAGAAATACTACATCAAAAGCCTCCGATTTGTGGGAAATACAAAGTATCCTACAGAGTACCTCAATGCCATGCTCGGCATAAAATCGGGGGAAGTATACAACCAAAAACGACTCGAGAACAGGCTCTCTGTGGACGAAGATGCCGTAGCCAACCTCTACTACAACAACGGCTACATCTTTGCCCACATAGACCCTATAGAGACAGGGATTGTAGGGGGAGACTCTGTTAATCTAGACCTCCGAATCACCGAAGGTCCCCAAGCAACCATCAGCAAAGTACTCATCAAGGGGAATGACCTTGTGTACGAAAACGTAATCCGTCGTGAGCTTTACACCAAGCCGGGCAAGCTCTTTAGTAAAGAGGACTTGATGAATTCGTACATGGCGCTCAACCAACTCAACCAATTCGACCCGGAGAAGAGCGTCCCCAAACCTGTGCCCAATACACAAGATGGAACCGTGGATATTGAGTACAACTTGGAGCCCAAACGAAGTGACAAGTTTGAGATGTCTCTAGGATGGAGCCAAGCCGGACTTATCGCAAGTGTAGGGCTTAGCTTTACCAACTTCTCTATGTACAACCTGTTCCATCCTAGTATGTACAAGGGAATTATCCCACAGGGAGACGGTCAGACCCTTTCGCTCAATGTCTCCACCAATGGTCGCTACTACCAACAATATGGTCTCACCTTTGTCGATCCCTGGTTTGGGGGCAAACGACCCAATTACTTCTCTGCAAGTATCTTCTATTCACGCCAAACGGCTCTAGATACACGCTTCTACAAGAACAAAATATCGTCTCGATCCGGAGGTTACAACCCCTACTATGGGTACGGGGGATACGGCTACGGAGGATATGGAGGCTACGGCAACTATGGGGGCGGCTACGGATACGACGGAAGTGCTCTCATGGAGAAGGCGTACAACCCCAATCAATCTCTCTCCATCTTAGGAGGGTCTATCGGGTATGGTAAGCGTCTCAATTGGCCCGACAATTGGTTTATGTTCTATGCCTCCCTCAACTACAATTACTACCACCTCAACGACTGGGTTTACGATACATTTGAGGGCTTCCACAACGGCTCTGCCAACGATATAAACCTACAACTTAGGTTCTCTCGCTCCTCGCTCGACAACCCCATCTACACACGTCGTGGGTCTGAGTTCTCTTTGAGTGTTACGGCCACTCCGCCCTATTCTCTCTTCGATAATGTCAATTATTCAGACCCCAGACTCTCGGCCAACAAGCGTTACAAGTTTGTAGAATACCACAAGTGGCGTTTTACAGGGCGCGTATTTACCCCCCTTGCCAACCCCCAAATGGTACAATATACGCCCGTGCTGATGAATCGTCTCGACCTCGGGATTTTAGGTTCGTATAACCCCTATAAGCGTTCGCCCTTTGGTACTTACTACATGGGGGGTGACGGCATGAGTGGCTATGTAGGAGGCTACATGAACGAAACCATCGGGCTACGTGGGTACAAGAACGGGACTATCGCAGGTAGCAACTACGACTACGCCACGGCCTTTATGCGCCTCACCACCGAGCTTCGCATGCCTATCGTCTTCCAGGGGCAGACCAATATCTGGGCACTTGCATTCATAGAAGCCGGGAATGCCTGGACAAATATCTCAGACCTCAACCCCTTCAATCTGAAAAGATCTGCCGGGCTGGGCGTGCGCATTACCCTACCGATGGTGGGGCTCTTGGGTATCGACTGGGGATACGGTTTCGATCGCCCCAACAACAGTACCGATCGAGGGGGGAGCAATGTACACTTCGTGCTTAACAAAGAGTTCTAATAACGTATAGCAAATAAACCTAAGCCCCTTTTGGAGCTCCAACAGAATATAAGTACAATATAAGCCTAATTGACATGAAACGACTAGTAATCTCACTCCTCTTTGCAGCAGCCACTACGCTGACTGCCTTTGCCCAAAAGTATGCTCTTGTAGACATGGAGTACATCCTCAAAAACATCCCTAACTACGAGATGATGAACGAGCAGCTCGAGTCTGTCTCCAAGAAATGGCAACAAGAAGTTCAGAAGGTACAGACCGAAGCCGAGACCCTCTACAAGAAATATCAGAAGGATCTTGTATTCCTCTCTGCCGCTCAAAAGAAAACTCGCGAAGACGAGATCGTAAAGAAGGAGCAAGCAGCAGCCGAATTGCAAACGAAGTATTTTGGTCCCGAAGGAGAGTTATACAAGAAACGCAATGAGATGATGAAACCGATCCAAGATGAGATATGGGAAGCCATCAAAGAGATAGCAAAAGCCAACAGCTTCCAACTCGTTCTTGATAGAGGTACCTCCGGTATTATCTATGCCAATCCCGGGATCGACATCAGCGATCAGGTACTCAAAAAAATGGGATACAGCAAGTAACCTAAGACAGTAACCCATCCAACAGCATAAAATCAATTATTAATAACTCAACAATATTCTCAGTATGAAGAAAATTATCATCAGCTTGGTGGTGGCTCTCTGCCCCCTAGCACTCGTGGCTCAGCAAAAGATCGCCATGGTAAACACGCAAGAGATCATGGCAGCTCTGCCCGAGACTGCAACAGCTCAGAAGCGCCTCCAAGAACTTGATGCCAAGTACACACAAGAAGTGCAGAAGATGCAAGAAGAGTATTCTACCAAGGTAGAAGCTTTTACTAAGGAGCAAAATTCGCTCTCCGAGGCTATCCGCAAAAGCCGTCAGCAAGAGCTTGTGGACATGCAAAACCGCATACAACAATCTATGCAGGTAATGCAGCAAGACCTCCAAAAGCAACAAGAAACGCTTCTTACACCCATCCAGCAAAAAGTACTCGATGCCATTAAAAAGGCAGGGGACGAAGCCGGCTGTACCTATGTACTAGAGTATGGTGCATTCCTCCATGCAGGCAAAGATGCCATCGACCTCACGGCTAAAGTACGTGCACGTTTGGGCATAAAATAAACCCCTATAGAACAGAATAAAACCTGCCTAGCCCGCCTCTTTTGAGGAGCCTAGGTGGGTTTTTCTTTTTACGCTTCGATGAAACACAAGCTCCTCACCCTCTTACTCTCGCTGGGTTGTGTTGCACATAGTGCCGCACTCCCGCTATTAAAAGTCCGCACTCAATCTTCTCAAGAAAACAAGGGCACTATTGACCGAAAAATGGAAGCTGCAGGACTTGTGGATGTATGCAGTTTGGCTTCCGAGATTCAACTTAACCTCCGATATGCCACAACGCAAAACTTCACGAAGCAACAGCTCTACAAGGGGCTCTCTCGAGCCTATTTCCAACCCAAATTCGCCCAACGTATTGCAGAGGCGCAACGCCTACTAAGCAAGGAGCACCCCGGCTATCACTTTGTAATTTTTGATGCTTCGCGCCCCTTGAGTGTACAGCGAACCATGTATGCCGTCGTGCGCAATACGCCTCTCAAAGTCTACGTAGCTAATGGAGCGCGTGGTGGGCGACACAATTATGGTGTGGCAGTGGATCTCTCCATCGCTGATGCCGAGGGTACATTATTGGATATGGGTACCGACTTCGATTTCTTTGGGGAGGAAGCCCACACAGACCAAGAGGCAAGGCTCGTTAAAGAGGGCAAAATAACCAAAGAAGCACAGCACAACCGACAGTTCTTGCGCTCTGTAATGGATCGCGTAGGGCTCCGATGCTACACTCGGGAATGGTGGCACTTCCAAGAAAAGATAGACATGCCGGAGGTGCGGAAACGCTACAAACTACTTGACTTCTAGCCCTACTTCCTCCTCATTTCCATGCTTACTCTAGAAGAAATCGAGAGAATAATGGATCTGGCAAAAGGCGAGTGGCGAGATAAGTCCCCCGACCGGATCCTTTTTGGGAAGTCTTCCCTATCTCCTGCCCTCCGCCAACATTTGGCCTTACAGATCTCCTACCGCGAAAAAATAGCGCACAAATACCCCTCTCTTTCTTCACTAGGCATCTTTTTGCCCGAGGGCATCACCTACGAACAAAGCTCGGGCGAAGCAACGGCACGCTACAAAGCAGAGACGTTTGCACCCAGCCCCTTTCTGGTCGATGGTACAGGGGGATTAGGGATTGACTTCTCACACCTCGCAAGAAGAACCCAACGCGCCATCTACCTAGAGCGAAACAAGGATTTTGCCACGGCAGCTCAATACAACATCCCTCGCCTTATGGGAGAGAGCTACTCCCCGAGTCGGATAGAAATACAACAGGGCTCCCTATTGGACGAATTGGAGAGTTTGGTACAAGAGGGTATGGAGATGCTCTATTTTGATCCGGCACGACGCGCTCAGGGAGGAGCTCGCACCTACGCCCTTGCCGATACGGAGCCATCCCCTCTCGAGGTCTGCCACACGCTACAAAAGCTAGGCTATCAAGGGCGAATCCTCATCAAAGTCTCTCCCATGGAGGATATTAAAGAGGTCTTGCGGCAACTCCCCTCCGTGGGGGAGGTACACATTGTACAGAGTGGCGACGAAGTAAAGGAGCTACTGCTCTACATCCCGACACTCTCTACTCAGAGCGAAGCCACTCCGCCCTCTCTTATTGCAGTACAGTTATCCTCGGAGGGGCTTGTGGTAAACAGATTTTGTGGAACTCCGGCGGAAGAAAGCGAACAAACCCCTCACTTTGCCTCAGCCCTAGGGCACTATCTACTGCTCCCGGGGGCTGCCCTACAAAAGAGCGGCCTCTACCACTCTATCGGCATAGCCTATCACACCTTCCCTCTACACCCGAATAGCCACATCTACACCACGGATCAAAAGCCTAGCCACTTCCTAGGTAAGTGCTACGAAGTCGTACGCGTGATTCCTGCCAAATCCAGCGAATTGAAACGGTTGCACCAAGTGTACCCAGAGGCGGATTTCTCGCAACGAAATTTCCCCTTGAAGCCTGTTGATTTTTACAAGAAAACGAAGATTCGCCCCGGGAGTAGCCATCGGCTAATCGGTACTACCCTGCTCTCCGGAGAAAGCGTAATTATCGAGGTGCGCTAGCGACGCTCCGAAAAAAAGCTGCGCAGAAGGTCTGCGGCTTCCTCGCCAAAGGGTCCCTCCTCAATGATAGCGCGAGGATGTGGGGCCTTAGGGGCTAATACATGAAAACCCACCTTGGGGTCGGAGGTGGCGTAAACAATCCGCGACACTTGTGCCCATCGCAGGGCTCCCATACACATCACACAGGGTTCGAGCGTAACGTACAGCGTACAATCGGTAAGGTATTTCGCCCCTAAATTTTCCGTTGCTGCCGTGATGGCAAGGATTTCGGCGTGTGCCGTGGGGTCTTGCAATTGCTCCACATGGTTACGCCCACGCCCTACAATTCTCCCCTGATAGACCACAACGGCACCAATAGGCACCTCTCCCGCCTCTTTGGCAAGATACGCCTCATCTAGGGCGGCACGCATGCCACGCTCGTCTTCTGTCTGGATGCTTTTCCCTTGTTCCATGGAGCGAAGGTACTACATCTCTAGCTGATTCGTACGGA
The DNA here is from genome assembly GCA_963539975.1 of uncultured Porphyromonas sp. GTDB lineage: Bacteria > Bacteroidota > Bacteroidia > Bacteroidales > Porphyromonadaceae > Porphyromonas. The sequence continues at coordinate 128,778 of CAUTMR010000005.1, read as the reverse complement.
TGCTCCCCTCAAAAGAAGTCAGTCTCTTTGCAATTCCCTTTTCCTCTTGAGGGGGGGGGGGAGGCAGACATCCCCTCGTGCCGCAATCAAATCCGCTCTGCCTAGAAAATAAATCGATTTAGGGCAAAAAAACTTTATTTCTCAGGCAGAAATGCAGTGACAAACCAGCTAATTTCCAAATCTTTTTAGGGCAGTTTCCCCCAAAAGAATAGGCTGAAAAAAGAAAAGCCCTAGGTAGGCATTGGGAACAAAAAGGGGTGATAGGAAAATGCCTATCACCCCTTAATCTTTAATCGTCTCGCTCTCAGGCTATGAGAGTAAGATGATTATTTCTTAGCCACTTTCTTTGCAGCAGCTTCCTTATTCTTTCCGCAACAAGCCTTACCAGACTTAGCGCAATCTTTGTCACCGGTACAAGGCTTACCATCTTTCATCTTAGAGCAGCTATTTGCGTTCTTTGCAGCAGCTGCCTTACCTGTAGCACAACAGGGCTTGCCCGTTTTAGCGCAATCTTTGTCGGCAGTGCAAGGCTTACCATCCTTCATCGTAGAGCAGCAGTTCGCTTTCTTTTCAGTGGACTTTTGACCAGCAGCACAAGCTTTTTCAGTTTTGCAGGGCTTGCCGTCTTTCATTGCAGAGGTGCAAGCAGCCGACTTTTCAGCACACTTCTTTTCCTTGCTACACTCTTCTTTCTTAGTGCAAGACTGAGCTTTCTTGTGAGAACAATTACCGTCCTTAGCTGCAGACATTAGGTCGCGTTGTGCTCCCTTTACGAGATTGAGTTCCTTGATAAGGTGAGGCATCTTAGCCCACTTATCGATCATAAAGAGTACATAGCGAATATCTACGCTAATGGTACGTTGCAGGTCGGGTTCGAACTCAATGTCCCCACTCATGGCTTCCCAGTTACCATCGAAAGCAAGACCAATCAACTCGCCATTGCCATTGAAGACGGGGCTACCAGAGTTACCACCGGTGATGTCATTGTCTGAGAGGAAGCAGAGACGGAGGTGATCACCAACGCCATACTGACCAAAGTCTTTGCTACGGAGGAGAGAGAGGATCTCGGGTTGTACGGCAAATTCGCTACTGGTAGGATCTTGCTTCTCGAATACCCCTTGTTCCGTTGTGTAGTAGTTGTACCAAGCACCATCTTTGGGAGCATATCCCTTGATAGAGCCATAGCTCATACGCATCGTAAAGTTAGCATCAGAAGGCATCTGACGGTTGGGATCCATAATGCGAGAGGCTGCGAAGTATTCACGCTTACCCTTTTCGATATTCAGCATCATCTCCTCAGATTTATCTTGTGCCTGCATAATGGCAGGGAGTACGCTATTGAAAAGAGCAACAGCAGGGTCCTTATCCAAGATCTTTTTCTGCTTGTCGGCAGGGAGGTTGAGGAAGTCTTTTACCTTATCGGCATAGGGTACGATACTCTTCTCGAATACGTACTGAGCATACTTTTCTGTGCTACCCTTGAATTTCTTATCGATGAACTTGAAGATGTCGGGCTGACAATCTGCACTTACACGCTGACGTACAATGTCGAGCATAGCGGGGAGTACCTTCACGTCGAGAGAGGGGAGGTAGTCTTTGTAAAGCTCTTCGAGACGAGCCTTATACTTAGGCATGTCTGCTGCTTGGATACGGCCTACGGAATTCACATCACGAGCCAAACGAACAATCTCCGTTCCGCCCCAAAGTGTTTCGTATAGGTAATTGATGTCTTTGGAGATAGCGGCGCTCTTAGCATAATCAGCCTTAAGACCGGGAAGAATATGGCCATAGGTGCTTTGAGAATTGTTCTTGGCAATCCATGCCTCAAAAGCCTTTTCCTCGGCACGCTTGCGGTTTACTACATCGAGGTTCTTAAGCCCACGATTCATCCCAATAGAGTTCTTCCAGTAGTTGGAGCTTTGGGCATATTTGCTAGCGTATTTGATGCGTGTTGCTTGGTCGGCTTCCATTGCTTCTTTCCAGATAGCTTGCTTGATGCCGCGTACCTCAATACGGGGAGAGTTTTCGTTATTTACCACATCTTCTACCCCCCAAGAAGTAAGATAACGGTTTGTGCTTCCGGGGAAGCCGATAGTCATAGCATAGTCACCCTCGCGATAGCCATTGAGGGAAACCGGTGCATATGAAATAGGCTTGTAGGGCTTGTTGTTTTGGCTGTAAAGTGCAGGATTGTTGTTGGCATCAGCGTACACACGGAAGACGCTAAAGTCGCCCGTATGGCGTGTCCACATCCAGTTGTCGGTATCACCACCGAACTTGCCCACAGAGCTGGGAGGAGCCATTACAAGACGCACGTCTTGGAATACATTGTACACAACCACATAGTACTTGTTGCCTGCATAGTAAGGTGTTACCTCACCCACTACAGTAGAGCCCTTGGTGTACTCTGCATTGATTTTGTGGCTCAACTCTTCGATGATCTGCATACGCTCCATTTCGCTCTTAGCACCTTTTACGGCAGCTTCGATACGAGGAGTTACATCCACAATCTCGCGGAGATAGCGAACGCTAAGCCCCGGGATAGGGAGTTCTTCAGCATGATTATTAGAGCGGAAACCATCACGGAGGTAGTCATGATCTACCGTACTTTGGCTCTGGATAGCACCAAAACCACAGTGGTGGTTGGTAAAGATAAGACCTTCGTTAGATACCGTAATACCGGTACAGCCCCCTCCAAAAATTACGACAGCACTTGCCACACTGGGCTGACCAAGGCTATAGAGCTGCTCGGGAGACAACTTAAAGCCCAGCTCCTTCATGCGTTCGTAGTTCTGCTGATTGAGCTCATTGAGTAGCCACATCCCCTTGTCTGCCATCGCCGTTGTGCCGATGCCACAGAGAAGAGCTACTGAGAGTAGAATTCTTTTTAGCTTCATGAGATTTTATTATTAACGATTATTCTTTTGACTGTCTATGATTAGATCGATGGATTTAGCCTTAGTACGAGCGGAGAGCCATGCAATCATCTTTTGCCGCTCGACACCGGAGAGGACGCTACCCATACGAGGACGTATTACCACATTGAGCGTACTATCAACCGAGTTTTTCGTCTGAACCGGAACCACCAAAAAGGCCTTTTCCACACCGGGGAAGAGTGACTTCATCTCCTCTACCACTGAGCCTTCAAGCTCATCATAGTAGTCCCTTCTTGCAATAATTTGCTTGAGGGAGTCGATCTCCTGCCGCTGCCGCTGTATAATGGCATCACTATTTTCGTAGAGGTCTTTGAGTACGGTACTCCTCAACTCTCCTAGGTCTGTTTTATCTTCAAAGCCCTGATGGATTAGAAGCTGAGTACCTGCAAGTCCGTAATCCTTGAGGCGACCTTGCAAACTATCTATCTCAGAATTCTCTAGGGGTTGCCCCAAAAGGACAACATCTAGCACCCTCACCCCATCCTGCGTTCCGAGGTTATACTTAACCACTTGTGTGCTCGTGAGTGAAAGCTCTTTCTCTACAAACGACTTGGCATTGCGCGAGAAGATGCTATCTCGCACCAAGCCAACACTCAAATACAACGAAGGGAGAATGGTACAAATGGCAATAGTAATGAGGATGCGATGCACCTTGCGTCCACGCTCCTTATCAAGGAAAACTTTTTTTGGGAAACGCAAAAGTCGCACCATGAGATAGGTAGCCAATGCGATAAAAACAGAGTTGATGAGGAACAGGTAAAAAGCCCCAAAGAAGAAGTGCCACTGCCATGTGGCAATACCATATCCGGCGGTACAGAGGGGGGGCATAAGGGCGGTAGCAATAGCCACCCCCGGTAGCACTTGCCCTTTGCTTTTGGTACTTGCCGCAATCATCCCTGCCGCACCACCAAAGAAGGCGATGAGCACATCGTAGATATTGGGTTGGGTACGTCCTAGGAGCTCGCTCCCCGAGTCGGTAATAGGAGTAAGGATAAAATAAATAGTGGCAGTAAGTACACTAAAGAGGGTCGTTAGACCTAGGTTGCGAAGAGACTTCTTGAGCAACTCAAAGTCGTAGATACCAAGAGCTGTACCAAAGCCAATGATCGGCCCCATAAGGGGCGATATAAGCATCGCACCAATGATCACCGCCGTGGAGTTCGTATTCAACCCAAGAGAGGCAACAAAAATGGCACAAATGAGAATCCAAAGCTTCGTACCCCGGAAGTCCACGTCCGCACGCACCATTTCTAGCGTGTTGAAGTCGTCTTCCTTATCGGAGCGGAAGTCAAAAAGATTAGCGAGATACTCTCGTATCTCTTCTCTCCTATCCTTGGGAGTCTTTGGAGTCTTATCGGGGAAAATTTCGTCGAGATCTTCGTCGTCTCGATCCATGGGTTCGTTCGTCATAATTACCTCCTAATTCTTTGCAAGATAGCCCCAAGGGGCACATCCTTTTTGATAATGATAAAAAGAAAAGCTCCCACTACTGCTATATTCACAGCCCACATAAGCCACGGCATCACAGGGGCTATATAGCGATGGTTTAGGGCAACGATAGCCACCGCAATACCTGCTATTATAAAATAGAATAGAGCATTTTTTAGTTCATATTCCACCTTATAATATTTCTGTCCGAGCAAATAACATACAACAGCCATCACTGTATTGCTGATGGCACTTGCCCAAGCACAAGCCATATAGCTATAGCGAGGTACCCCCCAACAGATGATGACAATGGTAAAGAGGCACCCCAAAGAGGAGATTAGAGCTCCCCACCAAGTTTTGTCTACAAGCTTATACCAAAGTGAGAGATTGAAGTAAACCCCCATCATCAGTTCGCCCCACATAGCCAAAGACACTACCTTCAAACCCTCCCGATAGTCGGCTCCTACGAGATATTGCAAGACCTCCATCCCAGCCATGACGCCCACAAAAACGAATAGGCTACAGATGAGGAAGTATTTCATAGCCAAGGCGTACGAGCGCCGTCTCTCAGCCTCATCTCCCTCTCTTTTGTTGAAGACGAAGGGTTCGTATGCGTAGCGAAAGGCCTGTGTAAACATCACCATGACCATAGCAATCTTGAAGCAAGCACTGTAGATCCCAAGCTGTGCCTCAGCCTCCACTCGGTCAGTAAGAATAATCGGGAAGAGTATTTTGTCTGCCATTTGATTGAAGATTCCGGCAATTCCCAAGAGGAGAAGAGGCAGCGAATAGGCAAGCATCCGACGGAGCAGGGGAGATGAAAAATGCCATCCTGCGGGCAATATATACGGCAGCAGCATCAAAAAGATAACGCCATTGCCGATGAGATTGGAAACAAATATGTACCCAACGCCAAACTCAGGGTCATAAAACCAAGAGATCAACTCGGGAGCGACTCTCCAAATCCAAGGGCAAACCAAGAAAAAGAAGAGGTTAAGCCCAATGGAAAGAGCAATAAAAGTCAGTTTTATGGTAGCAAAACGCCAAGGGCGATTCTTGTAACGAAGGTAGGCAAAGGGGATTGCCATAAAGGCATCTGTGGCGATAATAAAGATGAGCATTGCCACCAAGTCGCTCCGATTGGCATACCCCAAAAGAGAACTAATCGGGGCTAAAAAGAGGAGAGACAAGAGAGCAAAGAGCGAAGAGGTAGTTCCCAACGAGATAAGCGTTGTAGAGTAGACCTGCTGAGGATTGGGCTCCTTATTTACAAAACGGAAAAAGCCGGTCTCCATACCATAGGTAAGGATAGCCATAAGAAGAGCCGTCCAGGCGTAGAGGTTGGTTTGCACACCAAACTCTCCTGTGGAGACCAAAACACGGGTATAGAGCGGGGTTAAAGCCCAGTTGAGGAAGCGCCCCAAAATACTGGACAAACCATATACGGCAGTGTCTTTTACCAGACCTTTTAGTGCATTAGCCACAGCGCAATGGAAAGAAAAATTACTGCTTACCGAAGAGGAATTGCCGATCTGCAACGATGGCACTCTCAGCCCAATAATCCGGGACAAAGTGCCAATTAGGACGAGCAGCAAGAGGAGGAAGAACTGAGCCTCTGGAGCGTAAAATATCAATCATATAGGTACGCACCTCTTTTATTGTAGACCAGAGAATGCGATCTGCCAGCTGATCCTTGGGAATACCTGCCCCTTTTGTAAGCAAGCCGCCTCCGCCATTCCCTCTATAACTATTGAGAGCGACTGTGTAAATATCATCCAAAAGGAAAGGCTCTCCCGACGACATCTTCTCTATTTTGACACGCTGACCTGCGGGCTTACTCACGTCCACTGTATAGTCAATCCCCGCAGCACTACTAAAATTGAATGTGGGATATTTTGTTTTGAATCGGGAAGAAGAATCCGCATTTTCCTCCAATAGAAGGATGTGGTCACTTGCCGACTTCATTTGATTCACCCAGTGGCTATAAGAATACTCCAGATAATCTTTGATCTCCTGCCCCGATAACTTCATCACGTAGAGGTAGTTTTCATAAGGGTAGAAAGCAAACATCCGCCCCATCGTCAGTTCCCCTCGCGGAAGCGTTTGGGTAACAGAGAGGGGAGCTGCAAAGGAGATCTTTGCCCCTGTAATGGTGAGTTGAATATCATGTATCAAGGCAAGGTAATCCGAAAAACCAAACAGAGCATCCTCCGTGCGGATAGCCGTAAGGAGGTTGACAACAGGCTGCTTAACGAAGTGCTCAAGAGCCGTAGCATCGGGAGCAAACTGCTTCATAAACTCCTCATCCGGATCGTAGGCATCCAGCTCCGTAAAGTGAGCTTCGACCCTCTTACTGACCACCTTGCCATCCTTCTTGTGCAACGCAATGGAGACATCACTCACCCTATCGAGATGATTAGCAGGGTTGATGATGAAAATAGAATCACCCTTGGGGTTTACACGCTGCTCGGCGTGCTGCTGGTGATCGTGCCCATAGAGTATGAGATCGATACCTGCAACGGAATCCGCAAGAGCAGTAGCAAAGTTTTCATTGCTCTCCCCCTCTTTATCCACGCGCCCTGCGTGTAGCAAAGCAATAACCACATCGGGTTTTTCCTTTTTTTGGATAATTGGGAGCCAATGGCGTGCCGTCTCTAGCCCATCGGCAAAGTACATCCCTTCGTAAAGCTCACTAGGGAGCCATTGAGGGATAGCCGGAGTGGTAAGCCCTAGGATGGCGATACGTACTCCGCTGCGCTCTACCATTGTATAAGGCGTAAAGTAGGTTGCCTCAGGATTTTTGGGGTCTCGTAAAATATTGGCAGACAAGAGAGGGCACGCAGTCTCCTTTACAAAGCGGTCGTACACGCGGTGCCCCGTTTCTACATCGTGGTTGCCTACAGCCATTGCATCGTACTGCAAGTAATCGAGCATACGAGCGGCAACGTGCTTTGCCGTGGTGTCTACATAGTTGTAGTAATAGGTAATAGGCTCTCCCTGCAATAGGTCTCCCCCATCCAATAGAATAGGTTGCTCTCCCTCAGCTCTCAAGGCTCCCACATAAGAAGCAAGACGAGCCATAGAGCCGGTCGTGGGGCATTCCTTCACATAGTCGAAAGGCAAGAAATTGCCATGTACATCCGTAGTATGCAAGATGTGCAACGTTATCGTCTCCTCCCCTTTGGGGCTACAAGCCACAAGAGAAAGGAGCAAAACTCCCAAAGAGACGAGACGTGCAATATATCTGTATGATAGCTGCATAAAAGAATAAAAGCTTAAACTTGGAGAGACAACTTAGAGCCGAGTAGTGCTTATCCCAAGCGACTACCCGGAGCAATATCATCGCTCACAATCATTACTTGGAGACGCTCTGTCTTATAATCCACAGCCGAGAGGATCATCCCCTGCGACTCAACCCCCATGAGCTTACGTGGGGGGAAGTTGGCAATGAAAACAAGGTTCTTACCCATCAACTCTTCGGGTTCGTAATATTTGGCAATGCCCGAAACAATGGTACGCCCTTCGAGTCCATCGTCTAGTCGGAAGCGGAGCAACTTGTCGCTCTTAGGCACCTTAACGCACTCCAAAACACGTCCGACACGAAGGTCCATCTTCATAAAATCGTCGAAAGTTGTGTTCTCGGCGATGGGTTCAGCCTTACGCTTGGCCTCATCATTGGCAGCCTTGGCCGCAGCAAGTTTCTGCATTTGGGCGTCGATAGCGGCATCCTCTATCTTCTCGAATAGGAGGAAAGGCTCGGCTAGCTGATGACCGGGCGCGAGCAAATCGGCACGCCCCAAACTGCCCCAATCAAAGGGAGCAACACGAAGCAAATCGAGCAAACGACGAGTACTAAAGGGGAGGAATGGCGCAAATGCTATGGATAGATTCGCCGAGATCTGGAGGGCAACATGCAAAATAGTAGCCACCCTCGTAAGATCCGTTTTTGCCACCTTCCAAGGCTCGGTATCGGCAAGATATTTATTCCCAATACGAGCAATCTGCATCGCATCACGTAGAGCATCGCGGAAGTGGAATTCATCAAGATGACGCTCTAGGTGCGGCACCAAATCGGCCACCTCCTGCAACGTTGCTCGGTCGTACTCTGTAAGCATCCCCATCTCGGGCACCTTCCCCTCAAAATACTTGTGGGTAAGCACAACAGCACGGTTCACAAAGTTGCCATAGATGGCCACCAATTCGTTGTTGTTACGAGCTTGGAAGTCTCGCCAAGTGAAGTCATTATCTTTTGTCTCGGGCGCATTAGCCGTAAGCACATAGCGCAAAACATCCTCCTTACCGGGGAACTCTTGCAAATACTCATGCAGCCAAACCGCCCAATTCCGACTCGTAGAAATCTTGTCCCCTTCGAGGTTCAAGAATTCGTTAGCCGGTACATTGTCGGGGAGAATGTAGCTCCCCTCAGCCTTAAGCATGGCAGGGAAGACGATGCAATGGAAGACGATATTATCCTTACCAATGAAGTGGATAAGGCGAGTTTCCGAGTCTTTCCACCACGTCTCCCACGTCTCGGGAAGAAGTTCTTTTGTATTGCTGATGTAACCGATGGGGGCATCAAACCAAACGTACAACACCTTACCTTCGGCTCCCTCCACGGGAACGGGGATTCCCCAATCGAGGTCTCGACTCACCGCACGGGGCTGCAACCCCATATCGATCCAGCTCTTACACTGACCGTATACGTTGCTCTTCCACTCTTTATGTCCATCGAGTATCCACTCACGAAGCCAGTCTTCGTAGCGATCCAAAGGCAGGTACCAATGGGTCGTCTCTCTCAGCTCGGGTTTTGCTCCACTGATGGTACTTTGGGGGCCGATGAGGTCAGTCGCGTTAAGGGATGTACCGCAAGACTCACATTGATCTCCATAGGCACCGGGCTTGTGGCAATGGGGGCAAGTTCCCACGATATAGCGGTCGGCCAAAAAGGCTTCTGCCTTAGGGTCGTAGTACTGCTCACTCGTACGCTCTATGAACTTATGGTTATCGTAGAGGGTACGGAAGAACTGAGATGCCGTCTCGGCGTGCACACGACTAGAAGTGCGAGAGTAGATGTCGAAATCGATCCCAAACTGCTCAAACGACTCCTTGATGAGCGTGTGATAGCGATCTACCACCTGCTGAGGAGTGATGCCCTCGGCTTTGGCTTTGAGAGAGATAGGCACTCCGTGCTCGTCAGACCCCCCAATAAACAAGACCTCCTCTCCTCGCATTCGTTTGTAGCGCACGTAGATGTCCGCAGGGACATACACACCGGCAAGGTGACCTATATGCACAGGTCCATTGGCATAAGGAAGCGCAGTTGTAACGAGGGTACGCTTAAATCTCTTTGTAGAAGGGTCGTTAGTCATCTCTATCTTCAGTTGTACGTTGTAGTATATCTCGTGCAAAAATAGTAATAACTCGGCATATTCCCGATACTCTAGAGGCAACCCGACCGAAAGGTGCCACTTGGGAAAAAATCGGCGACCTCCTCTGTGGGGCGAGAAAACGTTGCCTGAAAATAAAAAATCCACAGGGCAAAAAATTTTTGACTTCTGGCCTAAAATCAAAAATTTATCAGCCAAAAACGGGAGTGCTTTTTGGCTGTATTTTTTGTCATTTTCAGCTGAAGGATTTTCCAAACCATCTAGCAGGCTATAAAGGCTTCCCTCGAAGGACTTTTGAAATAGTCCGCTACCGAATGGGAACACAACCTCTTTTAACCCGAGATATCTTGCTCAAAATTTGGTCAGAAGAATTTATTTGCATTACCTTTGCAGGAGCAATACGGAGAGCATCACCTTCTTTGAAGGTCTCTCGCCTGCGGAAATAGCTCAGTTGGTAGAGCATAACCTTGCCAAGGTTAGGGTCGCGAGTTCGAGTCTCGTTTTCCGCTCCAAACAGAAGTTTTCATATAGTTGTTTAGTGATACCCCTCAAGAGAGCAGATCTTTTGAGGGTGTTTTGTATTTAGATCTCTCTAAAAAGCGGAAAAGGAAACATTGTACAACGCACCTAATTTTGCTACCTTTGCACGAGATTGTAGAATAATACATACTAATAATGGAACGAGTAGTAAGTGGTATTAGACCCACCGGGAACCTCCACCTGGGGAATTACTTTGGGGCTGTGCGAGGATTCTTGGAGATGCAGCATGAGTACGATTGTTTTTTCTTCATCGCAGACTGGCACTCTCTTACTACCCATCCCCACCCGGGAGACATCGTACGCGGTGCCAATACAATACTTGCCGAATACCTCGCCTGTGGACTAGATCCCGAGAAAGTAACCATCTACCGGCAGAGTGATGTACCCGAGGTGCTTGAGTTGTATCTCTACCTCAACATGAATGCCTACCTAGGGGAACTCGAACGCACCACCTCCTTCAAAGACAAGGCGCGCCAGCAACCCAACAACGTCAATGCGGGGCTACTCACCTACCCCTCTTTGATGGCGGCCGACATCCTTATCCACAAAGCCGTCAAGGTGCCCGTAGGCAAAGACCAAGAGCAAAACATGGAGATGGCTCGTCGGTTTGCACGTCGTTTTAATACGATATACCAGACCGAGTACTTTACCGAACCGGCCTCTTGGCACTTTGGAGATAAGGCGATAAAAATACCCGGGCTCGATGGATCCGGCAAGATGGGTAAGAGCGAAGGAAACGCGATCTACCTCATCGACGACGAAAAGACCCTTACCAAAAAGGTGAAACGAGCCGTAACAGACGGCGGACCCACGGAGCCTAATAGCACAATGCCGGAGCCTATTGCCAATCTGTTTACGCTGCTCAAAATTGCCTCTTCCTCGGAGACTTACCAGCACTATCTTACTGCCTACAACGATTGCTCTATCCGCTATGGTGACCTCAAAGCTCAGCTCGCTGCGGATCTCATTGCCCTCACAGCTCCCATCCGCGAACGCATCCTAGAGCTAAGTAGCGACCAAGAGTTCCTTAATAAGGTGGCTCGTGAGGGAGCAGAACGTGCTCGAGAAAGTGCCCGTAAGACGCTCGAAGAAGTACGCCATATCATTGGCTTCATGCCCACAATTCGCTAAAATTCATACAAATAGGATACAGAACATGGATCTAAAAATTCAAGGTCGCATTATAGCCGTCCTCCCCGAAGTTGGAGGGATAAGCAAGGCTGGCAATCAGTGGAAAAAGCAAGAATATGTATTGGAAACCTTCGACCAATACCCCAAAAAGATCTGCTTCAATGCCTTTGGCAATAAGGTAGACGAGTTTGCCATCCAAGAGGGAGAAACACTTACCGTCTCCGTAGACATTGAGAGCCGTGAGTTCAATGGTCGTTGGTATACAGACATCCGCGCATGGCGTGTAGAGCGTGGCGCAGAGCCTTCTATGAACCCTATGGACGGATACAGTGGGGCCCAAGGGATCACGGGTGGAGCCCCCTCATTCTCTCAAGCGCAGCAAGTAGCGCCCCAGACTCAGAGCGAGTTTAACGCTCCTGCCGAGGGCGACGATCTGCCTTTCTAACCTCCACGACAAAGACAGGGAAGGAAGAAAGAAAATCCTTCTCCGGAGGGAGAAGAAAATAGAGACGTCACAAAAAGGCAAGCCCTTACTCAGTACGAGATAGGGCATTGCCTCTTTTAGCTTAGAGTTGTACTAGATATAGAGAGTATATGCAAGTGCGCCTCCTCGTTGTGGGTCCCACAGAAGATCGTCTACTCACCTCTCTTATTGAGGGGTATTGTGGGCGCATCTCTCATTATATCCCCTTTGAAATAGAGGTAATCCCCAACATATCGGGAGGGCAAACTCGTTATGACCTAGCACGACTCAAACAGCTAGAGGGCGAGCAAATCTTACGACGGATAAAGCCCAGTGACGAGGTGGTTTTACTCGACGAAAAGGGCAAAGAGCCCACGAGTCAAGAGCTAGCCACTTTGCTTGAGAAGAAGATGCTCTCCGGCGCCAAGCGTTGGACGTGGGTGGTAGGAGGGCCTTTTGGTTTTTCAAAAGAGGTGTACAATGCCATCCCTCAGCGTCTATCTCTTAGTCGCCTCACCTTCACTCATAATATGATTCGCCTCCTTGCCGTAGAGCAACTCTATCGTGCACTCACGATACTAAACAACGAACCCTACCATCACAATTAAGACAAAACCCATAGAGAGCCATAGTAGCCTTATGATAGATTTCCTAAAAGAAGCAGACCTTGCCATGACCGTATGCGACCGCGAAGGACGCATCATCTACATGAATAACCAAAGCAAAGAGGTAAACCAAAAGCCTGGGACGGACTTAATGGGCAAGAACATACTCGACTGCCATCCCGAGCCGGCACGCTCCCTGCTCGTGCGTATGATGGAGAACGGCGAGAAGCATGTGTACACCATAGAAAAGAAGGGAAAGAAAAAGCTCATCTATCAAATTCCTTGGTACGAAGAAGGAGAATACATGGGCTTTGTAGAGCTGTCTATGATTATCCCCTTCGAGATGGATCACAAAATACGCGGCTAAATCCCCTTGGCTTTAGGAGTTATGGTCAAGTCATCCTTACCTTCCCCAAAACGCACGCTCCTACTCGTCATAGGATTGGAGTTATGGGTAATAGGGATTGCCCTTTATGCCCTGCTCAAAGAGCGTATTGTCCCCTCTTGGGATTTTTACCTTCTCCTAGGAGGTTCACTAATCCTCCCCATCGTACTTTACTTTGTACTGAGAAAGCGCGATGCCATTAAAGCCAAAAATCGGGCTAGTGGCACTAACAATCCGCACGAAAACAATCCATAAACAGATCTCCGACATCTAATTTTTCCTATTTGGTTGGATGAATACTCCTCTCTATCCTCTGCGCTTTGCCCCGATCTTCCGCCCCGTACTGTGGGGTGGTTACCGCATTGCGCCCTACAAAGGCATCCTAAGCGAGCCTAGAGCGATAGGAGAGAGTTGGGAGCTGTCACCCATGGAAGGGCATACTTCTGTGGTACTAGAGGGCCCTTTGGCAGGAGTTTCTCTCACAGAACTGATGGAACAAGCCGGGCGTTCTATCCTTGGAGAAAAGCATTACAGTCGCTACGGCGCGCGCTTTCCCCTCCTCATCAAATTTATCGATGCTCGAGAAGACCTATCGGTACAGGTGCATCCATCGGACGCTTTAGCCCCCTCTCTTGGGCTCCCTCACGGGAAAAGCGAAATGTGGTACATTGTAGATGCAACAAAAGGAGCTCGCCTCTCGGCAGGATTTGCCGCCTCTACAACTCAAGAGCAGTACCAACAAGCGATTAAAAACGGCTCTATTACAGACCTTCTCCGCTACGACTCCATCGCTCGTGGTCATCTCTTTTATATCCCGGCAGGGCGCATTCACACCATCGGAGCCGGCTCTTTTATCTTAGAGGTGCAGCAAGCCTTGGACGTAACCTACCGCATCTTCGACTATAATCGTCTCGATAGTGCCGGAGAGACGCGCCCCCTACACCTCGAAGCTGCTGAGGTAGCTCTCGACTTTGAGGCCACCCCACCCTATCGCATTGATTACCGAGAGGAGCGCAATCGAGTCAACGTGCTACTAGAGACGCCCTACTTCGTATTCTCCACCCTTCCGCTCACCCAACCCCTACGCTACATGCCTCCCTCGGGAGAAAACGAGTGCGTAGTCTTTGTCGCCCTTGAGGGAAGTCTCTCAATAAAAGATAGCTCCGGCTACGAGGTAGAGCTGCCATGTGGCCACACTCTTTTATTCCCGGCGGATTGTCTTCCTGCCTACATTACACCCCGACAAAAAGCGCGTCTTGCCGCCATTACCATTAGCAATACCTCTTCTCCCACACTCTAAACGACTTTATATATGCCTACTCTCCCCCCCGTTATAGATACAACTGCTACAGCCCCCCCTCCCATTACCGAAGTACTCGCTCCCGAAAAGTGGACCAACATCGACTACAAGGGACTTCTCTCAGACTGGCTAGAGAAGGGGATCAATTTTGGCGTTCGCGTCCTAATTGCGATCCTTATATTTTATGTAGGACGCCTTATTGTAAAGTGGCTACTTCGGATGGCTGATCGAGCCATGGAACGCCGCAAACTAGAAGCTGTGGTACGTGGGTTCCTACATTCTATTCTCAAGGTCATTCTACTCATTGCCGTAGTGGTTGCGGCCATTAACTCCCTAGGGGTGGCGCCCGTATCATTCGCCGCTCTTATGGCTGCTGCCGGGATCACCATCGGAGCTTCACTCGGTGGGCAACTACAAAACCTCGCCGGCGGCGTTATCATATTGATCACACACCCCTTCCGGGTAGGCGACTACATCTCTGCGGGAACAGTAGAAGGGATTGTAAGCCGCGTTGCCATCTTCTTTACCACTCTTACCACAGTAGACAATAAAGTTATCTATATCCCCAATGCAAAGATCACCAGCGATGCCCTCATTAACTACAGCGAAATGAAGCTGAGGCGCTGCGAGTGGTTGGTAACCGTAGAGTATGACACCGACTACGAGCGAGTACGTGCGCTCCTAGAACAAATTGCCATTAACGAAAGACGCATCCTACCCGAGCCTGCCCATCAGGTAGCTCTCAGCAAACTGAGTGCCAGCTCCGTAGACATATTCTTACGAGGATGGTGCCACACCGAAGAGTATTGGCAATTGTATTGGGACATCAATCGGGAGATTTATACGGTCTTCAACCGAGAGGGCATTAGCTTTGCGTTCCCTCAGCTACGCGTCCATACATCTTGATCTTTCGAATCTTATTTAGTACCTTTGTCTAGTTATTTTTAGGGGGGAATTATAGGGATGGATAGAGACAATCCAAATAGAGATGAGAGTCCAATCATGGGGGATTCTAATGAGGCTTCCTATGGAGAAACTAAGTCATCCCCCGAGAGAGCCACTCATTTTCGCGAAAGTTATTTTATAGAAGAGGACGAAGAAGAGGCTCCTGAGCAGTCTTCTTCTCGGAGAGAAGTAGCTCCAGAGGAAAAGCCGGTACCCGCCACACCTTTTACTCGAGAGAGTCTAGATGTGCACACACCCTCGTCTAAGCCCCAAGAGAAAGTCTCCTCGGCCGAGCAAGAGGAGCCGCAACAGACGTCGTCTACCACCCGCCAGACGAAAAAATCTTCGCAAGGCTCCGTAGCAAGCAACATCGGACGCCTCCTCGGCCGCTCCCTCATGGGTTTCAAAGGCGATCGATTCGTAGCCATACTGACAGGCCCCTATCGCTTGGTCTTCGTCACTATATTGTTCAGCCTTATTTTCAATATCACACTGCACTACATCCTCGCCGGTCAGCTCAAGGAGGAAGAACGACTCCAAACCGAAATGGACGACTACACAAAGCGGCAGCAATTTATCTCATCGGAGCTTACGCATGCCCTCACTCAAGAAGATCTTCTAGAGCGACTCCGCCAGCAGGGCATCACGCTAGCTCCTGCGGACTCTGCCCCCTACATTATATACGTCCCAATCCCCAATGATCTAAGAGAGGAGTAATTTATCTCGATTACCATTGTTTATGGAACAGACTCACCCCAGCAACAAAGGGAAAACATCTAAGGCCAAACGAGAGCCCCGTTCTGTGCAAGAGCGTCGGGAGCATCATGCGCAAGAAAAGCGTAAACGCTCCATCATGCGTATTTGGCACACCCTCTTTGTGGTCTTTTCTTTGTTTTCCCTCTTTGCGATCGTTATCAGTGCCACAAAGACGGGCTGTGTAGAGGGAGACAAGTGGGTCGCCGTTAGTAAATCCCTGGATGGGCCTCGCGAGAAAAAGGAGATAGCACTACGAGGAAATATCTATGCCTCCACGGGAGAGCCTCTGCGCGTAACCGTTGCCTACTACAAGATTGATTTGGACTTAAAAGCTGAGGGGCTCAAAAATTTGTATGAGCAGTGCGGCGAGCGAAGAGTACTCGACACCCTTGCCGATGCGGTACTACGTCACTTCCCCGATATAAAGGCGAAAAAATCGCACAATCAGCTCGTTAATGAATGGAGTCAGAAGATACACAAGACAAGAAATAGCAAAGCTCACCCTATCGTAGACCCCATTGGTCGCCTTATCACCTACTACGAGTACAATGCGTTTTTTACCGATTCGCTTGTAATGTACCGCTACGACAGGAAAGGGAATAAGAAGAGAAGTCCCTACTATCGAGGCTTCAAGTCTCAAAATCGTTACGTACGCGCTTGCCCCTACAACCACTTAGCCGATGCCACGATAGGCTCAATAAACAAAGAAACCGGGATAGGAAAAAGTGGGCTCGAAGCCTATTACGACGATGTGCTCTCGGGAGCCGATGGACGCTCTCAGGTGGCCTATGCCTCACGCAAGGGCACTCGCATCATCACCACAGCCCCCATCCATGGCTGTGACATCTACACTACGATAGATCCGGAGCTGCAGCGTGTAGCCACCAACTCCCTCCGCGAGGTACTGGAGACGAGCAATGCTCTCTACGGCACCGCCATCCTAATGGAGGCATCTACGGGGCGAATTGTTGCCATCAGCAACCTCAAACGACTAGCCGAAGACCCCGCCTACAAAGAGCGTGACAACTCGGCTTGCATCGACTTTGTAGAGCCCGGGAGTACCATCAAACCGGTAAGTATGATGATTGCCTTAGACAGAGGTATCGTCACTCCGGAGCAAATGGTAGACGTTGGGAACGGAGTTTGGGAATATGGAAAGAGGTTCGTTCGCGACCACAACGCCAATAGAGGAGGGTATGGTACCATTAGTTACGAAGAGGTGATGAAGTACTCTTCGAATGTGGGTATCGCCAAAATGATTGTGGGAGGCTTTCACGACTCGCCCAACGACTTCCGCAAAGCCTTCTTAGACCTTGGGTTCGACGAACTTTGCTGCCAAGAGATCCCCGGAGCACAAAAGAGTGGAATCAAACCGGTAGATACGTGGGACGCAACCACCTTGGCGTGGCTCTCCTTTGGCTACGTGTCGCGCCATCCACCCATCAACATACTATCATTCTACAACGCCATCGCCAACGGAGGGAAAATGCTGAACCCCTATTTGGTCGATCGTATCGTGGATAAATCGGGAAGAGTAGTTTATTCTGCTCAACCCAAAGTGCTGCGCGACTCTATTTGTAGCGATCAAACCATTGAGCAACTACGCCACATGCTCCGCGGTGTAGTTCTAGACGGCACAGGTAAGGCGGTTAATTCTCCTCTTGTCTCCATTAGCGGCAAGACAGGTACAGCCCAAACCCTGAATCCTAAAACACGAACCTACGAGCACTGTGGGCACTATGTTTCTTTTTGTGGTTACTTCCCTAGCGACAATCCGCGCTACTCTGTGATATCAACCGTCATGCTGCCTCCCGGAGCGGTCTACTCGGCAGGGCAGCAACCCGGAGCGGTAGTTCGTGCCATTGCAGAGGCGGTAGCTAGTCGAGGCACAGCACGCAGCGTAACCGAAATGGCACCGAAGCAGGATAAACTCAAGGGGGTACATATCACCTCCGGCAGACTAGGTGCCATCTCCAAATTTGCGGCACAAGAGAAAGCCGACTTAGAGATAGACAAGAAGATACAACACGAGACTCCGGTTTCGGTGGAAGAGATCTCCGAAGGGAAATGGAGGGTACGCGCTCATACAGATGTACCCAAGAATGTTATGCCCAACCTTATAGGATTCTCTGTAAGCGAGGCGCTATATCAACTCCAAATCCGTGGTGCAAAGGTGCGACTAATGGGGCAAGGGCACGTAATTGCTCAGTCTCGCGCTTATGGGATGCCCCTCCAAAAAGGCGATGTCATCGTACTCACCTTGGGGTATCGTGCAGCTGCTCAGCCCAAGCCTGTGCCCCCGGAGCCAGAGGCAGAAACCCCACAAAAACGTTAGAACAAGTCCTCTTAGGTTGTTGTGCCCAAAGGATGATCTTTGCAAAATTATTCCCTCATGAAATCTGATCAACCCCTCAATACTTCCCTTCAACCGGCGTCTCTATCCCGTGAGATGCTGCTCGAAGCCGTTGCTTCTTGGCACCTGCCCCAACAGGATTTTGAGGCAGGGACTTCCCCCTCTGTAGAGCATATTACCAACGACTCTCGCAAAGTAACCCCAGGCAGTCTCTTCGTTGCCATCCCGGGCGCAGAGCTGGATGGCTGGCAATTTGTACCCAAAGCTCTAACGGCAGGAGCCAAATACATTGTTGGGGAGCACGTGCTCTCGCAAGATGAGAAGGCTCTATTTGAGCAGGCGGATGCCTCGTATATTGCGGTATCTTCGGCACACGAAGCTCTTGCCGCCCTCGCTCAAGCCCTATGGCACTACCCGAGCAAACATCTCCGCTTGGTGGGGGTAACGGGGACCAATGGCAAGACCTCCACTGCCACTATGCTCCATCGACTTTTTGAGCGACTCGGCTACAAATCGGGATTGATCGGCACGGTCGAAAATCGAATAGGCAACGAGATTATCCCAGCCACGCACACAACCCCCGATCCGATAGCCCTAGCCCAGTTGCTCTACCGGATGCAACAAGCCGGGTGTAGCCATGTCTTTATGGAGGTTTCGTCCCACGCGGCGCATCAGCGGCGCATAGGTTCGCTTGAGTTCGCAGGGGGGCTATTTACCAACCTCACCCGCGACCATCTCGACTATCACGGCACCATGCAGGAGTATATACGTGCGAAGAAAATGTTTTTCGACCAACTCTCGCCCAACGCTTTTGCTCTTGTGAATGCGGATGACCGCAACGGATCGGTAATGTTGCAGAACACCTCCGCCAAAAAGTACACCTACGGACTCAAGAGTTTTGCCGACTTCAAAGCCAAAGTAGTGGAGGGAGACTTCCGAGGTACAGAGCTACTCCTCAACGATCGCTCCGTATGGATTCCCCTTGTAGGCGCGTTTAATGCCTACAACATCACCTTAGTGTATGCTGCGGCACGGCTTCTATTGCCGGATCTCGAGCAAGATGTTTTGCTGCAAGCTCTCAGCACAATTGAAACGGCAGAAGGGCGATTTGAGGTCATCTCCGAAGGGGGGAGAATCGGTATTGTAGACTATGCTCACACCCCGGATGCCCTTGTCAAAGTCTTAGAAACCATCCATCCCTTGCTTCCCCAAGGGGGGCGGGTAATCACCGTAGTAGGAGCCGGAGGGAATCGGGACCGCGGGAAACGCCCCATCATGGCTCAGGAAGCATTCCGCAGGAGTGACCTACTTATCCTCACGAGCGATAACCCTAGAGACGAAGAGCCTCAAGCTATCATTGACGAAATGATGGCCGGACTAACCCCCGAAGAACAGGCCCAATGCCTTACCAATGTGGATAGGCGTAGTGCCATTGCCACCGCTTGCCGTCTTGCCACCCCTCGCGATGTAATACTCGTTGCCGGCAAAGGACACGAAACATATCAAGAGATCCATGGGGTACGCCATCACTTCGACGACCGCGAGGAGCTCCGACTAGCCCTTCGCAACACACCTCTCCAAGCAAATTAATACAGCCTCTATTCATATGATTTACTACCTAGCAGATTTAATGCAAGATTGGCAACTCTCAGGAGCGCGCCTACTCCATTATGTCTCCTTTCGAGCCGTACTCGCTTTCGTTTTTTCGCTCCTTATTGCCACACTTGTAGGGAGCAAGATTATCGACAAATTGCGTCAGAAACAAATCGGAGAGACGATCCGAGAGCTAGGTTTGGAGGGGGAGCAATCCAAAAAAAACACGCCCACCATGGGGGGTATCATCATAATTATCTCGATACTTATACCTGCCCTCCTATTTGCTCGCCTCGACAATATCTATGTTATCTTGATGCTTATCACAACGGTGATGATGGGGCTTCTCGGCTTTATCGACGACTACATTAAGGTTTTTAAGCACAACAAAAAGGGGCTATCGGGCAAGTACAAACTAGTTTGGCAGGCTCTCTTCGGTCTCGTTTTGGGGCTTGTTCTCTATCTTAGCCCCGAGACTTCGATCCGCGAAAATAGGGAGGTACGATACGAAGGCAAGATCACCAATGTGACCTATTCCAACGTAGAAACCAAAAGCACCAAGACCACCATCCCCTTTGTCAAGAACAATAACTTCGACTATGCAGACCTCCTCCCCGTCAAGGCGGAGCACAAAGAGGTTGTCGGATGGATTCTGTTTATCGTGGTTGCCACCCTCATCGTGACCTTTATCAGCAACTGCGTTAATCTTACGGATGGGTTGGATGGACTGGCGGCAGGCTCCTCGGCACCGGTGGGGGTTGTACTCCTTATTTTTGCTTACGTATCCAGCCATATCAACATGGCTAGCTACCTCAATATCATGTATATACCGGGGGCGGAAGAGCTGGTGATCTTTGCGGCAGCCTTTGTTGGTGCCACTATTGGGTTCCTTTGGTACAACGCCAATCCGGCACAGGTCTTTATGGGCGATACGGGTAGCCTCACGTTGGGTGGAATCATTGCGGTTTTTGCCATCTTAGTACGCAAAGAACTCCTCTTGCCTATCCTATGCGGATTGTTCGTTGTAGAGGGGCTTTCTGTGATGATCCAGACGGCGTACTACAAGCACACAAAGCGCAGAGCAGGAGGGCCTGTACGTATCTTTAGAATGGCTCCGCTACACCATCACTTCCAAAAAGCGGTGCAAAATGTCGATACAAGGGTGCTTATTGATGTGCCCAAGAAGCTCGTGAAGGAGAATAAGTTGGTGGTCCGATTTTGGATTATAGCCCTCCTACTTGCCGCATTCTCTTTGGCGACACTCAAGATGCGCTGAGCTCGGAGACATTCTCTTTAGCCTCCTAGGCTTTTCATTACTACCACACGCCCTTTATCTCCCTACTCAACGGAGATAGAGGGCGTTGCTCTACCATTCAATGGGCTGTTGCCCATGGCGACGGAGGTACTCGTTGGCTTTACTAAAATGGCGACAGCCTAAGAAGCCACGATGTGCCGAAAGCGGAGAGGGATGAGGGGCCTCTAGTACGAAGTGTTTCCCTTGGGGTATCATGGCGGCCTTACGCCGTGCAGAGCTACCCCAAAGCATGAAGACAAGCCCCTCGCGCTGCTTGGCAAGAGCCTCTATAGCGGCATCGGTAAAAGTCTCCCAGCCCCGCCCTTGATGCGAAGCAGCCTTGTGTGCCTCCACCGTGAGCGTGGCGTTGAGAAGCAATACCCCCTGCTCTACCCATGGCATTAGATGCCCTCCCTGTATGATGGAGGGACGCCCCAAGTCGCTTGCAATCTCCTGCAGGATATTACGTAGACTAGGCGGTGGAGTAATCCCCTCGGGGACGGAGAATGCCAACCCCTCGGCTTGCCCGGGTTCGTGGTAGGGATCCTGCCCCAAAATCACAACGCGTACCCGATCGAAGGGGCAACAATCAAAGGCTCTAAAGATCTGTCCGGCGGGAGGATAGGCCGTTCTTTGCTGATATTGCTTGCGCACAAAGTCGGTCAGAGCCTCAAAGTAAAACTTATCAAACTCAGGGGCGAGCACCTTTTTCCAGCCCTCTTCTATACGTACGTTCATAGGGTTCTTCTATTTCTCCTGCTACTAAAAAAGAAGTAGCACCCATCCCACACCAAAGGGAGATGAGTGCTGCAACTATGGATGGGGAGAGCAGTCTCTCTCCTTAGTTTACCTTATGCCTCTTCGGCAGGTTCTTCACTTGTGCCATGGAAGAGCTTCTCAAACTCTTCGGAAGTAACCTCTTTCTTTTCGAGAGTTACCTTGCTCTGAGCATCAAGAGCCACAAGGCGGATCGTTGCATTTAGCTCAGTCTCAGCACGCTTGTTTTCGTCTTCGAGGTGAGACTTTACAAGTGTTTCAAAAATAGAATCGGGGAGACCGCTATAGCCATAAGCCGCCATTTGCTGACGAATCTCACCAAGAGCTTCTTGACGGATTATCTCATCTGTAACCTCTACGCCTTGTGCCTTTGCCATCTGGCGGAGGGCTGTTGTGAAGAAGACGTAGTCTATGATAGACTGGAAGCTCTCCTCTGTAAGGTCTTCGTTATTCTTCTTCTGAATGTTGGCAACGAAGGGACGGAAGGTTTCCTTATCAAACTCGGGAGTGCCAATATTTGCCTTTACGTATTCAATCAACTTATTGGCAAAAAGGTTGTTAGAACCAGAAGCATACTCCATCTCGCGACGCTTTGCCAACTCAGCACGGTAGGCAGCTTCGTCTTTGATTGTTGTCTCTTCGCCAAAGGCCTTCTTATAGAGTTCTTCGCCGAGCTCAGCCTCTACAAAGTGATTAATCTTCTCTACTTCGAAGTTAAAGTCCCCCTTGTGATCTTCTACTTCTTCGGGTTTGATGCCCAAGAGATTGCTGGTGATAGCATCCGTCTCTCCGTCTGCCTTGTAGGGATTGAAGCGCACTACAGAGTGGAGAGCCACATCTTTGAACTTTGCCTTTTCGGCCTCATCCTTGAAGCTCTTGGGCAAAAGGAGGCAGTTTTCTTTACGAAGACCGTTTTCTTTAGGATTCCCCTCTTCGTCCAGCTCTACGAGTAGGCCATAGAGAGAGTCGTCCTCTCCCATTACCTCAGCCTGCTGCATGCTACCATAGGCTCTACGCATGTAGTTGTCTGCCTCATCGATATCTTTTTCTCCCACTTTTACGGTGTAATAGGGGAGTTTCACGTCCGAAGAGAGAGGTATATTGAAGTCGGGAGTAAGGGCAAGATGGAAAGAAAAAGTAAAGTCTGACCCCTTCTCAAGATCTTGATCATTGGGTTGAATCATGGGCTGACCGAGGAACTCCACATTATTTTCTCGGAGGGTTTCAAAGAGCTTGTCGCCCACCATTTTGTTGATTTCTTCGATCTTTACAGAAGCTCCGTACTTCTTTGTTACGATACCTTGGGGTACCATGCCCTTACGGAAACCGGGCATATCCATACGCTGACGGATGTTACGGAGTTGTTCTTTCACTGCCTTTTCGTAGTCGGCAGCTTCGATAGAGACGGTTACGATGCCTCTGCGAGGAGCTTCTGTGGTAAACGTACTGTTCATTTGTATCTCTTGTCTATTTCTATTTCACTTATAATCTATGACCACGCAAAAGTAGCACAAATCCCGCTATCGGGCAAATCTTAGCCTAACCCCTCCCCAACGTATGCAGGAGGAAATGGGATTTTACTTGAGAGCAAAAACCTACAAGAATGGCGGACAATAATCCCTTCTCGGATAAAATGTTACGAAGAATCCACTCAATTGGAGGCATTACGTCTATCCGAATCCAGCGGAAGGAGTTACTGCCCCCTTGGGCATAAAGCCGGGGGCGATGGCACAGGTCTCGCACTTGAAGGCGTAGAGGTGCTTTGCACAGCGGATTGGTAGAGGGAACCCGAGTACACACTCTTTTTCACCTAAAAGGGGAGAGCGAAAAAAAGACTGACCAGTTTCTTACTTTTTCTTGGGCAGAAACCTCTCCCTCTTCTGCCTAAAACTTTTTTATTTTTCAGCCAAGAATGGAGACACATTCTGGGCAAGAACGGAAAATTTTTCACCCAGAGAAATTCGAACCTTTCCCCTTTAGGAGGATTTACCCCTAGCTGAGAGGGGGAGCAGCTCATCTAGACAGCACCACGCCACAAGGGCAAGTCAAGGGGCACCACACGATGTAGCTCCCCACAGAAGCAGGTAAAAGGCGATGTTTATCCACCCAAAGTGACTACTTTTGTGGGAGGCAACACCCACACGGCGAGGGCTCTCTTCTCCGTGCAAGGGTGAGTGCAACTAGAATCAACGAGTTAGTCAGTAGTCTACAGAAATATGGGTATAAAAATAGCAATTGTAGGAGCCTCGGGAGCCGTAGGCGGCGAGTTTATGCGCCTTATTGAGCAGCGCAACTTCCCGGCAGCAGAGATCCGTCTTTTTGGCTCCTCTCGCAGTGCAGGCAAAGAGTACAAGGTAGCAGGGCAGCTATGCAAGGTAGAAGAATTGCAAGACAACGATGCATTCCGCGATGTGGATGTAGCCTTTGTCTCCGCAGGAGGAGACACTTCTCGTAAGTATGCCGAGGTAATTACGCGCCACGGAGCACTGATGATCGACAATTCGAGTGCCTTTCGGATGGCAGAGGATGTACCTCTCGTCGTGCCTGAGGTGAACCCGACCGACGCCCTCGTCACACCCAGAAATATAATTGCCAACCCCAATTGTTCTACGATACAAATGGTGGTGGCCCTACATGCCCTCAACAAGATAACCCCTCTACGGCAGGTGCATGTGGCGACTTACCAAGCAGCCAGTGGAGCCGGTAATCTAGCTATGGAAGAGCTACGCCGGCAGGTACGAGACGAGGCAGAGAACAGACCCCTTGAGGTTAATAAGTTTGCCCATCAACTCCTGTACAACGTGATTCCCCACATTGATGTTTTTGCCGATGACGACTACACCAAAGAGGAGCTCAAAATGTACCATGAGACGCAAAAAATCCTCCATAGTTCAATAGCCGTGAGTGCAACCTGCGTGCGAGTTCCGGTGCTGAGAGCGCACAGCGAGGCGATATGGGTAGAGGGCGAACGCGCGATAACTCCCGAGGAGGCGCGCCGTGCTTTTGAGGCACAAGAGGGCATCGTTGTTGTAGACGATCCTAAACAGCTCCAGTACCCGATGCCCCTTTTGGCCGCGGATCAAGACCCTGTGTATGTAGGGCGCATTCGACAGGATATTGCCCATCCCGGTGGCATCACCTTCTGGTGCGTTGCCGACCAAATCCGCAAGGGTGCAGCCCTCAATGCCGTGCAAATTGCCGAATGGCTTATCGCCCATGGCCGGTTTGCCAAGTAACCCATACTCACACTTGCGATGAAACAATCTCAAACCGCTCTCACGCCGGAGGTACTCGAATTTGCCACAGTAGCCGTCCCCTTTTGCACCCTCTTGCATGATGCCACACAGATGGCACCGGCCGAGCTTACCGATAAGTTGCTGAGGATACTCCCCCTCCTCTACATCAAAACCCTGCCCCTGCTGCAATCGGGCGGAGACGATGCCGCTCTCTTCGACCAAGAGGAGGAGTATTTTCTCCCGGAGTACGTAAGCGAGACGGAGTATACCCTCGTAGAGCGAGGTTTGGAGCAACAATTTGGACGGGGCGACCTCTTCCTTGAAGCGTTATCGCCCGAGATGCAGTATAGCGACCGCCCTCTTACGGCACGCCTCTCGGAGACGCTTACGGACATTTATCAACCTATCGGCAACTTTGTTGGGCTTCTTCGCGACGAAGTCTTCGACCTCATTCCACTGGCTCTCTACGAGCTTTCTGAGCAATTTGGCACCTATTGGGGCGATCGCATCTTGGCTGCCCTACGTGCCCTGCATCACCTCAAGTTTACCGAGAGTCTTGAGCCCGACGAAGAGACCCCACTAGAGCCTACAACAGAGGATTTTTAACGAAAAGAAAATGGAATCCCTACAGGAGCATATTACAAAAGAGGAGATCGCCACCCTCTCTCATACCGCGTTTTTCCCGGGGCAGATACACCTCGTGGAGACGGCAGAAGAGGCAGAAGCGATCTTCGACCAGCTAGAACGGCAGCCCGTTGTGGGCTTTGACACCGAGTCTAAACCCTGTTTCACCCGAGGCGAGACCGCAGAGGTAGCTTTGATACAGATCTCTACGCTGGAGGATGCTTACCTTATCCGTGTAAATAAAACAGACTTTACACCCCGCCTCAAAGCCTTTCTTGCCAACCCCAATATCTTGAAAGTTGGGCTAAGTTTGCGCGACGACTACAAGGTAATGCGCCGCCGTGCAGAGGTGCAGCCCGAGGGGTTCATCGAGCTGCAGAGCCTGTGCCCTGCCTATGGTATACGTGATGCCGGATTGCAAAATATCTACGCCATCATCTTTGGGGAGCGCATTAGCAAATCTCAGAGAGTGACCAACTGGGAGAGCCCGACCCTCTCCTTCAAACAGCAACTATACGCCGCCCTCGACGCCTATGCCTGCCTGCGTATTTACAACGCCCTGATGGAGCGTCCGAACCCACACCCCTCCCGTTTTGCCTTGCTTTATGTCCCAGGGGGTGCAAAAGCTAACTAAAATGGCTATCTTTGTCCTCAAACAAAAGGCGTACAAACAGAGAATTCTATAAATACAATACTATTAATAAGCGTACTCGAACATGAATCCCGACTCTAAATTCCGCCTAGAGAGCGACCTTTTGGGCGAACGCCAAATCCCCGCAGATAAGCTCTACGGAGTGCAGACACTGCGCGGTATCGAAAACTTTCAGATCAGTCGTTTCCGTCTAGATCAGTATCCCCTTTTTATCAATGGGCTAGCCTACACAAAGTGGGGGGCTGCTATTGCCAATCATGCCCACGGCTTGCTCACCGATGAGCAGTATAACGCCATCGTAGCCACCTGCAAAGAAATCCTCGAAGGCAAGCACCACGATCAATTCCCCGTGGATATGATCCAAGGCGGTGCCGGCACTACCACCAATATGAATGCCAATGAGGTAATCTGCAACCGCGCCCTACAAATCATGGGGCACGAGGCCGGGGAATACAAGTATCTACAGCCCAACGATCATGTCAATTGCAGCCAATCGACCAACGACGCTTACCCAACGGCTATTCACCTCGGGCTCTATGCAACACACCTTGCTCTGCGTCCCCACCTCGAAGAACTCATCGCATCCCTGCGCAAAAAGAGTGCAGAGTTTGCTCATATTCTTAAGATGGGTCGTACCCAACTTGAGGATGCCGTACCCATGTCTCTAGGGCAAACATTCGGCGGTTTTGCTGCTATCCTTGAAGAAGAATTGGCGTACCTTGATTTCGCGGCTAAGCAATTCCTCACCATCAATATGGGGGCTACGGCCATCGGTACAGGTATCTGCTCCGAACCGGGTTATGCAGAAGCTTGCATCAAGGCTACGGCAAATATCACAGGCTGGGACATCAAATTGACAGAAGACCTTGTAGGAGCAACCAGCGACACCTCAGTGATGATTGGTTACTCTAGTGCCCTCAAGCGCATCGCGGTAAAACTCAATAAGATTGGCAACGACATCCGTCTCCTTGCTTCGGGTCCTCGCTGCGGTCTACACGAAATCAACGTTCCCGCCATGCAGCCCGGCTCTTCGATCATGCCCGGTAAGGTTAACCCCGTGATCCCCGAAGTGCTCAGCCAGGTTTGCTACAAGGTGATTGGTAACGATCTCACCGTGACCATGGCCGGCGACGCTGCCCAAATGGAGCTTAACGCAATGGAGCCTGTAATGGCACAATGCTGCTTCGAAAGCTGCGACCTCCTCATGAACGGAATGGACACCTTCCGCACGCTTTGTGTTGATGGCATCACCGCAAATGAAGATGTTTGCCGCGATTATATCCGCAACAGTATCGGCATTGTAACGGCTCTTAACCCCGTAATTGGGTATAAGAACTCGACCAAGATTGCCAAGGAAGCTATGGAGACAGGCCGTGGCGTTTACGACCTCGTACTCGAGCATGGCATCCTATCGAAGGAAGACCTTGACACCATCTTGAGTCCCGAAAATATGATCAAACCCGTAAATCTTCAGCACATCAAACCGCTGAAGTAATACTCAAAGGCACTTGAAGAGGGGCGGAGCGTTTCGAATGCTCAACGCCTCTCTTCTTGGCTTTTTAGACGACTGCTCAAGTCCCTCAGCCCCCACCTTTCACCACACACTCCGCTCGCAGAGTTGCAGAACAGAAGAGCAGGGACTTTGCCTTATCTAGCCAACTATCCTCCTCCAAACGACGACATCCATGAAAACGAAAACACTCTTATTCATTCTATTATTCGTTTCGTTCACATGCCTTTCTTGTGGCAAAAAGAGCTCATCGCAAGAAGAAAAAGACACAAATGAGACGACAAAGTCAGACACCATTAAGCTCACCTTCCCTAGTGTAGACGGTGATATCCCCTACGAAGTATTCCTAGAGAATGGGAGAGTTTTCCTACACTTACCCATAGCACTGCGCCAAGAACTTAGTCTCGGGAGCTCACTATACCTCCCCGAAGATGTGGCAAATCCCGAAGGCAAAGACCTGTTCGAAGTAACTCGCCTTGCAGGCTCCTGCGTCAATATCTTTGTTGGCGACATCGGTCAAGACGTAAATCCTATGCTCTGTATGCTGCTAAGTGATGGGCGAGTACAGCTGCTCAATATCTTCCAAGCGGTGCTATACAAAGATTTTAATGCCAGTACCCCTATCAAACGGCTCCAGAATATAAAAAGCTTTGAGTCTAAAGTGGTGGACAACACCTACGTAACCATTTTTGCCAAAGACGCTTCGGGCAAAGAGTTTGAGATCCTCCCCTTTATGGTAAAGCACGAATTGCGCTACCCCATACTAAATGAAGTGGGCAATCCTCCTCTCGTAATCGTGCTCACCTCAGACTACAAAATCCAAATCTTGATGGATCGTTATGAAGGTACTTGGGGACAAGTCTATCAAGGCACTTTCGAGGGCCCCGATTGGCTTGATGAGGGACAGAAAGGCAATTACACCTTCGACCTATTCTATCTCGAACGTGAAAATGGGCAAGAAGCAAAGGCATTTGATATTAAAGAGACGGGCAACTTCACCCTCACCCCTAAGGAAGGAATAAGAAATCCTGTTGAGCTAACCTCTTCCAAAATTGCAGAAATGTGCGACGTAGACGCAACACAGACATATAAATAAAAACAGATAGTATGAGACTCGTAAACAGCGTTGTAATCACCGCCTTCTTGGGACTTTTTATCCTACCCGCCTGCGGTAGCAACCACTCAGATAAGCAAAAAGACTCTGCCAATGCAGAGCAATCTTCTACTTCTGGCAAAGAGGAAGTCCAACAGTGCCCCTTAGCTCTTATGCTCATTGAGGAGGATATTGCATTCGAAGCCATCCTCAGAGACGGTAAGGCTTGGCTGCGCTTCCCCAAATCTCTCCGCGAGAAGATCTGGGAATTCTATCCTATCCAAGACATCCCCCTCGCTCCTTTCTACTACGCTGCCAACGACGAGTACGAGGTCTCGGGGCTTACAGATGAGTGCTCTAAGATGGTGTTTATCAATAAAGGTCAGCACTGGGATAACCCAATGCTCTACTTCATCCAAAAGGATGGCACGGTAAAGGTGCTTTCGTTCTTGCGTGCTATTTGGTTCAACGACTTCGAGGCTCTCCGGCACCCAGCCCCCAAAGGCGAGGTTGTAAATGTGATAAGTCGTGACGAAGAGGAGAGCAATTATCGCTCCGCTTTTGCCATCCTAAAGGATGGAACAGAGGTAGAACTAGACTCTTCTTACTTTATAACAACTCTTTCCGAAGACGGAAAAAACTCAGATGGATCGCCCAAAAGCGCACTCGTAGGCACGGATGACTTCCGCATCTTCTTCGTAACAAAGAGCAAAAACGGATTATGGCAAAAGGCTCTTGCAGGTAGCTTCGTTGCTGATACTGAGAGCCAAGAAGCCGAAGATGTGCTAAACTATCACTTCACACAGCGCAAGACCTACAGCTCCGATGCTATAAAGGATGCTCCAATTGACATGCGAGGCACCATGCTAGGTAAGTGGAATGATGTGATTTATACCGCCACCTCTAAAGGCAATACACCTCCCTTTGAGCGCCCCATCCGCTATCGCATGGAGTTCTAAACAGGCAACTCTTGAGCAATAATTCAACCATAATGACTATTTGATGAAACGACTTTTTCTGATCACCGCCGCCCTCGTGGCAAGCCTTTTTACACTACAAGCCCAAACGTGGGTACGCTTCGGTACTGACAACACCTCTTCAGGGCTCCCCAGCGATGAGGTCTACGATTTGGAGTTCGACGGGCAAGGCACCCTATGGGCAGCCACCAACAAGGGGGTTGCTCTCCTCAAGGGAGGAGTTTGGACAATGCTCCAAGGAATGGGTTCTCTAGAGGGAAAGGCTGTAAACCAACTCTTCCTAGACAAGAACAAAAACATGTGGCTTGCCGCCAACGAAGAGGGGCTTGCCATGCGTTCACCACAGGGAGAATGGACCTTCTATACCACGGAAAGCGGTGACCTAGAAGGAGGCTTCACTCAAGATATTCTAGAGGACGGGAAGGGTGGCTATTGGGTAGCCGATGGAGCTACGCTCACCTACATCAAGGGAGCAGAGCGCACCCATTATCACCCCGCATCCAACCCTTTTACCACCTTCACTACGCTTGCAATAGGTAAGGATGGTAAGGTGTGGGCAGGCTGCGAGAGCGGCGTTTACTACTTCGAAGGCACGGAGTGGAAGCTGCTAGAGGAGTCTAATACGTTTGGATCTATCCAAGATATTACGACACGCGAAGGGGAAGTTTGGATTGCTTCGCAGAACGGACTGCAACACTTCGATGGCACAAGATGGAGCACCCAAACGACGGAAAATGGGTTGCCCGACAACTTCCTAACCACGGTGATGTTTGATGCGAAAGGAAGACTTTGGGTCGGCACTGATGGCTTTGGAGTATGCCACCAAGAAGGTGGGAAATGGCTACTTATTGGAGAGAACGAAGGCCTGCACGCCAAAGATATCTTCGATATAACGTTTTCTTCCGAGGGCAAGGCTTATCTCGCAACCCACAAAACTGGGGTGGCTTACCAGACAGAAAACAATACATGGGCACTCTACTCGGGCGATGGACTTGTGGGCAATGTCTGCAAAGACATACTGCTCTCCAATGGAGGGAGCTTCTGGGTGGCAACGACTTCGGGCATAAGTCACTACGATGCCACTGATAAGAAGTGGAAAAGCTTTACCCAAGCGAATGGAGGACTGATTGGCTTGAATGCTCGTCGCCTCTCTCTTGATGCCAAGGGGCAACTCTGGGCTGCCTTCTACGATGGGGGTGTCTCTGTTTACAACCCAACTATGGAGATGTGGACCAACCACGGCGTAGGAGAAGGCAAACTACCAGTAGGTACCGTCACCGATGTATGGGTAGATGCCGAAGGGGTGGCATGGGTCACCACCTTCTCCGGAGGGCTTGCCAAATATGCAAACAATAAGTGGGAAACGATAAAGCAGGAGCAAGGATTGTCCACCAACTCGCTCTTGGGCATCACCCCGGGTGCCGACGGATCACTTTGGCTCTCCTCTGTAGCCGGAGCCATTCAGTACAAAGGGGGTAAATTCGCCGCCCTCACAAAGAGTGAGCATAAGCTCCCCGACGATAACGTTCGCAACATTCTTTTCGCCCCCGATGGCTCCATGTATATCTGCACAAATACAGGGTTACAGGTGCGCAACCTAACTACCAACGAATATACCAACTACGGAGCCTCGAATGGTTTTATCTCTAGCTATGTCAATCATGTTGCCTTTGATGCAAAAGGGAACTGCTGGATCTCATGCTGGACAGAAGGGTTTTATTTGATGACCAAAGAGGGTGTATTCTATAAAATTGGAGCTACAGAAGGATTTACCCCCACAGATGTATATATGGCTCGTTTTAATGAGAAAGGCGAGCTCTATATCTGCACCAATGATGGTATTTTCATCCTCAAAGATCCGGACTCTTTGGTGCAAAAGCTGACCTATACGGAACCTGCCCTCCCCTCTCATTCGCTTATTGTTGCGCCCAATCCGGCATCAAGCCATACCGAGTTGCAAGGAGCCAATGCCTCGGCAGAAGTGCGCTTAACAACACTCGATGGAGTACTATTGCGTAAGATGCAGTGTGATGCTCAGGGCGCTCTACGCATTGGATTAGAGGGAATAACCCCGGGCACTTATGTCCTCGTCGTAGGATCTAAAGCCTATCGCCTACTTGTAAGCGAATAAATTTAACCGCTTTAGAATTCAACTCCTAAAGGGTGAGGGTGGATCCATTCTGCTCTCACCCTTTTTGTTTCAGACGGGGAAAATTATCGTTCTCTCGTTGTATAAACACCACTTCCCTCTCCTATTATCTTGCGTGCTAAGGAGAGAATAACCTGCACACGACAGGAGATATTGCGCTAGTTTCTGCTACCTTTGTGGGCGGAATAGATTTGTCAACATTAAATAAGAGATGAACCAATCAAACGACTTAACCCCTATCAGAAAGGGTATTGTAGGTGTGCAATATCTTTTCGTAGCCTTTGGGGCGACGGTATTAGTCCCCTTATTGGTGGGGCTAGATCCCTCTACAGCCCTATTTTCGGCAGGTATAGGCACGCTGCTTTTTCACCTTGTAACAAAAGGTAAAGTCCCTATCTTCTTAGGGAGTAGTTTTGCCTTTATTGCCCCCATTGTCAAGGCAACGGAGTTATACGGATTGGAAGGAGCTCTCTTTGGTTTGATAGGTGTATCGACCGTCTACTTTGTGATGGCAGCATTGGTTCGCTGGCAGGGCACTAAGCTACTCAATAGGCTTTTCCCGCCCATCGTAATAGGCCCAGTAATCATGCTCATTGGGCTATCGCTCTCCCCGAGTGCCGTTAATATGGCATCGACCAATTGGTGGCTGGCTGCAGCATCGCTCGCGACGGCCATCATCGTAACGCTCTACACCCGCGGTCTTATCAAGCTTATCCCTATCTTTTGCGGCATTGTCGTAGGGTATATCTTAGCTCTCATATTCTTCCCCAGTGAGGTCGATCTCACTAAAGTAGCAGAGGCAGATTGGTTCGCTCTTCCGAAGCTAATCTTCCCCTCCAAGATCTCTTGGGAGCCCATTCTCTTCATGATTCCGGTAGCTATTGCGCCGGTTATTGAGCACATTGGAGACGTGTACGTGGTCAATAGCGTCACGGGGAAAAACTTTGTCAAAGACCCGGGGCTACACCGCACGATGCTTGGGGATGGAGTTGCCTGCCTTGTGGCAAGCGTGATCGGGGCACCTCCCGTTACCACTTATAGCGAGGTGACGGGGGCGATGTCTCTAACCAAGGTGAGCAACCCTTCTGTCTTCCGCATTGCTGCAGTTACAGGTATCGTCTTTTCTCTCGTGGGTAAAGTCAGTGCTCTTCTTAGCAGTATCCCACAAGCCGTACTAGGGGGAATTATGTTACTTCTCTTTGGAACCATTGCCGGAGCCGGTATCTCCAACCTCCTCAATAGCAAGGTAGACTTCGGTTCCTCTCGCAATATTGTCATCATTTCTGTGACGCTTACAACAGGGATTGGGGGTGCCATCATGCAATTTGGCAACTTCTCTCTCGCAGGGATTGGGCTCTCGGCTGTCATTGCTGTAGTACTCAATCTTATCCTGCCCGAGCCGAAGAAATCAAACGAAACAACAGAAACAAAAACGAATAAAGAATGAAAAAATTACTACTCTTTGTGGCAACGACAGTTGCCCTGTGTGCCGCACCTCGTCTTGCCAAGGCACAAAACATTCAATTGCATTACGACTTCGGGCGCCATATTTACAGCAAAGATGCCCCTACTCGTCCTCGTCTCACCTCCACGATAGAGATGTTTCGCCCCGACAGCTGGGGTAATACCTTCTTCTTCATCGATATGGATTACGGCGGGAGTGGCATACGTGGTGCTTATTGGGAGATTGCTCGTGAATTTAAGTTCTGGGAAGCCCCCTTTGCTATCCACGCTGAGTACAATGGCGGGCTAACCAACAAATTTTCGTTTCACAGTGCTTTCCTCCTCGGGGGTACGTACGCACTCAATGATCCCGACTTCTCCTATGGGTTCACAATCACCCCCATGTATAAGTACATCCGCGGCAACAAGAACCCCCATTCGGCACAACTAACAGCTACGTGGTACTACCACTTTGCAAATAGGATTTGCTCTTTCAACGGCTTTATGGACCTCTGGTATGATGGCGACAGTAAGGCAAAAACGCCTGTTATATTCCTATCCGAACCTCAGTTCTGGCTCAACCTAAACGAGATCCCAGGTATGAACGAAGAGTTCCGTCTGAGCGTAGGTACAGAGTGGGAGTTGAGCTACAATTTTGCAGGGAATCGCTTCTTCGTGATGCCGACCCTAGGTCTTAAGTGGACCTTCTAAGCGGTCGGGATTCTTCGCATTTCCCCCTCTTTTTGCCCCTCTCCCCCGTATATCGGAGCGAGGAGATGCAGAAAGAGGGGCTTCTTTTGCCCATACACCATTTTGCCCATCCCCTAGGAGGAATTGGGACCTCAGGAGAGAACACTCCAAACATTGGGTGAAAAAATTTCCGATTTAGGGTAGAAATGCCTTGTGATTTTGGGTGGAAAATAAAAAAGAATAGCCCAAAACTTGCTATCGTTTTAGGCTATTTTTGAAAAAATTAGGGAAGAAAAAGCGTCCCCTTACTCTACTTGACTTTTCCCTTTGCGGGAGAGGTTCCCTTTGGAGGAGCCAAGAGCCCCTTGTAGCGAGAGGGGTTTCCCAATACCTCACAAGCTGCTTTCACCTGCTTATCTCCTGGCATAATGAATCCGAAGTAGCCCTTTCTGTGGTAACGACGCAGCATGATCTGTGACTCAATGTACTCCTTAATATCTCGCTTAAATCGCGTACCATCCCTTTTGATATCCGGCTCCAGTACTTTGCGCAATGCCTCCATCTCCTTAGCGGCATTCTCGGGCACCTGCTCATAGTTTATCAGCTCCTGCATCTGCTCTAGATACTTCAAACTACGGGGTTTGTAGGTAAATCCGTGAGTCGAGAGATAGGTGATAAAATCGGTGTACTCGGCATCCGTTAGATGGAACTGCTCGGGCGAAGCGAGGTTTTTATGGGTTGCTTCGTAGCGCGTTATGTAGTCGAATACAAGGGTATCTACACTCATATAGGCAAGCATACTCGCCATAGTATCTGCCTCCACCTTGAGGTCGGGCATAATCCCTCCGGCATCGTATACGGTACGTCCGCCAAGGGTAGAAAAAGCGGCTCCTAGGCTATCTTCTTCAGCAATCTGAGCGCGGTCTCCCAAGTGATTGTAGGCAATCTTTTGTATGCACCGCCCACTGGGGATATAGTAGCGAGCTGTAGTAAGTTTTAGCAGCCCCTCACCCGGGGTTTGTATTGTACTCTGCACAAGCCCCTTTCCGTAGCTTTTCTCGCCAATGATAACGGCTCTATCGCGGTCTTGCAGCGCACCGGCTACAATCTCAGAAGAGGAGGCACTCTCCTCATTGATAAGCACAACCAACGGGAGATCTAGGGCAATGGGTGCGGATGTGGTGCGGTAGGTACTGTTACTTGAGGCGTCACGCCCCTTCACACGTAGCACCTCCGTATCGTGGGGAACAAAGAGACTTACGATCTCTATGGCGGACTGCATCACGCCCCCTCCGTTGCTACGCAGGTCAATTATAAGGCCTTTGATGGGAGAAGTCTCCGTAAGAGAGGTAAGCGCCTCGCGGAGGTCCTTGCCCGAGTCTTGAGTAAATTGCGAAAGCCTGATAATACCAATATCGCCTGCCAATCGCCCTGCATAAGCCACAGAATTGAGCGAAATTTTTTGTCGCATAAAGCGGAATTCTCGAGGAGATGGCTCTCCGGCACGTTGCACCACAAGGTGAATCTCCGTACCCTCTTTGCCCCTTAGGGCATTGCTAACCTCGGGCGTAGTGGAGCGGGTGTAGCTCTTCCCATCAATCCTGAGTATACGGTCTCCGGGTTTGAGCCCTGCCCTCTCGGCCGGTTGCCCCTCGAAGGGTTCGTTTACGATCACCGTGCTATCGGGACGCTGACTTATGATGGCTCCGATACCGGCATAGACCCCAGTAGTGGCCTCACGAAAGGCCTGAGCATCCTTCGGAGTCATGTACTCGGTGTAGGGGTCAAGGCGCGACAGCATCGCATTCATCCCCAAAGCGTGGATGGTCGGTAGGTCTATTGTATCCACAAAATATCGCTGCACACTCGAGAGAATGGTACCCGTAGTGTGTAGGGCATCGAAGTAGATTTGCTTGTCGTTTCGAGACTGGGCATAACTAGAGAATCCCCCCTCAGCAAAAAGACAAAAGGCGAGAAGGGGGAGGAGAATAAGTCGTTTCATAGACATATTTCGAAGGAGATTAGAAGTTTTCTTCAAGAGCTAGACGAAGCTCTTCTGTGGTTATATCTTGGTGTATCTCACCGCGATAGGCATAGGATATTTTGCCACGCTCTTCGCTTACGATAATCACCATAGCATCGGTTTCTTGGGAGAGCCCGAGGGCGGACCGGTGACGCAAGCCCAAGTCTTTATTCAGATCGTCTACCCCCGATACGGGCAAGATACATCCTGCTGCGCGGATACTGCCTTCGGCTATAATCACCGCCCCATCGTGCAGGGGGCTGTTTTTGAAAAAGATATTTTCGAGAAGTCGGGCATTGACCTCGGCACGAAACATTTCGCCCGTATGGATGTAGTTGGAGAGATCCATGGCGTGCTGAATGGCAATGAGGGCTCCTGTTTTCTTTTTGGCAAGGTTAAGGCATGCCAAAACCACTGGAGCAATATATTTTTTCTCCTCCACCTCGGCCGCGCGCGCCTCCTTATTGAACCAACGGCGTACCGTACGCCATCGGCGGGTAGAGCCCATCCCCACAAGGAACTTTCGGATCTCGTCTTGGAAAATGATGATGAGCGTCAAGGCTCCTACACTCACAATCTTATCGAGGATGGCCCCCATAAGGCGCATCTCCAGTATCTGAGAAACCAACACCCAAATGGCCACGAAAGTAAAGAGACCCACAAAGATCGCTTTGGAGCCGGAACTTTTGAGGATGCGATAGGTGTAGTACAAAAAGACGGCAACAAGCAGCACGTCTATGGCGTCTTTGAAGGAGAAGGTGAGCCAGAGTAGAGGCATGGGCATTGTCTTTAGGAGGGGGATTATCTCTAGAGGGAACGCTAAGAGGGTCATAAGGTGAGGTAGGGACGCATCCGCTCTACAAGGCGGATCGCCTCCACAGCGGCGCGCACATCATGCACGCGTAGGATGTCCGCCCCCCCTTGCAATAGGGCGATGGTGTGAAGTACAGTAGTGCCGTTGAGAGCTTCTGCGGCGGAGGATTCGAGTAACTGCCAGACCATGCGCTTACGAGAGACGCCTATAAGAATGGGCAGTTGCAGGGGCGCAAGGGCTTCTGCACAGCGTGCCAAAAGGCGGTAATTATCATCGGGGGACTTAGAGAATCCGAAGCCGGGATCGAGGACAATGTCCTTGGCTCCGAGTTGCCTGAGAGTGTCTACCTTGCGCACGAAGGAGTCGAGAACGGCCGTCTCCACATCGGGTTGATAAGTCGCCTCGTGGTGCATCCCTTCAACGCGCCCCTCTAGATGCATCAGGATATAGGGCACACCCAAACGAGCTACCGTAGAAAACATCTTGTCGTCTTCGCTCCCTCCGGCAATATCGTTAATGAGGTTGGCACCATATTCCTCCACAGCCATGGCAGCTACATCGGCACGAAAGGTATCGACCGATAGGGGAATGTCGCTATACTCATCACGCCAGAGCTTGAGGGCAGGACGCAGCCTATCCATCTCTTCCTGACTACTCGGCATCGTACATCCCGGGCGTGTGGAGCAGCCGCCTAGGTCAATCATCGTACCCCCTTCGCGCACAATCTCCTCAAAGCGAGCACGCAGAGCGTCCTCTCCCGAGACGCGGCTCCCCGAATAGAAGGAGTCGGGAGTTACATTAACGATACCCATTACTTGGGGCTGAGCGAGGGAGAATAATCGTCCCCCGAGGTTAAGGGTAGTCTGCTTCATTGGCTGTTACCTCCGGCAAAGAGGGTTGTATTCTTTATCCGAACCCAAAGGTAACAACTTTTTTGGGGAGGGGCGCGGAGAGGACAACCCTTCAATCATGCTAACAATCTGTATCTAACCAATTTAATACACATCCGCTCAAGTTCAAATTTTCGTGGGCACAAAAAAATATTTTCGTGGCCACGAAAATATTTTTTCTCCCGCACGCAAATGCTCTTCCCTCCGCACGAAAACATTTTTCCTCCCGCACACAAATAATTTTCCCTCCGCACGCAAATTTAAATGAGAGCCCTCGCAAAATTCTCTCCTTTCTGTCGAATTTATCCCACGAAGGGTGGAAAAGAAAAAACGCCCCGCATCCCGACGGCCGAAGCCGAAGGGAGCAGGGGCAAAAAGGGGACAGGGCTCGCCCTAAAACGAGAGGCGGCAACCCAGGTAGAGCGTCCGAGGGAGGGTAGGCCCGTAGATATAGGCACTATCCCGACCGGCACCTTGGTCGTAATCCTTTTGGCGCGCGTCTAGGAAGTTATTGATACCGCCGTACAACTCAATCTCGCTGTGGCGGAAAATATCGAAGTGGTAAGAGACTTTCGCACCCAACTCCACGAAGGTGGGCGTAGTCGTCAGCTCGTCAATACGTACAATCCGGTCTTCGGGCGCAACGCCATGGCTCTTGAAGTGCTCGGTAAATATGCCGGCATCGTGCTTGGCCTCCCTATCGCTTTGGGCACTACCGGCTCCATACTCTATCGTATGGGGTGCAAGCATCGGCCCCGTTATAGTACCTGTGAAGGAGAAAGAAAGGGCATGAATCGGCTCATAGCCAAGGGTAAAATAACCGTATGCATTGGGCGTTCGCATCATCCGTCGGTCAGTCAATTTACGGTTCTGCACCTTCTTATCCGCGTCAATTATCGGCATTCCCGAGGCATCGAACTCGGTATACTCTCCGTATTCCACGGCTTTGTCGTAGAGGTTCTGAGTATAGGTAAAGCCTGCCTGCAACTGGAGGTTACGCCATGCTAGCTTGCCCTCTATATTGCATCCATATACACGCGCTCCTTGACTATTGGTACGCAAGAGGCGCATCACGCCATCGTTTTGCGAAGGTTGCTCCTCATTCACAAAGACGTCAATAATGCGATTGTAAAAGCCCTCTATAAGAAGATTGCCGCTAATTCCCTTCCAACGGTGGTAGAGATCGGCACTCATATTGAACGAATGGCTGGTTTCGGGTCTTAACCCCTCTCCATTGATTACCCTTTTGGCTTCACCCCCTACGATGCTCACGTGTAGGTCTTCGTCAAAAACTTGAGGAGCACGGAAGCCCTTAGCGTACGAGGCGCGCAGGTTAACCTCCTTAGTCGGGTTGTAACGCAGAGTAGCTCTCGGGCTTAAAATCGGTTTGCCCACAATCGAATGCTCATCGAGGCGTGTACCCAAGAGGATGGAGAGGTGCTGATTTTTCCATTCTACCTGAGCAAACTGACTCGCATTGTGCACATGCTGATGAATACCGGGGAATGCCGAGAGGAGTTTGCCCCCTTCGAGGATGTCGTTTCCCTTGTCATCTTTCCGTTGCTGCCACGAGCGGATGGGCATTTTGTCATCGAGGAAGTCATACACATACTCCGCACCCAACAGGATCTCAGCAGGCATAAAGAGCAGACGATCTGCACTATAATTGTACTGCACTCCTCCCATGTAGGTACGTCCGCGAGTAACTCCGTAATTATCGCCATACAGCTCTTTAGGTACGGGAGCTCCGAGTTTACCGAACTCCTTCCCTAGCTCATCCGCACGATCTGCGAGCCCACCATAGTAACTATTGCGATCCACAGATTGTCCCGAGGCAAAAGCCTGAAAGTGGTGCTTGAGGTTGCGAGAGAAAAGGTCGTACTTGAGGTTGCCACTGTAGATACTGTGGCCGAGATGCTCCGAGACGGCAGCGACATGATCGGGCAAATCGAAGTGATCTCCTCCTCGTCGATCCTCATGAATGGTATGAATATCTGCCGATATTTTGCTGTAATCACTAGGCTTGAGGTAGAAATGAGCTCCAACGGTACGTGCATTAAGTTTGCCAAGTTCGCTAAAACCGTCGCCATTGGCATCCCAAGGCGTTCGGTAGCGAGCCTGACCATAGAGCATGGCTCCCATTCTATTGTCGGGGGAGACGAGGGAGGCATTCATACCAAGGTTATTGTCAGGGCTACTCATACCGGTAAACGATACGGACTCATTGATGGAAAAACTATTGCCATTAGGCTCCTTGGTAATAATATTGACCACACCGCCAATAGCCGAAGAGCCAAAAAGAGCCGAACCTCCACCACGTACCACCTCCACGCGGTCTACCATGTTGGTGGGAATCTGCTCAATACCGTACACGCCGGCTAGGGCACTAAAGATAGGGCGGCTATCGATAAGGATCTGTGAGTAACGTCCATCCAAACCATTGATACGCACCTGATTGAATCCACAGTTTTGGCAATTGTTCTCCACGCGCACCCCAGGCTGAAACACAAGGCCTTGGAGTAGATTATTCGCGTTCACCTTGCCAAAAACCTTCTCGTCCACAATCGTTACAACAGTAGGAGCCAAACGGCGGAGCGTAGTTTGGCGGTTGGCGGAGACTACCACTTCGTCAATGGCGACGGCATCTTCCTGAGCCTCGAAATTGACCTCCACAATTTTGTTTCGCACCACGGCTACCTTTTTCTCTTGCGTAAGGTAGCCCATGCCTCGCATCACAAGGGTAACCTCACCGGGGCGTAGGTGGCGAAGGAAATAATGCCCGGAAGCATCCGTGGCGGTACCAATGTTGGTCCCCTTAACAAAGACAGAGATACCGGGCAGATGCTCCCCGGTTGCTTGATCCACAACGTGCCCAATGATATTCGCATCACTGGGTGGAGGAGTAGGAGTAACAGCTGTTGCCTTAAAACATATCAGCAACGAAATCAGAAGTAAAATGTACCTATTCATATTATGCGTTTTATATATCTGTGTACAACAGGAGAAGGTGACGTTGGGTTCCCTACTACCCCCAAAAAGCTTCTCCTGCACACTTTTTTCTCCAAGGCAAAGGTACTCCCCTTCTCTTTTCTACGCAATCCCCAATTGTGTGGAGGCTACCCCTAGGCAAACTACTCAGTAATAGCCACCCGAGAAATGGGGAGAAAAGCATACATAAAAGGGGATTTTTCTCAGACTTTGCAGGCAAAAGTTAGGCTCTATGATGTATAATGTATAACTTTGTAGAGGATGAAGACGCCGAGTAGAAACAAGATAAGGCAATCGAGCCTGCGCACTCGCGAGTTGCTTATTGACGCAGCTCGTCAGCTCTTCGCACGCTTTGGGGTAGAAAAAACCACCATGAACGATATTGCCGAGGCCTCCAAACGGGGTAGGCGTACCGTCTATATGTACTTCAATAGCAAAAGCGATGTCTTCTATGCCGTGGTAGGGCGAGAGTTGGATCTTCTCTGCAAGCGGCTTGAGGCTGTGGCAGAGTCCAAGGGGTCTGCCCCCGAGAAATTGATGAGCCTCATCTATACCCACATGGATACCATCTTGCAAGTAGTCATGCGCAACGGCTCTCTCAAGGCTCAATTCTTCAACGATATAAGCCGTGTGGAGCGGGTTCGCTATAAGTTTGACCTCCGCGAGCAGGATATTATTGCCTCCATACTGGAGGAGGGCAACCGAGATGGCATTTTCTTTGTGCGCGATGTCAAGATGACTGCCAATATCTTACAACACGCCTTCAAGGGATTGGAAGTTCCCTACATACAGCGGCAAACGCGCCGCATGGGGAGCCAAGAGTTCGACTCCTTACGCCGAGCCGCCGAGTATTTAGTATTCCGAGGTGTTGGCTACAGAGGAGAGATACACCACTACCCCGCACAAAAACAAGATCAAAACAACGATAATACAGAGAAATCATGAACTTATTAGCAGGAAAAACTGCCCTTATAACGGGCGCAGGTCGCGGTATCGGTCGCGCTATTGCACTCCGCTTTGCCCAAGAGGGAGCGAACGTAGCCATTACAGATATTCGGATCACAGACGAGGTAGAAGAGTTCATCGCTCAACTCAATGCCATGGGTGTAAAAGCCAAGGCATACACCTCCAACGCTGCCGATTTTGACGATGCTCACAAGACGGTAGAAGCCGTAGCTGCTGACTTTGGCGCTATCGATATTCTGGTAAACAATGCAGGGATTACTCGCGATGGGCTACTCATGCGCATGACCGAGGAGCAATGGGATATGGTGATTAACGTCAACCTCAAATCCGCATTCAACCTAACCCATGCCGTAACTCCCATCATGATGCGCCAGCGTAGCGGCAGCATTATCAACATGGCCTCAGTAGTAGGGGTGAGCGGTAATGCAGGGCAGGCCAACTACTCCGCCTCCAAGGCCGGTATGATCGGTCTCGCCAAGAGTACCGCTAAAGAACTTGGGTCTCGTGGCATCCGTGCCAACGCCATTGCCCCCGGTTTCATCATCACCGATATGACCAACGCGCTCTCAGAAGATATAAAGAAGCAGTGGGCTGCCCAAATCCCTCTACGCCGCGGTGGTACGCCGGAAGACGTGGCAGGGGTGGCAACATTCCTTGCAAGCGACCTCTCTGCCTACGTTTCGGGGCAGGTTATTCATTGCTGTGGCGGCATGAATTGCTAATGAAAGTCGTATACGAAGACAATCACCTTCTCGTCGTAAGCAAACTGCCGGGCGAGATTGTTCACACAGATAAGACGGGCGACCCTTCCCTAGAGGACATGGTCGCCCTCTACCTTAAAAAGAAATACAATAAGCCGGGGAATGTATTCGTGGGCGTGGTACACCGGCTTGATAGGCCTGTGGGTGGATTGGTTCTTTTTGCCAAAACCAGCAAGGCTCTGGCACGCATGAATAAACTCTTTGCCGAGGGCGGAGTACACAAAACCTACCGCGCCGTGGTACAAAACAGTCCCAAAGGCACACAAGGAGAGTGTATAGATTGGCTCTGGCGCA
This sequence comes from uncultured Porphyromonas sp., assembly GCA_963539975.1. GTDB lineage: Bacteria > Bacteroidota > Bacteroidia > Bacteroidales > Porphyromonadaceae > Porphyromonas. The sequence goes on along the minus strand of CAUTMR010000005.1, from coordinate 85,775 downwards.
ATGCCAAACAAAACAAAACCTACATCGTAAAAGAGAATCACCCCGATGCCAAGCGAGCTCACCTCCGCTGGCGACGAATTGCCACGGCAGAGCGCTACCAAATGCTAGAGATAGAGCTACTGACGGGGAGACACCACCAAATACGAGCACAACTTGCAGGGATGGGCTGCCCAATCAAGGGCGACCTTAAATATGGAGCACCACGCTCTAACCCCGACGGAAGCATCTCCCTCCTAAGTTACTCCATGGTCTTTGAGCATCCCGTAAGTCACCAAAAGATCGAACTACACGCCACACCGCCCCACGACAAACTCTGGCAACTGCTCTTCTCTCTTGCCGAGAAATAACCCAAGGACTTACCAGCTCCTAGAGACTAGTGGCATAAACCCCAATCACCTCTCTCTAAGGATTGATCACACCTAAGGTCTCACATCTTTTCCCATTCTGACAAAATATTTCCCCTCGCTCCATTTGTCACAGCCTCCCCCTTGGGATATTCGGGCTCTCCGAACACCCCTCTCTTCTCTCCCTTCTCATGAATGGAAGAGAGACGAAAAACCAGTCCACTACCCCCCTCTCGTGAGAACTCTCAAAAAAAACAGCCCTACACTCCAAAAAGTGCAGGGCTAAAACGAAATATTTTTCAGGCAGAATGTCTCTCCCTTTCTGGGTGAAAAATTAAAATAAACCAGTTGGTTTCTGGAGAGAAACTAGGCAAGGATTTTTCTCCCACACATCTACCAAGAAACCCCAGCCGAGGAGCAAAAGGCCACCCCTACATTCTCAATCCCTCGAATCGAGGGTCGCAAACTACACGGCACTAAAGTCAAAGTATATATACCTGACGTGGGGAGACGAACCCCCTGTAAATAGGGGAAAGAAAGCTCAGTAAGGGCAACACCGGTCCCTCGCCAAAGCCCTTCTTGCTCCGAGAGAAGAAGATGCAACGTATCTCGTCTCTCATAAAGAGCTTCATTACTGAGCGTTGCCAACACCTCAAAGTCGCAGTAGTCTACATTGTTATTATGCCGAATAAGGAGGTCAAAATAGTAGGGGCGATGCGCTTCCGTCACCAAGAAGCGGAACGAAAGCTGCTGGCCTCGTTTCCAGCTCGCGTTAGGCACTTTTTCGTAGACGATAGAGGCTTCGCGTGTAGGACGGCACCCCACTACACCCAATAGCAGAAGAAGAAAAAATGGGCTAAGTAGAGCCAGAATCCCCCGATAGAACCTTTGAGACATAGTATGGAACTCTCCCTCTAGGCCAATTACTCTGGCTTAAAATCTGCCTCTTTGCTCATAGGGCGAGCTTCTCCTCCCGGGCGGAAGGAACGCCTATCGCGCTGCGAATGATGCTCTCGGCGAGCTGTAGGTTCTCCCTCCGAGTTTATCGGTCTATCGCCTACGGGGCGGTTACCACTCATCCTTGGAGTACGCCTCTCTCTACGAGCTCCACCCTCAATCTCAAGGTGTGAGCCATCCCCCTCACGAGGCTCCTGTGGAGAACGGCGGCGAGAATTGGAATAACGCTCCCCAGGGGAGCGGCGACGATTATTTGCGCGCCCCTCTTCTGCACCCCCCTCTCTAGGCAGATTACGCTCAGAGGTTAGCCCCTCTACTAGGGGTGTATCCGACTCTCTCTTGGGATTTGGGTGCGTATTACGTTCGGGATTCGCCCCTTCTACGGCTTCTTTTTCCCCCGTATTACGGGTGCGAGAAGTACGATCGCCTCGATTGTTGTTGCCATTGCCCTTGCGACGCTTACGCCCCTTATCGTCGAAGCGAGTAAGGAGATTTTCGTCTAGAATATCCAGCGAAACAGGCTTCTTTATGTACCGCTCCTCAAGTAGAGTTGCAGGTTTCTCTCCTCGGCGATTCATCTCAATCACCTCCCGAGCACGTCGGGTTGTAATCGTACATGCATTGGTAGAGCGATTCTTCTCTGCAGTGTAGGTTACCTCCCCTTTGAGGAGATCCCACTTGAAGAAATAGAAACTCCCCTCCTCCGTCTCTAGCACCACATCACGTGGCGGCATTCGCTTTTGAGCCTCCACATAGGCATGGACCTCAAAGTTGGTACAACACTTGAGCTTGGCACATTGCCCCGTGAGCTTCTCGGGATTGAGGGTAAGATCTTGGTAACGAGCCGCAGCCGTATTAACGCTCTTGAAGGTAGTCATCCACTGAGCACAGCAGAGCGGACGGCCACACGGACCGATCCCTCCGATACGCCCGGCCTCCTGACGCGCTCCAATCTGCTTCATTTCGATGCGTACATGGAAGGTTTCTGCCAACACACGGATGAGTTTACGGAAGTCTACACGCCCATCGGCTATATAGTAGAAGATGGCTTTGCTCCCATCACCTTGGTACTCAACGTCGCCTATCTTCATCTCCAAACCCAGCGCCTCGGCTATCTGACGCGCCTCAATCATGGTACCATGCTCTCGGCGCTTTGCCTCCTCGCAACGGTCGAGGTCACTCTGGGTAGCTAGGCGGAAAAGCTGACGGATGGGCTCACGACTATGGGCTTCTTGACGGCGGAATCGGAGAGCCGCCAGTGTGCCTGTGAGTACCACTCGCCCTATATCCACACCGGGAGAACCCTCTACCGCCACTATATCATCTTTGTGTACCTCCAGCCCTAGAGGATTGGTAAAGACTACTTTGCGAGTATTCTTAAACTGAACCTCTACGTATTTATTGCGGTCTATATCATCGGCATAACCCGAGAGCCAGTCGTAGCTATTAAGGGGCTGTTTGCCACACCCTTTGCAACCCGCTGAGTCTATCTGAGCCGAACCAATGTACTTTATATCGTCTTTATGCATTATCTAATCACTTTGTTATCAAGCGGTAAAGTTACGAGTTTCTCACTGAATAGGCGACAAGGCGAGTTCAGAGACAAGTATAAAAAATCTCCGCCACCCTCAGAGAAATAGTGAAGGTGGCGGAGAAAAAGTATATGGGTTTAGGCGTTTCTAACCTTAGAGAGCCGGGAGCTTACGTGTGAGAGTAGAGCCATCTGCCAAATGCACTCTGAGTAGCGTTACAGACTGACAATGAACATGATCTACAACGAACTGGAGAGCATTTACCCCTTCGTCCATCGTAAGCTGTTTCCCATCTACACCATACAGAGTATAGCTCTGTACGCTTATGGCACTCTCTACTCGATAGCCATCCTCTCCGGGGATAACGCGAAGTAAGTCGCCTTCTGTATGAGGAGAGGTTACTGACTTTACCCCGGGATACTCCATGCGAAGCTCGAAGCGTGTACCTTCGTTTGCACCATTCTGATAGGTGTAGCGAGGATCTGCCAGGAGGTCATGCTCACGACGCGTTGCGCGGTCGTAGAGAGAGACGCGGGTAAAGAGGTTACTCGTGAGGGACGAGAAGTCCAACTCGATAGTACCCATCATCGAACTGTGTACCCCCATAGGTATAACACTGAGAGAGGCTCCCGATTGGATTACATTGGGCGTACCCTCTTCGGTATCCACAAAGTAAACCGTAGGTACTTCGTCAATAGCCGGATAGAAGAGTGCCGGTGCCGGTGACAGCTCCGTATCGGGGAGCAAAATAGATTCTCCACCCTGTCCTGCACTATTCGTTGCCACTACAGATACTCTGCGCACGGGGTCGCTTGAGCCCGTCGTGCGGCTTTGTAGAGTCCAGTCCTTATTGGGCGCGAGGAGCACATTCTTATCCCCCGAAGTGGGGAAGAGAAGCTCTCCCATTGCTTTCTTCTTGATCACAACGGCTTGGAGCGGAAGGATCTGCTTCTGCAAGGTGCTAGTAGGAGAAGTAACCCCCTTGTAATAGGCCTTCCACGTATTATCCGTAAAGATATAGTAGTAGGGCTCAATGAGGGTACTATTTACCTCTACCAGCTTATCAAAGTCGATCGCACTCATAAAGGGATTACCCACCATGCGCAACTCGGAGTTGGTATCACCCGTAAGTTGGAAGGCATATCCCTCTACGGACTGACCTGCCACCGAGATTGCCCCAATTGCCTTATTGCTACTCGTCTCGAAAACAAAGCGGAAGTCCTCCTCCGGCTTACGAATATAACGATCGAACTTATTCAAAGGAGCAAGGGTTCTCATACTATAGTATCGGAACGTCGACGTCTTGGTTGGCTTATCATACTTATGGAGCGGATAATAATCTTCCCTACCACTATCGAGATAGTAAGGGATGCGGATAATACCATTGAGGAAGTTGAGATTCGTATGCTCTTTGTAGCCTACCTTACTTGCATCGTAACCTGCCACCTTGAGGGCAATAGCATGGTTGAATGAATTCATATTTTCGGCCAACGTATTCACAGGCTTCTCAAAAGAACCCTCAGTAAGCCCCGAAGCATTGGTAAGCCCCGACTTGAAATGACGCTGGAAGGTCATGGGATACCCTGCCAAACCGAAGTCTCCTGAGAGGATATTCTTGAGCGGAGTGGCTAGCATGTACCAGCGGTTACGAGCCATCAAACGCGTATCGCTTTTGGGGAAGTGAGCTTCGGCATGAGCTTCAACCGTACCTCCTGCCTGCATCTTACCAAAGTTGTAGTCCACATAGGCACGGCTATAGCGAAGCAATTGAGGACGCCCCATTTGGCTACCATGGTGGAAGTAAACATCGTTACACTCTGCCGCTCCATAGGTTAGCTTTTTATCATCATACTTGGAAATGGAAGGATCCAAATCCGGGAAGTAATTATCTACTTCGGCAGGGATATGTATCGTGGTACAGGGTGCCGGTATGGCATTGGCTGCTCCTCCATCCACTTTGCGCCAGTTCTTTTCGTTGTACCAATTGGCATCCACGGCATCGCGAGCCCACCAAAGGAGGGTAGGAGCTACCGAAAGCCTAAACTTCACAAAAATACTTGTAGAAGCACCCTCACAAATTACATTTTTTGCCTCCAAGGTATATTCGCCAGAGTGCTTGGCATTGGTGGCAGAGGTGATTTCGTAGATCCTCGCATCCTTAGAGGGTCCAGTTGCAGGGTATTTGGTCCCATCCGGTAATGTCCACTGATATTCAACTTTTCCTCCAAGTGAAACGGCTTCTAATTTAATATTATCTCCCTCGCAGTACTTAGACTTAACCCGAGTGGTTTTCACAATACTTGTAGAACCGAGGTCGTAAAGAGTGATGGGAGTACCCTTGCCGTTATCATTTTGACAGGTAAGATCTTTAATATAGAGGAGATAGTCATCGTCCAAAGCGGTAGTGCTCGTTAAGTCAAACTCAACACCCTTGGTGGGATCAACTTGGTGATCTTTCTTTTCTACAACAACGGTATGCCCATCCATTTTACGGATAGCAATATCCAGCTTCCCAACATAGTTGATAGGCATGAAGTAGATGTGCCCTGATTTTCCTGAAGGGCACTTGTATCCCACATACGAATCACGGTCATAACCGAGATTGGCATTCGACAAGTCTACGGAAGTCTCATTCTTGATACAATCGGGGTAAACTTCGTCTTTTCCGTTCTTCAGTATCTTTACACTCATTTTCAACACCCCCTTGGTCGCAGGCAAGTCGAAATATCGCTTAGACTCATTTTCAGTTTTTTCAGGTTTAGCTTGTAGCCAAGTAGAAGTCCATCCGTAGCCTACTTTCACATCAGAATTCTGCACCCCCGCCGGTAATTGAGTGATGTGTACATATAGCTCCTTATCGGCATAAGAAACTCCATTTTTAAGAATGAGATTATCTATTCCGTTCGAGAAGGGATAAATACGAATTCGTCCACAATCTTTTACCTCTATCTTAGGAGCCAACTTCTTCGTCCCAAGAGAATACTTCTCAGGAGAGCTATCCACCTTGATAGTCTCTATTTTTTCGTTATTACATCGATCCTTAATTTTGAACTTATATTCTCCAGAAGGGAGTACAATGTATTGCTTCTTATCTTTGTCAGGATCTTTAGTTGTACCAAAAGGATAGAAGCTCTTTTTCCCATAATTATCGGGGACTTCATAGGGGACATTCATCTGGAGAGTAGCTCCCGAGGGAGGTGTGAACCCAGCAGGGGCGGAAATAAGAGTGATTGTATATTTCTGGAAAGAAATAATGTCCCTAAACTCTACGTATTTCTTTTCAACATCTGGAACAACTTTAGAGGTAGGGATGCTATAGTCGAAGGATAGATTAGTCTTCTTTGTCCCCACACAATAGTCCACTTCGTATTTGAGGTGAGACTCAAACTTAGGATCCTGCTTGCCTATCTCTATTTTCTGCTCATCACCATTACTATCTTTTACAGTGATGATATACTCCTTCTGCAATTCAAATTGATATTGTTTAGAAGGATCATTTTTATCCTTATACTCAACAGCATGTTCCCAGCCAATATTATTCACAGTAAGAGTAAGGGTCTCTGTAACCTGTGTATTCGGATGATTCTTCTCTGCTACAGTAACCGTAACAGGGGGGCAATAAGCCAGACCTGCGGAAAGCCAGGTCTTTCTTCCATATTTTTCAGTACCACAGGGGAAGCCTCCAAAAAGTATATACGAAGAAACCCATGGAGCTTCATCGTAGTAGTACAAACTATACGTTTTAATCTCATTAGTTCCCTTTACACGGTATGCAAGAACATATTGATCTGCGCTAGAAGAGGGATGTGCCATCTTATACCATGTATCCCCATTCTTGAGTTTAAGAGAAAGTGGGGACTTGTCGGGGAACTTCGCCGGATCAAATGCGATATCATGGCTATCATCTATCGTTGTGGGCAGTCCATCGAAAGATTTCCATACAGAAGTACTGCTCGCGGTAAGATTGGCTTTTTTGTCGAATCCAATCTCTATATACTTTTTCAGGGTATCGATGTTGGTCACATAAAGATTTCCTCTCTTAAAAGGCTGCCTAAAGTCGTACCAACCACACTTCTCTTTATGAGGATCCGGGGATGAGTGATCTATATTGTTGGGCAATCCATCTTCGGACATATACAGTTTTTGTGCAGGATAGTTGTTGCACGCGTCAGAAACTTGTACGGTATAATTCCCTTTAGGGAGGTTATAGAAGTACTTCGTATCTGATGTGGGAGCAAACTTAAACTCCTTATATCCCGTATATCCGGAAGGTACCTCCGTTAGCTTTACCGTATACTCACTTGCACTGCCGTTGGTTACTCGCACGGAGATCATCCCTGTAGCTTTTTCCTTAAACGTAGGGCGATACATTGCAAGAACAATGGTCGGGATCCGATACGAAGAGGTAACTTGAATATGCTCCTTTTTGAGTTCTACCTTAGCTCCTGATTCATTGACGAGTACTGTAACCTCTACTTTATAGGAACCAGCTCCCAACCCCGTAGCTCTGGACGTGGTTGTATTCTGAGTCGTAATTAAGGCTCCTGTAGCTTCGTTGTAATAGGTATAGGTAACCGACTTAATCGTGTAGATCGGCTTCTTCGACGTCACCTTTGCCTCTATTTCCGCATTGGCTTCACAAGTTCCATGGGTAACGGTAGTGGTGAGCTCGAAGTCCGAAGCTTGTTGGGCACGGAGCGAGAAGGTAGAAAGAATGCAGAGAATGGAGAGCACCCCTAGGGCAGTGGGCATTCTCTTAGAAAGGGATGATAATATAGATTTCATTGTACAACTATTCATTGGTGATCTGGAACAAAACGAACAGAAATACGATAGCAACTATTGCGGTACACGCTGTACTCGCCTGTGGTAACCATAGTGCCACCATGGAGCGTAACAACCTCTTGTAGGTACTTCTGTGCCGCAGTGAGGTTCGGATTCTTCATAGGGTGATTGGAGGTCTTCTCTTTCAGAGTAGAGGGATTCCAAATATCTTCCCAATACTTGTAGGTGAACTTGAGCAATGGCTTAGAGGCGTCAGCAAGCCCTGTCTTTGCCAGATACTCCGGGATATAGAAAGCAAGCCTATAGTCTGCCGTTAGTACACCCCCAATGCTGGGGTCTTCCGGAGATGCCGGCTCTATTACGCACTTAGGATCGGGCGTTGCAGGCAGGGGGATATTATTGAAAAGCACCCCTGATGCTACTTCGGCATCGGGAGTGAGCTGATTCTGTGGCATAAGAGAAAAAGACTTGGGCATGTTCTCGCTTTGGATCGTATAGACCCGCTCGAAAGAGCCGGAACCAATCCAAGAATATTTCTTTTGATTGTTTGCCAACTCCTCAACCTCTATCATATCCTTTAGGAGCAACTCCACCTTGGCCATACCTCGTAGTAATTCTACACCACGAGAGGGGGTGGGCAATATGATCTGATAGGGTGTAGCCTGAGTACCGGAATGATTCATATCCACGTTCTTATACTCTGCCGTCATAGGACTGCGAAGTTTGATATTAGGCAAAGTACCTGCCTTGTAGATAGTAGGAGTCGTGATACGAATGCTATTCAACTCATCACGGCGAGCAATCCCATTAAGCTTGGTCGTAATAGAGGGACCCTGCGTATCGTCCACGCGTTCGTTGGCGATAACGACCATATCATACACCCCCGGCTTGGGGAGTCTGAAGACGGCTCTGCGCACAGCGGGATCGCCATTGAATGTAAAGTCAGTGCCCGTACCCCCAGGCACGTTATAGCAGAGATTATACTTGAGGTCTCCACCTTGGAAGAGCATAATACGCAACTCGTGTACCTTGTCTTCCTCGTCTTGGAGGTCTTTGTTGAGCGTATTCTGTCCATCTTCTTGCGCGCGCAGGTTAAGGTTCACAGATAGATAATTCTCATCGTTGCCATTGGGCGAAGATTGAGACGAAGAGCATCCGACCAAACCGCCCCACACAAGAGAAAGGAGTAGCACCAGTGTACCCTGTAGTGTATAGGTAGATAAAACTTTCGATTTCATGCGTTCTAAAGAGGCTGTATGTAGTGTGGGCATTAAAATTCAATGTCATAGCTATGCACCACCCAACCATTGATGGAGATCTCCACCGCCATAGAGGGGGTGAACTTAAGATCCACGACAAAAAGGTGGTCGCATTCGGGTTTATAGCTAGGGAGCTTCTTGAGGAGGTCCTTTTTCAGATCGAAGTGCAGGAGTTCCTCGCCTGTGTCGGGGCGGAGCATTACCAGCTCGGGTTGTGTAGCAGCATCGTCAAGGCGAAGCGTACGGAGCGTTGTCTCACGACGAGGAGCACCGGAGGGGATATCCGCAGCGTAGACTACACGCACTTGAGGAGAGGAAAGTGCTCCATTCATACTGTAGCGCGCATTATTGTCACGAATCTCCATTCGGCAAGGCATCGACTCCCGAAGCCCTGTCACGCGCACCACAAAGTCGTTGGAGTATTCGGTAAGGAGGGGCTTACTATAAAGCACGGTAGAGGCACCTTCTATATGACTATCGGCATTGCGCACATCTATTTTGCCATGATAGAGGGTGTGAAAGAGTCTATTCTCCGGGCGACCTTGCGCGGAGAGTTTTAGCCCAAAGGTAGCCTCCGAAAGAGTGGGAAGTTTACCAAGTTCAGGTATATAGGTGTAGTCGTCTTCTGCATCGCCGGTCCAAAAGAAGCAGCGATACACTTCTTCTTTGTTTTCCGGAAGGGCAATCTCAAAGATACTCTTATCCGAAAGAGTGACATCCTTAAATGTCTTATAGCCAAGGAGCTTTCCCCCTTTATTAAAAACAACTACAGTCATGCGATCTACCCCTTGAGGGTAAGCAGGAGCCTCCATGCAAGGGGTCTGCACGTAAGGAGTAAAACGGAGCAAGGTAGGACAGTCGTCTCCTTGTTCATAAATCAAGCCATTGCAGCTCGTAGCTACGAGAGCCAGCAATAGCAAAGGTATTATTCGCTGTAAGAACTTCATTGTTCAGAGGGAATTGAATCTTAATCTATAGAGAAATAAAAGAGGAATAATGAGACGTGCGCAACTCCACCCTCACAGTTAAAGTGGAGCAGTCGTCTCTACACCTTCATGAATAGATAAGGAAGGTAAATGCTCCGGCGGGAGCCCCTCCATGCCTCAAGAGATGAGGTAAGAGGCATGAGGGATCTCCTTTGGGAGCTTTTGTTTCCGTTACTCAAAACGGAGACTTTAGAGTGATAGTTCAATATCGTAAGAGTGAACTGTCCATGCAAGTACCGACATCTCAACACTCATCCAAGTTTCCTTCGGAGTGTTAGGATCGTCAGGATTGAATGGGTTAGGATTATCGGGATCATCTTCCGGTTTCGGATCAGGATTATCAGGAGTAGGAGTATCGGGATGTTTAGGATCTTCCGGATAGAGAGGATTCCAATTTGTACCAATCGTCTTGAAGCCTGTAATGTGAATGCGATAGATATTGTTACGGAACACAGGAGCGTCAAGAGTACCAGGAGCTCTATCAGGATTTACAAAAGCATAGTAAAGTACCTTACCTTTGAGATAGTGGCGGAACTTCTGATTTTTGATACCACCCTTTGTAGGATCTGTCACATTCTCCTTCTTAGAATAAAACTTATTATTGGCTCCAAGATAGAAGTCGTCACCTTCTTTGTAAGTGGCACCCGTATTATCAGCAAAAGCATCCTTATCGGGAACGAAGAGGGCTCGCACCAGTACATAAGCCGTATTACCACGACGGAACTTTCCATCGTATCTGTTCACATCCGTATTAGCAGGATTGGATTGATACTTGTGCGAATTCTCGAACATGAAAAGACTCTTTTTGAGGGCTTCTGCACCAATTTGGCCTGCTGTAGCAGTAGCAGATCCTGCAGACATCTTTGTGGCCATACGAGGGTCATGATCGAATGTATGAGCCTTAAGGTCACTATAATCGTAGCTTGCTTTCCCGGTGGCTCCCCAAATATCTTCAGTCTTAGTGGGCACATAGTCAAATGCAGGCGTTATAATTTGACCGTTAGCGATTTGCTGACCAATAAAGAACTTTTTCTCGCCCTGAGCACCGGCGTAGGAAATCTTCTTGACGGTACCCATTTTGGTTATGCCATCGCTGTACATTACTTGGTAGGTTTCTTCTTTAGTAGTAACGAGTACGCGAGCTACGACACGCTTCATCTCGACCTTTGCTCGGTTTTTAGGAGATGCCGTAGCAAGAGCTTCAGCCGCAGTTACACCATCAGCAACAGTGAGAGTACACTCCTTTGCATTCGATGCCATAATAGCATCCTTAGTTCCATCATTGGTTGCTACGCTAGCAATAGTAAACTCTTGAGCCGTTTTGTTATAAGCTTTTTCAAACTCAGTTGCATTGGCATCGGCAAGCACTCGGGTTATATCTGCCGAAGCATTGACAAGTGCATACACCTTTTTTGCCCCCGGAGTGGTACGGATGGCAGTTTTGGGAATAATCGTGATAGAGGGAGCTCCGTCCGTTTGGGTGATTGTAAAATTGTTCTTGTTGTAGAACCCCGTAGAAACAACGCCAGAAGCAACGTCTACAACGTACACATCGATCGTTTTGATCTCATCCTTTCCGTTCCAAGTGCCCTTTTTACTGTAATTGTCGTCTTCGTTGGCACGGACGTCATTAGTACCCATGCTAAGGGTAATACCTACATAGGTAGATCCTTCTTGATTGGGATCTTGAACATCTTTCCCAGACTTTGAGCACGAAGCAAAAAGGCCGAGAGCTGCGAGCAACGCGCCCGCCATCATCTTCATTTTCATCTTTAATACTTATCGATTTATCTATATTGATATGTTGCTTTTAAGAGCTATATTTATCATTCAAATCAACTTCACGGGCACAATCTAACGAGACATTCCTCTGTGAAAAGTAGTCTGCCACAAGCGAACTAAGAAGATAATGCACCCCAAAGATGGACTCGAAAAGAGTGAAAGACTCCCAATAGGGAACGAAATCTATCACCCATTGCGATTAGACAGAACGCATCGCTATGCGCACCTAATCATTTGCAAAGGAACAAGAAAAAAATGACCCAAACAAAAAAAACAAGGTTATTTAAGTATTGTTTTGCATTGAAGACACTTTGGATAAACAAATAAGCCCAACTCTCCCCTCTAAAACACTAGACATTCACCCTTAATAAAGAATAGGAGAGGAAAGCGAAGTGTAAAAAAACTTTCAACAAAATGAGAAACACCCCAAGTCAAGCAAAAGAGAGAAAGAAAATAGGCCAGCCTTAGGAATAGACTCTCTCGCTTCAAACCCTATCTAAACTCCGAGTAAAACGGTATCAGAGGGCATCTTATGGTCCCAAAGTCACGCAGAGAAGATATCTTCAAGATCAACCCCATTCCTATTGCTCCAAACAAAAAAGGAGATGCCCCTCTACCTGGAGCATCTCCCTACATTGACGGCATCTCTCCAATAAAAAGAAGAGGAGAGGTACCTAATAGACGCGGCTTAGAAACGGAAGGTCACCCCTAGATTGACAAGGGTGAGGCCATAACCCAGTTCTCCCCCCAAGGCAAGAGTAGGAGTCACATAGTAGCGAGCACCCACAAAACCTTGGGTGCCGAAGGATCCGCTATTCCGTAGAGTAGTACCACCCACGAAAGACCATCCTAGAGCAAGACCGGCATAGGTATCCAATTTGGGGACGAACTCATAGTGCAATGCGCCACGACCTCCCAAGAAGAAATATCCGGAATAGGTATCAGTTGCAGCACGGAAGAGGACATACTCGCCCTGACCACCAACACCGATAGTACCCTTGCCGTTACTAAAGAGGTTACCCACAACGCCGTACTCATACACAGCCGTAAGAGGAGGAACGACAATGCTAGAGAATAGACCCGTGGTGCTGGGCAAGCCAATCATAATACTTGCAGTCTGCGTACCTTTTTCAAACGTTTTTTGGGCATTTGCTTCACCCAAAGAGGCAAAGCCTGCGAAAGCTACGGCTAGCCCTAGAATCAGATTTCTTACTTTCATAATTAATTTCTTGTTTATATTATGGTCCCTCCTCCGGAGTAGACAGGAGGGAAGAGAACCCTTAATCTTCGCTACGAGAGCGACGCTTGCGCTCCAACTCATCCAGGATAATCTTACGCATACGCATACTGTTGGGGGTCACCTCTACATATTCGTCTGCTTTGATGTACTCGAGAGCATCCTCAAGGCTAAAGATGACGGGAGGGGCAAGAGCCACCTTATCATCGCTACCCGAGGCGCGCATATTGGTCAGTTTTTTGCTTTTGCACACATTCACCACGAGATCGTTGTCTTTGGTATGCTCCCCAATCACTTGGCCTGCATACACCTCGTCTTGTGGTGCGATAAAGAATCGGCCTCGGCTCTGGAGGTTATTAAGAGCATAGGCAAAAGCCGTACCACTCTCCATCGCTATAATAGAGCCATTGAGGCGGCGTTGTATATCGCCTCGCCAGGGAGCAAACTCAATAAATCGGTGCGCCATTACCGCCTCTCCTGCCGAAGCCGTGAGTACGGAGTTGTTGAGCCCGATAATACCTCGAGAGGGGATGGTGAACTCCAGCATGATGCGATCGCCCTTACTCTCCATAGAGGTCATCTCCCCTCGGCGGCGGGTAATTAGGTCGATTACACGGCTCGAATACTCTTCGGGCAGATTGACCGTAAGCTGCTCTATCGGCTCACACTTAACCCCATCTATCTCCTTTATAATTACTTGGGGCTGCCCCACCTGCAACTCATACCCCTCGCGGCGCATCGTCTCGATAAGCACACTAAGGTGCAGAATGCCTCGCCCATAGACAAGCCACGAATCTGCCGAGTCGGTAGGCTCCACACGTAGCGCAAGGTTCTTATCCAGCTCTTTGACCAAGCGGTCGTGGATATGACGGCTGGTGACAAACTTGCCATCTTTGCCAAAGAAGGGCGAGTTATTGATGGTAAAGAGCATACTCATCGTAGGCTCATCTACGCGGATACTCGTAAGAGGTTCGGGAGTAGAAGCATCGGCCACCGTCTCCCCAATCTCAAAGGACTCCAACCCAATAATGGCACAAATATCGCCCGAGGAGACCGAAGACGCTTTAGCACGCCCCAACCCCTCGAAGGTGTTGAGTTCCTTTATTTTCTGTCGCACTACGGAACCATCGCGGCGGCAAAGTACAACATCGCTATTCTCGGAGATAGTACCCCTATGCACACGCCCCACGGCAATTCGCCCCACATAAGAGGAGTAGTCGAGCGAGGTGATAAGCATCTGCGCCGGTCCCTCTAGCATGGGTGGTGGGGGTATATGATCTACAATAGCATCCAGTAGGGGGGTAATGGTATCGGTGGGATTATTATAGTCCTCACTCATCCAGTTCTGTTTGGCCGAACCAAAGAGAGTGGGGAAATCCAACTGCTCGTCACTCGCATCAAGGCTTGCCATCAGGTCGAAGACCATGTCTTGCACCTCACCGGGGCGGCAATTGGGTTTGTCTACCTTATTAATTACCACAATGGGCTTGAGACCCAGGGTTAGAGCTTTTTGGAGCACAAAGCGCGTCTGTGGCATGGGTCCCTCGAAGGCATCCACCAAGAGAAGGCATCCATCTGCCATATTGAGTACACGCTCTACCTCGCCTCCAAAGTCCGCGTGCCCCGGGGTATCTATAATATTGATCTTAACGCCGCGATAGCGAATACTCACGTTTTTGCTCACGATGGTAATCCCACGCTCTCGCTCAATAGCGTTGTTATCTAGATAGGTATCTACCTCGGTAGCTTTGTCGTCTCGGAAAAGTTTGCCCGCTAGTAGCATCTTATCAACAAGCGTTGTCTTGCCGTGGTCTACGTGGGCGATAATCGCGATATTGCGTATTTCTTGCATACTGCTCTATAATAACCGGCCACAAAGGTAATGAAAAAGCATCGCCATATCTCTCCAATTATAGCAGGCTAAGAAATAAAAAGTAGAGGATAAGCCTCAAATGGGTACCGAACAGCCCCTAAGAAAAGCAGAAAGAGGAGATAGAAGACCGCCCACAGCGAGCAAGAGACAGGACGGCGACCTCTCTAGATAAGGAGTGCGAAAGAGTTCCTTAGAAATGGCGAAAGGCGATAGAGGAGGGTGGAGCGAAAGCACAAAAAAGTCTCCAACACTCATACGAACATTGGAGACCTGTAACACAGAATATAGAGTTGCGGGGAGAGGACTCGAACCTCTGACCTTCGGGTTATGAGCCCGACGAGCTACCACTGCTCCACCCCGCGATATCATCTCAATTGCCCTGCAAAGGTACAGATTCTTTTTGAATTAGCCAAATGACAGCCTCGCTCTGCCTAGAGAATAACCCCCGAGATAGTCCTTCTCTTACCGGCTCTCGTTGAACAAAAGCCCACAAAAGGCTCTCTCACGAGCACCAGACACAGGCATTCAGTCCACTAGAATAACGCAAGAACTCCCTTTTAGATTCAAAGGGGGCTCCTCACCTCTCCTCCTTAGAGAGGGGGAGAGGGAGGTGCAACTTCATTTCTCAGAGGGCTTAGTCGGGCGTTGGGGGAGAAGATCCTCCGTTACCTTTTGGCGTTTGTAGACTCTCCTCATACGGGGACTTTGTGGTTCTAGATAGAGAGTATCCCCCTTCACTTCATACTCCTGTACAATATGAGAGGGAGCACTCCAGCTAAGGCCTGCAGAAACGCTGTACAATCCACTACCCTTGGTGTAGTAAACTCCCGTATACTCTCTCAAGAGCTTTGGTGTTTCACTTCCGTCTTCATACTTGGCATACACACCAACATCATCCCCATTTGCAAGAAAAGCGATTCCCACACAAAATCGAGAATGTGTCCGAATCGTATTTTCAAAATATTCGGCATCGGTATGCATTCTTTCTATTTCATCAATATCTATCCACTCCCCAAAAAGAGCAGGGTCTCTATACTCCTTACGATAGGACTGTGGACCTCGATAGCAAGAGGAGAACCAGAACAGCCCCACAAGAAATAGAACAAGGGGAGCTACAAACGTACGGCACTTCATAATAAGCTAACAATTCAAATATTGGGTAGCACCAGCCCGTGCAACATCTCTCCTTGGCATGCAAAACCAGATGCCTGACGGCATTCCAATGCCACCCTGCTTGGCGACAAAGATACTTATTTCCCCAACTACGCAATGTAAGCGAGACACAGATTCCTTAATGCGATCCCTAATTAGAAATTTAGTAATTTTGGCGTCATAAGCAATCGATCACCAGAATGGTATGCGCAATTTATAGACATAGAAAAGGAGTATAGCCAACTTCAGTTCTTTGAAACAAAACCCTAGAAATAAAATCTGCTTGCTAACAATTGAGGAAGCAGAAGAGTAGCTCAATAAACCGATTAGAGGACGACATCTCCAAATCTTCAAAAGTGCTTTTTCAGTTATTCAAAACACACAAATATGAAAAGAATCTATCTCCTAGCAATCCTGAGCACGATTCCGTTCTGGAGCCTAGCACAAACAAGCAGTAAAAATTCTAAACAGTCACCAAATACACAAACAGAGGAAATATTACATTTACTCTCAAGAATCGATACCTTATTGATGACGAATAATCTACTGCTGAAAAACAAAGAACTTAATGTTGCACTTGAGAACAGATACAAGTTGTATAGTACTGATAATATCTATACACTATTACAATTAGACACAGCAACGGGAATTGTAAAACAAGTTCAGTGGTCTTTAGAAGAAGAAAATGAAGGGGAGTGGTTTATAAATAGCACAATTTTATCTTTAGATTTTGGGGCAGGATACAAATCTAACACCTTTGAACTTTATCCAACTAAGAATATGTACCAATTCATCCTTTTAGACAAAACGAATGGAAGAAAATGGCATATCCAATGGGGAATGGATGAAAACAAACGCTGGATCAGGAGGATTTAGTTTTAATCTAATCCTCAGAAAATCAGATTAAAACTATTTTCTTCTACAAAATACACAAGAGAGGATACCTACATCCTCTTCTTTGTAGAAACTGGGTGCGCACAACGGAGAAAAATTACCGGGTGAAAACCGTTTCCCCTTTTGGGTGAAAATAAAATATTTCTTGCCCAAAATGTGAGGGTAAAACCAGCTGAAATAAAAATATTTCTAGGGTGGTTTTCTCCGAGATTTTAGCCAACGACCCTCACGCTGCTCCCCAGAGAGCGAAAACAGCACCAAAAACAAGCTGAGAGAACAATACCCCAATCCCCTCGCCCCCTCCCACCTCTTGAAGAACAGCCCTCAAGAGCGCTCTTTTTATCCTCAGCCAAATCGTGAAGAGAAAAATATCTACGAAAAAATCGTTGATTATCTACGAAAAGTTCGTACATTGCGCTCGGTAAGCAATACAAAGAGCTATGAACAAGACAAAACTCACTCCATTAACCCCTCAAGAAGAGAGTGTTATGCAGATTATTTGGGAGCTAGGGGATGGAGTAGCCATACGGCAGATATTGGACAAGATGCCAGAACCCAAGCCCCCCTACACCACCCTGGCAAGCATTGTAAAGAACCTGCACACCAAAGAATACATCCAGCCCGAAAAAAGCGGAAAGACCATGCTGTACAGGATCGAAGTAACCCAAGAGCAATACTCCGCCTCCTCTCTCCAGCACATCGTACGAAACTTCTTTGGAGGAGATTACAGGCAAGTCGTGCAGTTTTTTGCACGCAAAGAGAGCATCTCGCCCCAAGACCTCAAAGAGATAATAGACTTGATTGAGCAGAAGAAGTAACCTCACCTTTTAGCCACCCTTACCCCATGGAAGTACTACTCTACTACCTACTCATCAGCGGAGCATCCCTCGCCCTCGGAGCCTTACTCGGGCGGTGGCTCTTCCTCCCCCTTACGTGGCATAGGGCAACTCGCGCCTTTTACCTTATCATCCTCGTCTCGGCCTGGGTGGTACCGCTCGTTGGCATTATAGTTCCCTATATAGACTGGTCAACGTTTTTCTCCCCCTCCCAAGAGGGAGTAGCTATCGCCCCATTCCCCCTAGAGCTATCGCCTATAATGGAAGAGGCCTCGCCCTCCGTTTGGAGGTGGCTCCCTCTAGCATTGGGCTGCATTTGGGGGATCGGAGCACTCGCTCGGGGTATTCATCTTTTAGCCGCCCTACGAGCTCTAGTCAAACTCAAACGGCAATGCACTCCCTATCTTCTCCCCAATGGACGGAAAATACAGCTTCTCCCCCAAGGGTATACCGCGTTTAGTGCCTTTGGAGAGATATACATCTCCCAAAAGATGCTAGAGGAAGGTGAGTGGACTATGGTCTACACACACGAAGAGGAGCACACCCGGCAGCGACACGACATAGACCTCCTACTCGCAGAGGTATCCCTTATCCTCTCGTGGTGGAACCCCGCCATGTGGCTACTGCGTAGAGACCTCAGCCTAAACCTTGAGCACCTAGCCGACGAGGCCGTACTAGCCCAAGGCATTGAGGGCAAACCCTATCAATACCAACTCCTAAGATGCGCTACAGACGGCTCTGTAAGCTCTCTATACAACCCCTATAATGAATCTAACAACTTAAAAGAAAGGATCAAAATGATGAACAAGAAAAACTCACCCAAGCGAGCTATCCAACGCCTATGGCTCGCCCTACCCGTGGCTGCTCTTACCCTCTTAGGCGGTAATTACCTACTGGCTCGCCCGGTTGCCGAGCGTCTCCCCCTCCTACAAAACGTAGGGGACGAAGACCCCGTCTACGAAACGTGCGAGGTACTCCCCCAATTCCCCGGAGGGAATGACAATCTCTTCCTCTGGCTTGCCGAGGAGGTACGCTATCCCAAAGAGGCGGAAGCAAAGAGTATCGAAGGCAGAGTACTTGTACACTTCATTGTGGAAAAAGATGGCAGCGTAAGCAACCCCACCATTATGCAAAGTGTAGACCCGCTGCTCGACGCCGAAGCCCTACGTGTAGTGGGCAAGATGCCCAAGTGGACACCCGGGAAACTCAAAGGAAAAGTCGTACGTGTCTCCTTTACCCTCCCCATCCACTTCAAGCTAAGCGCGGATAATGGCAAGTCCTCCACAATGGGTAGCCCAACTGGGCCTAAAGCCCTCTATGTACTAGACGGCAAGGTAGTAAGTGACGTAAGCAACCTGCCTAGCGAGAAGATCGCAGAAATGCGCGTAGACAAATCTCAAACGGAAGTAACCATCGGAGGGAAGAAATACGACCTCAAAGCCCTCGGATTAGACGGGGTTGTCTACATTACGACGAAGTAATGCCGCCCCTTATAGCGGAATACAACTATTTTTTCATCTCTTACCGCCCTCGTCTCTTACAGGAGTCGGGGGCTTTTCATTTGTACGCAAAGAGGGCACATGGGAGGAGGAGAAGGCTCCCACCGCAAAGAAAGAGGCATGGTATTAGAGAGAGGATCCCCTCTTTTTAGGGAGAGAGCTCCTCGTATAGAGAATCCGTAGTACCTTCGTGGTCGGAATGAACAAAGTGCATCTATTGGTGGCAGATAGCCACGATTCGTTTGTCTACAATCTCGTAGAGATCCTTAGGAAATGCCCTAATTGCACCTTCGATGTTGTAGCGACGGAGCATTGCCCCTCCTTACCCCTGGAGAACTATCAAGGGATACTACTTTCCCCGGGGCCCGGGCATCCTGAGGAGGTGAAAGGGCTCATGCCCCTCATTGCTCGCACCGTGCATACACACTCCCTTTTGGGGGTTTGTCTCGGGCATCAAGCTCTTGCCCTACACTTTGGCGGAGAGCTATTGCAAATGCCCCACCCCCTACATGGTCATGCAGAAAAGCTCACGATAAAAGAGATAGAAGGGCGCACCCTCCTCGAGCAGCTCCCCGCCGATAGTTCGGTAGGGCGTTATCACTCGTGGTGCGTGGCAAAAGAGCCTTTCCCCAACGTATTAGAGATTACGGCAACGGCACTGAGTGATGGGGCTATCATGGCATTCCGACACAAAACACTCCCCCTGTTTGGGGTACAATTCCATCCCGAGAGCTACCTATCGCCCCACGGTGCAAGTATCGTAGAAAATTGGCTATCCGGTCTCTAGAGCAGACGCACGCTCTTGTAGCGCACCTCTTTGTTTTTGTTTTTCTTGAGGGGAAGGAGGTAAGAGACCGCCAGTTCGTGGCTACCCCAATTCCCCTTAGCCATTTGATTGATCGGCATCTCAAAGGCATACCCTACCGCTACACTCCCAAACTTCATCCCGAGGGAAAAGCCCGCGGCATTCATCGGCCGGAACATCACTCCAGCCCTGAAACGCTCAGCATACTCCAGCTGTAAATTCGCATCAATACGCCATGCCTTGAAGTCTGTAAGCAGCAAGAGAGAGGGCGTCCAAGTCAGCAAAGAAGTCTCCGAAGAGAACTTATAAGACGAGTGAAAGGTGTAATTCCGCTTTAGCTCAATAGAGTAATTATTGCTGAGGCGAACACGTGGAGCCAAAAGATGATGCGACGCCACGCCTACATACATGCGCTTATTGCGCCACGAAAGCCCCACCGCAGAATCAAAAGACTTACCGGACACTCGCGTAAGGGGTAAAGCAGGGTCATTAGGGGTAATACCCTCCCCATCGGGCAGAAAAAGCTTTGTACCATCAAAGGCACTATTGAACAAACCGACTTGCAACCCTATGCCCAATTGCCCCTTAAACAAGGGCAAAAAGAAGGTATACTGACCGGCTAAGTCGGTATTGACAAAAAGCCCCTTCTTCTGCGTAAGGAAGGCAACTCCCACCCCATGCTTTCGCTCTAAAAAATCGACCTGCGTATTGGCAAGAAGGGAGATATTGGCAGGTGCCCCCGGGATACCCACCCACTGCTGATGATATATGGCGGTTATATCCAGCTCCTCTTGCCCTCCGGCGGCGGCAGGGTTATAGAAGGTAGCCGCCCTATCGTACTGCGAAAAAACGGCGTCATATTGCCCCATCAGCGGTAAAGCCTTTACCCCTAATAACAACAAAAACGCCCCTTTGAGGAACCACCACGAGGTCGCTCTACACCTCAATCCTTTCTCGTACATACTACCAAAACGAATAGAGAGGGGCGATTAGTATGTAGGAGCCACCATTCGCGGCTAGGAGTTGGCGACATAGAAAGGAGCAAAGAGAGGAACGAAACTTGGGTTCTATTGGTCTCAAGGGGAGTGTCTGATAGGCACGTAAAGGGCGAGAGCGAGGTGGTCTCCCTCCTAAGTTATACAAACCCTTGCCTCTGGATAAACAAAAAGCCCTACCCCAACACTTCCGTGGGGTAGGGCCTTAGTATTTGAAAGAATGGAGGTTCTACATCATCCGGGACACCTCATAACAAGGCCCCTTCTCATGCCGCCTCCCTTCTTCGAAGCTCTACAGAAAAGCGATTAAGCTTCTGCAGGAGCTGCAGTTTCTGCTTGAGTAGCCGAAGACTTGCGCGAACGGCGAGTACGCTTCTGAGGAGCAGCCTTCTTGCTTTCGCCAAGCATAGCCTCGTTGAAGTCTACAAGCTCGATAATGCACATAGCAGCGTTGTCACCAAGACGGTAGCCCGTACGAAGAATACGAGTGTACCCACCGGGACGATTGGCAACCTTATCCGACACTACACCGAAAAGCTCCTTCACAGCCTCTTTGTTTTGAAGCTCAGAGAAAACCATACGGCGTGAGTGAAGATTGTCATTCTTAGAGCGTGTGATGATAGGCTCTACATACACACGCAACGCCTTTGCCTTAGCCACCGTAGTAGCGATACGCTTATGCATAATAAGCGAAGTGGCCATGTTAGAAAGCATAGCCTCGCGGTGTGCCTTCGTGCGACCTAAATGATTGAATTTCTTATTGTGTCTCATCTTTTACTCTTTATCTAGGTTATACTTACTCAAGTCGGTAGCAAACTCCAAGCCAACCTCTGCGAGGAATCCCTCAAGTTCTTCGAACGTCTTCTTACCGAAGTTGCGGAACTTAAGGAGCTCTTGGCGATTGTGCTTCACGAGATCAGCCAAAGTGAAGACGTTGTTGGAGCGAAGACAATTGCGAGCACGCACCGAAAGATTGAAAGAGTCGAGCTCTTGTCTTAGCATCTGACGTATGCGGAGCGTTTCTTCGTCCATTACATCACCGGACTCGTCGCCGGCTTCTTCCATATGCATCTCTCCATCACTAAAGAGAGAGAAGAGGTCGATAAGGATCTTTGCAGCCTCGCGAAGAGCCATCTCCGGCTCGATAGTACCATCGGTAACTACCTCCAAGATAAGCTTCTCGTAGTCAGTCTTCTGCTCTACACGGAAAGACTCTTCCTTGGGCATTACCCGACGAATAGGGGTATAAATAGAGTCGATAGCAATCGTATTGAGAGGGTCTCCCTCACGAGCATTCTCGTCGCTGGGCACATAACCACGCCCCTTATTGATGCGGAACTCTATCTTGACATTGCTAGCTACCTGAGGATCGAAACTACAGATATGTTGATCTAAGTTCGTTATCTCAAAGTTGCTGAGAGCGGCATTGAGATCCTCTGCGGTAAAGACATCTTTATTCGCAGGGAAAGCTACTGTTACCACCTCTTCGTCTGCATTGTCAACCTTTTGCTTGAAGCGAATCTTCTTGAGATTGAGTATAATGTTTGTAACATCTTCCGTTACACCAGGAATAGTAGCAAATTCGTGCTCTACACCATCAATGCGAATAGAGGCGATGGCATACCCCTCAAGAGAGGACAACAAGATCCGACGCAGGGCATTACCAATCGTCTTGGCATAGCCGGGTTCTAGAGGTTTGAACTCAAAACGACCGACAAGTTCGTACGGTTCGCATTCGTCAAGGACATACTGAGGCACCTCTACCTTTACTACGTTCTCGGGTTTTTGAAATGCTAATATTGCCATGATGTCAGGGATTATTTAGAGTACAATTCAACGATAAGTTGTTCCTTAATGTTCTCGGGGATATCAGCACGCTGAGGTATGTTGAGGAACTTACCGGACATTGAGCTGTTGTCCCACTCGATCCAAGAATACTTACCGTGGTTGAAGCCTGCCAGTGTGTTGGCTATTACTTCCATGCTCTTATCGCGCTCACGAACAGCAATAATCTGCCCGGGCTTTACAGAGTAAGAAGGAATATTTACCACATTGCCATCCACCGTAATGTGACGATGCGACACAATCTGACGGGCTGCAGCACGCGTAGGAGCAATACCAAGACGGTAAACGATGTTGTCGAGACGGCACTCCAAAAGCTGGAGAAGCACCTCACCCGTTACCCCTTTAGAGCGTTGAGCTGCCTTAAAGAGATTGCGGAACTGACGTTCCAACACCCCATAGGTATACTTTGCTTTTTGCTTTTCTGCGAGCTGAATACCATATTCGCTCGACTTACGACGGCGACCTTCACCATGCTGCCCCGGGGGGTAGTTCTTTTTGCTAAGTACCTTATCGGGGCCAAAGATAGGCTCGCCAAAGCGACGAGCGACTTTTGATTTAGGACCTGTATATCTTGCCATAATATTTAATGAGTAATGGGACTTTTACCCTGCATCCTCTACTTCAAGAGAGATGGGTCTCTGTGCTATAATAGTTATCTCTTTGCTTGCAAAGCCTTGTATTTTCTTGTCTCCGCATCTCTTTCTCTTCCACCCAATCCTTGGAGAGTAGACAGCCGCAGTCCTATTCGTAAGAGAGGGAAAAGTGAATAGGTCAAAAACCTCCAAACGAGGAAGAAAGAAACGATATGGGAGTTGCGAATGCACGCTTGCACTACACAAGAGAAATACCACAGGGCATCCGAGATGCAGTCAGTATCCCTATTCTTATCTTTATGCCGTAAAACTTATACTTTGCGCTTCTTGGGAGGACGACAACCATTGTGTGGCAATGGCGTAACGTCGATAATCTCTGTTACCTCGATCCCGGCACCATGGATAGTACGAATAGCCGATTCACGACCATTACCCGGTCCCTTTACATACACCTTTACGCGACGGAGACCAAGATCATAAGCCACTTTGGCACAATCTTGAGCTGCCATCTGAGCTGCATAGGGAGTATTCTTCTTAGAACTTCTGAACCCCATCTTACCAGCACTAGACCAGCTGATAACCTGCCCCTCGTTATTGGTGATAGACACAATGATGTTGTTGAAAGAAGAGTGGATGTGTGCCTGACCGGTAGCCTCTACCTTTACCACCCTCTTCTTGGCTGTTACTTTCTTTGCCATATCTTATCTATGATAATCGCCTTATTACTTAGTAGCCTTCTTCTTGTTTGCAACGGTCTTCTTCTTACCCTTGCGTGTACGGGCATTGTTTTTGGTGCTTTGCCCTCTTACAGGAAGACCAGCACGATGACGAATACCACGATAGCAACCAATATCCATTAGACGCTTGATATTGAGCTGAACTTCGCTGCGGAGGTCTCCCTCTACCTTAAACTCAGAACCAATAATCTCACGGATTTGGGCAGCTTGGTCGTCTGACCAATCTTTTACCTTGATGTTTCTGTCGATACCCGCCTTATCAAGGATGTAAGCGGCTCGGCTGCGGCCTATACCAAAAATATAGGTCAAGGCAATTTCACCTCTCTTGTTTTGCGGCAAGTCAACGCCGACAATTCTTATAGCCATAGTCTATATTTGTATTATTCTTTGGTTGCGGATCACCCTTGGCGTTGCTTAAACTTAGGGTTCTTTTTGTTGATCACGTACAGACGCCCTTTGCGACGTACTATTTGACAATCGGGCGTACGCTTCTTTAAAGATGCTCTTACTTTCATATCTCTTGAAGTCTCTATTTACTTATAACGATAACTGATACGCCCCTTAGTTAGATCGTAGGGCGACATTTCTACTTTTACCTTATCTCCGGGGAGAATACGAATAAAGTGCATACGCATCTTCCCCGAGATATGAGCCGTAATAACGTGCCCATTCTGCAATTCGACCTTAAACATGGCGTTGGAGAGGGCCTCCAAAATTACGCCATCTTGCTCTATCGCTGTTTGTTTTGCCATATCAAAACTCTCGATCTCCCAAAACCTCTTTTATAAAATCAAACGAAGAAAGAATCTGCGCCTTGCCCTGTACAATAGCAATGCAGTGCTCAAAATGGGCAGAAGGCTTACCATCTTTGGTACGCACCGTCCAGCCATCATCGCCGAATACTACATTCTTGCTTCCCATATTGATCATGGGCTCAATACAGATACACATACCATTGCGCAACAATGCGCCTGTGCCTCGGCGTCCATAATTGGGCACCTCGGGAGACTCGTGCATGTCATGACCAATGCCATGGCCCACAAGCTCTCTCACTACCCCATAACCAAGGCTTTCTGTATATCGCTGCACTGCTTCGCCAATATGCCCCACTCGGTTACCGGCAACGGCTTGCTCTATACCCTTGTAAAGAGAAGTCTTTGTAGCTACAAGTAGAGCCCGCTTTTCTTCAGAGATCTCCCCTACAGCAAATGTATAGGCAGAGTCCCCGGTAAAGCCATTAAGCTTGGTACCACAATCCACGGAGATAATATCACCTTCTTGCAGGAGGACATCAGCCCGTGGGATACCGTGCACCACATGATCGTTTATCGAAGTACAAATACTCCCCGGGAAACCTCCGTATCCTAGGAAGGCCGGCGTTGCTCCGTTGTCGCAAATGAAGTCGTGTGCAACCTTATCTAGCTGCAAGGTAGATACACCCGGAGCAATATGCTTGGCAACCTCAGCCAAGGTGCGACCAACCAACTGATTGGCCGCCCTCATGAGGTCAATTTCTTCTTCTGTTTTGAGAGTAATCATTCTCTAAATTAATATGCCGAAACGCTCCCCGAACGCCCTTTGATTCGACCACTCTTGAGCAAGCCATCGTAGTGACGCATCAAGAGGTGGCTCTCCAATTGCTGCAACGTATCGAGCACTACACCCACAAGGATGAGCAACGAAGTCCCCCCAAAGAATTGAGCAAAACCTGCGCTAATACCAAGCAACTCAGCAAAAGCAGGAAGAATGGCAACAATAGCAAGGAAGAATGCCCCGGGGAGGGTAATTCTATCCATGATCGTGTCAATGTAGTCACGAGTCTGCTTGCCAGGCTTTATCCCGGGGATAAAACCATTATTGCGCTTGAGATCTTCTGCCATCTGCGTTGGGTTAATAGTGATTGCAGTATAGAAGTAGGTAAAGAGCAAGATCAAGACGGCAAACGTAAAGTTGTACCAGAAGCTTGTGTTATCCGTAAAGGCACGTACAAAGGCACTTCCCTCTCCTACTCGAGCCATGTTCATCACAGAGATAGGGATGAACATAATAGCCTGAGCAAAGATGATGGGCATTACGTTAGCAGCATTAACCTTAAGAGGAATATACTGACGAGCACCTCCAAATTGTTTGTTGCCTACAATGCGCTTTGCATATTGTACAGGCACCTTGCGAGTACCTTGTACCAATAGGATAGCACCGGCAGAAACAAAAAGAAGGAAAACAATCTCGGCCAAAAAAGCAACCATACCGCCGGCAGCACTATTCAAACGGAACAGGAACTCCGCAGATAGAGCTTGAGGCAAACGTGCGATAATACCTACAAGGA
This sequence comes from uncultured Porphyromonas sp., assembly GCA_963539975.1. Classification (GTDB taxonomy): domain Bacteria; phylum Bacteroidota; class Bacteroidia; order Bacteroidales; family Porphyromonadaceae; genus Porphyromonas. Next base: position 59,338 of record CAUTMR010000005.1, on the reverse strand, counting down.
TGATGAATGAAATACCATTACCAATACCCTTGTCTGTAATGCGCTCTCCCAGCCAAAGCACAAACATACTACCACCGGCAAGGATGATTGTAGCATATGCCTGGAACCAGAATCCGGCAGGGAGTTGAGCCCCCGTTGCGGCAAGTTGCGAACTAAGGTTCATGAGGTAAGCAGGAGCCTGAAGCAACAAGATTAAGACCGTAAGGTAACGTGTCCATTGGTTTATCTTGCGACGCCCACTCTCTCCCTCTCGCTGCAATTTTTGCATAGAAGGAACAATAATGGCGGCAAGCTGCATTACGATCGATGCGGAGATATAGGGCATGATACCCAACGCAAAGATCGAAGCATGAGAGAATGCTCCCCCAGAGAACATATCTACTAGAGCCAATAGACCACCCTCAGTCTGAGACTGAAGGGCGCTTAATGCTTCGGGATCGATCCCAGGGATCACCACAAAGGATCCTAAGCGGTAAATAACCACATATAATATGGTGACAAGAAGCTTCTTGCGAAGATCCTCAATCTTCCATATGTTCTTCAATGTCTCTACTAACCTCATAAAGTTTACAGTTTTACAGCAGAACCACCAGCAGCCGTGATAGCTTCTTCTGCCTTCTTAGAGAAAGCATCAGCTTCTACAGTAAGAGCGGCACGCACTTCTCCACATCCAAGGATCTTAACCAAATCCTTAGCAGAAGCATAACCCGTCTCTATAAGTAGCTCCTTGTTGATGGTAGTGCAACCAAGCTTGTCTGCGAGATCTTGTACCACTTCCAAGTTTACCGGACGATATTCTACACGATTGATATTCTTGAATCCAAACTTCGGGAGACGACGCTGTATAGGCATCTGACCTCCTTCGAAGCCGACCTTATGCTTATAGCCAGAGCGCGATTTAGCCCCCTTATGACCGCGAGTAGAGGTACCGCCAAGCCCCGAACCGGGACCGCGACCAATACGTTTGCGAGCATGAACAGAACCAGCAGCTGGCTTCAAACTAGACAAATTCATAGTTCTCTATTGCTTATGCTTATTACTCTACTACTTCCACCAAATGGCTAACCTTGGCGACCATACCCCTTATCTGTGGAGTATCTTCGTGCTCTACAATTTGATTGAGCTTCTTAAGCCCAAGGGCATCAAGGGTTAGCTTTTGGTTCTTGGGGCGACGGATGCGACTCCGTACTTGTTTGATTTTGATTGTAGACATAGTCTATCTTCTCCTTTCCTATTAACCTCTAAAAACCTTTTCTACTGAGATGCCACGAGACTTAGCAACCATAAGAGGATCTCTAAGTTCTGCAAGAGCTGCGATAGTAGCCTTTACAAGGTTGTGTGCATTAGACGAGCCTTGGCTCTTTGCAAGAACGTCGGTAATACCCACACTCTCCAATACGGCACGCATAGCACCTCCGGCTACCACTCCGGTACCTTGAGATGCAGGACGAATAAGGACACGAGCACCTCCGAAGGCCGCTTTCTGCTCATGAGGAATAGTTCCTTTATGAACAGGTACACGGATAAGGTTCTTCTTTGCAGCCTCTACACCTTTAGCAATAGCGGTGCTTACTTCACCTGCCTTGCCAAGCCCTAATCCGATAACGCCATCTTGATTACCAACCACAACGATAGCGGCAAAAGTGAAGGTACGCCCCCCCTTAGTCACCTTAGTTACGCGGTTGATATCCACCAAGCGATCGGTTAGCTCTAAGTCGTTGGTAGACTTTACTCTATTGAATGCTGTTGCCATTGTTCCTTAAAATTTAAGACCACCATTGCGAGCGGCATCTGCCAACTCTTTGATACGACCATGATAGAGATAACCATTGCGATCGAATACTACAGATTCGACGCCGGCTTCCTTGGCACGCTGAGCGATAAGCTCACCCACCTTGGCGGCAATCTCCTTTTTAGCTCCGGCAGCCTCGAGAGCGAGAGAGGAAGCACTAGCGAGAGTACGACCTTCTACATCGTCGATAAGCTGAGCATAGATCTGTTTATTACTACGGAATACCGTAAGACGAGGACGCTGCTTAGTACCACTAATCTTACCACGCACACTCGTCTTGATACGAAGTCTTCTAAGTTCTTTTCTTGTCATGATAATCTAGAGTTACTTGCTGGCTGTTTTACCCGACTTACGACGAATAATCTCGCCTTCAAACTTAATACCCTTACCCTTATAAGGCTCTGGCTTACGGAATGAACGAATCTTAGAACATACCTGCCCGAGGAGTTGCTTATCGCAAGACTCGAGGTAGATAAAAGGATTCTTGTTACGTTCACTCTTCGTTTCCACCTTTATCTCAGAGGGAAGCATAAAGAAGATAGGGTGTGTGAAACCAAGAGAAAGCTCAAGGAGCTGACCTTGATTAGAAGCACGATAACCTACCCCTACGAGTTCCAAAGTCTTCTTGAAGCCTTCGGATACCCCTACAATCATATTATTGACGAGCGAACGATAAAGCCCATGGAGAGCTCGATCTTCCTTATCGTCAGTTGCACGAGAGAGCTTTACTTCACCCTCTTCGATAGATACACTAATACGAGGATCTACGTACTGCGTAAGCTCGCCTTTGGGGCCCTTTACGGTTACTTTATTATCAGCAAGAGTAACTGTAACGCCTTTAGGTAGTGCTATGGGCAATTTTCCTATTCTTGACATAACCTGTTTCTCCTGATGATTAATAGATGTAACACAATACTTCGCCACCTACCTTGAGGTCGCGAGCTTCTTTGTCAGTCATCACACCCTTAGACGTAGACAGAATGGCAATACCAAGGCCATTGAGTACGCGAGGGAGATCACGATAACCTACATAACGACGAAGACCGGGGCGTGATACACGCTTTAGAGCCTTGATGGCATTGGTCTTCTGTGCAAGGTCATACTTAAGAGCGACCTTGATAATAGCACGACACTCATCTACATCCTCAAACTTGTAGTTTAGGATGTAACCTTTGTCGAAGAGAACCTTCGTAATCTCCTGCTTGAGGCGAGAAGAAGGGATCTCTACAACACGATGTCCTGCGCTGATTGCGTTGCGCAATCTTGTCAGATAATCTGCAATAGGATCAGTCATATATATTCTGAATTAAATTGATCTGGCTACCCAGACAATATTTAAATACTCTTTCTTTCCAAGGGAGCTCTTACCAGCTGGCCTTCTTTACACCGGGGATAAGACCCTTAGATGCCATTTCGCGGAATTGGATACGCGAAATACCAAACTGGCGCATATACCCTTTGGGACGCCCTGTCATGCTGCAACGATTGTGCAAACGTACAGGAGAAGCGTTGCGAGGGATTGCTTGGAGTGCTTCGTAGTCGCCCTCTTTCTTGAGCTGAGCGCGCTTCGCAGCATACTTTGCAACCATTCTTTGGCGCTTAACCTCACGGGCTTTCATCGATTCTTTTGCCATAACTCTTCTTACTTAGCAGTGCTCTTAAAGGGAAGACCAAACTCTTTGAGAAGTTCGAAACCTTCCTCATCAGTTTCCGCAGTGGTTACAAAGGTAATATTCATCCCCAATATTTTGGTAATCGTATCGATATTTATTTCGGGGAAGATGATCTGCTCATCAATACCGAGGGTATAATTACCACGACCATCAAGCTTGCTATTGATACCTTTGAAATCTCGGATACGAGGCAAAACGACACGTACGAGACGCTCTAGGAATTCATACATACGATCACGACGAAGAGTAACCATAACTCCAATGGGCATCTTACGACGCAATTTGAAGTTCGAGATATCCTTCTTCGAATAGGTAGGTACGGCCTTTTGCCCAGTAATAGCAGAAAGCTCTTCAATTGCAACATCAATGATCTTCTTATCACCCGTAGCAATACCCAAACCTTGATTGATCACAATCTTAGAAAGCTTTGGCACCTGCATGATGCTAGAGTAACCAAAGTGCTTCATCAACTCGGGAGCAATGCGCTCCTTATATTCAGTCTTAAGACTCGTTGTATTGGCGCTCATCACTTAATCTCCTCTCCTGACTTCTTAGCGTAACGAATACTCTTGTTATTGGCATCCTTCTTACGACCAACACGAGTAGCTTTCCCAGACTTGGGATCTACAAGATTGACGTTAGAGATGTGAATGGGTCCTTCTTCTTCGATGATACCGCCTTGAGGATTCTTTGCATTGGGCTTCGTATGCTTCTTGATCATATTAAGCCCTTCTACAATGACACGATTCTTTTCGGCCAACACCTTAAGGACGCGACCCGTACGACCACGGTACTCGCCAGAATTGACGAATACGTTGTCGCCCTTCTTTATATTCAACTTGCTCATAAATTCAAACTGGTTTTAGAGCACTTCGGGTGCTAGTGAAACAACCTTCATATTAACGGCACGAAGCTCACGAGCAACGGGACCGAAAATACGAGTACCACGGAGATCCCCGGAAGCAGAAAGGAGCACACAGGCATTGTCGCTGAAACGAATGTAGGAACCATCAGCACGACGGATTTCCTTTTTCGTACGAACAATGAGAGCCTTAGATACGGCACCCTTCTTTACATCACTCGAAGGCACAACGCTCTTTACTGAGACAACGATAATATCGCCCACTGAAGCATAGCGACGACGCGTACCGCCAAGTACACGGATACAAAGTACCTCACGAGCACCACTATTATCAGCGACTTTGAGTCTTGATTCTTGCTGTATCATAGTCTATTACTTCGCTCTTTCGATGATTTCTGTTAGTCTCCAACGTTTAAGGCGGCTCAAAGGACGAGTCTCCATAATACGTACCTTATCGCCCACATTGCATTCATTCTTTTCGTCGTGGGCATAGAGTTTCTTTGTCTTATTTACAAACTTGCCATAGATGGGATGCTTTTCCTTCCAGCGGATAGCAACCGTGATGGATTTCTCCATCTTGTTGCTAGTCACAATCCCGACACGTTCTTTTCTATGATTTCTCATCATTCTTGTGAAGTCTCTTATTATTGATTTTCTACACGGCGCATAGCCAGTACCATCTCGAGACGAGCAATCGTCTTACGCTGAGCGCAAAGCGATGCCGGATTCTCAAGAGGAGAAACAGAATGATTGATGCGGTCGAGGTTGTAGCTCTTGCGAAGAACTTCAAGCTTTTCCACTATTTCGGGAGTTGTTAGCTCCTTAATCTCAGACATTTTCATAGGTTCTCTCTCTTACTGATTACGCATTTTCTTTCGTAGCATCGAAGTCTCGACGCACAACAAACTTAGTAGTAACGGGAAGCTTCTGAGCTGCAAGGCGCAATGCTTCCTTAGCAATCTCGTAAGAAACACCCTCTACCTCAAAGATCATACGACCTGGGGTAACAGGTGCTACGAAGCCTTCGGGATTACCTTTCCCCTTACCCATTCGCACTTCGGCAGGCTTGCTGGTAATAGGCTTATCGGGGAAGATACGAACCCAAACCTGACCTTGACGCTGCATGTAACGAGTAACGGCGATACGCGCAGCCTCTATCTGAGCCCCCGTGATCCACTTGGTCTGGAGAGACTTGATACCGAAGGAACCGAAAGCGAGCTGATTGCCACGCTGGGCATTCCCCTTCATGCGACCCTTCTGCTGCCTTCTAAACTTTGTTTTCTTTGGCTGTAACATAATTACTTTCCTTCTTTTCTTTAGCGGTTAGGTTTACGATTGTTGCGACGGCGACGATCGTTGCGACCGAAGGAATCTTGACGGCGTTGGTTGTTTTGAGAGGCTTGTTGGAAGTTAGGCGCCAAATCACGCTTCTCATAAACTTCGCCCTTCATGATCCAAACCTTTACACCGATCATTCCCACCTTCGTGAGAGCTTCCTCGTGCGCATAGTCTATATCGGCACGCAATGTATGAAGAGGAGTACGCCCCTCCTTAAACATTTCGCTGCGAGCCATTTCTGCACCATTGAGACGACCAGAGAGGTGCACCTTGATACCTTCGGCTCCCGAACGCATCGCAGATGCGATAGCCATCTTAACGGCACGACGATAAGCAACGTTACCTTCGAGCTGACGTGCTATACTAGAGGCTACAAGAGAAGAATCGAGCTCAGGACGACGGATCTCGTAGATATAAATCTGTACTTCCTTCTTCGTGAGTTTCTTGAGTTCTTCCTTGAGCTTATCTACTTCTTGACCGCCCTTACCAATAATAAGACCTGGACGAGCAGTGCAAATCGTAACTGTTACGAGGTGAAGAGCACGCTCAATAACAATACGAGAAATACCGGCCTTGGCGTGACGTGCATTGAGATATTTGCGGATACGGCTATCCTCTAGAAGAGTTGGACCGTAATTCTTTCCACCATACCAATTTGAATCCCAGCCACGGATATAACCTAGACGGTTGCTTATAGGATTAATCTTCTGTCCCATCCTGCTTCTGATTATTAGCGTTATTAAGCGAACTTACATAAAGGGTCACATGGTTGCTGCGCTTACGAATGCGGTAGCCGCGCCCCTGAGGAGCCGGACGAAGACGTTTAAGCGTTGCACCTCCATCGACAAAAACGCGAGAGATATAAAGCTCTCCCTCCTCGGTCTTGCGACCATTCACCTGCTCCCAATTGGCAATAGCAGACTGGAGAAGCTTCAAAAGACGAGTAGCAGAAGCTTTGCGTGAAGAAAAACGAAGAATACCCAATGCTCGGGTTACCTCCATACCTCGTATATTGTCTACCACCAAACGCATCTTGCGAGGAGATGTCGGTACATTGTTTAGCTTCGCGAAGCAATCGATTGTACCGTCGGTGGCCATAGTTTTATTCTTATCACTCATTGTACTTTGTATTGTGTCTACAGCTTGGACCAATTACACTCTCTTACTTACGGTTACCAGAGTGACCTCTGAAGGTACGTGTAAGAGCAAATTCGCCCAACTTATGACCTACCATATTTTCCGTAATATACACGGGAATAAACTTATTCCCATTGTGTACGGCAATCGTATGCCCTACAAAGTCGGGGGAGATCATAGAAGCACGAGACCAAGTCTTGATCACGGACTTCTTGCCGGACTCATTCATTTCGAGTACCTTCTTCTCCAACTTTACACTGATAAAGGGACCTTTCTTTAGCGAACGACTCATATTATCTTGTTCTTATCAGAGTTACTTTTTCTTGCGTCTTTCTATAATGTACTTAGAAGAGTGCTTCTTAGGAGCTCTCGTCTTAAGACCCTTAGCATAAAGACCCGTACGTGAGCGAGGATGGCCCCCAGAGGCACGTCCTTCACCACCACCCATGGGGTGATCTACAGGGTTCATTACTACACCACGGTTGCGAGGACGGCGTCCAAGCCAGCGTGAGCGACCTGCCTTACCCGACTTTTCGAGAGCGTGGTCGCTATTCCCTACGCTACCAACCGTAGCCTTACACATAGAAAGCACACGACGAGTCTCGCCAGAAGGCATACGCAACACGACGTACTTATCTTCACGTGCAACAAGCTGTGCAAATGTTCCTGCCGAACGGGCGAACTTAGCACCCTGACCGGGACGCAACTCTACGTTGTGCACCACGGTACCAACAGGGATCATCGACAAGGGAAGTGAGTTCCCTACTTCGGGAGCAACATTCTCTCCCGAGATCACAGTTTGACCAACTTCTATACCATCAGGTGCAAGGATATAAGCCTTTGCTCCATCGGCATAGTAGAGAAGGGCGATACGAGACGAACGGTTAGGATCGTACTCGATACTCTTCACTGTGGCGGGAATGCCATCCTTGGTTCTCTTGAAGTCGATAAAACGGAATTTCTGCTTATGACCACCACCGATGTAACGCATGGTCATCTTACCCGTGTTGTTACGACCGCCGGTCTTACGTTTACCTTCTACAAGGGATTTTTCTGGTGTGCTGGCTGTGATCTTGTCAAACGCACCAATAATCTTGTGTCTCTGCCCAGGAGTTGTGGGCTTGAGTTTTCTAATTCCCATTACTCAATCAAATATTACTGAAGAAGTCAATAGACTGCCCCTTTTCAAGAGTTACAATTGCCTTTTTGTAGGCAGCTGCACGACCGCTGATAATACCACCTTTGGTATAGCGAGTCTTGAGCTTTGGAGTAACCTTGATGGTGTTGACATCTACCACCTTCACATTGTACATCTTCTCAACAGCGTTCTTGATCTCGATTTTGTTTGCCTTAGGAGAGACACGGAAGGCGCAACGCTCGGGTTGCTTGTCCGTGATCGCTGTCATCTTCTCCGAAATAACAGGCTTGATAATAATACTCATTGTACTCTCCTAGATTAAGCCTTAAACATTTCGTTGGCTGTAGCAATAGCCTCTTCTGTAAACACGAGCTGAGTAGCATCCAATACGCTGTACGTATTAAGAGATACTGCGCTAGCCACGCGAGCACCGGGTACGTTACGAGCCGAGAGGTACACGTTGGCAGGGATATTGTTCATTACGAACAATGTCTTCTTGCCGGCAAGACCAAGTGCAGATGTGAGTGCTACAAAATCTTTTGTCTTAGGAGCTGCAAAGTCAAAAGCCTCTACAACCTTAATCTCCTGAGCTTGCGCTTTGTAGGAGAGAGCAGAGCGACGTGCAAGGCGTACGAGCTTCTTGTTTAGCTTAAAGCTATAGCTGCGAGGACGAGGCCCGAACACACGAGCTCCTCCCACGAGAAGAGGAGAGTTAATGTCCCCACGACGTGCTCCGCCACCGCCCTTTTGGCGACCGAGCTTACGGGTAGAGCCACTCATTTCACTACGCTCTTTCGATTTGTGCGTACCTTGACGCTGATTGGCGCGATAAAGCTTTACAGCAAGATAGATAGCGTGGTCATTGGGTTCGATACCAAATACGGCATCGTCCAAAACAACCTTGCGCCCTGTATCTTCGCCCTTTACGTTATATACAGATACTTCCATACTTTAGATCTCCACTGCTACAATTGAACCTTTGTGCCCGGGAATGCTACCCTTGATGAGCAACAAGTTGTGCTCGGGCATTACCTTAATTACTTCGAGGTTCTGAACCGTTACGCGTTCGTTACCCGTCTGACCAGCCATGCGAGTACCCTTGAAGACCTTTGCGGGGTAAGAACAAGCACCTACAGCACCGGGGGCACGTAGACGATTGTGCTGACCATGAGTAGACTGACCTACACCGCCAAAGCCGTGACGACCAACTACCCCTTGGAAACCCTTTCCTTTAGAAGTACCTATTACATCCACATAGACTACATTCTCAAAGATGTCGACCTTGATAGTGTCGCCCAACTTGTAGTCTCCAGAGAAACCTTTGAACTCGGCCAAGTGTCTCATGGGGGCTACTCCTGCCTTTTTGAAGTGACCCATGAGAGGCTTTGTGGCATGCTTCTCAGTGGTTTCTTGGAAACCGAGCTGAAGAGCATCGTAGCCATCATGTTCACTTGTCTTGACCTGAGTAACCACACAAGGACCCAATTCGATAACAGTGCATGGCGTGTTTACACCATCGGCACTGAAAACGGAAGTCATTCCGATTTTCTTTCCTAATAAACCTGGCATTTCTTGTGTTATTTACTACGTTTATAACTTGACATTAATCTCAACCCCGCTAGAGACTTCGAGCTTGGTAAGAGCATCTACAGTCTGCTTAGAGGCATTATAAATGTCTATAAGTCTCTTGTACGACGAAAGTTCGAACTGCTCGCGAGATTTCTTATTCACGAACGTAGAACGATTCACCGTAAAGATACGCTTGTGCGTAGGCAAGGGGATAGGACCACATACCATAGCACCGGTAGCCTTTACTGCCTTTACGATCTTCTCGGCACTCTTGTCGAGGAGCATATGATCGTAAGACTTAAGCTTGATTCTAATCTTCTGACTCATCTTTTTATATAGAGCTTATTACTTAATCAAATCTACACGACCATCAACTTCGGTAAGCACTTGCTTAGCAATTGACGAAGAAACTTCTGCATAATGCGAGAAGGTCATCGTACTGGTAGCACGACCAGAAGAGATCGTACGCAAAGCAGTTACATAACCAAACATCTCAGAGAGGGGCACATCTGCCTTTACGATACGTGCTCCAGTGCGGCTTGTTTCCATACCACCTACTTGACCACGACGCTTATTCAAGTCGCCAATGACATCACCCATATTCTCTTCGGGAGTAACCACTTCAAGCTTCATGATAGGCTCGAGCAAGACAGGACCAGCCTGAGCAGAGGCATTCTTGAATGCTTGGATAGCGGCAACTTCGAATGAAAGTTGGTCTGAATCCACGGGGTGGAACGAACCATCCACGAGAGTTACCTTGAGACGATCGAGAGGATAGCCTGCCAACACACCATTCTTCATAGCTCGTTGGAAACCCTTCTGAACAGAGGGGATAAATTCCTTAGGCACGTTACCACCCTTCACTTCGTCTACGAACTGAAGATCGCCTTCGAAGTCGTCATCGGCAGGTTCTACACGTACGATAATATCTGCGAACTTACCACGCCCCCCAGTCTGCTTCTTATACACTTCGCGAAGTTGAACAGACTTTGTAATAGCTTCTTTGTAAGAAACTTGAGGACGACCTTGGTTACACTCAACCTTAAACTCACGCTTAAGACGGTCGATAATGATCTCGAGGTGAAGCTCACCCATACCGCTAATTACGGTCTGACCCGTTTCTTCGTTCGTCTGAACGCGGAATGTAGGATCTTCTTCTGCAAGCTTAGCAAGACCAACACCGAGACGATCCAAGTCCTTTTGAGTCTTAGGCTCTACGGCGATACCAATCACGGGATCGGGGAAGTCAATTGCCTCAAGAGTCATAGGAGCGTTTTCGTCACAGATGGTATCCCCTGTGCGGATATCCTTGAAACCTACACCGGCACCGATATCACCGCAGCCAATTACCTCCATGGGGTTCTGGCTATTAGAGTGCATCTGGAAGAGACGAGAGATACGTTCCTTCTTACCCGTACGTGTATTGTAGATATAGCTACCAGCTGTAAGAGAACCCGAATAAACGCGGAAGAAGCAGAGACGACCTACATAGGGGTCGGTTGCGATCTTAAATGCGAGAGCACAGAGAGGCTCATCGGGAGAAGTCTTACGTGTTACAATTTGATCCGGATCATCAACAGCCGTACCAGAAACTTCTGGAGTATCAATAGGGCTGGGGAGGTATGCACAAACAGCATCAAGAAGTGTTTGTACCCCCTTATTCTTGAAAGAAGAACCACAGAGCATGGGGAAAATCTTCATCGAGAGCGCACCCTTACGGATAGCAGCACGGATCTCATCTTCTGTAATAGTAGAAGGATCGTCGAAGTATTTTTCCATGAGTGCATCGTCACACTCTGCGAGCTTTTCAAGCATCTTGTCGCGCCATTCTTCGGCTTCGGCCTGAAGATCAGCAGGGATGTCCACTACATCATAGTCAGCCCCCATAGCCTCATCGTGCCAAAGGATAGCCTTCATGCGTACGAGATCCACTACTCCCTTAAAGGTTTCTTCTGCCCCTACAGGAATTTGGATAGGACAAGGATTGGCACCAAGGACTGTCTGCATTTGGTTGTAAACCTCGAAGAAGTTGGCACCGGAGCGGTCCATCTTATTCACGTATGCAATACGGGGAACGTTGTACTTATCAGCCTGACGCCACACCGTTTCACTCTGAGGCTCAACACCACCTACAGCACAAAAAGCAGCTACAGCACCATCGAGGATACGAAGAGAACGCTCTACCTCAACGGTAAAGTCAACGTGTCCCGGGGTGTCAATAAGATTGATCTTGTAGCGATTGTTGTTGTAATTCCAAAAAGTAGTAGTAGCAGCACTCGTAATCGTAATTCCTCGCTCCTGCTCCTGTTCCATCCAGTCCATGGTGGCGGCACCATCGTGCACCTCACCAATCTTGTGCGTAAGACCAGTATAGAAGAGAATACGTTCTGAAGTCGTAGTCTTACCGGCATCGATGTGCGCCATGATGCCGATATTGCGAGTTAATTCGAGATGTTTTTCGTTTGCCATGATGCGTTATGTATTAGAAACGGAAATGGGCAAACGCACGGTTGGCTTCTGCCATACGGTGCATATCTTCTTTACGTTTGAACGCAGCACCCTGATTGTTGTAAGCATCAACAATCTCCGCAGCAAGCTTATCTGCCATAGTCTTACCACCACGCTTACGAGCGTAGATGATGAGATTTTTCATTGATATAGATTCCTTGCGTTCAGGGCGGATCTCCGTAGGCACTTGGAAGGTTGCCCCCCCAATACGACGGCTCTTCACCTCTACTTGAGGGGTGATGTTATCCAATGCAGCTCTCCAAATCTCAAGCGAAGACTTTTCTTCATTCGCGAGCTTGCCCTTTACGATCTCAAGGGCGTTGTAGAAGATGCTATAGGCAAGGTTCTTCTTGCCATCATACATCAAGTGATTGACAAACTTAGTCACTTGACGATCACCAAATACAGGATCAGGAAGTACCTGACGCTTCTTAGGCTTTGCTTTTCTCATTGTTGTCTAAAATTCGTTCGAATCGAATTGGTTGTCGGTAATTTACGTCTTCAACGCCCACGCAAGGGCATTTACTCAACCTATCTCTAAGGATAGCCTATCCAATTGAACCCGAAACTGGTTCTTTTTTTCTTCTTTCTCTAAGCCACTCTTTGGCTTAAAACAACTGTAGAACAGGAAAGGAGGATGAGAGATCTTTGAGGTGAGGGCAACTGTTGTATTCTTTAAAAGCCCCTACTCTCACGCCTCTCTAAAACAAAGGGAATTACTTCTTTGCAGCAGCCTTAGGACGCTTAGCCCCATACTTGCTACGACGCTGAAGACGTCCATTAACGCCGGCAGCATCAAGAGTACCACGCACGATGTGATAACGCACCCCTGGCAAGTCCTTCACACGGCCACCACGAACAAGCACAATGCTGTGCTCTTGGAGGTTATGACCTTCTCCCGGGATGTACGCATTTACTTCCTTACCATTAGTAAGACGCACACGTGCCACCTTACGCATAGCCGAGTTAGGCTTTTTAGGCGTAGTGGTGTACACACGTACACAAACCCCACGGCGTTGCGGACAAGCCCCCAAAGCAGGCGACTTACCAACTTCGTTGAATGATTCCCTTCCTTTTCTAACTAACTGTTGAATCGTAGGCATTTCTTATTTCATTTATTAATCAATCTACTTATGTAGTTGCTACAGCATAATTATACGTATAGCGCGGCAAAGGTAATAAGAAATTCTCACCTGACAAAAGTTTTCTCCCTATTTCTCAGAATTGTAGAATCTAGTCGCGAGTGCAACGAAGAGAAAAAGCAAAGAAGAAAATCCCCTTCCAAGCATCTCTCATATAAAAAAAGAAAGGGCATCTTGCAAAAGGAGAACACCCCTTTTACAAGACACCCTAAAAGTGTGTATCTCCTACTCTCTACAAAAGAGACAGGAGAAAAAGGTTTAGCGAGCTACTACAAAACGCTCAATGCGATTAGTTACATGCAAGAAGTAAACTCCCTCAGCGAGAGAAGATACATCTATAGTGGTCTTAGACGAAGCAGCTACAGTGCTAAGCACGAGTGTACCATCTAGCGCATAAATCTGTACTCGAGCCCCCTCTTTATTAGGAATAGAGAGCGTAATAGTCTCAGACGCTACCGTAGGATAGAGAGCCACAGCCTCAGTCTGTAGCAATACCGCAGCGCCAGGCTTTCCAGCATAGGGATTCTTCCCTTTGTTTTCACCATCTTGCCAGTCGTAGGTATCCCATCCCTTACTACGAGCCACATCAGCAGCATACGTAGAGACAAAATTACCTTCAGCATCGTTGCTCGTATTTATTGCATAAAAGCTACCAGGCTCAAACTCTGCCGTATTTACCTTATAGCGGTCACAGAGACGATCAACAAGGCCACGTATAGCCTGTTCGTCCAATTTGTTGCTGTAGCAACTTACCAAATGCAGGATATTCTCCTGAGGGATAAGGAACTTGGTAAGACTTGCTTCACTACAATCCAACTCATAGATAGCGGGCATATGTGTAACATCCAACTCGGTAAGTTTTTTCGTGCCACAGTAGAGTTGATATAGGTTTACGAGGTTGGAGAGATCTACAGGCTCTAGATCATCATTATTTTCATAGCGCAAGAGCCTTAGACTTGAATTATTGCGAAGGTCTAGGTTCTTCAGTTTATTGCTACCACAGCTGAGGAGGTAGAGCTTGCGAAGATCTGCCACATTAAGCGACTCTATCTTATTGCCCTCACAAACGAATTGGAGTAAGTTTTTGTTCGCCCTAAGGTCTATACTCGTGAGCTTATTGAAAGGAACTATCAACATCTCCATCTGAGAAGACACAGGAAGCTCTAGAGAAGAAATCTCGTTATTCATCGCAAAAACAGCCTTCAATTCTTCACATGCAGAGAGATCCAGTGAGGTGAGATTATTCTCCGAAAGCTCTACCACTTGCATCTTAGCAGACTGCGAGAAGTTTACCTTTTCGATTTTATTCTTTGCACAGCTAACCTGAGCCAGATTGGGATTGTTCGTTATATCCAATTCGGTAAGTTCGTTGCTATAGGCGGTAAGAACGACCAGAGTAGGAGCATGAGTAAGATCGATCGCAGAGATACAATTATCTGCTGATTCCAGACTACCACAGTCAAAAGCAGCAAACTTACCATAGGCAACAATGGTAGGAACGGTCTTCTTGAGGTAGATGGGCACTCCATTCTCCTTAATGATTTCATTCGCATCTTTAACCCCATTGCCATTGAAGTCAATCCAAGCCTTACCTGCATCTGCATTATCGGCAAGCACAGCTTTGATACCCCAAGTATCTGAACCTTGACCGGTTGTTTTACTTGTTGTTACCACAATATACTCCTCTTCTCCAGGAGCGATAGTAAGGGATGTTCCCTCATAGATAACACCTTTTTTCCCACCCTTGTTATCGAAAACCTTCCAATTTTTCTTGGTGGCTTCCTTTACAATATCAGCGCTATAGCGACCATTGGGGAAGTCCTGTGTATCTACCATATAGAGACTACCGGGATTTTCGGCAGTGCGCATTGGGAGTGATTGAATGAGGGCTATCATCTTCTCAGAAGAGATGAAATTGCCAAAACAAGCCACCTCTTCTAACTGAGCATAACCGGCTGCACTCCAACCTGTGAATTGGTTACTGCTCAGGTTCACGTTCTGGAGTGGAGCAGATGGATTGAGCTTAAGATCCGCAAGATTATTGACAGCGCAATCAAGCGATTGCAACTTGCCGTTAGCGGTAAGATCGAGGCGCGTGAGTTGATTATTGCGACAAGTAAGATGGGTCAGCTCCTTGTTTTTGGAGAGGTCAAGTGAGGTGAGTTTATTCTTGTAGCAATTGAGAACTTGTAATTTCTCATTCCCCGAAACCACCAGAGAGGAGAGTGCTTGCAAATTAACCGTTAGCTCCCGAACGGCTCCATATATAGTTACGGTCGCTCCCGTTTTGGAGTATTCGTCCGCTCTATCCGTATTGACTTTGGCCTCCTCGCCTTCGTCGTATTTTTGGTTATTATTTAGGTCGATCCAAATAGACTCTGCATCGGCGGCATCTGCCTTTATCATGATAGCCCAGGGGACAAAGGAGGAAACGGCCTCTGTAGTCATAACAATCTTTGGACCATCAGTTGTGTATGAAGATGGGTCTGCAGCCGTGGCATGCCCCGTTGCAGCAAGAGAAGAAAAGAGAATCCCTCCCCCGAGCATGAAATAGCGAAAGGCTTTCATTTGCGTTTTTGTGATTAATAGTGTTCTGTAGATAAAACTAGGAGTTCCCAGCCATATGAGCGAGAACTCCTAGTATAATCGGTTAATTAGCGAACTACAAAAGTCTTAGAAACAGAACCAATGGAGAGGACATATACTCCGGCATTGAGATCTTCTACAGAGAGGAGCATAGAGGGTGCAGTGGCAGTAAACTCACGCACTTTTGCCCCTGTTGCATCGTAGATAGCAATGGCCTTTCCAACCAATTCAGCAGGAATGGTGAGAGTCATATCTACATCTGCAGGCACGGGATAGAGTGTTACCTCTTCGGCGCGTACAGACTCTAGACCACGAGGTTCTCCAGGATATTTAGCCATGGAAGCTCCACCATTGTGGTCGTATACCGTCCAAGCCTTTTTGCGAGCAGCCTGCACTTGATCTTCGTAGATCTTGTTGTTGTCTCCCGTGAGAGTAAGGTCTACGAAAAGGAGAGTACCTACACCAAAGTCGGGATCTTGTTGGGGAAGAGAAGCAATAAGAGCATCTACGGCCTCACCCTTCAGATTGTTTTGGAAGCAAGAAACTACAGCAATAGCTTCACACTTGGAGACATCCAACGACTCAAACTTATTGAACTCGATGAACAAGCTCTCTAGACTCTTACAACCACTGAGGTCAATTGTCTTAAACTCATTGTTTCGAATATCAAGTTCGCGGAGGGCAGAAGCCGACTTCATATCAAGCTGAGACAATTTGTTGTTGTCCAACCAAACATCGGTCATATTCTTAAGGCCAGAGAGGTTCGCTTCGGTGAGTTGTGCACGGTGAGCATGAAGCACTTCGAGAGCCGCACATTCCGAAACGTCCAACTTACCTAGAGGATTGTCGTTGCAATGCAAGACACGCAATTTGCTAGTGCCCTTTAGAACGAGCTTCTTAAGGCCTGTACCTGCACATTCAAGGCGGTCAAGTTCGGGATTGTTAGAGAAGTCAAGCTCTTTAATAGAAGTTGTATCGCAGAAGAACGTAGTAAGCTTCGCATTCTTTGAGAGGTCAATCTCCTTAAGATCCCTCACAAAAGCCACATTGAGGATACGAAGGTCGGTATTAGCAGTAACATTCAACGACTTGAGGTTCTTACAAGAAGAAACATAAAGTTCCTGAAGTGCGGTGTTCTTTGAGAGGTCTAAAGAGGCAATATCGGTATGACTTACCATAAGCTCCTTGAGGTTGGAGAGCTTAGTCATGTCTATCTTCTCAAGAGGACTGCTGGTACAACGCAATACCTTGAGGTTAGGATTGGCAGAAGCATCTACTTCTGTAATATCATTGCTTCCGCAGCTAAAGGCTGTAATATTACCATAGATCGTTACGGAGCTGGTGTTACGAGTATAGTGATTGGCATCAAGATACATGCTCCAGTTGTTGATTTCTTCGCCGGCATCTTTCTTACCGTCGCCGTTAAGATCGACAAAACAGTTGGCTTTATCCTCCTCCTCTGCATTGAAAAGGAATCTCCATCTTCCATCATTTTTATTTGCCGTAACCGTTATCTTGGCGAGAGTATCTTCTACGGGGTCAGAGCCTTCGTACTTATTGTACCCCTCTTCTCCCATACCATCTTGCCAATCGTAAGCAGTCCAACCGAGTTCCTTTGCCTTGGCAACAGCATCTTTGGTACAAACATTTTTGTCTGCAACCTTTGTGTTTATAACAAAGAGCGAACCATTATCGTACTCTTTTTTCGGGAGCTGCTCGATGAAAGCCATCATGGCTTTTGCGCTCAACTTGTTGTTGTAGATACGGCAATCCTCAAGCCTTGACATCTCTTTGGCAACAACAATAGACTCCAATAAGTTATCCTGCAAGGATAGTTTTGAAATCTGTGTTAGCTTTGATACGTCTATATGCTTAAGCTTATTGTTATTAACCGAGAAGGACTTTAGTGAGCTTACATCACCCAAGATAAGCTCTTCCATCTCGCAGTTGTCACACTTTAGAGAGAAGAGTTTTTTATTGTTACTAATGTCGAGTTTTGCGAGTTTGTTTCCAAAGCAACTAAGGTTCGTAAGCTTCTCCAACATAGAGACATCCAACGTTGTAAGCCCCAGCTCTCCACACATGAGGGCTTCCAAATCCTTTAGATTCTTCAGGTCAAGATCTTTGATACCGCTCTTCCCACAAGAAAGGAGTGTAAGCTTTGATCCCTCGGGAAAAGAAAGGTTGGCAAGGGTAGCACAGCCGTCCACCTCCAAGCTCTCCAGCTGAGCACTTTTCGAAAGATCAAGTTCGGCAAGCTCTTTGTTTTCCTTGATCGAAACCTCTTTTAGAGTAGCCGGATTATGAGTAAGATCAATCTTTACGACATTAGTACGATTGGCAGACAACTCTCCCACATTACCATAAATACGGACCGAAGCAATACTCTTTTCGAGCCTTTTATAAAATCGAGGAGCATCTTCACTTGCACCATCATACGTATTATTCCCATTAAGATCTATCCAACAGAGGTCATCATAAGACGCGCCCTTCACTGTAATCTCCAGGGGATCGTCGGCATTTTTTGTTGTAAGCTCAACATAGGTATCCGATACCGTAGGAGTCCCACTCTGAGCATACGCAGCCCAACAGCTTCCGCTTAACGCGAAAAAGGCGGAGAAAAAGAGATTTCTCCCAACAAGTAATTGTTTCTTCATTACATTATCCGTTTAATAAAATCCTGTGTCAATCAACTTTTATCAAGGCACGAGAGGCCGATAGCAACTTTGCCTCCTCGGAATTTTCCTCCACTCCCTTCGACCTTCGCCAGCAAATGTACGAAAACATTCCTATCGTGCGAACTAAAAGAACATAAATCGGGAGTATTTAAGCATCTGAATAGAAGAAAAAGGCAAATTTCGTACCAATTAATAGGTACAGAATCTTCCTATAGAGGCATTTGTAGGTAGGTAACTCCCTCAAGTATACCTCCCTTTGGAGAAAAAGAAAGAGGATGTATCTCCGAGAGAAGGAATAGGTTGTAATTTCCTATTTCCTCCGCTGCGGGAGATACATCCTCTTAGGGCAGAAAGGAGAAATCTTTAGGTCAGACTCCCCTCTCTATCTTGAGCAAAAAAATTATTTTTTCTGGTCAGCTTCTGTTTGATTGCTGCGGAAGTAAAGTTGCAAGCGATTGCCGCTGGTAACAATTGACTTGAGCAGAGCTTGTACATCGGCAGGCTTGATAGAGTCGAGTACTTTGTCGTAATTGTCGACCCAGTTCTTACCATTGAAGAAGTATTCTTCTATGTTGCCAAGCCAGTAACCATTCTCACGAATACGTTCTGCATGACGCTTCTTCATATTCACAACAGTCTTGTCGAAATACTCTTGACTTACGCCATTCTTAACGATGAGATTCAACTCGTCGTATACAACCTGATTGAGCTGAGCAGCACGCTCGGGAGCGCAGAAGAATTGAACCGTAACAGAACCTTCGGGTGTTGGGAATTCGTCTACCTCGGCAGCGGCAGAGGGCGAATAGGTTCCGCTCTCGCGCTCACGGATAGAGGCAATAAGAGTCTGATCGAGTACCCCATTGAGAATCTGAGCTGTAAGTATCGTCTTATGATCGTAAACAGCCTTACCCTGGAGGTAGTCCATAACAATACCGGTAGGAGTATTCATATCCTTGTATACTTCCATTGTCTTTTCACCCTTGCGGAAGCCGGCTTGTTTCGTTCTATCCATCTTAGGAGTAGCCTTGCCCTTGGGTACAGATCCGAGATATTTTACGATAAGTTCCTTAGCCTTGGCTTCGTCAATGTTACCAACAAAGAAGAACTGGAAGCCATCAGCAGAAGAGAGACGCTCGCGAGCCATCTGGAGTGCGCGCTCATAGCTTACCTTTTCCATATCATCAGCTTTTACCTTCTTACGCCAGATATCATTGTCGAAGAGGAGGTAGTTTATAGAGTCGCTGAGAGAAGCAAAGGGCTGACGCTCGGCCATCTTGAGAGCTTCGGTAGTCTTTTCTTTGTATGCAGCAAAGGCTTCTTTGTCTGCACGAATATCGGTCATATAGAGGTAGGTGAGCTGGAGCATTGTCTCAAAGTCAGCCACCGTAGAGTTGCCGCTAAAACCTGAAGTAAAGTTGCCAAAAGCAGGAGATACGCTTACCGTACGACCTGTAAGAGCCTTGCCAAGAGCAATAGCATCGAACTTGCCCAAACCACCAAGCGATACAATATCGTCTACAATCTTAGTATTGAGTATGTCGCTGGGCTTTGAGTAGAGACGGAAACCTCCGTTTGTAGTACCGGACATAAGGATCTGATCTTCCTTAAAGTCAGTCTTCTTGAGGTAAACCTTGATGCCGTTTTGGAGGGTTAGCTCCGTTGTTCCAAACTTCTGGTTCTTCTTTTCCTTAACAATCTTACCACCCTTGAGATCCTTGTCGATAAGGTTCGTGTCAACTACTTCTTCTTTCTTTGCCTCTACGGGTTTAGCAACGCACTCATTGTAAAGAGCGATTATTTCAGCCTCGGTAGGATAGGTAATACCATCCTTCTTGGGACCGGTAACCGTAATAACGAGATTTTTACCATCGGTAGTAATCATCTCTTGGATGTACTGAGCCACCATCTCGGGAGTAACCTGCTCTGCAATCATTTCCATGAGTTGCTTTTCTACTTCGATACCGGGGATGTAGCCACCATCGAGGAAGTAGTTTTTGTACTCTTCGCAGAACGAACCATTTTTGCGGTCAGCACGAGCCTTGAATTGGTCTTCGAACATCTTGAGAACATCCGTACGAGCACGGTCATATTCACTCTTAAGGAAACCATGTTGCTTCACACGTTGGATCTCTGCTACAAGAGCTTCGAAAGCGGGTTTGAATGCACCGTCCTTAGCAATAGCCATAAAGGTGAAGGCATTTTTGGTCTTAGCAATGCCCATGTAGTTGTAGTCGAAAGCACCACCACGGAGGAAGGGCGCATTAGGCTTGATGGTAATCTCATTAAAACGCTCGTTGATGATCTGAGTAGCAATAGCCTCCATATAAATTACCAATGCTCCGGCAATAGAGCCTTTTTCCTCTCTAGAGAGAACGTCGTGCTTAAACATTACAGAGATATTCGTAGAGGTAGCTTCCTTGTCGGTAGCGAGAGCGACAATAGGAGTTGCGTTGTCTTCTACTTGTACAAAGTAGCGTTCGGCAGGATTTTGGGGAGCAGGTACGTCAGCAAAAATCTCTTTGAGTTTCTTTTCTACATAGTCTACATCAATATCCCCAACTACGATGATACCTTGGAGATCGGGACGATACCACTTGTGGTAGAAGTCACGGATTTCGTTGTGCTTGAAGTTGTCTACTACTTCCATTGTACCAATAGGCATGCGATTTGCATACTTGTTATTGGGGAGTACTTTGGGGAGCTGAGCTGTAAGCATACGCAAGCTTGCATTGTCTCGCGAACGCCATTCTTCGTGGATCACACCACGCTCTTCGTCAATCTCCTTGCCGTCGAGTGTAATGTTGTTGCTCCAGTCGTGCATGATAAGAAGACAGCTATCGATAATTTCAATCCCCTTGTCTGTAGGAGCATCCATTATAGTATATACTGTTTCGTCAAATGCAGTGTAAGCATTAAGGTCTGCCCCAAACTGGCAACCAATGCGCTCCAAGAATCCGATAAGGTTCTTCCCGGGGAAGTTCTTCGTCCCGTTGAATGCCATGTGCTCAAGGAAGTGAGCAAGCCCCGCTTGTGAGTCTTCTTCGAGAACAGAACCCACCTTCTGTGCGATGTAGTAATTAGCACGATTCTTGGGGTTTTCGTTGTGACGAATAATGTAGGTCAAACCATTGGGCAACGTACCCATACGTATAGCCGGATCAATGGGTAACTGCTGCATCATTGGATCTTGGGCTCGCAAACTCGCGGGTACGAGGCAGCCAAAGATCAGGAGCACACCTAGTGCAAAACGTTTCAGTTGCATACTAAACTCAATTATTATTCTAGAATTGTATTGATATTTCTACTTGGTCCTAACAAAATGGGAGGAAGCGTTCTATCTCCCCATAACGGCACAAAGGTAGGCACATTCCACTAGACTTTGTACGTTTTCCCAACATATTATCCTTATTTTAGAAGCGAAGAGTGGCTCCAACAATGCCTACGATATAGTTGGGATCTTGGTAAGCCAAGGGATATTCGCTACCAAGAAGGAAGGGAGCGGACAGCTCTCCGTGTAGGGCGAGCCAGTCTGTAATGCGCCATGCCGTAGCTACGCGAGCCACACGTTGCGCCGTGGTAAGGGTCTTGGTTGCATCGTGCGGAGAGATAAAGTGAATCCCCTCTCGCAAAGAGGCTTGAGCCGAGATGTCGAGGTTTGAAGTGGGGCTATAGATAAGAGAAAAGTCAATCGAACGGATGGGCTTCCCTTGCGCTACCCCTCCTCCATCGAGCTTGTAACGGCGTTCGGTCCATTGCAGAGAGCTTTGCAACTTAGCCCCCAAGGCATACCCCACACGACCCGAAACAAACCAAGATTGGCTCCTTGCATACTGAGGCGTAAAAGCCAAGAAGCGAGGAGTGTTATTGTCCGCCCTTTCGCCAAAAAGGAAGGGTTGCCAAAAGTGGGTATTACGAGTGCGCTCATAGCCTCCCGAGAGGGAGAGAGAGACACCACCGGGTAGTTGTGCTCGTATGCCCAACTCGCTATCCACAAACTTCATCTCAGGACGGAGGAGCGAATCGGGGTGCAGATAGCGATTCTCGCGAGCCAACTCGTGCAAAGAGGGCATGTTTACCTTACCATCCACACGTGCAAACACCTCTAGATTATTACGCCAGCGAAGCGACCCTCTGAATACCGGAGAAAGAGGGAGCACATTCACTCCCGCCGTTACTTGCCACTCTGTATTCCCCAGCCAGCCATTGAAATAAATCTTGGGCGTGATGTTGAAGTAGAGAGAAGGCAACGGCCCCCCTGGTACGTAAATAGTTTGTTGTTTTGGGTCTTTTGGGGTTCTTTGCCAATCTTGATAGAGCAGCATACCGGCAAGCCCCCAAGCAAAGTCTTGCTTAGAAGTAAAGAGAAGATCGAAGTCGCCGATGAAGCGGAGTTCGTGATGCTTCCACTTGCTAAAGAAGGCAGGAAGTTGCGAGTAGTTACGGCCCGTATGCTCTACGAGGAAGCGAAACGAGGTCTGATTATCAAGGCCAAACAGATTGGCTCGCCCCACATTACCGGGGCGGACATAACGATAAATAGCGGCTTCGTAGTCCTGCTTTACCTCCATGGGAGGGCGATTTCCCGTCAAGAAAGCTGCCGTTTGGGCATCCAGACCATAGTAATTGAACTGGTCATAGTCCCCAATAATCTGTAGCGAGTGAGCGGACTTTTTCCCCCTGTACTCATAGCTTAAGTCCCAGTCCGTTAAGTGGCGATAGGTGTAAAGCCTTGCAGGGATTCCTTGATAGATACGAGAATTGTTGTTGAAGGTAGAGTTGTGACGCAGGTGCAAATCCACAACGTGCTTCTCTTTGAAACATTGTGTATAACCAGCCTGAGCGCGTACCACCGGCTCTAGTCCGAGAGAGAGATCTAAGTAGCCGGCCTTATTCGAGCGAGGCACCCATGACGCCATATTGCTCAGAGCAGGATACTCCGGCAATAGCACAGGAGGGGTAAAATCGCCCGTAGAGCGAGGGGGGATAGGCTCTAGCCGTGTTACTTTGGGCTTATCAAATTGATATGTGGAGGCCAAGGGTTGCACTGTGCCCAGGTGTACTTCGGCATCGCTTACCACAGTAAGTTCACGACGGAGTGTATCTGCCCTTTGCGGTTTTGTGGGTTGCTGGGCTTGAGCAAGACCGCTTGTGAGAAGTCCGAAGGTGGCAAATGCCACAAAAAATAGTGTATGGGAATATCGTTTCATCACTTATCTCTATCTCTTTGGGGTACCTGATTGCTGGTCTTGATAACGTGCAATGCGCTCAAGAATATCGTCTTCACGCTTGGGATAATTGTTCTTTAGACTCTCCACATATTGGTCTGCGGTGACCTTGTCGCCCTCGGAGCGATAGATCTCTGCCAATGCCAATATCCCTCGAGCGAGCCAGTACTCATGCGGAGTACCCTTCTCAATAAACTTATTGAGTAGCTGCTTGGCCTCTTGTTTTTCTTTGCCGGAGCCTTTTGCCTGTAGGGTGGCATAGTGGACGGTCGCCTCAGCTCCTGCCGAGAGATCCGTCTTGGCAAGAATTGTCTTGTACTCTGCGAGTGCCTTAGCACGCTCCCCGAGTTCGCTATGAGCATTCCCTCGAAGGAGATGAAGCCGCTCTGCCCCCTCTTCTCCCAAAGCCGTGAGGGCATCTGTAGTTACAGCGATGGCAGTCTTCCATTTTTCCATTGAGAGAGCCATTTCTGCTGCCTTCTCAGCCGCTTGCATTCGCAACGAACGATCCGAACTTTGGGTATAAAGGGTATGGTACGTATCGTATGCTGCTTGCTTATCGTCTCGCTCTATTTGTAGCGAACCTAGGCGTTGTAGTACCGAAGATTGTGCGGCACGGGGCAACTGCCTAACCTCTGCTGCAAGGGCAGTATACAGGGTATAAGCGCGATCCTTGTCTCCGCGCTCAAAAGCCAAATCTGCGAGGTACTTTTGGATGGTGGAGACATCGCTCCCTACACGATATCGGGCAATAAAGGCCTCCATCTTGGGTTCAACCTCTTGGGAGCGACGCTTATATTCTCTCTCGAGCGCCTTAAATTCTAGCTCTCGACTCTCGCTTTCGCTCAAAGAGAATGCCCCTCCCGTCTTCTGTACAGCCCCTTGCAAATAATCGGTGCGCCCCTCTTCGATGCAAATGCTCTTTAGGTGCGTAAAGGCAGTAGCCGCCTCGGCACTCTTGGGATAGCGGTGCATCAACTGTGTATAGGTATCGAGCGACTTCTCTACGCGTTGTGTATTGTAATAGAGGAGTGCCAGCTGTAACAAAGCAAGACGCCCTTCCTCACTTTGGCTGTATTGCGAAGCGGTGGCAACAAAAGCCTTTTCCGCAGCATCGTTATTCCCTTGGAGCAGGTAAGCACGCCCCTTTTGGTACGCCGCTTGTGCTGCTGCAGGGCTATCGGGGAAGGAGGTGATAAGTCTATCAAGCAAAGCTATCTGGCGAGAGTATTGCTTGCGAAGTCCATTAATTTCTGCCAAACGCAGAAGAGCATCACTACTTTGCGAGGGGGCAAGACTGATGGCTCGCTCGTAGGAAGCAAAAGCAGCATCTAGAGCATTGGTCGCATACTGGCAATCCCCAAGGCGAGTATAAGCATCGCTCTGACGCAAAGCCCCCTGCTTAGCATCTTGTACAGAAGAGGCGAAGCAACCCTTAGCCTCTGCATACCGCCCACCATTGAATAGGGCATACCCCAGATAGTACTGCGCCTCCGATTGGTTGGGTCTCCGTGCACTCTCCGGCAAAGCGAGGTAGGCGGTAAGCGGGCGAATAGAGCCGGCATAGTCTCCCTGTGCTCGTAGTATATCTGCCTGAATGAGCAGCGACTCTCCCTTGTATAGAGAGCTTACGGCTTGTTTATCGAGAGCGTCTTCTATATATCTAGTGGCTTGCGAAAATTTGCCCTGAGAGAGCGCATCAAGAGCCAAATGGTTAAGAACATATTGGCGTGCCTCGTCTATGGCCGGTGTCGTTTTCTTCAGTCGCTGAATAGATGCCAACGAGGTAGCATAGCCCGTATTGGAGAGATAAAACTCCGTTAAGAACTTCTCCATCGTAGGGCGATGCTTGGAGGTGGGGAAGGTATTGAGGAAACGCTCGGCAATACGCACATCTTGTCCGAAGTTGGATTGGCCGGAAGAGCGCATAACCAACGCCATCTCGTACATGGCAGCCTCCCGCACTTGTGTGGGGGCACTCTCCTCTACGGCTCGCTCGTAGGCCACAATGGCTTGGGGGTAATTCCCCTGATCTCGCAAGGCCCGCCCTAGGTAAAGGCTGGCAGCATATCCCGTAGCACCCTTCCCTTGCGTAGCTTGCTTGAGGGGCTCGATAGCCTCATTGTATCTCTGTTGCTCCATGTAAGCGGCTCCCAGCAAGAGGAAATCTTCCGGGGAAGCAAATTCGGGAGAATCTTCGATAAACCGCTCTAAGTATTTACTCGCATTAGGAGCATCTCCCAATCGATAATAGGCATTACCGGCCACTTGCAAAAGCGAAGGATTAGAAGCCAAACGAGGCTCTACGCGCTCAATCTCACCCACCTCAGCCACCGCCTTGGCATAGTCTCCCGAGTAATAGGAGAGAGCAGCCATACCGATGCGCGTCTCGGGAGCCAACTCTCGATCCCCCGAAAGGGAACGATAGATAGCCTCCGCCGCTTGCAAATCACCCTTTGCCATCTTACTACTTGCCACGTAGAGTTTGGCAATACGTCCCCAGCGGTTGTTCGCTTGGGCAGCTTCGGCAAACAAAGGACCCAACTGCTCTCCTCCTCGGTTCGTACGCAGGAGTGCATACGCTGTACGCACCTGCCACTCGGTACGCTCGGCTCTCGAGAGTGCACTTTCGTCTACCTTTTCGAGGAGATTGCGTGCACGATGAAAATCGCCCTCGGCCATATACAAAGCAGCTCGCTCTAGAGACAAAATAGGGCGTCGCTCATCCACCGGCACTTTCGTTAAGAAATAGTGAATCGTCTCCGCCGCAAGGGTGTGTCCCAAACGATAGTTTTCGTGAGCATTCCGAGCCAACAGGTCGGCAAGAACAGCACCTTGAGGTTGAGCCATAAAAGGAGCCGTAAGACGAGGATTATACCCTCGAATAGCCCCACTATGTGCAAGAAGAGTTTGATTTTGAAGCTGCTCGTGCCAGTGTAAAGAGCGTTCTTCTTGAGCTTGTACAGCGGCTGTAGAGAGCATCAAGAGGGCGGTAGCCCAAAGGGGAGTATTCTGTTTCATACTATCACTGCTAATCGTTTAGCACAACAATCCAAACTCTCCGGGGAGTCGCAAAATCCCGAGAGAGAGGACGGATATTCTCACGCCAAAGATACACAACATTCCCATAATGAAGTGGAAACGAGCGGCTCCGGCAGGCACCTTGATAAATACCCGAAAAGGGATATAATAGATTTCTATTCCTTACATTTGCCACTGATAAGGCATATAATACTCTTTCAAAAGGGCTCGAAAGCCTAATTAATAAGTATGTAAATGGATATGGGCAAAAGCTATAACATACCTACATTGCCTCTCGCCTTTGATATAGAGAGCAAAGAGATATTACGACAGGTGAACAAGGCCAATCGTGCTTTGGCGGAATTAAAGGGGATAGCAACAACAATTCCTAACGAAGCGATACTGATTAGCACCTTGACCCTTCAAGAGGCAAAGGAGAGTTCCGAAATAGAGAATATCGTCACAACGCAAGATGATCTCTACAAAGCTGAGATAGATATAGAGAAGCATCTTGTAACAGCGGCTACCAAAGAGGTCCTTAGGTATTGAGAAGCTTTACAGCGAGGATTTAAATTGGTTAGAAAGGATGCTCTACTAACCAACAGCAGAATAAAGGATATTCAAATGCACCTTGAAGGAAATAGAGCAGGTTTCCGTTCACAAGCAGGGACAATGCTAAAGAATAGTCAGGGAGCGACCGTTTATACTCCACCTCAAAATATAGATGATATAGAGAGGTGTATGGCAAACCTTGAGGCTTTTATCAATAATCCTAAGATGTGCGAAGTCGATCCTCTAATTAAGATGGCGATTATACATCATCAGTTTGAGAGTATTCATCCCTTCTATGATGGTAATGGACGAACGGGACGTATTATTAACGTGCTCTATTTGGTGATAAATAATTTGCTCGACTTACCAATTCTCTACCTAAGCAGGTATATTACTCAAAATAAATCGCAGTATTACTCCTTGATTCAGGCTATTAGGGATAAGAGTGAAGATAACTCGTTGGAGTGGGAAGAATGGATTCTTTTCATTCTCAAAGGTGTCGAACAAACGGCTCGCGACACCATTCGATTGGTGCAGGGTATCTCTAAACTAATGCAGGACTATAAGCAGATTCTGCGTCCCTTATTTGACAAGAACTACAAACACGAGTTGCTCAACAATCTATTTTATCATCCCTACACTAAAATCGAGTTCATGCAGAGGGATCTAATGGTTCAGCGTAAAACAGCAGCTAAGTATTTGAATATGATGGTCGAAGAGAGGGTTTTAATTGTCGTAAAGATAGGGAGGGAGAATTATTATATTAACCACGCTCTTATGGACTTGTTTCTTAATCAAGGTTCTGCATTACCACGACAAGATGAGATGATAGAATCGGTGACAGATAATCAATCTCTCTTATGATATGTACCCGAAAATAGGATTTTGGGTACACATCCTTGTAACGTGTACCCGAAAAAAGCATTTCGGGTACATATTCAGATTCCAGTATCAAGTATAACGGTATGACAAAAGTAGTGCTAGTACTTTATTGGGGGATTTAAAGTCCAAACTTTTCCTTCTTGCAAGAGGATAGAAATGCTTAAATTTGCAAAGAAGACATCCTATCTAAGTCTCAAATAGATGAAACCATCAGTGCCAAAGGTATATCATGGTGTGGGGGAAGTGCCGGTACACCACACTACATGCAAAGTAAAATCCACCTCTATACTTAGCCTTGCACTGCTCCTCATCTTACTATTCTCACCGCAGATAAAGGCTCAAGAACAGATTGTCTTTGCGGATTCGACTACCCTATCCTGCCCTCCATGGCAGGGTACTCTTCCCAAGTTTTCCCTCACCCCTCAAGGTGTTGCGCTCCACGACCTCTCCCCAAAAAGAACCAACAATAAGGCAGCTCTACTCCACACTCCCACGCTATCCGGCATACATACGTGGCGGGGTGAGATCTCTTTTCGCTTTGCTATCACCTCTGCCAATACTTTTGTTGTGCTCATAGCCCCTTTGAGCGCACCCACGCAAGAGAATGGATATATAACCTGTCGCTATGCCTATCTCTCTGGAGAGAAGACAGGGAGTATTGGGCTTTTTGAAGGAGATTTCTCACTCGGTAAGAATGGAGAGCTAGTACACAAAAACAAGAATAGAGACAAGCCTATCATCACCTCCAACGCAAACGACGCCATCCGATTTACCTCGCCCAACCTCCACCACCTTGCTTGGCACATCACCTACTCGGGCACAGAGGGATGGCAACTTTACCTAAAGAAGAGCCTACAACCCCAGCAGAAGTTTGTCTACATAGGGTGCGACTCAACAAGTCTTCCCCCACAAGATTACGCACAAGGCACCTTCTCGGGCATTGCCCTACGCTACTCGCTCAAAAACGCACAGCACCTTACGCTTCACCGGCTCCTCTGCTCGCAAAAGCCCCTCGCCGCAAACGAAACGCCTTCAAACCCCACAGAGTCTATATTTGCCGCCTTCGATTTTACCCCTCAAAGCATCCGTCTCATAACGCATAGCCTTGTAAGTATAGAGGAGGCGGACTTTGATCTGCAACCCTCCTGTGGTACCCTTACCCCCGGCATCAAGGGAAAAACCATCACGCTGGATCTAGAAACCCCATTCAAATCGGGCAACTACAGTCTTTTTGTTCGGGGTATCAAAACCCTAGATGGCGCTCTCGCCCCCTCGGAGCGGATCGATTTTGAAATATCTCTCCCCAGCGACTCCATAGGACTCGGCAAGCCCGACGAAGAGCACCTACCCCAAGACCACCTGCTCCTTAGCGAGGTACTCCCTCACCCAACAGCCCACGCGGCGGAGTTTGTCGAGGTGTACAACCCCACCACGCACCCTATTGACATTCGAGACTATGCTCTGGCGGTTCGCTCAGAAGGTCGGCGAAGCAAACTATACCCCCTTATCGTGGAAAAAAATCATCTGATTCAGCCTAACGAATATAGGGCTATCACTCCCTGGAAGCGTGGCCTTGCCGACTACTACCACTGCTCAATAGACAGCCTGAGTGAGGTGGAGAAGCTCCCGGCTCTCCCCAATCGGGAGGGGCAAATAGTACTCTACTCCCTCCGTGATTCGGTCGTTGTGGAAGAGATGTTCTACGGACCTAAAATTGCATCTCGAGGAGAAATGAGCGAAGGAGTATCCTTAGAGCGCATCCTATTCTCCCGACCGGCACTCGCTCCCGATAATTGGCATGTAGCACGACCCGAACAGGGAAATGCAACCCCTGGCAGACCCAACTCCGTGCGGGTAGAATGCGATTTACCCATCGAGGAGCGCGAGGGAGAAACCCTTACTCCGGAGCAAATAGCCGCACTTACCCTCTATGCGCTACAAGACCCCGCCAATAATGCCACCCTCACCCTCTACACACTCAGAGGATACCGCTCGGCAGTCGTGGGACGCTCAGCGACCCAAGCGTGGTGTCGTGCATTGCTCAGAGGGGAGCTTACTCAGCTTTACACCCTACCTCCCCACACGCCTTATATTGTCTCCATCGAACTGACTACCGCCCGGCATAGCAAGCGATATTCATTTGTCGTTGCCTCCTAATTCCCCTACTTGGCTTGGGATTGCCCTTCTTTTTAGCTATTGAAAAAGCGTTTTATTACGCGAGAAACGCCAAGAAAAGGCAGGGTGAAAAAGATTCCGCCACAGGGCTAGAAAAAAATGTTTCTCGAGCTGAAGTCGCCCCAATCTCAGGCAAAAATCTTTTCTTTTTTAGCCGGAAATAGAGCGCAATATTAGGCAGGAAGTTCCCAAGAATCAGCCTCCAGCTCCAGAAAAAATCCTCTCAAAAAAATAGGTGACACCCCAATGAGGTATCACCTAATTCCCACGGCTCCGAAGAGCCATAGGCTTCAATAACAAAATGATCGAAGGTTATTTACATTCAGAAATAGCCTTTATAAGGTTCCCTGCTAGGCTACTTGCCCCTATACGGAATAGCTTATTGGTCATCCACTCTGCACCCAAAATCTCCTCTACGATGCAGTAATATTTGACTGCATCTTCGGCACTACGGATCCCTCCGGAGAACTTAATCCCTCGCAAGAGACGGGTCTGTTTGTGGTAGTCACGAAGGGCACAACACATCGTATAGGCAGCACGAAGATCGGCACCGGGATACTCTTTGCCGGTTGAAGTCTTGATGAAATCGGCACCGGAGTAGAGCGAGAGAATCGAGGCCTTACGTACCAGCTCCGGATCTTTGAGAAGACCCGTCTCCAATATCACCTTGAGGTGTGCCGAGCGACATGCTGCCTTCTGTTCCTCTATCTCCTCCACCACAGCCGAATAGTTGCCGAGCAGGAAGTGATTGATATTCAGCACAATATCTATCTCATCGGCACCGGCAGCCACGGTAAGAGCCGTCTCTGCCAATTTAATCTCTAGGAAAGTTTGTGATGCCGGGAAGCCACCACTCACAGCAGCAATACGCACCCCGTCGGCTTTCATAAAGTCCTTTACAACAGGGACTTGCAGAGGATACACACAGACAGCAGCCACATTGGGAAGCCCCTCCTCGGGATGAGAAGCCGTGTGATTTACCGTCTCCACAAGCTTTTGCACACTCTCTTTGGTATCAGCCCCGGCGAGTGTTGTGAGGTCTATGGTGCTGAATAAAAAGCGAAGAGTCTCTATCGTGTAAGCGGCTTTGTAGCGACGAGCAATAATCCCCTCAACGATCTTGTCGATCTCTTCGGGAGAAGATGCCGGAGTAAAATGCTCAAAAGTCTCTTGGATTTTTCCTTGTAGTTCCATCTTAATTCGAGTTATTATTGTCTTTTGATTGCGCGTGATTGAGAGGAGAAAAAGAGCTGTCGTCAGGGCTCTGAAGGCGAGGATTGCGCCAATGACGCTCCCTATCGCGCTGCGTTTTTTTCTCCAGATTAGCATTCAGAGCCGCCTCTAGATCAATACCGGTTTGGTTGGCAATGCAGGTCACTACCCATATAAGATCGGCCAATTCGTCGCCCAAATCTCCAAGAGTAGCTCCCTCTTTCACGCTTTGCTCCCCATAGCGGCGAGCCATGATACGGGCTACTTCTCCTGTCTCTTCGGCAAGAATCGCCATATTCGTTAGCTCATCGAAGTAACGCACCCCATAGGTATGAATCCATTCATCTACGGATTTTTGCCATTCGTTTATAGTCATAGCTCTCTCTTATCGATCCCTAGCCGTATCTATCGTGATGGTTACGGGGCCACCATTGACCAGTTCGATCTGCATATCAGCCCCAAAGCGTCCTCGTGCCACTTCTTTGCCGAGCACCACCTCCAAAGCGGAGCAAAACTCCTCGTACAAAGGGCGACTGATCTCTGGGCGCGCAGCATGTATATAGCTAGGCCTATTGCCCTTTTTAGTATTGGCCATTAGGGTAAATTGACTTACAAGCATCACCTCTCCGCCCACATCCACTACGGATCTGTTCATCACCCCTTCGTCATCATCAAAAATGCGCAGGGCGGCCAGCTTCTTACAAAGGTAGTTAATTTCTTCGCGACCATCTTCCTCTGCGATACCGACCAACACCATCAAACCTTGCGAGATCTGACTAATAAGTTCTCCACCAACAGAGAGGCGAGCATAGCGCACTCGCTGTATTACAACTCTCATTCTCTAAGCTCGTATCTATATTTTCTCTTCGTTAGGGTGCAGTGCTTTGTACACAATGCCTCCTCGTTTCTTACCAATAAGAGACTCCAATGCCGGTAAATCGGCAGCCTCTATACGCTTTACACTCCTAAAATGCCGGAGCAGTGCCTCCTTGGTTTGCTTGCCTACTCCCTCTATATCATCAAGCACGGAGTGAATTTGATTCTTACTTCGAATGCTTCGATGAAAGGTTATCCCAAAGCGGTGCGCTTCGTCTCGAATATGCATAAGTGTACGGAGCGTTTCGCTATCTCGAGAGAGAAAAAGAGGATTCTCCTCACCCGGGGAATAAATCTCTTCCATGCGCTCTGCCAAACCAATTATGGTAGTAGTCGGAGCTCCAATACCCATGGCAGAAAGCGTCTCCACCGCAACTTCGAGTTGCCCTCGCGCTCCGTCTATTACGATCAACTGTGGCAAAGGAAGTTCCTCCTCTTGCAAACGGCGATAGCGCCGCTCTACAATCTCTCGCATAGAGGCCAAATCGTCGGCTCCTTCTACGGTTTTCACGTGAAACTTTCTATACTCTTTTTTGGAGGGTTTTCCATTGCGAAAGACCACACAAGCAGCGACAGGAGCCGTTCCCTGCAGATTGGAATTGTCGAAACACTCAATGTGACGCGGAGCTACCGGCAAGTGCAAATCCTGCATCATCTTATTCATCAGACGCTGTACACGCTGCTCCGGATTGAGTTTTTCGGCACGCTTAAGCTGATCCAATTTATACCTCTTTACGTTATCTATGGATAGCTCCAAAAGTTTCTTCTTCTCGCCTTGCTTAGGGATGGTGATAGTGAATTGCCCCAAAGACTCCCAGCCTAAGGGATAAGGCAAAATCACCTCCTTTGCCCTGCTTTCGTAACGACCTCGCAACTCTGTGATGGCTGTGGCAAAAACCTCCTCAGCCTCTTCGTCTATCGCTTTTTTATACTCTACCGTAAGGGCTCTCACGATAGCCCCCTCATGCACCTGCATCATATTAACGTAGGCCATAGCCCCCTCTTCTTCGTAAGAAAAGACATCAATATCGTGACGCGTCTCGGGAGCTACGATATGTTTTGTACTATACGCTTGCAGCATAGCAAGCCGAGCTTTTTCTTGTCCTGCCTCTTCGTAGCGAAGCTCCTCGCTAAGCGCTAGCATCCGGCTAGTTGTTTGCTGTATCACCTGCCTCAGATTCCCCTTTAGCAGCTCCACTGCAGCGGCAATATTATTGAGATACTCTTCTCTCGATACGAGCCCCTCACAGGGAGCTTCGCACCGCTTGATATGATACTGAAGGCAGCGAGCGTACTTCCCCCTCTCTATTGCCTCTTGGGTAAAACGATGCCTACAAGTACGTACTTTGTACATCTCTCGTATAATCCCCACCATGCCGTGTGCCATAGCCACACTGGTGTAGGGGCCATAATAATCGCCCCAAGAGGGGTCAATGGTACGGGTAACAAATATCCGAGGGAAAGGCTCTCTTGTTACCACAATACTTGGGTAACTCTTATCGTCTTTGAGGAGTATATTGTACTTGGGTTGATAGGTCTTAATCAGATTGTTTTCGAGCAAAAGAGCATCACTCTCGTTTGCTACAACAATGTATTTTACATCCACAATCTGAGCAACCAACTGGCGTGTTTTTCGATCGGCGTGCTCCTTCTGGAAGTAGCTACTCACCCTCCGTCGCAGATTCTTTGCCTTACCCACATAAATAATCTCCCCCTCGGCGTTGTAGTATTGGTAGCAACCCGGAGAGAGCGGGAGGGTGGGAAGTATCTTTTTTATCTCTTCGAGGGTCATAAATCTTGGGGGAGGCTCTTTTGTTTCACGTGGAACAAAAAGCAGCTAATTATCTACCACAGAGAACCAAAAGCACGCTAATATCGTGAGGAGAGACCCCGGGAATACGCGCTGCCTGGCCTATTGTCTCGGGGCGAATACGATCGAGTTTCTGTCGGGCTTCGGTGGAGAGTTGCTCTAGCGAGAGGTAGTCGAATCGATTGCCCAGCGTAATACTCTCGAGACGCATGGCTCTATCCGCTTGCTGTTTCTCTCGCTCTATATAACCGGCATACTTGATATCAATCTCCACACGCTCCAAGATCTCCTCTCGCTGCGAGGCTATCTTCTCTACAAACGCGCGGAATGGCGGCAAAACATCCAGCAAATGATCGAGGGTCAATCTCGGGCGAAGCAACAACTCTCTAAGGCGAATTGCATGCTTTAGAGGCTGCTCCCCTTGCTGCTCCAAAAGGCTATTTACTCTATCGGGACGAACCGAATATTGAGCCATAAACGCCTTCACTTCTTCTATCATTTGCTCCTTATAAGTAAAGCGATTTCTTCGCAGCTCGGACGCCAATCCCAGTTTAATCGCATAGGGAGTAAGGCGGTCGTCCGCATTATCTTGACGTAAGAGCGTACGGAACTCAGCCCTCGAAGTAAACATTCTGTAGGGCTCATCCACCCCTTTTGTTACAAGGTCGTCTATCAATACTCCTATGTAAGCCTCACTCCTATTCAGGACAAAATCTCCTAAGCCATGAGCCTCGTTGTGAGCATTTATTCCTGCTAAAATCCCCTGACCGGCAGCCTCTTCATATCCCGTAGTACCATTGATTTGGCCTGCCATATATAGCCCCCCAAGGAGCTTATGTGCGAGGGTTGGATAGAGCTGTGTAGGGTCAAAGAAATCGTATTCTATGGCGTAACCGGGGCGATAAATACGCACATTACGTAGAGCCGGTAGGGTACGCAAGGCCTCCAATTGCACCTCCAGAGGGAGGCTCGAAGAGAAACCATTGAGGTAGTATTCGTTGGTATTTTCACCTTCGGGTTCGAGGAAAAGTTGGTGCTGTTCCTTATCGGCAAAGGTTACAATCTTAGTCTCTATACTTGGGCAATATCGCGGACCGATACTTTGTATTTGGCCATTGTAGAGGGGAGAATCGGCGAGCGAGGCGCGAAGTATCTCGTGGCATTCGGGCGAAGTGTAGAGAATATGGCAAGACAATTGACGCAGGGTATTCGCACCCTCCGTGCAGTAGGAAAAGTGATGGAAGTCGCCTTCGTCGCCTTTTTGCTCTGTGGTAAGGGACCAGTCCACGCTACGCCCATCAATGCGAGCCGGGGTACCCGTCTTCATCCTATCGGTGCGGCACCCTAAATCCCTCAGCTGCTCGGTGAGTCCATACGAAGCAGGTTCACTAATGCGCCCACCCGGTATCATGGTACGCCCAAAGTGCATCATTCCGCCCAAGAAGGTTCCCACCGTAAGCACTACCGAGTGAGCATAGAACTCTTTGAGCAACAAGGTTTTAACCCCAATTACTCTCTTGTTTTTTACGAGCAGCTCTGCTACACCATCTTGCCAAATGTGAAGATTAGGAATTGTGTCCAGGGTTTCTTTCCAGCGCTCCATAAAACGCATACGATCGATCTGAGCACGAGGGCTCCACATGGCAGGGCCTTTGCTTCTGTTGAGCATGCGAAATTGTATGGAAGAGGCATCGGAGATCCATCCGGACCATCCCCCAAGAGCATCTACCTCTCGCACGATTTGCCCTTTTGCAATTCCACCCATAGCCGGATTACAACTCAGCTGGGCTATCTTATTCATGTCGAGGGTGATAAGCAGTACACGCGAGCCCATTGCAGCCGCAGCGGCAGCTGCTTCGCAACCTGCATGCCCGGCGCCGACCACAATCACATCATACTCTTCGCGATTCATAGTGTAGTCCTAATTTTCTTCCCACAAAGGTATAAAGAAGCCATAGAATGCTCTTAGGGAAAATGATATCTATCTGATAAACAGGGGAGGTGTTCCCTTTGGCACTACCCTACTCCACTCTATAAGGAGCTTTAGCAAATGCTCAATAGGTGCGCTTACCAAGGTACTCTGTGAGCAAGACAAGGGAGTTATTCGCCGGAGAATTGGGAAAACTTCTCAGAATAGTTATGGCCTCCGAGAGCTCCTCTTCCAGCCTCTTTTGGGCATAGTCAATACCCCCAAATTGGTGTACCATTTGGAGCAACTCCGCAATGGCTTTTTCGTCACTTTCCACCTTATCAAGTAGGTTCTTTATCTGCTCCTTTAGGTTGGCATCGGCTTGGTTATAGACGTATATAAGCGGCAAAGTTATCTTTCCCTCCTTGAGGTCGTTACCCACAGGCTTCCCTACCTCTGCCTCTTTCGTATAATCGAAGATATCATCCCGGAGTTGAAAAGCAATCCCAAGATGCTTGCCTAGTTGCGTCATTTTCAGTAGCTCTTCCGGCTCAACATCTATGCTATACATACCCAAGGCGGCACAAGCTTCAAAGAGGGTTGCCGTTTTCTTTTCGATGATAGAGAAGTAATTTTTTTCGTCTATGATGCGTTCTGTGGCAACCTGTATCTGCAACAACTCTCCCTCCGAAAGGTGCTTTCCCAGATTGGCAACGGTACGTATCAAGCTAGAGCCGCCAATCTCTGCCGCACGAATAAAAGCAATAGATAGGATATAATCGCCCACCAATACAGCAGAGTGATTGTCATAAAAGGCATTGAGAGTAGGTTTTCCACGCCTCAAAGGGGCTTGATCGATCACGTCGTCGTGGATCAAACTAGCCATATGGAGCATCTCAAGAAGTACTGCACACGAAACTGTTCGTTGATTGGGTTCCTTCCCTTGTAATGAAACAAGAAGGCCCATCAAAATAGGACGAATATGCTTACCCCGAGCTGCTGTGATTTTCTCTATAGACTGAGCAACGATAGGACTTTCGGCAACAAAGGCTCGGGCATACTCCTCCTCAAAGGCCAAACGATAATCCTCAATCGGTCGAACTATTTGCTCTATTATATTCATGCTCCTCTATATCTAGGTGGTACAATCTCTGCGCTATCTCTACTTACTTCCGACAAACAAAAGTAGTACTTATCAAGATGATATCAAAAACATATAGAGCAAGATTTTGGAGATTTCCACTCCATAATATTTTAAATATCGCCCAAAAAGAGACACGAATAAGCACAAATATAGATATCTTTGCGAACAGAATAGTAAGCAAAAGCCCTCATTATTTGATCGCTTAGCGACTATACGATCTAGAAATATAGACTAATAGAAAAGAAAATGAAACGGACAAGAATGAATTATCTAACCTCACTACTCCTACTCGTTGTGGGGTTCATGGGCTTCCAAAGCTGTGATAATGGCAACAAACCTCAACCACCGATCGTAGAAGAGACACTCTCCATTACACCCAAAGAAGCCTCTATCAAGATGGGCGAAAGCCTCACAATCAAAGTATTGTTGGGTCAAAAAGAGGTAACCAGCCAAGCGGCCTTTAGCACCACACCTGCGGATATTATATCCATCTCTAAAGGGGGCAAAATCACGGCTCTCAAGGAAGGAAAAGCCACCCTCAAGGCTACTTACAACGGGAAGGAAGCTGAAGCGATCATCACCGTAACCGAAGGAGAGCTTATGATGCCCTACCTACGATGGTTCGATTCTGCCGAAGAACTCATTGCCTTTGAGACGGCTCGTGGCAATATCCCTGCGGAAAAAGACGAAAGCATGCAGTATTATTCTTTCCAAACCAAGAGTAAGAAGATGCCCGTTATTAAGTACATCGTGGGGCAAGCTGTTCAGATTGATTTGACTCCCGAGGTAGCTCAAAGCGAAGAGTTGAAGAGCTTCTTAGAAAAAAATGGATTCATCTATGGAAGCAATGATTGGACGCCCAAATTTATGAATCTCATGACGGATAAGTACAAAACAGTTACCGGATTCATCTACGTAGAATATCCCGGGGT
This sequence comes from uncultured Porphyromonas sp., assembly GCA_963539975.1. Lineage (GTDB taxonomy): Bacteria > Bacteroidota > Bacteroidia > Bacteroidales > Porphyromonadaceae > Porphyromonas. The sequence goes on along the minus strand of CAUTMR010000005.1, from coordinate 21,177 downwards.
TGGTACCTTCCTCGGCTTCAATCTAAAAGAACCCACCTTCGAAACTCTTCCATTCCCCTTGCTCGACTGGAATGCTTCGGAAGATGCCATCAAGAATTTTGAAGAAAAAGCCGGCCGCAAATACCTTGAACAAAGAATCGACGAACTCGGAAGAAAGGAAATTATCTACGGCTCACAAAAACTCGGAGAGGAGTACGAAGAAATGTTTATAGCTCGCTACCTAATGAAAGAGGGCAAACTTGTGAAAGTACTCTTGCAGGTAACCCCAGCCAATTACATCATTAAACCCGCAGGAGAAGGCTTCGGTATAATGGGTGCCTTCGATACTTATGTCAAGGGCTTGGGCTATACGATCTCCAAAACCGGGGATAAGAAAAACCTCTACAGCCATGCCGAGAAGGGCAATAAGTTCACTTTGGGTCAATGGACTATCAAAATGAAAGACGGACGTAAGCGCATATTTGCGAGTATGAACTTTGTTCCTTTGGATGGTCCGGACGTCATTGACTGATATCCACCACGGATAAGTCCTAAGTAAGAAGAGGGGTGCTCAAAGTCAATTTGAGTACCCCTTTTTGTATGCTAGGCGATGTATTATAGATTTTTAAAGGTTAGAATTCTAGATTATAGAAGAGAGAAAGAGGGATATTTCAAGATACATTCTATTTGTAATCAACGATTTATCATGAAAACAGAGGGTTATCAAAGGTCTCAATTTTCTCGAATTTGAATCCGCATTGTACCTCGCCTCAGAAAATCCGGAAATTGAAAACCATTATTATGTTCGATTGATAGAGGGTATGGAGGTTCGCCTTTATGTTCGTATTTTTGTCCCGGATAAAGAAAGTAGATTCGTATGAAAACAGAACCATCTGGGAGGAACCTCAGAACCCTTATCATCCATCGTGCACTCACTCCCTACCGCATAGATCTTTTCAACGCTCTCTACTCTCGCTATGGGTGCGACATCTACTTTGAAGAAAAAGAAGCCGAGAACCATAGTTTCAATCAAAGCCTACTAAAGTCGCGAGTTCGCTTTCCCTATAAATACCTATCCCCCGGAGTGGCCGGAATAAAAAACCTGCGATGGGATATTTTTAAGCTCGTAGCTCGGGGGCGATACGACCTTGTTCTCACCAGCGAAATTAACCTCACTACCCTACTCGCTCTTGCCGCTCGCTATATAGCTTCTCCTCATAGTCGCATCGTCCCCATGGTAGACGATAGTTATTCCCTTGCCCAAGAGACCGTAAAAAAGCAACTCGACCTAAAAGAGATTATCCTCAAGAGCGGTATGCTTGATGGGATGATACTATGTGATCGAAAGGCACAAGAGGTATATTCTCACAAGTTTGGAAAGGCCCACCGCTACCACACCTTACCTATCCTGCAAGAGGAAGAAACGATACGAGAGATATTGCCCCCTCTCTATCCCGATGCCACAGCACTTCGTAGCCATTATACCCATCACCCCTCCGACAAAATACTACTCTATGTGGGGAGACTCTCGCCGGAAAAAAATCTAGATAGCCTTATTTCTGTCTTCTCTCGTGCCTTTGAGCTACAAAATGACGTACACTTAGTACTCGTAGGCGATGGGCCTTTAGAACGCTTCTTACGCGCCAAAGCGGAGAAAACTCCTTGCCGGCAACGGATTCATTTCGCAGGGAGAAAAGAGGGAAAAGAGCTTTATAGCCATTACCTTATGGCGGATGCTTTTGTACTTGCCAGCACCCTAGAGAGATTTGGCGCGGTAGCCAACGAAGCTCTTACCATTGGGCTACCCAGTGCCATCAGCAGAGCTACCGGTATTGCCAGTATGCTGCAAGGGACACGAGGGGTAGTACTTTTCGATCCTTTTTCTCTAGAGCAAATCGAGAAAGCTCTCCAAGCTACTCTACGCCTTGCCGACACTCCTTGGCATCCCGATCGTAGCTCCCTCATGCCTCAGACGCTCGGAGAAATCCTTCCTCCTCTCTATGCCTTTTTAGAGCGATAGGCCGTTCATAACCTGTCTACAAATAGGGGGTAATCTATGGATTATAGACTACCCCTTTCTTTTTCGTTAGCTAAATAAATCGACCTAAACAAGTCAAGTTGGCATGAGTTATAAGTGGATTATCACCCTCTTATCAACCTATAATCTAGGTGGATTTCTCCTTAGAGTAAACCTCTTTGGTATACTATATTGTTGAAAAGTAGCCTAATCTCTAGGCTTTATCGGCTAAATCTATGTTCATAACTAGGTAAATAATCCGTCTATATAGCGTATATAATAGGTAGATATAGCTGTTGGTAAATACAGAAAACTCCTAGGATGAGAACAGAATTTACCCACCCTCTACTACTACTATATGTTCTATCTATAAAGAATATAGAATAAGAAGAAAGGTCTATTACCTACCCTCAGCAATAGCCGCCAAGAGACCGGTCGTAAGTTTATGGAGCTGCTCCCGATTGATGATATAGGGAGGCATCAGGTAACACAGACGCCCAAAAGGACGCACCCAAACCTCATGCTCTACCAAAAGACGCTGCATCTTTGCCATGTCTACCGCCTCGCGCATCTCCACTACCCCGATGGCTCCCAATACACGTACCTCGGCAACCGTATCGAATGACGCAGCCGGACTTAATTCCTCCTTTAGTTGGCTCTCTATTGCTTTTATGCGCTCTTGCCAAGGAGAATTGAGCAAAAGACGCAGACTTGCCAATGCTACAGAGCAAGCAAGCGGATTAGCCATGAATGTAGGTCCGTGCATAAAACATCCTGCCTCACCACTACAGATTTGGTCGGCAATGCTCTTATGAGTACAGGTGGCCGATAGGGTCATGTATCCTCCCGTCAGAGCCTTACCAATACACATAATATCGGGTACTACCCCAGCATGCTCGGCCGCAAAGAATTTTCCTGTCCTACCAAATCCTGTTGCAATCTCATCAAAAATTACTAATATACCTGCCTCATGCGCCTTTTTAATCACCTCCACGAGATATTGAGGATGGTAAAAATACATTCCCCCGGCTCCCTGTACAATAGGCTCCAAGATAAGGGCTGCAATCTCCTCCCCATGCTCGGTAATGAGATCTTCAAAGGGGGTTATATCCTCGGCATTCCACTCTCCACCAAAGCGACTTTTAGGTTGAGGTAGAAAGTACTGGGCCGGTAATGCCGATCCAAAGATGCCGTGCATACCCGTTACCGGATCGCACACACTCATAGCGTGCCAAGTATCCCCATGATAGCCGGAGCGAATGGTTGCAAAATGTTTTCGTTTCTTATCTCCTACGCTTTCATGGTACTGAAGAGCCATTTTAAGAGCCACCTCTACAGCTACCGAACCGCTATCGGCATAAAAAATTTGGTCAATACCATTAGGTAAAAGAGGAAGCAAAAGAGAGGCAAGCTCTACGGCTGGTCTATGGGTAAAGCCTCCAAACATGATATGACTCATGGAGTTCAATTGCGTCTCTATGGCTCTATTCAGTTCGGGATTGTTGTACCCATGGATAGCTGCCCACCACGAACTCATACCATCAATCAATACACGTCCATCTTCGAGTGTAATCTCTACCCCTTTAGCACTCTGCACAGGGTACACGGGCAAAGGGTCTATGGTTGATGTATAGGGGTGCCATAGATGGTTTCGGTCAAATGCTAGGAGTTCTTCTGTAGTCATCTTAGATATTTATTCTGCGTAGTACATTCACGAGTAACAAAGGTACTTGATTAAGAAAAATCTCCTGCCCTAAAAAGATTCCGTTTCTACCCAAAATAGGAGGGTACAATAGGCTAATATATTTTGCAAAACCAGCTACTTTCCGAGTCCATTTTCAGCCAGAAAAATCGTTGATAACCTGTAGAAAATCCGTTGTAAACCTGTTATCAAAGAAAAAGTAGCTCCATGAGTATAGAGCCAATATCCCCCCTCCCTTAAGGAATTAATTCGAGCCACACAAGAGAAGTTAGCACGAGTTATTGTTTCGTTATTGAGTTAGTTTTCTACGATCTGAGAGGGAAGAAAACTAAAAATAGTAATCTAAACCGATAAGGCTTATTGTTGATAATAGCAGCAAAGCTAGAGTAAACCAAGGGAAATCCATGTTGATAATAGATTTAATAACTCGTTAGTCTAGCGTTGGTATCCCAGTTTATAAGTGGAGCTTTAGCGGTATGGCAAGAGTAGCTATCTACACTATGAACAGCCTTTTTTCTTCCTCTATGTAATTCTACATTTTAAAATAAATAAGAAGATAGGAAGCAGAGAAATTGATGGGTTCAGGGGTATATCTCTTGAGCCTGATGAGAGAAAAAGATTATCTTTGCTTGTGCTAGCTATAGTAATATTAAATCATTGTAATACCATTGTTATGAGAAAAGTAAGACTTTGTTTGACCTTGATGGGGTCTTCGCCACTACAACCTGCCGCAATGAGGAGGGCGAGCGTGAGCAGGATGCCGAGAGTCCAAGAGATTCGTTTCATACTGTAGTATGTTTTACACTTAGGATAGGGCAAGGGTAACTATTTCTAGTTATATCGCGAGGGTTACGTCCGACCAACGATCCGACCAATTCGGAGAGGACCACTTACGATCTACTACCCTTAGCACGATAGTCACGTGGGGGGCGTTGTTTTTAATAAAAAAGAGTGGTAACTTTGTGGTAACATCAACTCTTAAACGATTCAAATGGTATGACAAGAAAACTACTATCTTCATTACTCTTACTTCTTGCTCTGAGCTACGAAGTGACTGCTCAGCAGACAGTATGTAAGATCACGCAAGAGCCGAAGGCACTACCAGCTGAGGCTTGCAACTTCTCCATCTATGGTACGAGCCCCAATGGGCGTTACATCTACGGCGGTAGCCCTAACTCGACAGCCTTTTGCTACGACACAGAGCGTGACACCACCTCGCTCTTCCTCTCTGAGACGGGTGCTGAGAAGTATATGATCTACGCAGTCTCTGATGCTGGCGAGATCTTTGTTGCTCAGGATGAGGTAGGTGCTTATGTCTGCAATATGGCACAAGAGAAGCTACACGAGATCAAGACTCCTGAGAGCAACTGGCCTGACGTAAGACCTGTCTATGTGACTCCTGACGCTAAGTTCCTCGTGGGCTATCTGATGGACCCGACTTATGCTCAGGCGAGCATGGCGCTCCCGATCTATGGCACACGGGGTGAGGACGGCTCCTGGACGATCAAGACACTCCCCATGCTGGACAAAGACTATCTAGGCGACAAACCTAACTATACGCAGGCTTTCTTCTGCTCGCCTGATGGCAAGAAAATCTTAGGCCGACAAAACACCCGCAATGGCTCTGACAGACCACTCTTCTGGCAGTTAGATGAGCAGGGACAGTATCAGTGCTCTACACCTTGCGACTCATTCATCTACAATCTAGATGCTCCGCTGCCTGGCCCTGAGCCCGACTGGGACGACTACGTGACGGCAGACTATGAGAAAGACCCGGATCTATACGAAAAGCAAGAAGCGAAGTTCAACAAGGATCACAATGCTTGGCTAGAGGCGTATGATAAGGTGGTCAAGGGTGTCGCTCCTGATCAGGCTTGGCAGATTATGTCTCCAGCAAGTGGATACTGGATGATCTCTATCCAAGAGCTAATCGGTGAGGGGGATGACTATACGACTGTCTCTTATCCCGGAGCATTAAATGTTGCTGATGGTAGCATCGAGCGGATCAACATCAAGGAGGCTTATGGTCTCGGCGGATTAGGCCGTACCCATGATGGTGGCTGGATCTGCTATCCCGATGGTCGCATGGATCCTAATGATCGTACGACTTATGTCGTTTATCCTGATGGCCGGAAGCTCACGATACTGGAGTATCTCAAGAGTGTGACGGGTAAGGATCTGTCTGAGTTCTTCACCTACTCCTACACACCTTATGGTGAGACGGAGCAAAAGAGCATCACAGATATGGGGACCATCGCGATCTCTGCTGATGGCAAGACTATCGCAGCTTGCGCTGTGGATATGACGGGGACAAACTACTATCGCAGTGCGTATCTACGTATTGACAAGCAATTCCTCGCTCAGCCTCTAGGCATTGCTCCCATAGAGTTGCAGCGTGACGAACTCTCGATCCTCTGGCAGGGCGACGCGCTCCTCTTCTCAGAGCCTGCTACGGGTACGCTCTACCTGTATGACACGGCTGGTAGACTGCTAGACAGCTACACGCTGGCAGCTGCCTCAAGGCTCTCTCTGACAGACCTAGCGCAGGGACTCTACATCGGTCAGGTTGTCACGGAGCGTGGCGTTAGCACCGTACGATTCATTCGTTAGAAGACGTTTCTGACAAAACGAAGCAGTCCCGCAAGGAGTCTACGGCGATGTAGTGCTCCCTGCGGGACTGCTTTATTTGTATTTATGCGAAGCTACTGCTCTGCAGCGACCCAAGCGACGCCGAGCGTCTCGATGCCCGCTAGGGTTGCCTGCCCTGCTACTTGCCTTAGCTCGATGGTGAGCGGTAGAGCGGTGTATGCGTAGCAGCTATTGTACCGCACGTAGGATGTTCGCTATGCCTTCCCCGTTGTAGGACGCAAGTATGCGTAGCAGCTATTGTACCGCACGTAGAGGTAGAGCGTGTGGGGCATCCGCGACTGCTCGACGAAACTGTCGAATGTGACCCGATGCTCGGCAGACCATACAGTTTGTGGTAGCTCTGCAGTCTGCATCTGCTCCTGATAGGTTGCATAGTGGCAAGAGCCGAGCGTCAGGACGGCTAGCAAAACTAGCCCCCCTACGATGCACCCTCTGCAGGCTCTGCTCATAGCTACAGGTGATCTAGCGGTAGTGGATTACTCCTCTTGAGGCTTCATGCGTGGACGGCGACGACGACCACCTGCCTGAGGCTTGCGTCTCGGCTTGCGATCGGGCTGTGTGGAGTCTTCCTCACGCGAGTCGGCTTTCTCTTGACCCTCCTCGGCTGCCTTGGTAGGCACCTCGCTACGGTCGTTCGTAGGGTTGCCATCCTTCGCTCTAGGAGCATCGGCATTGCTACGCTCTCGCTTCCGATTTGTCTTACGACGCTTACGCTTCTTCGGCTGGTCAAAGCGGTTGATCGCATTGTCAAAGAGTATGTCCTTAGGCTTCTTCGGAGCCTCTTGCAGGTCAGAGAGCGTCTCGGGTATCTCGCCACGCTGGTTCATCTCTATGATCTCCTTAGCCCGCTCTACAGATATGGTCTCAGGCTCTTCGAGACTCTTAGGCGCCAGGCTGTAAGTGATTTCGCCCGCTAGGAGGTCGCACTTATTGAAGTAGTAGGTGCCGCTCTCCGTCTCTAGGGGTATGCGACTCGAGGGGAAGGCTTTCTTTGCCTCCATATAGACGTCCACCTCGTAGTTGGTACAGCACTTGAGCTTGCCACACTGACCAGTGAGCTTGAGCGAGTTTTGGGCTAAGTTCTGAAAGCGTGCCGCAGCTGTACTGACGGAGTTAAAGCGTGAGAGCCAGGTAGCGCAGCAGAGTGCTCGACACATAGTCACCTCGCTTGAGGTCGAGGTGATCCACGTTGCGGTAGTAGTTCTTGCGCGTATTCTTGAACTGTACCTCGACGATCTCCTGCTGCTGTACGCCGTCAGGCAGATCAGCTAGCCAGTCAAAGGTCGAGAGCTTGCAACAGCGTGACCCTACGCCTTTGCATCGCGGACAGTCTATCTTATCTAGTAGGTCTGGTTTGTATTCCATCAAATAATTTCAAAAAGGGATAGGAGGAGGGGGGAGATTACTTCTTCTTTCGTCCAGCCACCCGCTCGATCGAGTCAAAGCCCTGTCCATATACGCCATGCACCGGTATTTCAGGCTTGGGTTACGGATCCCGATCCTACGGGTACCAATGTACGTCAGACCCCCAATGGGGTGGTTATGCGTATACTTATGCCCAATGAGCATTCTTATATGGTGAGTGTTTTAGAAGAATGGAATGGTTGGTTTCGTATTGATAACCCCATACAGGTACTCGATATAGAGGAAGATCTCTACTGCGATGGAGAGATGCCTACTCTATGGATTCACAGCTCACTGCTTGGTTGTACCACGCGTGTAGATATTCAGCTTCTCAAAGAACCTTCTTCGTCTGCACCTGTCTCCATACGTATTGGGGCAGATGTTGTTGTTCAGCCTATGGCAATAAAAGGGCAATGGGTAAAGGTAAAACATACGAATAGTCGCAATAAGACTTTTACGGGATGGGTGAAAGCGAGTTCACTCTGTGGCAATCCTATCTCTCTTTGCATGTAACGGAGGTTCTATTTCATCGCTTTTCTGTGTAGGAAAACACTACCTCTAGATACCTATACGCTACCCTTAGCATTTCGATCTTGAGGGTAGCGTTTTTGTTGTTTCCGGCTTATCTCAAAAAGAGGTGAGAGTGTATAAATTCTTTCTTTCATCTTAGAAATAAAAAATAGTATCTTTGTATTGAGTGAGTTTGGGGTCAAATAAAGCGGAGATCATGAGATTGAGGTGATCTCTGAGCAGCCCTGAAATGCACGTAAGATTTGGTATTAGATTTTACATTAGACAATGAAACACCTCGTCTCTATTAGCCATTGTAGTGCAGAAGATATTATGCGTATTTTGGATAGAGCTACTCTATTCGAGCGCAATCCCAACCGTGACTTTTTGCAAGGGCGTGTGGTAGCTACCCTATTTTTTGAGCCATCTACCCGTACCAGATTGAGCTTCGAGACGGCAGTTTGTCGCCTGGGAGGCAAGGTGATTGGCTTCTCAGATGCCAGTACTTCTAGTAGTACCAAGGGAGAGACTCTCAAGGACACTATTAAGATTGTTTCTAACTATGCCGATGCCATTGTGATGCGGCATTATTTGGAGGGTGCAGCGCAGTACGCTACGGAGGTGAGCCCTGTGCCTATTATCAATGCCGGGGATGGTTCTAATCAACACCCTTCGCAGACGTTACTCGATCTCTACTCTATCCGTCAAACTCAAGGCTCGCTAGAGCAGAAAACTATAGTGATGGTGGGCGATCTGAAGTATGGGCGTACCATTCATTCGCTGATAGAGGGAATGCAACCCTTCTCTCCACGATTTATTTTTGTGGCACCCAAAGAGTTGGCTTTGCCCGAGGAGTATCGTTCCTATTGTAGGGAGCATAATATTCCCTTTGAAGAGGTAACAGAGTTTACCTCCGAGGTAATTGCCGAAGCCGATATACTCTACATGACACGTGTACAACGGGAGCGATTTTCGGATCCTGAGGAGTATGAGCGTGTCAAAAACGTCTATATACTCGACCGAGAGCTGCTGTGTCTCGCTAAGCCGAACCTGAAAATATTGCATCCATTGCCTCGTGTGCAGGAGATTGCGCAGGAGGTAGATGATCATCCGGCAGCCTATTATTTCCGGCAAGCCCTCAACGGATTGTACGTTCGTCAGAGTATTTTGTCCGAAGTATTGGGCATTGAGGTAAAAAATTGAGTCTCTAGAGTAAACGTAAAGTATGAAACAATATTCAGCAGAGATGCCTGTTGCCTCTATCTGCAATGGCACCGTTATAGATCATATCCCCAGTGATAAACTTTTTAAGGTGGCTGCCCTTTTGCATCTAGATACGATGGAAAGCCCCATTACGATTGGTAATAACTTCCCTAGCAAAGTACTGGGTCGTAAAGGGATTATCAAGATAGCCGACCACTTTTTCGATGGGGATATAGTCAATAGAATAGCTCTTATTGCTCCCAATGTACACCTCAATGTAATACGAGATTATAAGGTAGTAGAAAAGAAATCGGTAGAGTTGCCGAGCGAGATTGTGGGCATTGTACGCTGCTCCAACCCCAAGTGCATTACCAATAACGAACCTATGCCTACCCGATTTTCGGCTCTACAAGGGCACGAGAAGGGAGTAATACAGTGTGCCTATTGTGGTCGTAAGGTAGTAGGTACTGAGGCTGATTTACAATAAGAAAGAGACATACAAGCTATGAAACAGCACTGGAAACCCGGTACGATGATTAGTCCCGTACCGGCTCTACTTGTTACGAGCGCAAGTTTAGATGGGGAGCGAACCAATCTTTTTACGGCCTCTTGGACAGGTATCGTTTGTACCAATCCGTCAATGTGTTATGTAAGCATTCGCCCCGAGCGGTATAGTTATGAGCTTATCAAAGAGAGTATGGAGTTTGGGCTCAACCTCACTACCCTATCTATGGCAGAAGCCACCGACATGGCAGGCGTTATTAGTGGTAGGGATGGAGATAAATGGGCAAAAACGGGTTTGCATCCCGAGCAGGCTCAATTGATACAATGTCCTCTAGTGGCTGAGAGCCCCCTCAGTATGGAATGCCGTGTGCGTGAGATTTTGCCACTTGGCTCACACGATATGTTTTTGGCAGAGATTGTAAGTGTATCGGTAGATGAGTCTTTGCTCAACCCTGAGACGGGTAAATTAGATCTCCAAAAAAGTGAACTTCTTGCCTATGCACACGGAGAATATTTTGGATTGGGGAGCTTTGTTGGCTACTTCGGCTGGTCCGTAAAGAAAGGAAAAGAACCTATAAAACAGAGAAAATAACTACTAACTTTTAATAGAATAAAACTATGACAAAAAACAAGAAACCCTTAATCCTTATTGGGATTGTAGCCTTGATCATCCTCATTATAGGCTGGCTTATGAGCGGTTACAATGATATGGTAAAGTTAGATGAAAACGTAAATCGTGAATGGTCTCAGGTAGAGAATCAGTATCAACGTCGTCTTGACCTTATCCCAAATCTGGTAAATGTAGTAAAGGGTTATGCATCACACGAAAAGGAGACACTCGAAGGTGTGATAGAAGCCCGTGCCAAAGCAACCCAAACTACCATAGATCCAAGTAATATGACTGAAGAGCAACTTGCTAACTTCCAAAAGTCACAAGATGGTCTTTCCGGAGCTTTGAATAGACTTATGGTGGTAGTGGAGAAATATCCCGACCTTAAGGCAATCGACAATTTTAAGCAACTACAAAAGCAACTTGAGGGAACCGAAAACCGCATTACGGTGGCTCGTAAGGACTACAACAAAGCCGTTACCATCTACAATAAGAAGGTGCGTAGTTTTCCCAATAATATGCTAGCAGGGATTTTTGGTTTCTCTGTACGTCCCCAATTCAAAGCCCAAGAGGGAGCCGAATCCGCTCCTACGGTACAATTCTAAGTCCATAAAAATGGGTAGATAATACCATGAATTTGAAGAGACTTTTAGTTCCCTTATTAGGAATATTTCTGGCTCTCTCGACCCTCCTTCCAGGGGAGGCGACGGAGAGTCGAGATGTCTTTGAAGTAAAGGATGTACCTAATGTACAGATAGGGGATAGTCTACGTTTTGTATCTGATCCTGGCCATTTCTTGGATAGTTCGGAGGTGGAGGAGCTGGATAATAAGCTCCATCAACTTCGCTTAAATTTTGGGGTAGATGCAGCCCTTGTGGTGCTGCCCTCCATAGGAGATCGGACGATAGAAGATTTTAGTGTAGAGCTCTTTCGTTCGTGGGGATTGGGAAATAAGAAAACCGATAGCGGCTTGCTCATCCTCCTTGTTATGGACGTCCACAAGATTTTTATCACCACGGGCTATGGCATAGAAGGGGTACTACCCGATGCTGCTTGCTCTAGCATCATTCAAAATCGTATGATACCCCACTTCAAAGAAGACGCCTATGCAGAGGGTCTCATGAGTGGAATAGATGCCATAAGTGAGATATTTAAGACAGGAGATTTTGAGGGATCAGATGGGGGAAATAGCTCTGAAGAGGAAGAAGGGGACTATATTCTTTTCATTTTCTATCTCTTGTTTGTACTTTATTGCGCCGTTAAATCCTACGGTAAATTGACGAATATTTTCGAGAAAAAGGGAGAATACAAATACAAGAGTGCCCCGGAGCGATTGGCCCGCTTGAAGTCGAAAAATAAAACCTATAGCGTGATATTTACCATTGCTTGTCTGCCTATTGGGATCGTGATTTACCTGCTAGGAAAGAATCTTTGTAAGAAGCTGGATAGGGAAAGTAGGCGTTGTCCTAATTGTGGAAAGGAAACAATGCTACCCATTAGTGACCGAGCAAAAGTGCATTCTCTTCTCAATCCTCAGATGCTTCTAGAGACGGAGATAAAGTCGCGTGAGTACGGAGCGATGCAATGCAGTAGCTGTGGGTATGAGCATGTTTTTCCGGTGCGAGAACTTCCTTCGCGTTATTCTCGTTGTCCCAAGTGTGGTACTTATGCCTACTATGTTGTTCGAAGAGAAGAGACGACTAACCACTATATAACCGATTATAAATGTCTCTATTGTAACCATGAAGATAGGAAGAAGAGACCGAAAGAAAGTCCTGTGAGAGGTGTCGGTGCAGCTGCAGCTGTAGGTGGTATTTTAGGCGGATTGTCGGGTAGAGGTAGCTCTGGAAGTAGTTGGGGTGGTAGCTCTGGCGGCGGTTGGGGTGGCGGTTCTACCGGAGGTGGTGGAGCCGGCGGATCTTGGTAATTAGTTTATCAGAAATTCTATGAGATTATTATTAGATGTACAAGCAAATGGAACCATTGTTCCTTTTGTTCATCAGCAAAAAATGGTAGGTTGTATCCATAAATGGTTAGGACCTAATACTTGGCATGGGCAATCGTCCCTCTTTTCATTCTCTCGCTTATCGGGGGGCAAGGCAGTAAAAGATCTGGAGGGTATTCTTTTTGATCACCGAGCAGCTTTCTTTATTGGAGCTAGTAACCCTGATTTCTTAAGGCAGATTTTGCGAGGGATTCAGCAAGATCCGGAGATGTTTTGTGGGTTAATCGTTCAAGAGGTTGTGATTGAAGAGGATCCAGACTTAAGTAAACGCGAATTGTTTTATCCGGCAAGTCCTATTCTTCTTAAGGTAAAACAAAAGGAAAACCGTTATAAGCATCTGTTGTATCAAGACTCAGAAGCTAATGAGGTATTGACTCTAAACCTACAGAAAAAGCTCCTCGCAGCAGGGATTGATGATAGGGATGCAACAGCAGAGTTTGCTCCTTGTGAAGGAGTTGCTAAGGAGATGCTTGTCGATTATAAAGGCGTGAAGAATAAAGTTAGTTGGTCTCCTGTACGGATTATAGGGAGCCCCGAGACAAAACTTTTGGCATGGAATGCCGGCTTGGGAAACTCTACGGGAATTGGATTTGGAGCCATAAAGTAAAGATGTGATGGAGAAGGAAAGAATATTATTTGTAGTTCACTATTCGGGTACATTTGGCTACATCAAGCCTTGGACTGCCGTTCGAGATGGAGAGACGTATAGTCAGCAATTCCTCACTCCTTCCATTGTAGAGGGAATGGAAAAGAAACTATTTCCCGAGACATTATCAGATAAGGGAATACACAAAATTGCTCGCCATAAGCTCTCCTATAAAGGTATAGATGTACAACAAGAAACAACCCAGACTCAAGCCTGGAAGTTCCGGAAAAAAGAAAAATGTTACGAGAGAGAGCAATCTATTCTCAATAGGGGTGTGATGCTTTATCCCTCTCTTTATCTTGCTTTTACAACGGAGGAGGATGCCCTTGTAGCTTCGGAGCAACATCTATGCTTGTGTCGCAACGAAGATGTTGTACTACCGGAAAAAGATATAATACTCATGGAGGAATCTCAATTTGATGCCCTGCCAGGATTTGAATTGCGGTTTGGCTCCTCTTTTTCGGACGCCTTTATGGTTGGCTTCAATCGCTTTGATGATAATGCTCACATGTACGGAAGAATAGAGATTGGAGGCGAAGCTATCCTATCGTAGAGATGGAAATGTTTGATCACATTCTAGCTAAGAGTAATGGGATTACACTCCAACAGCATCTAGAGGATGTTGCGAAGATAGCTGTGTGTATAGCTCAAAATGTAGGTTTAGATCCCGAAATTGCCCGTATGGGAGCGCATCTTCACGATATTGGTAAGGCTAGTCCTATTTTCCAAGAGCGATTGAAACAGAAAAATCTTCCTCCCTGTGCTTTAGTATTTCGTCACGAGATTGCTTCCCTTTTCTTTTTATCATTGATTGAGGATGTAGAAAAGAGACAGACTATTACTCGGATGATTATTGCCCATCATAAGTCTGTTTGTGAAGATATTGGAGATAAGGGATTCTTAGATTTAGACGATATTGAGAGCGAATGCTTTAGCTATCATAGCAAAGATTTTGAGCTGTGGAGTAAAGAAGCTTTGGGAATTTTGAAGGAATTAGGCTGGCAAGTACGTCCTATTTCTATCGAGGAGGCTGAAGAGAATTACGATGATGCTCTAGAGTATTGTAGCGATCTTACTCCCAATTGTTCCCGTTGGAAAGGTCTACTGATGGCTGCTGACCACTTGGCCTCAGCTCTAGAAGATTATACAGATACCGCTCTCCAGAAACTATTTATCAAGCCGGATCTATCCTATTACAGCAGTAGGCAAAGTCCATTGTACCCTTTATCCCAAATTTCGTCTGACGACCCTCGTATCCACACCTTAGTAACGGCTCCTACGGGAGCAGGCAAAACCGATTTCTTATTGAGGCGGTGTGAGGGACGTGTATTCTACACATTGCCTTTTCAAGCCTCTATTAATGCCATGTACGATAGGGTAAAACAAGATTTGAAAGGGTCAGAAGCTCAGATTTATCCACTCCATGCAGCATCTATATTGAAGCTGGATGGAAAGTACGAACGGGTGCTTTCTCATCATGTCGGAGCTTCTATCAAAATCCTTACACCCCATCAGATGGGAGCAATTGCATTTGGGCTAAAAGGATATGAGGCGATGGCTTTAGATTTACGAGGGTGCGATGTAATCTTGGATGAGATCCACACCTATTCGTTTGTTGCTCAAGCTATGGTCTTAAAGATTGTCGAGATACTTATAGTTCTAGGTTGTCGTGTGCACATTGGCACGGCTACGATGCCGAGTATCTTGTACAATACATTACTGAACCTTTTAGGAGGATCTCAAAAAGTGTATGAGGTAAAGTTGTCTGATGAGCAGCTCGCAACTTTTGATCGACACGTTATTCATAAATTGAAAACGCTAGAAGAAGCGACTCCTATCGTAGAGGAAACGATCCGACAGAAACGCAAGCTCCTTTTTGTTTGTAACCAAGTAAAGAGAGCGCAAAGGCTCTATATGGAGTTGCACGAAAAGTATCCCGAAGTTCCATCTATGCTTATTCATAGTCGCTTCAAGCGAGGAGATCGATCGCGTTTGGAGCAAGATTTGAAGGAGAAATACGATAAAGGTACGGAGGCTTGCATAGTGGTATCTACTCAGGTTGTGGAGGTTAGTTTGGATATTAGCTTTGATGTTATGATAACGGAGTGCGCTCCAATGGATTCGCTAATTCAACGCTTTGGTCGGATCAATAGGCGACGATCTTATGAGACTATCGGCCAACAAAAGCCTATATATGTGCTGGCTCCTCCTGATCAAGAGGCTGAATGCAAACCCTATAAGTTGGATGTTTTGCAAAGAAGTTTCGATGCTTTGAAAGATG
This sequence comes from uncultured Porphyromonas sp., assembly GCA_963539975.1. Taxonomy (GTDB): domain Bacteria; phylum Bacteroidota; class Bacteroidia; order Bacteroidales; family Porphyromonadaceae; genus Porphyromonas. The sequence continues at coordinate 5,667 of CAUTMR010000005.1, read as the reverse complement.
GAGCCCCCTTCCATGAGACGGAAGTTCAGTCCCTGTTGGATTTTGTTTATCCCGAAATCCCTATAGTCGATATTGAGTTGCATTCAATTTTTAGGGGAGGGCAATGGACGCTTAAAGAGCTGAAGCACAGACCCAAGTCGGTTCTTCTCGAAATGTTAGACATTGATTCTGTCTGCTGCATTACGGAGAGCGATTATGCAGATTACCTACAGGGCAATTACTCATCTCGGGTAGAGCTTGAAATCCCTGTCTCAAAAGCGATCCGATTTAAGGGGCTTGCACAAATAGAGGAGGGGTCATATCCTTACATTATTCCCGATAGAGCTTATGATAAGGAGCTAGGATACGTGGAGGACTTTTTGGAGGAAGAGAAAAACAAGAGCTTTGAAATACTATAAATGAGAGTGATACAATGGTAACATCAGTCATAGGAAAGATATTCTTAGAAGCATACAATGAGAAGCATAACAAGGCTTATACGCCCAAGAGTTTCTTTGTGGAAGTATACTATCCGCGCTTCTTCGGTCATGAGAAGTACCTGATGACTGCGGGTAACTCACCTTTTGAGAATCCTAAGTTATCCTGGAAGGATATGATTTTGGAGAGGAAGCCTTTTGAGTCCGCAGATAGAAGGAAAGAACGTTTGGATAAGTTCTTGGCAAAGATTGATACGGGTTTGCCTGATGCAAGTATTGCTGTTGGGTATCCTTCTGTAGATACGCTCTCTACTACTTCGGGGCAGGTGTCGATTGTCCGAGAGCAGGTAGATCCTGCGGAATGTTACTTGTCATGGATTGGTGCAGGCTTAGGTATCGGAGTACAAGGTGGGTTGACGATCCTTTTTTCTAAACCCGATATTCTGCTTGATATTGCAGATGGGTGGGACTTGTATCGCAACTATCTAAATACAACTCCTCGGATGAGAGGGAACCAAATTAATACTTGGAACGGACAGTGGCTCAAAAAGAAGTATAGTACTAGAGATAGCTCTGCTTCTCTAGACTTTACTGATAAATTCTCAATAAAAGATGACCTTGTAGAGATTCAAACTTTACCTTGGGTCGATCTGATTGCGGCAGTGAGTCGTCGTTTTCCAGACCCACGGATGATGGGTTATGTGTACAATATTGGTCAGACTAATACGACCGTTGGTTTTATTCCCTTTGTATTATCTCCCATTCGCAAGGTTCATGATTTGTACGAACATCACTTTGGGACGAAGAATAGTAAGAAGGCTATGAAGCTATTTGGTACTGCATTTGGCTTTTCAATGGCTTGCAAAGAGGGAGTTATTGGTCTTAAGGCATTGGAACCAAAGGGGCTAAGTTCTCTTATGAAGAAAGGAAAGATCCCATCCTATAAGTCTGATGATGAGGAACAAATAATACAGTATGAAACATATCAAATTTGGTTATTAGCTATGTTGAACAACGAAGAACTATGGGATAAAGCTAAGGCTTTTGCCCAAACACTACAGAACTTTTCTTTGGGAGGAAAGACTGCTCGAACAGTGAGAAGTAACATGGTAAAAATCCTTTTAGAGTCTACCAATAAGAGGGCTTTTATAGATGGAATGGGAAAGATTGTGGAGGAAGCTGATGCCTCTATGGACGAGTTTGAGGATATAGCGTCTACTATAAATACGATGCCTTCGGACAATGTTCCCTACTTCCTTACATTGATGCGTTTCCATTATGCAGTGATTAATAGTAAAAACTCTAATAACGAATAAAGTTATGAACCCCTACATTTATTTGCGAGCACTCAAGCGAGCTGAGCATACGGTATTCTGTGTTCAAGATGGACAGAAAACCTATTTTGATGCCCAATTTAGTCGTTACTTGGCCTATTCTAGTGGGCAACAGGTAAAGCGTTCTATACTGGAGGCTCTTACAGACTACCTAGGCGTACAGATGGCTCCTGTGACATTTAATTATGAGATTACGGCAAAGAAGGAGTTGTCTCAGAAGGAACCATGGTCTCCCTGTGACCCTCAGCATGTTGACCAACTTATTGGAGGATGGATGCGTGCCGGAGACGGAATAACCAAGAAACGCCGTAGCCCTCTATCTGTATCTGCCATGCGTCCATTACACCCTTTGCTAGCAGGAACTCAAAAAGAGAATATAACCTTTGACCGCAGTGACCGACCGGATCATCATCCTGTGAATGTACGCATAGCAGGAAAGAAGGAGCTTTTGACCGAGGAAGAGATAGAAGATTTTTTGCACAACACGGGGAGGACGCTGACTCGACGCCATTGGATTCCTGATAATGAGCGAACTTCAGGACTCTTTGTGTATGATGTTGCTGTAGACCTACGTACACTATTTTCTGTTTCTCTCAATCAGCATGATCCTGAGATAGACCCAGATACAATACAGAAACTGAAAGACTTAGGTTGGGTTGAGAGTGAAAATGTTTTTGGTAAGTGCTTAGTTTTGCCCAAAGATGAGCGTGAAAAAGTGATACCTGCTCTAGCCCATGCCTTGATAAATTGGCGCATTACGTCCAACCAGGCACGTACATTTAGTATTATGGAGACCTTGGCCATAGCTGTTAGTGACAATGCTAATACTCTTGCCGGAGCTATTCGTGCCAAACTGATTGACGATGGAGGAGATAAGCCAAAGGCGAAACCCATTGTAGATGAGAAGGCCGGGGCTGAGCTGTTTGTAGCCCTTCCCTGTGCTGCTTACATTGTGGTGGAGAATGAAAGTGCCGATGCTCTTGAGGCGGCGGAGAAGCATCTCATCCATTTGATGCAGTCTTTCGACTACGAAAATCAATGCTAACTATGTGATTTCTAAAGAAGAGATGTATTCTTAGGGTGGGGTACATCTCTTCTTCTATTACGTTATGGTTATTACGGGAACGCACTTCAATTACTATCAAGTTTGCCATCGGAAGTTGTGGTTGTTTTCCTCAGGAATAACGATGGAACAGACTTCGGATCTGGTCTACGAAGGCAAGTTAATCCATGAAGAATCCTACCCCCAACGTTCCGTTCGTTACGAAGAACTTGCTATTGATGGGATCAAAATAGATTTCTATGACGCGAGGAATAAAATCGTTCACGAGGTGAAGAAATCGAATAAAATAGCTCCAGCCCATCGTCTCCAGCTGCTCTATTATCTCTATGTTTTAGAACAAAATGGCATCCTTGGAGCTACGGGGATATTGGAATATCCCAAGTTGAGGAAAACAGAAGAGGTCCTACTGACGGATATTGATCGAGAAAATATAGAGAAGATAACAGCTGATATAGAAGAGATTACAGAGAGTTCGGAGTGTCCTCCCTGTATCAAATCTCGGATTTGTAAGCTCTGTAGTTACTACGACTTCTGCTTCTCGGGAGAGGAGTCGTAGAGGAGGGCAATTTTACGACCAAGTAAATGCAGAAAAATATCCAGCCTAAAAGCAAAGGATTTGCTGCCTAGTTTTTCAAAGATTTCTACCCAAAAAGGCATCTCTATTTTGGGTGAGATTTTTTAGAAAATAGGGCTGGTTCTTTTCGAAAGATAGCTGAGGCCGGATTAGAAGGGGGAAACTAGGGAAAACCTCTCTAGGAGAGAGCGTGTGTAATATTAGAGATTGTGAGGATTTGGTATCTATGAAAAAGAGTTTTTATTTATTCAATCCGGGGGAGTTGTCTCGTAAGGATAATTCGTTGCGTTTCGTCCCAATAGAAGAAGGGGCTAATGGTGCAGAAGCCTTTGGTGTCCCTCGTTATATCCCCGTAGAGACTGTAGGAGATATGTATGTCTTTGGCTCTTTGCGAGCTAATAGTTCCTTGTTTAATTTCCTAGGAATGAATGATATTGCTGTGCATTTCTTCGACTACTACGAGAACTATACAGGCTCATTTATGCCTAAAGAATCCCTTCTCTCCGGCAAAATGATATTGGCACAGGCGCAAGCGTATCATAAGAAAAGCCGCCGACTCCTATTGGCACAAAAGTTTGTCTATGGAGCTGCATTCAATATGCAGAAAAACCTAAGTTATTACCACAATAGAGGGAAAGATTTGCAGTCGATAGTAGAGCAAATTGATCAGTATACTCCTCATATTGCTACAACAAAAAGTATTGAAGAGCTAATGGGGATTGAAGGAAATATAAGACAGGCTTACTACGGAGCTTTTGACGTCATCATCAATGATTTTGATATGGGAACGAGGACGAAACGCCCCCCTCAGAATGAAGTCAATGCTTTGATTTCGTTTGGAAATATGATGTGTTACACCGTTTGTCTCAAATCAATACATCAAACGCAATTGAATCCGACAATCAGCTTCCTACACACTCCCGGCGAGAGGCGCTATTCTCTTTGTTTGGATGTTTCTGAGATTTTTAAGCCAATTCTTGTAGATAGAACTATCTTTAAGGTACTGAATAAGGGGATGTTACAAGAGCGGCACTTTGATAATAAGTTGAATCGTTGTGTGCTTAATCCCTCGGGGAAAAAGATATTCGTACGGGCTTTTGAAGAGCGATTAAGCGAAACAATAAAGCACAGACGGCTTGGGCGTTCGGTCAGCTATAAGCACTTGGTTCGTCTAGAGTGCTATAAGTTAGCGAAGGATTTGCTGGGAATAGAGGAGTATGAACCCTTTAGAATGTATTGGTAATGTACGTTATTCTAGTATACGACGTTGGCGAAAAACGCGTGGCTAAGATGCTGAAGCTTTGCCGCAGATACCTCAATTGGATCCAAAACTCTGTTTTTGAAGGGGAGATCACAGAGGTGAAACTAAAGGAATTGAAGATTGAGGCATCCTGCATTTTGGATCAAACGGAAGATAGCGTTATTATTTTTTCTTCGCGACAGAGACTAGAGAGGGAAATATTGGGAAAAGAAAAAGCTGCGATAGATAATTTCCTCTAGCCATGGAGAGCCGTGAAAGTTTTATTCTTTCTGGTATTACGAGAGGCCTTTTTCTATCGTGTGGGTGCCTGTAGACTTAGGATTCTTGATACAAGGTCGCATAAGATTGTCAAGGTCTAAGTCTTCTACTAACAATAGATTGCCGCTGAAGAGTGTGCTTTTCTATTTCAGTATTTATTGGTAATATTGCTGGAGCTAGATAAGTACCAGTTCGTACAAAGTGGGAGGGAGATGGCGGTTTCAGAGCCCTTTTTGTGTCGAAGAAGGAGCTTTTTCTGAGGAATAGCTATACCTCAAATAGATTGCGCCATTGAAGTGTTTGGTTAATAGATAATTAGTGCTCTTGTCGATCCTCGGCCCTTTTCTTAGGATTGCACATCGACGATATTTTCTCCTCATTATCTCATCGGAAACGTTTCTCAAAGCCTTTGTTTATGTGATATTTTCTGTCTAACTTCACGGCTCCAAATTGTACCTTAGTGGAATTGAAATCAGACCGGATAGGGGGTCTTTGTCCAATATCTGTATACTCCAAATTGTACCTTAGTGGAATTGAAATGCCCCTCGCCCTACCGAAGCTTCTACAGAGGTTCCGCTCCAAATTGTACCTTAGTGGAATTGAAATCGTGTCTCTACAAACAGGGCACTTGCGATAGGCGTTCTCCAAATTGTACCTTAGTGGAATTGAAATAGGCAAAAACCCCCTTAAATCGCACAAAAACAAGGGCTCCAAATTGTACCTTAGTGGAATTGAAATGAGGAAACCTGTACGCCCAGTGT